>DAOQAT010000126.1:0-1589 GCA_035354195.1 Bacteroidales bacterium | reverse complement strand
AAACCCAGCCTTTATCAATTATTTTTGTAGCGCTTTGCCAGACGGCATTGTATGTGGCGTCGTTTTGCCGCCAGTCGGCTTGTGTACCCGAGGCCCAGACCACAAAAGTATAGGCGTCCGTCTGCATGTTGTACGTGTCGAACTGTATGGCAAATTTATCGGCATTAAGCTCGTCATCACGGGTGCCGACTTCCCTGAAAATGCTGTCGGGAGCGGTGTCGTACATCATAGCGCCGACATAGATGGCTTCATCATCATAACCGATACGGACCACGGTCCGCTGTGAAGGTTTTTTATTATAAACCGGAACATATTGTACAAAATCCTCCACAGAATCGCACTGGCTCCAGCACGCATCATTTAAAATGCCGTCAACTTTGGGAACCGTTGAAAAACGTGCCGCGTGAGCTGTTTTTTTCTGGGCCGAAATCTCGGGAGGACAGAAAAACAACAACAATATCAAAGGGCAAAATATTTTAACCAACCCGTTCATTATTGCGAAAATAAATATTAAATGCCATTCTGTGGCTTTTTGTAAAGAAAAAAATATCCCAGCAGGTTTGAATCCCATAGTGTGTCCTGCGCTTCATAAAGGATGGCTTTTATGCCTCTGATGAATTTTGTTATTTTTCCCCGACGATAATGGTTTTGTTTAATATTTTACTTATTTTTGAAATCGTTAAAAAAAGAAAAACATGAATCTACATGAATATCAGGCAAAAGCGCTTCTGAAAACTTTTAATGTCAGTGTTCCTGAAGGCATAATCGCCACGACACCCGAAGAAGCAAAAAATGCGGCTTATGCTTTAAATACCAGCATCGGCACCGAAAAGTTTGCGGTGAAAGCCCAGATACATGCAGGCGGAAGAGGCAAAGGCGGCGGCGTGAAAATTGCTTCGAGTTACCAGGAAGCGTATGATTTTGCACAGCAGATCATCGGCATGCACCTGGTAACGCCACAGACAAAAGCCGAAGGCAAGGAGGTACACAAGGTGCTTATCGAACAAAATATTTATTACCCGGGACCGAAACCCATAAAGGAGTTTTATGTAAGCATACTGCTGAACCGGCAGACCGGGAAGAATATTTTGATGTATTCGCCGCGGGGTGGTATGGATATCGAAAAGGTGGCCGAAGAAACTCCCGATCAGATATTTAAGGAAGAGATACATCCGGCTCTTGGTATGCAGGCCTTTCAGTGCCGCAGGATTGCCTTTAACCTCGGGCTCGAAGGCGAAGCCTATAAAAATATGTTGCCCTTTCTGAAAAATCTTTATAAAGCTTATACAGGCTGCGATTTGTCGTTGCTCGAAATAAATCCGGTGATCAAAGCCTCTGATGATAAGATATTTGCTGCGGATGCCAAAATGGTTGCCGACAACAACGCCCTGTACCGTCATTGCATTATTGCCAATATGCGTGATCTTTCGGAAGAAAACCCCACCGAAGTAGAGGCAGGAAAATACGGTTTGAACTTCGTAAAGCTGGATGGCAATGTTGGCTGCATGGTCAATGGCGCCGGGCTGGCGATGGCCACCATGGATATTATAAAACTTTGTGGAGGTTCGCCGGCAAATTTTCTGGATGTG
>DAOQAT010000125.1:0-1746 GCA_035354195.1 Bacteroidales bacterium | reverse complement strand
CGTACAATCTTGGAAATATTTATTTTTGTTAGGCGGGGTCAGGAGTTCTGAAATTAGAAGGCAGAAGTCAGTCTCGGCGGATAAGAATGCAGAGTTCAGGAAGCAGAAGGCAGTCCGCCGATGGGGAATAGCCGGCAGAATTGCAGGGATTATTAAACGATTTAAACAAAATCCGTTGCTCATTTGCACGCGTTACAAACGTGCGCGAGCGGCGTCGATCAATTATACAGAGCTTAGCCCCAATTGGGCACATAAGGTTTCCACATCAAGTTTTGCAGCATCTATGGAATCAGCCTTTTTAATTTCCATGATGTCTTTATTGTTTGAACCAATCAGGATCAGTCTGAAATCATCATTGGCAATATCAAGGGTTCTGTTGCCCCTGCTATATGTCCGCCACATCATATCAGATTTTTTGATCTTTATTTTCATGCCCGGTTCTATATTCATCCATCGGCCGGTTCTTATGATCCCGAACAAGTTGTTCGAAAATCTGACACGTTTTTTTTCAGGATCGACCAGGGCGCTTTCTGTAGAAAAACCCACAAATGCACCGACCAAAACCAGGACCAGTCCGGATATATAAAAAAATGTCAATACAAATCCTGCAACGAACAAGATCACTCCTGAAAAAGAGCCAACCGGCCCGAATGATTTGCCAAGTTTGTTGTTTAGGATCACTTTTTTGATATCTTAATTGGCAAAAACCTTAAAACCATTTTTTTATACGCTTTATAATCCGGGTATTTGCCCGCGCTTATTTCTTCGCTAAAGTTGGAACTGCCCTGAAAAAGAACGATCAGCAGCAGGCAGCCTGCTATGCTCCAGTTAAGCCAGTATCCTCCGGCGGCCACACCAAAGAAATAAAAACATATCCAGATAGCCTGTTCGGCAAAATAATTGGGATGCCGGCTGTAAGCCCACAAACCTTTGTCCAAAAATCCCTTTTTATATTCGCCGGTCAACTCCTCCCCCGCTTTGATCTTTGCACTTTTTCTGCTTTGAAAGTTCCATTGCTGGATGTCGGCGATGGTTTCAAATCCAATAAAAAACAGCATCAGCCCAGCGGCCACGTAATCGAAAATCCCCAGCGGCCCGGCATTATTCTGAAGCACAACAATGGTGGGCATGGTAATAAGCAAGATCAATATGTTCTGATAACCAGAAATAAAAAACAGATTAAAAAGTGTCCATTTCCAGCGGGGAGAAAATTCGGGTTTTTGACGCAAGACCTGCCAGCGGTAGTCTTCTTCGCCGGTCCAGAAACGCCAGTGATAGGCGCCTTTAAGTTCAAAATTTGTTGTCAGCCTAATGCCCCAGAGTGTTACTACTGAACTCATCAGGATCAACCGCGGCGAATAGTTGCCATAAGCGGCCACTACCCATGTGTAGACTATTGGCACGATGCTCCACAACTTGTCTACCTGGCTGTTGTTGCCTGTTATCTCTCCCACGATGAATGTATAGGCAATGACGATAGCAGCTATTATTATCAGCGTTTTCACCGCTGCACTTTCAACAGGCCCGAGTGTCACACCAAAAAAATAACTAAACAAAGGAACAACAAGCAAGGTAACGATTAATAATATTGAGGTTGAGATGATTTTCATGATTTCAGTTTTGAGTTAGGTTTTCTTAAAGACTGCCAGCAAGTCAATGGGTGAAAATTTATTTTCAGGCATTTTTTATTTTTAATCACTATCAACCGACAAATCTGCATATTTCTGAATTTTTATTTGAAAATAG
>DAOQAT010000124.1:0-1866 GCA_035354195.1 Bacteroidales bacterium | reverse complement strand
GCGGATTTCAGCGTAAACTCACCCTGAAAAATTTTTCAACGTTGTTCAGGCTTTTTTCGAGCTTGCAAAAGGCAAAAAAAATTATAAATCAATTTAACCCCGATGTCGTTATCGGCGTTGGTGGCTACGCCAGCGGCCCGGTACTGCGGGTAGCATCATCACGGAATATTCCTACGGTAATTCAGGAGCAAAATTCTTTTCCGGGAGTAACGAATAAGATTTTATCAAAAAAGGTCGACAAAATCTGTGTTGCCTATGAAGGCATGGAAAAATTTTTCCCGAAAGAAAAAATTGTCCTTACCGGCAACCCCGTACGACAGGAAGTGTGCATATTGCAGGGTAAAAGAGATGCAGGTATGGAAATGTTTGGCCTGGAGAAATCAAAAAAAACAGTTCTTGTCATTGGCGGAAGCCTTGGTGCACGCACCATTAATAATTCCATGATGAGCAAACTGGAGCTTTTTAAACAAAATGATATCCAGCTGATCTGGCAGACAGGTAAAGTCTATTTTGAAGAAGCACAACATGCCTGTGCCGCATATAAGGATTATGGAATAAGAAGCATGGCCTTTATTTCTAAGATGGATTATGCTTATGCGGCGGCGGATGTTGTGGTGTCCAGGGCTGGAGCAATTGCGATTTCAGAAATATGTTTAGTGGGCAAACCGGCCATATTGGTGCCTTCGCCCAATGTTGCCGAAGATCACCAGACAAAAAATGCTCTTGCACTGGCAAAATCGCATGCCGCTCTTTTGGTGAAAGATGCAGACGCCATGGAAACACTTGCCGATACGGCCATCAGATTGGTTAATGATAAGGCCTCATGCGAAAAGCTCAGCGGAAATATTGCCCGCTTTGCTCATGCAGATGCTGCCGATAACATAGCGGATATTATTATAGGCTTTGGGGAGAAACAATTATAATGGGAAATCAAGCGAAAACATATTATTTTCTTGGCATCGGAGGTATAGGTATGAGCGCTCTGGCTCGTTTTTACAAACGGCTGGGATACCATGTGTCTGGTTATGATAAAACCCTTACACCGCTTACACGGCAGCTCATTGATGAAGGTATTAGCGTTCATTTTGATGAAGATGTATCAAAAATTCCTTCGCAGGTCGACCTCGTTGTTTATACTCCTGCGGTTCCGAAAGAACATGCAGAATACCGTTTTTTTGTTGATCATAATATTCCAATAAAGAAAAGAGCCGAAGTGCTTGGTGATACTGTGATGAATTTTTTCCAGATCGCCGTAGCGGGTACACACGGAAAAACAACCACAACAGGGCTGATTGCTCATATACTCTACACGGCCGGCATACCGGTAAATGCCTTCGTCGGCGGCATTGTCAAGAATTATAACTCAAACCTGATTTATTCCGAAAATGCTATTGTGGCTGTTACCGAAGCCGATGAATACGACCGGTCCTTTTTGTGTCTGAACCCCGATCTGGCTGTAATATCTGCTATTGACGCTGACCACCTTGATATTTATTCCGATAAAAAACATCTGATCGATTCTTTTCATGCTTTTGCTTCAAAGGTCAATTCCGATGGGGCTTTGATTATTAAAAAAGATTTGCCCGAGGCCTCAGATGGTGATTACCGTGTCTTTCATTATCATGGAAGCACAGTGACGGATTTTTATGCAAAAGATATTTATATCGAAAACGCCAGGTATCACGCTACTATTTGCCTTGAACAGGATGAAATTCCTGTTGAAATACAAATTCCCGGAAGGCATAACATCGAAAACGTAGTCGCCGCAGCGGCTACATGTCGTTTATTTGGCCTCGACATCTCTCAGATAAAATATGGTATTGAAACCTATGAGGGAATAGCCCGGCGGTTTGATATCCGGTATCA
>DAOQAT010000123.1:0-1933 GCA_035354195.1 Bacteroidales bacterium | reverse complement strand
AGATGCTATCGAATGCAAGTTGTGCCAGCCCGCAACTTGTTTCTTCCAATTCCATACTAATGACCGTGAATCCCAACACCACACCGTCCGTGGTGGTTTCCACAGCAGCAACCACAATATGCTCCGGCGCACCTGCCACTTTCACTGCAACAGTTGCCAACGCAGGAATCACTCCATTTTACCAGTGGAAATTAAACGGGATGAGTACCGGCACTAATTCCAGCACCTATACTTCGGCTACGCTGGTCAACAACAACCAGATATCATGCACCGTAACCTCAACCAATGCGTGCAATACCATAAATCCGGTATCGTCGAATATTATTACCATGACGGTGCTTCCTTCTCCGCCGGCGCCGGTAGCCTCAAGCAATTCACCGGTATCAACTGGTTCTGACCTTGAACTTTATGCAAGCACCATAGCAAATGCTGATTATTTCTGGACCGGCCCGAATGGCTTCACTTCCACAGGACAAAATCCGGTAATTCCCAATGCCGCTACCACTATGGAAGGCACTTATTATGTTTCTGCCACAGTAAACGGATGTGCCAGCCCCACAGACAGTACCAACGTGATAATTTCAGTAACATCATTACCTGTCAGCCTGTCAGGTGTGGTTATAAGTGAAGCCGGCAGTTTTATCAACGGAGTTAAAATGAAACTCACGGGCGCCAGTCTTGACTCAATGTACACTGCAGCCGACGGACAATACCAGTTTGATGTGTTACAGGGCGCTAACCAGGTAATTACACCATCCAAGAACAACGATCTGATTGGATACAACGGTATTTCTTCGTTCGATATTGTTATGATGCAACGGCATATCGGCTCCATGCAGCTACTCCCTTCACCATATAAAATTATTGCCGCCGACGTGAATGGCTCAGGAACTGTTAATTCCATTGACATTTCTCTTACCAAAGCATTGATCTTACAAAATATAACAGCCTTCCCCGGAAATAAACTATGGGCGTTTGCCAATTCATCCTTTATTTTTACCGATCCCATCCATCCTTTCCCCTATGAAAATTCCAGATCATATAGCAACGCTATGGCGGCTTCCGACCAGAATTTCATCGGTATGAAGCTGGGTGATGTTAACAATAGCTGGGATCCTTATATTTCAAAAGTACAAAGCCAAGAAACCCTTACTTTTAGCACTGAAGACAAGCAGGTTGTTTATGGCGAAATTGTTGAAGTCCCTGTGACTGTAAAGGATTTCAATATTATCAGCGGCTTCCAGTTCACCATCAGTTGGGATGCAACGGTACTTGAGTTTATGGAAGTCAACAATGTTTCATTAAATATGGACTATGGAACACTACAAACTGCCAATGGAAAACTGACAGTATTGTGGGCAACAGACAATCTGAACGGATTAAATATCAACGACGGGCAGGCTATTTTCGTCATGAAATTCAGGGCTATAGGCACATCCGGCCAGTCTTCCGTTGTATCCGTTAACTCTGACATGACGGTAATGGAAGCCGTGAACAAAGACCTGGAAGAAGTGAGCATCAATGCAGAAACCGGACTCGTTAAAATTGTTGGTGCAACAGGTATGGCCCCCATTGCCAGCGAAGCATGCCAATTATTACAAAACGAACCCAATCCTTTTGCTGTGTCCACAAAAATCACCTTTGTTATTCCTGTTAAAGAAGATGTAAGGATTAGCATATACGACATTTTTGGAAAAGAAGTGGCTGCATTTACGGGGACGTACAACAACGGAAAGCACAGCATCATTTGGGACGGCACCGGGTTTAACGGAAACAGATTAAGTGTTGGCACTTATTATTACCGCATGCAGGCGGGAAATTATAACAAAGTCAGAAAAATGGTATTATTTAAATAATAAATTAAACTAATATCATTATCTGTAATGTTATGAAAAAACTAATAGTTAATAGTATAATCCTGCTGCTGATCTCG
>DAOQAT010000122.1:0-2415 GCA_035354195.1 Bacteroidales bacterium | reverse complement strand
TTGTGTATGGCTTTGATGTCAGGCATCAATAGTCTGTTTGCTCAATGCGGCACTCAAAATGGAGGGAAAATGATCCCATGTGATGACACATGGATTGCTGTAAAAGATGGCGTTCAGTACTTGTGTACCTGTGATTGTTATCAGAGATATAAACCATATCCCGCAGGTTTTAATGCCCCTTGCTCGCGTATTGATAAAACTAACACGAACAATAATGCAGCTGATACAAAAACTCAGGAGGAACAGGAACAAGCTGCAAGAGAAGAAGAACTAAAGAGGCAGGAAGAACTAAGGCGGCAAGAAGAATTAAAGCGGCAGCAGGAATTGAAAAATCAGGCTGCCCATGATAAAATGATGACGGATTATAAACCGCTTAACAGTACCGGGAATGTTGCATTTAAAGGTCTGGACAACGGAAATCAATTTCAGAAAATCAATTTCAGTTGCAAAATGACTGAATTTAAAGGTCAGGTAGTTGTTGTAAAATCTGATGGAAAAAAAACGGTCCTCACCGAAGGTTCAATAGTTGATTTGGCCCCTGGAGATTCGATTGCTACAGGTCCATTTAGTCGTGTGAAGCTGCATTATGCGTTTGAAAAAGGGGGGAAAGATGTTATATTGGGTCAAAATTCGGGACTAACAATCATTACGGAAGAAGATGGACAACACACACCTAGGCAAGTTGCCGGCAATTTATACGCGATAAGTGATTCTTTGTCAGAAATGTCAATCATTGTCCAAGAAGAAATACAATATAAAATTGATCAGGTAATTGGATTTGGGGCAAAAAGTATTAATATATTAAAAAAATGTCCAAAAGTAAGAATGGTCACAGCTTGTGCATGTGTTAGGGGGACGGAATTTACATCAACAATTGATTCCCTTGGCTGCACCACAATACACGTATTTGAGGGAATGGTAGATCTGTATGGAGATTCTGATGACAGAGTGGTCACATTAACCGCAGGTTACTATGGTGTAGTCAATGCTGAGGGAAAGATTGTGAAATACGAAAAATTCGAAATGGAAAAATTCGAAAGGTGGTGGGAAGAATAGGGGCTTTGCATTTCAATTGGTTTTGGAATTCGGGTAAAGACTGTTAAACATTTATTTACCTAAATAAAAAAGACCGAAATGTTTGGCAAATTGTTATGCAAATAAAAAAAGGCTTCAAAGTAAAAAACTCTGAAACCTTGATCTGATGCGGTGGGCATTACCGGGCTACGTCTCGCTTCGCTCACCGTGAGCCATCTTGGGGGGGGGCGCCATCAAAACAAAAAACGCCGGTACTTCGTACCGACTATTTTTTATTAAAATACCTGTCACTGAAAGCAAGCTTTCGCAACAGGCATTTTAATAAAAAACCCGCCTCATCGGCGGGTAATTTTGTTTTGTGGGCATTACTGGGTTCGAACCAGTGACCCCCTGCTTGTAAGGCAGGTGCTCTGAACCAGCTGAGCTAAACGCCCGTTTCCCTGCTTTGGGAGTGCAAAGGTATGAAAATTATTTTATTGACAAAAAATATTTCATAACTTTCAAAATATCAGACCGCTGGTGTTCGCCAATGTTTATTTTTGTAAGAACTTATTTTATGTTACCCATGATAAACAGGACTGATGGAAACAAACATACACCGGAGGAAAAATCCGAGGCGGAAAAATGGTTTAAGAGTGCCAATGAAAAGCATGACCGCACGCAGTATCGGGCGGCCGTTGATGATTTCACCATGGCCATACGGATTTTGCCTGATGAAGCCGATTATTATTTTTGTCGGGGTGTTTCATATCAGTTTCTTGGAAAATTGCGGAGGGCGACATCGGATTTTGAGAAAGCGGTTGAGTTGAATCCGTCAAAGCCTGGATATCATTTGTTGTGCGCGAATGTTTTGGTGCAGCGCGATAAAAATCAAGCTGCGCTCAGGTGCGTTGAGGCAGTACTGGCGCTCGATCCGGCTTATCCCGGAGCTTTGTCGCTGAAGCAAGAAATAGAATCAAACCTCAGAATGGGAAAGTAATGTTGCGGGTCAGGCGAATTGTTTTATTCCGTAAAATTAGTTTGAAGTGTTATGCAATTTCTTCACGGAATTGCTGAATGATTTGCATCACATCTTTTTGATAACCCCTTGAAACCGGGATGGGATCCATGTCGCCAGTGAAGTGAAGCGCGTATCCGCGGGAGTTTCCGCTCACACGCGAAATCTGGTGAATGTTGATCAGAAATGATTTGTGACAGCGAATCACATGCGGATAAGCCGAAAGCTGCGCCTCGAGCGCTTTCATGGTTGTGTGCAGTAATTTGCGGGTGACCACGTTTTTACGCATAATGTAGAACATACAATAATTACCCTGAGCTTCGACGGCAACAAAATCATCCATGCTGAATGAAAGTTTTCCGCTGGTTTTTTCCGATTCAACG
>DAOQAT010000121.1:0-3794 GCA_035354195.1 Bacteroidales bacterium | reverse complement strand
GGAATATCAGCCCCAGAACCACGTGTTTGTATTCTGATGACTCCACTGTACCGCGGAGCTTGTTAGCGGAATCCCATAAGGTTTCTTCGATGCTTGTTTGTTTTGTTTGTTTGGCCATTATTAATTATTTACACATCACAAATGTATAAAATTAAGATTAATTCGATAAAAACAAAAAAAAATTTTATTATAAATTAATTATCAGATATTTACAAAATATAATAAAACCCCTACGCCTTGCGGATGTAGGAGTTTAGACGAAAAGGAAGAAGTTATTTATTTTACTTTCGACGCAAAATCATTACCGGCTTTAAACCTCACCACCTTCCGGGAGCGTTTCTTTTCAACCGAGAAATCATAATCGCTATCAATACCGACCACATCAAATTCATTCACCAAGGTATTTGCATCCATAAACTGAATTGTGTAAATCTGATAAAGCTGGAGTTCCGTGCTAAGAGCATATCATAAGCAACGGTATCCCTGGTAATAACTTATATAATTTTTGATTTTTTAGGGTTAAATAATAATTAATGAAAGTCCTACCAGACCTGTGAAGACAGTTACTTAAATAAGAAAATGATAAAAAGAAAATTGTATAAAAAAGAATTAATGATTAAAACCTCCATAGCCTTATCCATATCTTCATTGACAATTTTTGCAAAAACCTGGGTTCCCTTGATGCCGGTATGGCCTAACAATTTTGAAACATATTCTATGCTTATTCCTTTCCGGAGTGCGCGGGCAGAAAAAGTATGATGGTTTGTATGAATATTTTTTATTCAGGCTTTTTTTTGCTTACTAAAACTCGTAGCCTAGCATCACACGAAAATTTGATTCTTTGGCTACATAGCCGGGTGAATTAAGGATATCTGCCAGGCCGTACCAGCCTTCCGCTCCGATAGTGAAATGCTTGTATTTAAACCTGAGTTGTAATCCGATATTACATCCGAACGGAAATATATCCTCTTTTATATTATCTGCCGGCCTGGTGGTTTCCCTGATATAGCGCTTCATGGGGGAAAAGACATAATGGCCTTTTATCATCGGGCTTACCTGAAACTTTTCAATTATATCAACAGATAAGCCGGCTCCGGCTTCCAAAGAAGCGAATGAATAGATATCGTATTCCCCTTTATCGTTTGGCCGTTCAAATTTGCCACCAAAAGTGTAATAACCTAAAATAGTCTTTATTTTCAGGCTGTTCGATTTTCCAAAGTTTTTTACATTAATATCGTAATGAAGCCGCAGGCAGGGCTGCATCCAGAAACGATTATAATTATTGACCGAATCCGCTCCTGTTTTTGTTTTTTCTGTACGCGTCATCATATTGTAGCCCATACCAGCGTCAATGCCAAGCCCTTTAGGAGTTTTCCTGACCTCCTGCGCAGGCAGGCTGTAAACAAAAAACAATAATACTACAATAAAAAAAGGTGTTTTTTTATTCATCTAAAACTGTTTTTACCCTGATAAAAAATTCTTTGTTTTTGCAAATTTATGTTTTTCCTTTAGAAACTGTTTTGATTTTATGTTAAATAAGATTTATGATGGATTTTTTAGCGAAACAAGGCAGATTTTGCAGACATAGTTTACCCTATGTCGAAAAATCTAACGAAGTTGCAGCAAAAAAGACGCATAAAGATATTAAAAGATAAAATTAAAACAATTTCTTTAGAAAAGTCAAAAACGTGTTACTTTTACATCATTAATACATCATTAAAAATCTATTTTTATGATAAAAAATATTTTTCGCTTTGGAATTTTGTTTTTCTCCTGTGTGGTAATTTATGGACTGCTGGGCACCTCTTGCAAGCCGCTTGCAACACAATATGAAGAAGATGAAATAATTGATGCCGAATACTACGAGGCAGCCAGCATCACTCCTGCCCCTCAGCCAGACTCTGCTATAAGGGCGATGACATGGAATATACGTTTTGGTATTGGGCGCTCGGAATGGTTTGGAGATGCCTGCGGAAACATCACCGTGTATTCACAGGAAGATGTGCTTCCTCACCTTGACGCTGTCATTGCAAAGATCAATGAAATCAAACCCGATATACTGCTTCTTCAGGAAGTGGACATGAATTCAAAAAGAACTTCATATCTGAATGAACTTCAGTATATTCTTGACCATACCTATTTCAATTATGCGGCTTATGTTCCTGAATGGCGCTCACAGTATATTCCCAGCGATGGGCTGGGCCGCATGGATATGGGGCTTGCCATACTTTCGCCCTGGCCCGTCAATAATGCTCAGCGGGTACAACTTGCCCTGCGCGGCGACCAGAGCAGCATAGAGGTTTATTTTTACCTGCGTTCGTGTATGATCACAGCCACTGTCCAGATACCCGGTTTCAAGGAACTGTCGGTCGTAAATATCCATGCATCGGCTTTTGCCACTGACGATACCAAGCACAAGCATTATCAGGAGTTCAAAGCTAAACTTGACGAAATAAACTCTGCAGGCGGCTGTTTTCTTGCCGGCGGTGACCTGAATACCATACCTCCGGGATCGGCCAAGACCGATTATTGTTTTGAAGATATGTGCCCGGGTGAGACCTTTCACCAGGAGGGAACCGAGCCCTATCATAAAGATGGCAGTTCATATACTGATGAACAGGACTGGCTGTGGCCGATCTACGGCACGTATCAATGCGCTTTGCCGCTTTCGGTGTATCTTGCCAATCAACCGGCATATTTTACACATACTACCCGTCCGACTGAAACTTTCGACCGTACGCTCGATTATCTTTTTACAAACTCGCACTGGGTCCCCGGGTCTGTCGTCACACATCAGGATGCTTTTTATGAGTCCGATCATTGCCCGGTCAGCTCATTACTGGTATTACCCAAATAAATATTGAATTAAATAAACAGAAAGAATGAAAAAAATAATAGTTTGTATCATCGCTTTATTGATCGTTCAGGAACTTGCAGCCCAGAGCACCCCGCTGCTTAACAGATGGAGCCACCGCACGGCATACCTGATGCGCAAAAACAAATACGAAAGCGGCCTTGTGCAACCTTTCCGTTATGGCATCAGCAACAGGGTTGAGATCAGCACCAACGTGCTGCAGAATTTTGTCGTTCCGAATGCCGGTGTCAAGGTGTTTATTGCCGACGTCAAAGGTTTTCATATGGCCAGCGAACACGGGTTTCAATACAATTCCCTGCTTTTCAAACTGCTCAGCCGCAAGGGAACCGGTGGTATCTTATCTCCACAGTTCACTTTTCCGAATATGTTCACCCTGTCGAGTGCCTTTCTGGTGACAAAACAGGTTTTTGACACCGCTTATGTTACAGCCCGTGCCGGATTTTTTCTGGGCATGCACGACGGCGAGCTTGATCCATTGGCGACCGTTGATTTTCCTGTTATTTACCCGCGCACTTCGCATCTTTTCAATACCTGTACTTTCAGGCTGGGCGCCGATATCCGCGGAAAGATAAAACGTTCGTGGTCGTATATGTTCGACCTGCAGTTTTATGTATTGCCGGTCAAAGAACATAACTTTTTTATGGAAAACACCGGTACGATCATGTGTAACCTTGGTAAAAATGCACGTTTCAAAGGTGGGTACAAACTCTGCTATGGCGACTATCCTTTCGGCAAGCAATGGCATCTGTTGCCTACGATTGATATTGTTTTTGGAAGTAAATAGCGTTTGTATAAAAACTCCATTTTAACGACAATCATTACGTTTCAGTTCAGGCATGAAATAAGAGGAAGTCAGAAGTCAGAAGTCAGGAGTCAGGAGTCAGGAGTCAGGAGTCAGAAGTCAGGAGTCAGGAGTCAG
>DAOQAT010000120.1:0-3954 GCA_035354195.1 Bacteroidales bacterium | reverse complement strand
TGGCCGAAAACCTGAATTACAGTATTGACTTTTCCTGGTGTAACGGTAACAGTGCTGTAAATTGCAACGGATACGGCCGGTTATACACATGGGAAACCGCAAAAATGGTTTGCCCCAGCGGATGGCATTTGCCATCAAAAAGCGAATTTGACACACTTTTAATCAATGTGGGCGGTAGTGGGAATAATGCCTATCATGCACTTAAAGAAGGCGGCAGCACTGGTTTTAATGCTCTTTTAGGCGGCTGGCGCGACGAAAAAGGGCAATACGGCGACCTCGGAAAATTTGGTCACTATTGGTGCTCGACTGAATGGAAAACCCACGTCGGATGGAGCTTAGGTATAATCCCCCCACTCGAGTTTTCACACATGAGAAACACACGCAAATATTGGGGGTTTTCGGTCCGCTGTGTGAAGGACTAAAATTTTCTTTTTGGTTATTTGGCATTTGCCATTCATTAATATTTTCAAGTACCTGCCCCACATAAAAAAGAGGCTGGCTAAAAAGTCCTTTGTGTCCGCCAGACGGGCAGGAAGCCACAAAGAATTCAAAAAGGTAAATACACAAAAACCTAAACTTTGGAGAAACCTCATTTTTTAACATTGCAAATATTGCCTGACATCCAGCCTTCCCAAATTGCAAAATTCCGCTTTCTTGCAAAATACCACCTTTTACTTATCAAAAAGCAACTATAACTTTATCTATTGCTATCATGAAATCTGCCTGTATATTTTAGTAAAACAAACCAGCCAAACCTTTTGGTAAAAATTTTACACCTATGAAAAATCACTACCAAAAAATTCTGTATGCCATAGCAATTCAACTGCTATGCATGGCTTCATTTTCACAAAACCCTGATAGCATCAGGCTTGTCGGCCCGCGCATCATGATCAGCAATCCCGAAACCGGGAAACAAATGCCTTTAAGGCTTGACAAGTTTGAGCTGAAAGTTGAAGTGGTGGATAATGTTGCCGTTACCACCATGGACATGACCTTTTTCAACGACCTCAACAGGCAATTAGAAGGCGAACTGGTTTTTCCTCTTGCCGAAGGCCAGACCGTCAGCCGGTTTGCCATGGAGATCAAAGGGAAACTGCGCGAAGGCGTGGTGGTTGAAAAACAAAAAGGGCAGAAAGTTTTTGAAGCCATCGTCCGGCGGCGCATCGATCCGGCATTGCTGGAATGGACTCCGGGAAATAATTTTAAAGCACGCATCTTCCCTATCCCTGCAAAAGGTACAAAAAGAATTGTGATTGCGTATGAACAGGAATTAAAAACCGAAGACAATGCATATGTATACAAAATCCCCCTTGAATTCAGTTCTGCCATAAATCTGTTCCTGATAAATTTCAGGGTGTTCAACACCAAAAACCTGCCCATCGTAAAATCAACTGCATGGGACCAGTTGAAATTCAATAAAGACATTGTTTCATATAAAGCAGAACTTGCCAAAGACAATTACCATGCTCAGGACGACCTGGAGATCAGCATTCCGGTATCTGCCGGAAATAACTTCGTTTATGCACAAGCGGGAAAGGTAGACGAAAAATCTTTTTTTTACATAAACATCTGCAAACCGCTTCTGTCCATGCCAAAAAAATTACCCGAAGACCTTTGTATTTATTGGGACGCATCCGGATCAGGAACGTCAAGGGATACCAGTAAGGAGCTTTTGCTGCTGGAAAACTATTTGAAAAAATGCAACAACATGCACACAAAACTTATACTGTTCAGCAATGAAGTGGATACGATCATGGACTTTGAAATTATCAACGGTAACTGCACAGGCCTTTTGGATGCCATTAAAAATACCTTTTATGACGGGGGCACCCAGCTTGGCACGCTCGATTTCAATTTGTTCCCATGCGATGAAATATTGCTGTTCAGCGATGGGATCAGCAATTTTGGAAAATCAGAAATCACGCTTTCGAAAACGCCGGTGACCGCTATCAATTCTTCCAATACGGCAGAACACTCCTATTTGAATTATATGGCAAACCGAACTTCGGGCGCATATATCAACCTGGCAAAATTAAATAACGGCGAAGCAATTGAACTACTATCAAACAATTGCCTCCGTTTTATTTCGGCCGAATATAATACGAATGACATCGAAGATGTTTACCCGTCCATGCCTGTAATCTGCAACGGCAACGTAACTTTTGCCGGTATTACTAAAAAGCCGGGAGCCGCGATAACGCTCAACTTCGGGTATGGCAATACGATCACATCCTCCGAAGTAATTTCAATACCACAGGACTCGTTGCCTACAAACGGCATTGTTGAACGGATATGGGCACAGAAAAAAATAAAAGACCTTCAGGTGGACTTTAAAAATAATGATGCTGAAATAACCCAAACAGGTAAGAAATATTCCATCGTAACGCACAATACTTCGCTGATCGTTTTGGATTCCATAAGGGATTATGTGTTATACGAAATCCTTCCGCCGGTCGAGATGCAGGAACAATATTTTGCGCTGCTGAAGCAAAAAAAAGTCCAGGCCGAAGAAAATTTCAGCACCAAAATAGGCCGCCTGTTACAAAATTATCAGCAAAAAACACAGTGGTGGAGCGGATTGAGCCGGTACGATGAAATAAAAACAAGTACGAATTCAGGAACAGCAACCTTCACCAACCCAGCCATTACGGATACTTTCAACCATGCGAACAGCCCAACTGCTCCCGTTAATACGGCTGCAAATCAAACCACCACCCGGACCATTCCCGGCAACCAGGCCGGGGGCATCACCGTAACAGGCAGGATCGTAGATATGGAAACAGGAACGCCGATACCATTCGCGGCAATTGTAACGTCAGATAATACCTCGGGAACAACCTCAGACATTGACGGAAATTTCTCTATAAATGTAACGCCAAATTCGCGGATAAATATAAGCTACATTGGCTATTCCACCGCCACAGTATCCGTTACAGCGCCATCAAACATTGAAATCCCCTTACGTCCGGCAAATATTGAATTATCGGCATTTGAGGTCATTGATTATTCCCAGCCTTTAATATCGAGGGATGCCACATCATCCATCAGTACTTTTTCATCAGAAATTGAAAAAATGCCGGGACGGTCGGTCAACGACATCATTTCGACTGTCGGCGGTGTGTACGCCGATGAAAACGGATCGGATATCAATTTCAGAGGCGCCCGCAGCGATGCTAATGCCGTGTTCATCGATGGCGTCAGGGTTGCCGGCATGCAAAGCATTCCCAAATCCGCAATCAGCGAAATAACCGTTTATACAGGCGGCATTCCGGCACAATTCGGAGATGTTACCGGCGGGGTGATCGATATAAAGACCAACGGCTACAATAACACGTATTTTCATGAGGACATAATTATGAATAGCCATGAAGATTCATACGGTTACCCGGACAAAAAAAATTACCCCAGCCCGGAGCCAAGCCCATGGGCAAGGAAGCTGGATTCGGTGCCGAAAGCAGATATTTACCTTTTGTACTGCGCGTTAAAACCCGAATACATTAGTTCATCCGCTTTTTATGCAGAATTTGCCGACGCCTGCTTAAAGGCCGGGCAGTGTAAAACCGCCCTGAAAATACTGTCGAACCTTGCCGAAATTGAGCTTCAGAATCATGAATTGTCAAGGATCCTGGCACGGAAACTTCAGCAGTTTGGTGAAAAAGAATACGCCATATTGAAATACCGTGACATTTTAAAACTCAGGCCGGAAGAACCACATTCGTACCGGGATCTCGGGCTTTCTTTATATGAAAACGGCCAATACCAGGAGGCTGTGGATATGCTGTACACGGTGCTCACCAAAGACTGGGACAGCAGGTTTCCGGGCATCGAATCGGTGGTAATCGGAGAACTCAGTGCGATCATAAGTTCCGTTGGAGAAAAGATCGACCTGTCTAAAATTGATGGCTCTATTCTAAGATAAGTATGAAATATGTTATCTTTGCCAGAAATAATAGG
>DAOQAT010000119.1:0-4186 GCA_035354195.1 Bacteroidales bacterium | reverse complement strand
CAGCAATAGTAATTAAGGAATAAATTTATCAACTACATTTTAGAATAGAGCCATTTTTTTTAAACAGGTTACATATAAATTTCCGCTGTTGTCAAGTGTAATATTTTTGCTACCGCTCCAGTCATTTATATTATTTATTTTCCATATTCTGGCTCCAGTGGAATTATATTTAATTATATCCGTGCTTAAATTACTACTATTTGTCACATAGATATTACCTGAATTATCAATTGCAATATCTGGTTTATTGGTTTGGTTTGCAACTATTGTATCAAATACATCATGCCATTCTTCAAATCCGTTTTTGTCATATTTAATAATAATAACACTCAGATTAGCCCCGTCCAAAACCTTAGTTAATCCAACGGTATATACACTTCCATTGTTATCTGCAACAGATTTACATGCAAAATCCTCATATGTTGATTTAAAAGAACTTGCCCAAATTGCATTTACTTGACCGTTCGCTTTAATAGCAATAGTTATGAAAATAAAAATTAGTAATGTTCTTATTATTGTGTTTTTCATTTGATGTGTATTTTTTATTTGTTAAATGGATCAATTACGTTCCTTAATACAATAGATGCAGGATTTAACTTTTTGGTTATTGCGAAAGGATGGCACGGTAGGCGTTCAAAAGGCATTGCGTAAAATGTAAATCGGCTTTCCGTTTTTCTTTTTGGAAAGTCGGCAAAAAAATATATAAATCTTTCATTTTCTTTGTTCTTTTCATGCTCAACTCGATTTCTTTGTCATAACAGTTTATCTGTCTTTTCTTTCCCTTCTCTTATGCATAACCATTTTCATCCTTCACATCCATTTACTAACCCATCCAATTGTTTGTTACCTTTAAAAATGCCAGTAAAGGATAACATCAACAAATATATAAATAATCTAAAAAATGCAAAAAATTATTTATTTTTTATATAATTTTAGAAAAAGGGGATAGGAAAAGTTTTGTTGGTACCGGTTTATTTCCCGATGCAAAACTTCCCAAAAATTGTCCCAAGCAGATCCTCGGTGGTTATTTCGCCGGTAATTTCACCCAGAAAATGTAAGGCGGAGCGGATATCCGTGGTCAACAGGTCGGTGGGGAGCTGCTCATTCAGGCCTTTTTCAATGTTGTCAATGGCCGACAAGGTCTTTGTCAGCGCTTCGAAATGACGGACGTTGGAAACGATCGCCTGGTCGGCCGTGGCTGAAAGGTCAACCGAACGCAACAAGGATTCGGTGATCAGGTTGATATTCTCTTTACGCTTGGCCGAAACGAAAATAGTTTCAAGCTCCACCAGCTCGCTGAATTTTACGGGAGTTTTTATGAGCTGGTCTATCTTGTTGGCAACTACAATGAACTTTTTGCCTTCGTTGCTGATGTGTTCACTGAAATCGGACAGATCACGCTTAATATCGTCCACAGTGGTCTGCGAGATGTCGATCACATACAGGATGATTTGTGCCTGGTCAATTTTCTGATAGGTCCGTTCGATGCCCAGTTGTTCAATTTCACTGACTGATGTCCTCAACCCTGCGGTGTCAATAAACCGGAACGTAACTCCCTGAAACGTAACGGTGTCTTCGATGGTGTCGCGGGTGGTGCCCGGAATTTCTGATACTATGGCCCGTTCTTCGTTCAGCAGGGCATTGAGCAGGGTGGATTTTCCGACATTGGGCTTGCCGATAATGGCAACAGGGATGCCGTTTTTCAATACATTGCCTTGTGAAAAGGACTCGACCAGCGTTTTTACTTCATGTTTTAGTTCCCGTACCAGGCGAAGAAACTCATCACGGTTGGCAAATTCCACGTCTTCTTCGCTGAAGTCGAGTTCAAGCTCAATCAGCGAAGCGAACCCGATCAGCTTCTCGCGGAGTTCTTTTATTTTATTGGAGAATCCGCCCCGCATCTGTTGGAGGGCAAGATCGTGCGCATTTTTCGAGGTGGAAGCGATGAGATCGGCGATGGCCTCTGCCTGTGTCAGGTCAAGTTTGTTATTCATAAATGCCCTGAGCGTGAATTCGCCCGGTGCGGCAAGCCGCGCTCCCGAAGCCAGGACCACTTCCATCATTTTTTTCTGTATATATAACGAGCCATGGCAATTGATCTCGGCCATATCTTCACCGGAATAGGAGTGGGGCGCACGGAAAATACTTACCAGCACTTCGTCGACTGTTTCACCGTTGAAAACGATCTTCCCGAAATGCAGCTTGTATGCGGGAGCTTTTTTTATGGATATTTTTTTTGTCGGGACAAATATTTTTTCCAGTATGCCGATTGCTTTTTTTCCGCTGATGCGGATCAGTGCAATGGCTCCGACACCCGTGGGCGTGGATATGGCACAAATGGTGTCGTTTTGGTTGAAGATGTGTTTGTACGTCATGTCCGGAAATTTATTTCTATACTACACAAATTTAATGTTTTTTTTAACTTTTTTCAAAATAAATCATTTTCATATCTGAAATGTCCGTGCATTATTTTATTTTTGTTCAAATGATACAGGGAAAAAAAGTCATAGTCGTCATGCCGGCCTATAATGCCGAAAAGACCCTGGAGATCACCTACCGTGAGATCCCGTTCGACATAGTGGACGATGTCATCGTGGTGGATGACGCCAGCAAGGACCGTACTGTGGAGAAAGCTCATGAGCTGGGAATTAAACATGTCGTAAAACATGAAAAGAACAAAGGCTACGGCGGAAACCAGAAAAGCTGTTATGACATGGCACTCAGCCTTGGAGCTGATATTGTGGTGATGCTGCATCCGGATTATCAATATACGCCGAAACTGATCCCTGCGATGGTTTCCATCATTGCCAATGATTTGTTTCCGGTGGTGCTGGGATCAAGGATCCTGGGAAGAGGGGCGTTGCGCGGCGGCATGCCATATTACAAGTATGTGTTTAACCGCTTTTTATCCCTGTTTCAGAATGTGCTGATGCGGCAAAAATTATCAGAATACCATACAGGCTACCGTGCTTTTTCAAAAAAAGTGCTCGAACATATTAATTTTCATGCTAATTCGGACGATTTTGTGTTCGACAACCAGATGCTTGCGCAGATATTTTTTGCAGGCTTCGAAATTGCAGAAGTCACCTGTCCGACAAAATATTTTACCGATGCTTCGTCCATAAATTTCCGCAGAAGCACCAAATACGGAATAGGAGTGTTACACACTTCCATAAAATACCGCTTGCAGAAAATGCATTTAGGCAAGTTCAAAATTTTTGAAAATCATTCTGATGCCGCTTCCTGAAAAAACTGATGCCGCTTGTATCTTTTGCGGAAATTTTCGCTGCAGATTTCAATATGCAACCACTGATATGTTCGGGAACAACTATGAATTAAGACAATGCCTTAATTGCGGGTGTTGGTTCTTATTTCCAATGCCCACCGCTGAGCTGTTGAGCAAAGCCTATGATACTTCGTATTACGGCTCAGAACAACATAAGTTTGGGGTGAAACCTGTGGCTAAGTTCATTGATAGATTCAGGAGAAAAAGAGCTGCAGGCATTGCTTCCCTGCTGAAAGAAAACCAAAACATACTGGATATCGGTTGTGGCAGAGGCGATTTTTTGCGCCACCTGTCTTCATACGGAAATTATGGCTTATACGGCATCGAACGCAGCGAAACCGCCTTGGTGAAAACCCTTGGAAACAAAGAGTTGCATATTCAAACCAGGGCGTTGGGCGAAAGAGATTTTCCGGAAAATTTTTTTGATGTCATAACCATGTTTCATGTGTTTGAACATCTTACCGAACCGAAAAAAACACTTGAAATTATCAGCCATGTGTTGAAGCCGGGAGGGCGCCTGGTTCTTTCCATGCCGAACATAGGAAGCTGGCAGGCCGGATGTTTCAAAGGAAAATGGCTGCACCTGGACCCGCCGCGCCATCTGTTGTTTTTTAAACCGCGTGACTTTTTGGAAGCCATGAAAAAACTGAATTTCAGCATCGAAAAAGTGAATTATTTTTCGTTGGAGCAAAATCCTTACGGCTGGTTTCAAAGCCTGATGAATGTTTTTTCTAAGCAAAGAGAGGTGCTTTTTGAACGCCTGAAAGGCAATAAGGTTTATGCCCCCGGCTATGGCAGGCTGAAGATTTTATTTCAAAAACTCCTGCTCGGGTTGACATTGCCTTTCATTGTATGTTTGAGTATCGTTGAAAGCCTTGTCGGTAAAGGCGGTACGGTGAA
>DAOQAT010000118.1:0-4187 GCA_035354195.1 Bacteroidales bacterium | reverse complement strand
ATGGTCAGGGTATGTTGTGAGATAGAATCCAGTTTATCCCATTGTTCCAAAGCATGATAAATACTCATCATCTGGTAAAGCCCCTGCATATAAAAAGGATTTATTTGAAGGCCTTTTTCAGCCATGGCCCTGGCTTCACTCAGGCGGTTGTACTGCATCAAAAACTTTGCATAATAGTAATAACCTTCGTTATAGTTCGGATCGTATTGTAAGGCTTTTCTAAAATATTCTTCCGCTTCCACCGGCTTTCCCATCGCACCTTTCAGTATCCCGAGGTTTATATGCAACCTTGAATAATAAGGCGTATAAACAAGCGCTTTTTCAAAATATTCAGAAGCCACAGTGTAATTTCCTTTGGTCATTTGAGATAAGCCATAATTCATCAGTCCCCGGCCATTTTGAGGGCTTTTCTTTGTGACATCCAGCCAAAGTGTTTCTTCGTCTTTCCAGACCTTATTTCTTTGAAAGGCGCCATAAGCATACCCCGATAAAATTAAAAAAGCAACGACCCAAATCAGCGCCTGGTATTTTTTTCCTTTAAGGATGATTTTTTCATATTTAATCAAAACGAGGCCCAGCGCATAAACCACACTGAATGCCAGCCCGATGAACGGAAAAAAGATCCGGTGATCATTCAATACCTCTGTGAGCGGAATAACGGATGTGGGAATTAAAGCTACAGCAAACCAAATCAACCCAAAAGATATTGGCCTGTATTCAGGCTTTTTCGAAGTTTTTATAATTGTAAAAATCAATAAGAAAATAAAGATAAGCCCGGTAATGATCCGGTCGTCAAAAACATTGGGCAAAACAGTCAGGTCGGTATCTGCGCTGAGGTTAACCGGTAAAAAGAAGGTGTAAAAATAATGAACCCACACAAATGCCTGCGTAAGCCAATAAGGAACCAGCGGGTTTGAAATATTCTGAGCCACCTGTGGGGGTATTTTTGATAAGGCATAAACCTGTAATAGTATCAGAATAATCAAAATCGGTAAAATTACCGCTACCGTTTTATAAAATGTTTTAAAATTTTTACGCTTGAAAAGATCCTGTATAGAAAGGTTTTTCTCAAAAAACAGTATGTAAAAAAACAAAATTACCGGCAGGACTAACACGATTTCTTTTATCCCGATACAAATTATTGCTGGCAGAATATAGATTCCCCATTTTCGCAACTTCGGGAACAACACAAAAAGTGCCAGCGATGCCACAATGCACAAGGCAGACAACACATCTGAACGGGAAATAATATAATTAATGGTTTCGGCATTGGCCGTATGGAAAGCATAAAGCGCTGTAGCAAGCAGTGCGATGTATCCCGTCCATTTATGATTCAGCGATTTACCGGCAATTTTGTTATAAACAAAAAACAACAATATACAAAGCATCATGTACCAAATGAACGTTGATAAATGAAAATAGAAAGGATTTAATCCGCCGCCCATCGCGTAATCAATGGCTAGACTTGTCGTAACCACGGGCCGGTAACCCCAGTGTGACTGCAGGGAACTGAATGTTTTGATGTCTTTAAAAAAAAGTGGAATATTATCCAGGCTGGTGATATAAGGGTTATTTTCGATGGTATGAGAATCATCAAAATGAAATCCGTTATGAAAATGATTCGAGTATGTGATAACCAGGCCAACCGCAAAAAGTATGGCAAGCACAATAATTCGTGACCGTATACTCTTCATAATAGTATTTATTAAAATCACAGTAAAAATAACTATTTTCCAATTCATTTAAAATTTTTTATGGTAAGAAAAACCTCATCCGGTATATTACTGTTGATCGCCTATGGCTTGTGTATCTCTTTAAACAGGCAGGCCCGCTAAAAAAGGCCTTTTTTGTTCACTGATATTTTAAAAATAAATACCTTTACAAACAAGATGAGTCCTACTTTTCAGAAAAACCATTCCGCAGATCAGATAACGACACAGGATAATACATATACTGAACGTCTTTTCGATAAACAATATGTATGGTGGAAAAGGATGCTGGATGTGCAACGGCCTTACCGCAGGCATTTACGGCGCCTGAAACCCGGATTTATCCTCGATATCGGTTGTGGCATCGGGAGAAACCTCATCCATATAAATGGAAACGGGGTGGGTATTGATCACAACCGCTCTTCTGTGGAAATGGCCCGGGCAAAAGGGTTGTCGGCCTTCACCGCGGAAGAATTTCACACCTCGGCGTTTAATGTTCCCGAACGGTTTGATACCATATTGCTGGCACATGTGGCCGAGCATATGACCAAAGACGAGGTTGTAAAACTTCTGAATACATACATTCACTTGCTTAAACCACAAGGGCGGGTCATGATCATCACACCCCAGGAATCGGGTTACCGCTCAGATCAGACCCATGTTCAATTCATGGATTTCAGCACGCTCAATAATATTATTCAATTGATTGGGGCCACGCCCATAAAACATTATTCCTTCCCTTTTCCAAGAATATTCGGGCGATTTTTCAAATACAATGAATTTGTCAGTATCGCTGAAAAAAAATAGTATAATTAAACCCAGATTAGGCGATAGGAACGTAGTGAACTATTGAGTAGCGCGCAGGATTGTGCGTTGAATCTGCCCGTCCCGCACACGAAGTGTCGGGAGGGAACCCCTGCCTGCATGGCGCAGTCAGGCAGGCCGACTTAGTAAATGTTCCTGGCAATTTTTTAATTGCCGGGATTACATTTACTTTGTCGATTCCGCATTAAAAATTCACACTATAAGTTATTTATAAACAGTTAATTATACTTAATTATTCCTAATGCTACGCATTAGAAAATTCTTTAATGCGGAATTTGGGTTGAACCGATGTAATAAAAAAAGCCGGCTCATTCGAACCGGCTTTTTTATTAAAGAAAGGAAACTGTTATTCTTCAAATTTAATTTCGCCGTCAGCTTCTTTAGCATCCTCTTCCTTTTTTTCTTCTTTTTTGCTTTGTTTTTCTTTGTATTTCTTGTCAAAGCTTTCGCGTTCACTCTGTTCCATATCTGATTTCAGATTGGCCAGGGCTTCGATATCGCCAAGGGTTGTTTTTTCGAGGTTGTCTTTGATTTTCTTGACAGCCTTTTTAGCAACAGTGTCCTTGCTCTTCTTGTCAGCCGCGTCTTTTGCCTTTTCAGCATTGATGGCATCCTGCCAGGTCTTGGTATGAGAAACAAGGATCTTCTTGTTATCTTTCGAGAATTCGATAACTTTAAAGTCGATGGTTTCATCAGTGCGGGCCGTGGTGTTGTCTTCTTTCAACAGGTGGCGTGCCGGAGCAAAACCTTCAACGCCGTATGGCAATGAAATGATCGCGCCTTTGTCGTTGGAACTTACGATGGTACCTTTATGTACGCTGTCAACGGTGAACACAGTTTCGAAGATGTCCCACGGGTTTTCTTCTAATTGTTTGTGGCCTAAGCTCAGCCTGCGGTTTTCGGTATCCACTTCCAGAACGACTACTTCAATCTTTTCGCCGATCTTGGTGAATTCTGCCGGATGCTTGATTTTCTTCGACCATGAAAGGTCAGAAATATGGATCAGGCCGTCAACACCTTCTTCGAGTTCAACAAAAATACCAAAGTTGGTAAAGTTGCGGACGATAGCTTCGTGTTTTGAATGTACGGGATATCTTTCGCTGATATTGGTCCATGGATCCGGTATCAGTTGTTTAATACCCAGCGACATTTTGCGTTCTTCACGGTCTAAGGTCAGGATGATGGCTTCTATTTCGTCGTTAACTTTCAGGAAATCATGAGCGGTGCGTAAATGCTGTGACCATGACATTTCAGAAACGTGGATAAGCCCTTCAACGCCTTTTGCGATTTCGATGAATGCGCCATAGTCAGCGATAACGACCACTTTACCTTTTACTTTATCACCAACCTTCAGGTTCGCATCAAGTGATTCCCAAGGATGAGGTGTAAGTTGTTTCAAACCTAAAGCAATACGTTTTTTGCCTTCGTCGAAGTCAAGGATTACAACCTGAATCTTTTCATCCAGTGTTACGATTTCTTCAGGATGGTTGATACGTCCCCACGAAAGGTCGGTGATATGGATAAGGCCGTCAACACCGCCCAGGTCAATAAATACACCGTAAGAGGTGATATTTTTTACGATACCTTCAAGTACCTGTCCTTTTTCAAGTTTGGCAATGATCTCGGATTTCTGTTGTTCAAGTTCGTCTTCAA
>DAOQAT010000117.1:0-4279 GCA_035354195.1 Bacteroidales bacterium | reverse complement strand
TGACCCTAAACTACTCATATTCGACGAGCCTTTCAGCGGTTTTGATCCGATAAACGCGTCACTGATAAAAGATGAAATATTGCGTCTGCGCGACAATGGAGCTACCATAATTTTTTCTACACACAACATGGCTTCGGTTGAAGAACTTTGCGACCACATTGCCTTGATAAACAAATCGAAAAAAATTCTGGAAGGCAGGGTATCGGAAATAAAATCTTCATATAAGTCTGATATTTACAAGGTAGAAATCACTGGATTTAATAAACAGTTGAAAGACACACTAAATCATGATTTTGAAGTGGTTGAGGAGACTTATAAGAATGAAGTACTTGAGGCACAGATAAAAATTCTGAATAAAAAATCTACCAATGAACTCATAATGGCATTAATGCCTTATGGAAATATTCATGCCATGCAGGAGATCGTTCCAACCATGAACGATATTTTTATTGCAAAGGTAAACTCCGACACTCTTCACTATAACACAAATTCATCTCTGACAGAATAAGTACCATGAAAAAAACGCTAATTATCATAAAACGCGAATACTTATCGAGGGTGAAAAAAAGGTCTTTCATTGTCATGACAATACTCGGCCCCTTGCTGATGGCTGCCTTGATGATCGTTCCTTATTATATTACAAAACTTGACAAGGAACAAAAGATTATCAACGTACTTGATGAAACAGGAATTTATAATAAACTTGGGAGTAATGAGACAATAAAATTCAATTATATCTATACCGACATAGAAACCGCTATCGCCAATTTTGATCAAAGTAATACTTCAGCATTGCTTTATATACCGAAACCCAGCCTAACGGAACCAACAAATGCAATTTTGTATTTTGCAGATAAACAACCAGGGAATACGGTTACATCGTATATTCAAGATAAGATGAAGTATATCTATGAGAATAAGAAACTCATGGAATTATATGGGATCGATAAGAAGCAAATTGATGAAGCCAAGGTCCGCATCACTATTAATTCTGAAAATATCAAAACCGGAGAGAAGAACCTGCCTCTGGCAACCACACTGATAGGAATTTTTGCGGGATTTCTGATCTATTTTTCAATTTTTATGTATGGCAATCAGGTCATGCGGGGTGTAATAGAAGAGAAAACCAGCCGTATCGTTGAAATTATTGTATCATCGGTAAAACCATTCCAGTTGCTACTCGGAAAAATTGTTGGCATTGCTCTGGTAGGATTGACACAGTTTTTATTATGGATAGTGCTTACATTGTCGATTGTTACTGTATTTCAGATGACGATCGGACATAAAAATATCGTAAAAACCGAACAGACTCAAATTACAAAACAAAGCAACACCTTGTTTCCAGAAAATCCCGATATGAAAAAAGGACAGGATTCAGACAATGAAATGATTCAGTCGTTGTTAAATAGCATCGGAAATTATAACTACACGCTTATTATTGCGTCGTTCTTCTTTTTCTTTCTTTTCGGATATCTTTTATATGCAGCTTTATTTGCAGCTATCGGATCGGCGGTAGATAATGAGGCCGATACGCAGCAGTTCATGCTTCCCATCACTATTCCGCTGATACTTGCTTTTATATTAGCCCAGCCCATCATTGAAAATCCACAGGGACCCATAGCATTCTGGTTTTCTATCATCCCGTTAACTTCTCCTATTGTCATGATGATCCGCTTACCATTTGGTGTCCCCGTTTACGAACTCATACTTTCAATGGGTTTGCTTGTTTTCGGATTTATTTTCTGCACATGGCTTGCAGCCAAAATTTACCGTACAGGAATTCTGATGTATGGAAAGAAAATTAGTTACCGCGAATTATGGAAGTGGCTGAGGTATTAGAAATTGTTTTTTAGTCTTATTTTTAAAAAAGTATTTTCTGCTTTTTTTGCTGTGTTAAATGCAGTAAAAAATGTCTATAAAGTATAACGTATCTATAAATTATTAATTTTTTAGACCTATTAACCAAAATACGTTATGCATCCCGCTACATATCAACATTTTTTTGATATAAGCTCTTTATGATTTTTATTATTTATATTTTTGTAAAAAATAAGAAAAAACTAATCAAACATAAAAACTATGAACCTTCAGGAATTTAAAAACAAACACAGCTTGTTGAAAGAATGGTCGTACGAACTGAAACCCGTTGAAAAAGGATACAACATGCGTACACTTTACGTAAATGTTGGCAATAAGGAGATAAAAGAGAAACCCGTATCACAACTGATGAAAGATAAATTTATCGGCGGAAAAGGTTTTGGGTTAAAACTTTTGTGGGACGCTACAAAACCTGATACAAAATGGAACGACCCTGAAAATGAAATAGTAATAAATACAGGTCCTATTTGCGGTATCACCCAATATTCCGGAACAGGAAAATCGCTTGTGGTTGCGTTATCGCCGCAAACCGATATTCCGATCGACAGCAATGTAGGCGGATATTTTGGGCCCTTCATGAAATTTTCCGGTTTTGACTCCATGGAAATCCAGGGAAAATCAGAAAAAGAAGTCATTATTTTTATTGACGGTGTTAATGGCAAAGTAGAGATTTACGATGCTGATGATCTTCCCATCGACAGCCATGTAATTGGTGAAGTATTGCATGAGGTTTTTGCCAATGATGAAAAAGACAGGATGAATGTTTCCGTTGTTTCAGCCGGTACTGCTGCCGACCATTCTCTTATCGGATGCCTGAACTTCACGTTCTTTGATATGAAACGTAAAGTTGTACGCCTGAAACAAGCCGGCAGAGGCGGGATCGGAACTGTGCTGCGTGATAAAAAAATAAAAGCTGTGGTAGCCAAAGTGCCCGGTGTAAAAGGAAACCTTAATAATGTTGTTGACCTGGAACCGATCATGGAACGCGGGAAGCGCTTCAATAAAGAAATGCGTGAGCTCGACGATTCGCAATGCCAGATGCGCAAGATTGGAACGGCTCACCTGACGCACATCATGAATGATTACGATTTATTCCCGACAAATAATTTTAAATTCGGCAGCCATCCCGACGCGATAAAAGTTCATGCCAATGTTTATAAAGAACGTTTCACACAAAATGTGCCCGACGGATGCTGGATAGGATGCAACATGTCGTGCGCAAAGGGCGTGGATAATTACGAACTGCGCACCGGTCCGTACAAAGGTTCAAAAGTAATCGTGGATGGTCCTGAGTATGAAACTGCGGCTTCATTAGGTTCCTGCGCAGGGATTTTCGATCCGGATTTTACTATTGAGGCTAATTTTTATTGCGATACTTATGGAATCTGTACAATAAGCTGGGGAACGATCCTTGGCTTTGTAATGGAATGTTATGAAAACGGAATTTTGAATGAAGAACGCACCGGAGGCGTAAAACTGAACTTTGGAAACTCCGATGGCGCCATGGAAATTCTGCATCAGCTCGCACGTGGAGAAGGTTTTGGCGTGATTGCCGGACAAGGTGTTCATAAAATGAAAAAACTATTTGCTGAAAAAGGTTGGGGCGATCCTAACTTCTTACAGGATATAGGCATGGAAAACAAAGGCCTTGAATATTCGCAATATGTTTCCAAAGAATCACTGGCGCAACAAGGCGGTTACGCCATGACCAACAAAGGTCCGCAACACGACGAGGCATGGCTGATCTTCATGGATATGGTCAATAACCAGATTCCGACATTTGAGAAAAAAGCAGAAGCATTATATTATTTCCCGATGTTCCGTACGTGGTTTGGTCTGCAGGGCTTATGTAAACTGCCTTGGAACGACGTGGAACCCGCCGATAATCACACCCATGCCGAACCCGGTAAAGTTCCCGAACATGTTGATAATTACGTTACCATTTACAAAGCGGTTACCGGCCTCGAGCTTGATAAAGATTCGATGATTATTCAATCCGAAAGAGTTTATCAATTCCAGCGCGTATTCAATATCCGCTGCGGAAAAGGTTTGCGCAAACACGACGCACAGCCTTATCGTGCTGCCGGACCTGTTACTGTTGAAGAGTACGAATCACGTCAGGAACGTTACGACAAACAGATGAAAGAAAAGATCGGTATTGATCCTGAAGGAAAATCCACGGAAGAAAAAGTTGCGATCACACGTAAGTTCAGGGAAGAACAATACGAAAAACTTCTTGATGCTGTTTATTTCCGCCGTGGCTGGACTCCAAACGGTGTTCCTACTATCGAAAGGCTGAAATCTTTAGGGATGGATTTGCCGGAAGTGCTTGAAATAGTTACTCCCTTACAATAGTATATTTTTCTCATCTTATGGCCGAAAAGCCAAAGAATAAAAAGAA
>DAOQAT010000116.1:0-4798 GCA_035354195.1 Bacteroidales bacterium | reverse complement strand
GAATGGGGGGTCAGCTTGCTCCGGAATGGGGGGTCAGTATCGTCCGGAATCTACAATAAAAACTAAACATGTATAAACTAATATTTTTTTCATTTTATTTGCCCTTTATTTTAGTTAATTATAATTATTTTTACTTTAATATTGTTTTCATTTAGAACTTTCACAAAATATAATCCTTTAGAACAATATGATAAGTCAATTTTTTCTGTGGTGCGAACTGTCTTATTAAACTGGTTTTTATAAACAGCTTGCCCGTTTATATTAAAAATTTCTATTGACAGATCCTCATTATTGAGGTTTTGAACTTTTATATGAAAAGTGCCGTGATTTGGATTTGGATATATTTGTAAATTATCAGAATCTGTCATTTCATTAAAACCTGTAGATTCACCGTTTTCATCTGTTTTAATAAGGTAAACATCACCATTCCCGTTACCAAAACTCACTGTTGTACCACAAACAATATATCCGTTATCATTAGTTTGTTGAACAGAATTACCTCGGTCATATTGGGTGCCGCCATAAGTTCTTGTCCAAAGAGTGTCGCCGGCTTCATCAATTTTTATTAAATAAAGATCAGCGCTTGATGTTAAAGTATTATTAGAACTATAGCCGGTAATAATATATCCGTTATCAATAGTTTTATAAATACAATGTCCTGCCTCATTATAAATACCACCAAATGTTTTGTACCATTGCTGGTTGCCATTGGAATCAATTTTTATTAAATACACATCGCTACCACCATTACCGAAACTATATGTTGATCCACAAATAATATATCCATTATCATTGGTTTCTATGATTGAACGAGCATAATCAGTATTTGTTCCGCCATATGTTTTTGTCCATAAAGTATCTCCATTCATATCTGTTTTAATCAGGGCAATGTCCTCTGTTCCTTCATTATAATTAATGGTTCCGCCAACTATGATAAACCCGTTACCATTTGTTTGTAAAACTGATAGTCCAAAATCATCTGTGTATTCCTTATAATAAGTTTTGGTCCATAGAGTATCACCAATTTCATTCGTTTTAACCAAATAAAAATCACCATTTGTAAAATCAGCATAATCTTTTATAGAACCAGTTATAATATATCCATTATCACTGGTTTGTCGAATTGAAACACCTGAATTATACCTTGAATTTAAGGTTTTAGTCCACAATGTATCTCCATTCATATCTGTTTTTATAATATAAATACTTCCAGTATCCGGAAGTTTCTTAGTAATAGCTAAAATAATGTATCCGCTATCATTTGTTTGTAATACTGACTGCCCATAATCATCATTTGTTCTACCATATGTTCTTGTCCAAAGTGTATCGCCATTTTCATCTGTTTTTATCAAATACACATTACTACTGGTACTGTCACCAAAACTTTTAGTGTGCCCAATAATAATATATCCATTGTCATTGGTTTGCTGAACTGAAGATCCTTGATCTATATCAATGCCACCGTATGTTCGTTCAAATGTAATTTGGGCATCAGAAATCTGTATAGACGACATAAAAAGCATGAGTAATAAGATTTTTGTTTTCATTTTCATGTCAATTAGCATATAAATTTAAAAGAAACGTCAGGGTTTAATGAAATTAATCGTCCATAAAATAGTCCTTCCGGATTTTATACCATAAAAATACATGCTTTTAATAATAAAATCACAAAAAGAAAAATAATTTTGTTAAATTAGTTGAATGATAGTTATTCACTTTTCTGAAACCATTGAAAATAAGGAGATTTCTCATTTAGCTTCGCTAAATTCGAAATGACATTTTTGTTTGTTGTTGGGGGGATGGAGGCCGCGGAGCGCAAAGCGCTCCGCGGCCTCCATCCCCCTGTACCCACAAAAATGAAGTGTCATTCCGAACCTGGCTGCCGCAACGGCAGTGAAGGCATGGCAGGTGAGGAATCTCAACTAATTCGTAAAAAAAATCCCAGACAATAAGCATCTCAAATGGTTCAGAACTTCAACATGATACCTACTGTGCGGTAAATAAATCGTTTGGATGACCTAATGTCAACGCACCTGAACCGTAAACTGGTTTGTCACACGATCATTTACGCCCCAATCAAATCCCGTATCACCACCGAAGCACAATAACAACCGAACATTACCGGCATATAGGAAATGGTTCCGGCAGTGGATTTTTTATTCGTTTCCGAGTCATGGAAAATTACAGAAGATTTTAACGGCGGTTCTGTAGAAAAAACAGCCTTAAAACCCGTGGTCAGCCCGAGCCTCCGGAGCCGTTTCCGGATGTCGAACGCAAAGGTACAGGTGTGGGTTTCCGAAATATCGGCCACACAGATTTTCGACGGGTCGAGCCGCGCGCCAGCGCCCATGGCGCTCACCACCTTTAAATTCATCTTTACCGCATTCAACAACATGTATGCCTTTGGCGACAAGGTGTCTATGGCATCAACCACATAATCATAGTGTTGTTCCAGCAATCCGATCATCGGATCTTCCTTCAGGAATTTGTCAACCAGGATCAGCTGAATTTCGGGGTTGATGTCGCGTAAACGGGCGGCCAGTACTTCGGTTTTTTTCGTTCCTTCGGTGCTGTGCATGGCGATAAGCTGGCGGTTGCGGTTCGATGGCTGAATGACATCGGCGTCGGCAATGGTAAGTTTCCCGATCCCGGCACGGCAAAGCATTTCGGCAGCCGCACTGCCAACGCCGCCGAGCCCGAGGACCAAAACATGCGCGTGGCGCAGCTTTTCAAGATTTTCTTTTCCTATTAAAAGTTCGGTGCGTTCAAGCCAGTTGTCGTCGGTCTTCATGTCAGACAACGCTTAAGCGTGCAATGCCGTTTTCGATGCGCGAGATGGTTTCTTCCCTGCCGATCAGCTCCATGATGATGAACAGGTCGGGCCCTTTGGAAGCGCCCACCAGCAGCAGGCGGAACGCGTTCATCACCTGCCCGAGGCTGTATTGCTTTTGGGAAATATGATCCATGACCTGCTGTTTGAGGCTTTCAGCCAAAAAAGGTTCCGCGTTCTTTACGATCGGAATCATTTCCGACAGTATCTTAGCGGAGTCGCCTTTCCAGCGGTCTTTCACCGATTTGGCGTCGTATTCGGCCGGAGCCGTGAAAAAATAGGAAGCCTGGTCCCAGAGTTCATGCGAAAAGGTGATCCGTTCTTTTACCAGGGAACAGATTTTTGCTGCAAAAGCAGGAGTGGCCTTGATATTTTTTGATTCAAGGACCGGCATGAACAATGCCGCAAGTTCTTCATCCGATTTCATCTGAATATACTGATGGTTGAACCATTTTGCTTTTTCAGGGCTGAACTTCGAGCCCGATTTCCCTACGCGTTCAAGTGAAAAAGATTCGATGAGCTGGTCCATGGTAAAAATTTCCTGTTCCGTTCCTGGGTTCCATCCCAACAATGCCAGCATATTGATGAAGGCTTCCGGGATATAATCTGATTCACGGTAACCCGAAGAGATTTCACCGCTTTTAGGATCGGTCCATCGTAGTGGAAAGACCGGGAATCCCAGCCTGTCGCCGTCGCGCTTGCTGAGTTTGCCGTTGCCGTCGGGTTTTAACAATAAGGGCAGATGGGCAAACTGCGGCATTTCATTTTCCCAGCCGAGGTAACGGTAAAGCAGGATATGCAAAGGGGCGGAGGGAAGCCACTCTTCGCCGCGGATCACATGCGAAATTTCCATCAAATGATCATCCACCACATTGGCAAGGTGATAGGTTGGCAGCCCGTCGGACTTGAAAATAACCTTATCATCGAGCAGGCAAGAATCGAAGATAACTTCGCCGCGGATGAGGTCGTTGATGACAATTTTTTCGTTTTCGGGAATTTTTAAACGTATCACGTACGGCGCCCCGGATTCGATCAACTCCTGAACTTTGGCTTCGGGAAGGGTAAGTGCGTTATTCAGGTGCATCCGGTTTTTCTGATCGTACTGGAAGGTCTTTTTTTCTGCTTCATGGCTTTTGCGGAGGTTGTCCAGCTCTTCGGAGGTGTCAAAGGCATAATAGGCAAAATTCTTTTCAATCAGATCCAGGGCATATTGTTTATAAATCCCCTTGCGTTCTGATTGCCGGTAAGGCATATGCGGGCCGCCGACACCAACGCCTTCATTGTAATTTATCCCGCACCATTTGAGGGATTCCACGATATATGCTTCGGCGCCGCCGACCAAACGTACCTGGTCGGTGTCTTCGATACGCAGTATCATATCGCCGTGGTGTTTTTTAGCAAAAAGATAGTTGTATAAGGCGGTGCGGACACCACCAATATGTAAGGGCCCGGTGGGGCTGGGCGCAAAACGCACCCTGACGCGGTTTGTCATGTTTGAATTTTTCAGCAAAATTAGGGTATTTTGACAACGTAAGATTGGTTAATCAAAAAATGGGTCAAATCTTTTTTCGAATCTATATATCTCGCTTTAAAATCCGCATAATCAAAAAATTAACAATTTTTTTTTAATTGTCCTTTTTGTCTTGAAACAAAAAGTACCAAAAAATTCAAGAAAATATATACCGAACCTTCGCACAGGCCACTCCCTGACACCGACATATTTTCAGGCCTACGCATCCGCCAAATGGCGGATTTCTACGAAACAATTCGGTTTTTTTCGGGATAGGTTTGCCGATATCAGGCGCGCGGGCAATTCCTGGCGTGCGGGCCAGCGGTGGCGTGAATCGGAAAACATTTGAAAATCTGCAAAGTCACCGCAGGTGTTTCCCGACCCGCTTAGCGGCGTCGGGACCACTTCTATGTTGCTAAACAAATTTCAGAGTAATTATTTTTTTTAAATTTGCACCA
>DAOQAT010000115.1:0-4944 GCA_035354195.1 Bacteroidales bacterium | reverse complement strand
CCCGCCTCTATCAGACAAAAAAAATGAAGGTAGTGGCGCGGTTCAATACCAACGGTGCAAGCCATCACGTAAAAATATACGATCAGTACAGACTCGACCTTAAACTAACGGGTGATTTCTCCTACCAGATACAGTTGTAACCTATGACACGCCCATTGATAAAAACAAATAAATACTGCCGGCTGATTGTAGCGTTACTGTGTGTTGTTTCCCTACATGGGTTTTCGCAACAATACTACTGTGAAAATATCGACACCGGCAAATACTATCTTTCACTGAATTCAACAATGGAATTCAATTCTGACGGCCTTACCAACAATTTTGCCGCATCCTTTTACAATGGCAGTTTTCTTGACAACTCAATGAAAACCAACGCGCTAAACCGACTGAATACGAACAATAATATTCTGGCATACCTTTTCAATACCGATATATACCTGAATATTCCAGGCAAAAAAAATAATATCAACTATTACGCAGGTTTCGAAAACCACAACCTGATGGAGATAGGCTTCAATAAAAACTTTTTCCAACTCTTTTTTTGGGGGAACAAAACTTTTACAGGGCAGCAATTGTCTCTTGATGACTTATCCTATACAACCCTGAATTTTCAGCAACTCAAAGCAGGTATCAGTAAAACCTGGCAAAAAAACAATGCCACCTATGTTCTTACCGCAGGTGTGGGCTTTAACAATGGCCAGAACCTGATGAAATATGAAATTCCTTACGGTTCGCTATTTACACAGCACAATGCGGAATACCTCGACCTCAATATGACTATCGGCATGAAACGTTCGGACACACTCCACTCGGGCTTTGGCGCCGAGAATGGCTGGGGATTTTCGGCCGATGTGGCTTACGTATTCCGTGACGAAAACAATATTATTACCTGTCAACTGGAAGACCTTGGTTTTATCCGGTGGAAAAAGAATTCGCAAAGTTATTCCAAAGACACCCTGGTGCATTTCGAAGGTTTTGAAATCAGCAACCTGTTTGACATAAACGGAGAAACCATCAGCGGGATAAGTGCCGACAGCCTGGTAAATGAGTTCGCATTTGCAAAAACACAGGATGCATTTTCGGAAATGATTCCCATGCGGATTTTTATCAGCTACAAAAGGTATCTATTCAAACGCTGGCTATCATTGACAGGCAGCCTCAACAGTTATGCCTTTTCGGTTTACAGGCCTCAACTGCGTTTGACGGGCTCGCTGAATATTCCTGTAAAAAACTCTGTCATCAGCATCTCCCCTTCCATTGAGGCGGGCGGATATGGCAGGTTTAACTGCGGCCTGGGGGTATCGGCAGCTATCAACAAAAAATTTTACGTAGAATTACAGACAGCTTATATAAATTCTTATTTATTCCCAAAAAAATCTGCCGGATTGGGTGGTTTCATTTCGATAATCAAAACATTATAAATGAAAAAGATCATTGTCTTATCCATACTGATATGCGCCCTGCAGATTTTCCCGGGACAATTATCCCATGCCCAACCCACCGTTTTTAAGCACACATATGGCAATATGCCATTTAATTATGGCCAGAAAATCATCGAAAGCAGTGACAGGGGCTATTACATTTTAAGCAATGTGAGCGCCTCATCAGGCAATAATATTATCGACATAATCAGAACCGACTCTCTTGGGCATATAATCGGAAATAAGGAAATCGGAGAAGGCCCGGTTTACTGGGCTAACGACTTCATCAGAACCTCAGACCATGGCTTTTTAATCTGCGGATTAACCAATAAATATCCGGCCAAAGGTTACGACATGTTACTGATAAAAACTGACTCCAGCCTTAACACTGAATGGGAAAAAACATACGGGGGCGCCGACTGGGATATTGCCCAGGCTGTAAAAGAGACTTTCGACAACGCCTACATCATAGTTGGCAAGACATACAGCTACGGACCGTCGAACGATAATGTATATGTAGTAAAAACCGATTTTCAGGGAGACACCCTTTGGACCAGAACTTTCGGAGGCGACAGTTCAGATTATGCCACCTCAGTGGATATTCTTTATGACAGTACTTACCTGATAGGGGGCGCTACCAATAGTTTCGGATATGGCGATTACGACGGGTATGTCCTGAATCTGGGCCGGAATGGCGACACTATCTGGACTAAAACTTACGGAGAAGATAAAGAAGACATCATCTACAGCATAAAACAGACTCCTGATTCGGGATTTGTGTTTGTGGGTTCGACCAGGAGTTATAATGCCATTCAGCACGAAAACTGGCTGATGAGATTTGATAAAAACCATCATTATTGGTGGAGGCTACCTGAGTTTTGGGATATAGGCCCGGGCGATGATATGGTTTACGATGTGTTTATCGATGATTCATCGCGGTACATACTTACCGGATACACCACGGGAGTAGGTATGGGTGGCAAAGAAGTGCTAATGCTTGTAATGGGCGATGGGGATGTTTTTCATTGCAGCCTCACGGATGGTTCGGCTAATGATGAGAGTGGAAATCAGGTAATTCAATCTGCTGACGGCGGCTATGTTATTGTGGGCAGCACCCAGGGTATAGGCCCCGGCTTGTCGAATATATACCTGCTAAAAACCGGCAACAATTGTTATTTTACGCAAACACCGGAGCATATTCTTGCAATAAATGAACACGCCACGGCACTGTCAGAAAAGTCCATGTACATTACGCCAACCCTGTCGGGCGGAAAATATAACATAATCATCAATGAGCCTTTATTCTCAGAAGGATTCATCATTATGGTTTACGATATCATGGGCCGCCTTATCGTTTCCGGAAACATGAATAACGCCGCGATGCAGGCCTTTCCCATAGATATTTCAGCCGCCGCTGACGGCCTGTATTTTATTGAAGTTTTGACCAAACAAACCCGTAGCACTTTTAAAATAGTGAAATCCGGGAAATAACAGGTAAATATGTGTAAATCAGTCATAAATATAAAATACGAAGTAATAATTACTGCCCTCCTGTTTTTTGTACTGAATTTCTTCCTGAAAATTTTATTTGTTTCGGCTAACGACATAGCACTGGACGAGCCTTTCAGCATCTATTACGCCCAAATGGACCTGGCTTCGGTATTTACTATGCTAAAAACAGAAAACAATCCTCCACTTCATTTTTTATTATTACACTATTGGATAAAAGCTTTTGGTATCAGCCCTTTGTCGGTGCGGTTTTTATCGGTACTCTTCAGTGCGCTCACTGCCCCTGTAATTTACCTCATTGGGCAAAGATTTTTCTCAAAACAAACCGGACTAATTGCAGGGTTTGTTTTCACACTTTCGTTTTTCCACATGTATTTTTCGCACGAAGCAAGAGTTTACCCTGTTTTTGTTTTTCTTTCAAGCCTTAGTCTTTTTTATTTTCTTTCGGTTGTCAACCGTCCTGATAACTGGAAACCATACATTGCCTTGCTGGTTGTGAATATACTGCTGGTGTATTCGCATTATTTCGGTTTTTTCGTGGTGGCAACTGAGTTTGTTTGTGTTTTTTGGTTAGGGAACTTCAGCAGGATATGGAAAAAAATATTGGTAGTGTTTATTTTACTGATGCTGGCATATATTCCCAATGCCCTGATTTTGTGGCAGCGTTTTAGCATATCCGTTGAGCAGGGTACGTGGGTGAGGCAACCGGAATTTACAGAACTATACGGGAACCTGAACCGCTTTATGAATTCAAGGATGGTGATGGCGGCTATGCTTGTTATCGCAGTGATTTATATAGTGTTGCTTATACGCAATAAACAGTTTTCCCATAAGATAAAAGCATTTTTTCGCACTCCTTCCTCCCGAATCCTATTGATTTGGTTTGTATTTCCATACCTGACTATGTTCTTTTTATCTTTTTGGGCACCAATGTTTCTCGACAGGTATATTATTTATATTTCCATCAGTTTTTATTTGCTGATAGCGCTGTTTCTAGCCACATTCACCCAGTACAAACATGTAAAACTAGTAAGTACAATTGTCTTGTTACTTCTTATGGCTTTAAATCTCAATCTGGCCCCCGACAACAACCGAAGGGTGGAGCAACTTGTTCAGACAGTGAATGAGCTCAGGACTCAGCACCCGCAATCTATCATTATCATTTCGCCGGAATACAGCCACCTGGAATTCACCTATCATTACAATATTGATTACTTTAAGGATTATAAAAATACCAAAGCTCTGTTAAAGGCAGATGGGATTTTCCCTATGCGTGGTCTTACTTCAACGGATAAAATGAACATAAAAAACAAAGAGGTGATATTCGTAGATTGCGGTACTGACTTTGCTTTTGGCGAGAACACCATACTTAATGAATTGAATGCAAGCCATGAAGTAACCATGAACATTCCGGTATTTGAAATTTACCAGATATACCTGTTCATGCCCAGGTGATTAAAACACCCTGACGCTGCAGTACCTGCATCCATTTAGTGTAAGCAAATCCGGCAATTTTTATCAAAAAAAATTTACTCGAAATTGTCATTTACCCGTATAAACTTTTTCACCGGCGCAGATCTTTATTTTCAAATGGTTTTCTTCGGGCGGTATCGGGCAGGAATATTTTGGATTACCATAACAGCATAGTGGATTATAGGCCTTGTTGAAATCGATGAGCAATTGATCTCCTTCCGGAATTTTCAGCTCAAGAAAGCGGCCTCCGCCGTATGTTTGTTCGCCATTGGTCAGGTCTTTGAAAGGCAGAAACAAATCATCTTTGTACAAAGAGTCGTTGATAAACTTCATGTATTGATACACACTCAACCTGCATAACTTACCATTAAGAGTAAACTCTGCAATACCATATTTACGGTAAGTGCCTGTATTGCCTTTAGAACGGGGCATTTCAAAGGCTTGTTCACCAGGAGTAAGGGTTAGCTTTGAGATTACCCTGTATTTTGCTTTCACAGGAAAAAAACTCAAGCCGCTGAAATTTTGTAAGCCTTCCTGAGTC
>DAOQAT010000114.1:0-5223 GCA_035354195.1 Bacteroidales bacterium | reverse complement strand
ACCTCTTTTTTAATGGCGTATTGTGTGGCCTTGAAAACTATATAATATCCCATACTATTGAAAAGCAGCAACACAACAATACATATGGCCAGAAGTTTTTTCATAAAAATCCGGTGCAAATGTATTACAAAAACAATTTCATGGGGGTAAGAATTGAAAAAAAACAGATGGCAAAGGCTTTCAAGCCGGATAAACAGGAAATAATAATTTACAAAAGGTATTAAATTGCTCTGGTCAAATCAGGTATCGTGTTTTTACGTTTGTCATTATAAATCAACGGATCTGCTTTAAAAAATCAGTATAGTTGTCCTGTGTAATACTGTAAGTTTTTGTTTTTGGATAAGCATTTATAAAAGTAAGCGGGAATCTTGAATTTCCTTTTCTCCATTTAATTTCATAAGCTTCAAGTTTGTCATCCGTTTCTTCAATTAAATCTATTTCCTGCTGCTGTGTGGTGCGCCAGAAGTAAAATTTCGTATCTATGCCCTGGTTCATCATAAATTTCATCCGTTCACTGATAAAGAAATTTTCCCATAAAGCGCCTGTATCTGTCCTGTTTTCCAATGGTGAAAAATTTCCGGCAACGGCGTTTCTAATGCCGTTATCGTAGAAATATATTTTACGGCTTTTTTTTATTTCATTGCGCACATTCCTGCTTAGTGATGGTAATTGAAAAATGATGTACGACCGTTCCAGCGCATCAATATATTTTTCAACGGTTTCCTTATCTGCTTCAACCAGACGGGATAACTCATGATACGAAACTTCACTTCCGATCTGCAGTGCGAGTGCTTTTACCAATTTTTGCAGCAACACAGGCTTTTTAATAGTCTCAAGCATCAGTAGATCTTTATATAAATAGCTGTTGGCAATTAATTTCAGATGCTCGATTTCGCTACCGGGATCAACGACAATCTCCGGATAGTATCCATAAACAAGCCGGTGATGTATCAAACGCGATTCTTCAAGCAGGCCGTGGTGCTGAACCATTTCGTCAAATGATAGCGGGAACAAGTGAAATTCATATTTTCTTCCGGTCAGCGGTTCGTTGGTTTTATTGGCAAGTTCAAATGCCGATGACCCCGTAGCGATAACCTGCACATCTTTTATTTTATCGGTAAACAATTTTAGTGTCAGGCCAATATTTTCAACTCGCTGGGCTTCGTCGATACACACTATTTTGTGTTTCCCAATAATGCTTTTCAGGCGGGTGGACGTTGTTTTTGACAAGAGTTCGCGGTGGTCGGCTTCATCACCATCCAGAAATAAAACACCTGTCCTGCCTTTAAACAAATTTTCAACAAGTGTTGTTTTTCCCACCTGCCTGGCGCCAAAAATAAGGATGGCTTTATGTTTATTAAGCCGTTTCCTGATTTGCGATTCTATGTTTCTTGTTATGGTCATGCCGAATATTTTAGCAAAAATATAATAATTTTCGATTCAAACAGAAAATAATCATAATATTTTTCGATTCAAACCGAAAATTGTTATGAAAAGGAATGGGGTTGTTAATAAAAAACAGAAAATAAAAAGAAAAAACGCGGGGAATACAATTCTCCGCAAGCGAAGAAAAGAAAAAGTTTTGCCCGCTCCGGGGCAAGATTTTTAAGATGATTTGCTTTTTAAAAATGTTCGGCCCCTCCGGGGCCGCCAAATAAAGACTTATCAACGATCCGCCACAGCGGATCGATTCGGGATGTTTTCATCAACTTCGCAAATCTGTCCGCGGCGGATCGTTAATCGTTGATCGATATTAAGGACATTTTAAACATCCCGCTCCGGAGCCGCAACATAAGCCCCAATCAATGATCCACCGCCGGATTGATTTCAGACCCTTTTAATATCCCGCTCCTCTGGAGCGGACGCTTCCTTTTATTATTTTTTTTACCAACATTACATTTCTCCGGAATGAAATAATAGCTCCGTAGGAGCTTAATGTTGGTAAAATATAAACATGGTAATAACAGCCCGCTCCATAGGAGCGGAACGTTTATTGGAACTATTACTTTTTGTGAAATACAAAACGTTTTGCCCGCTCCGGGGCAAGTTTGTTGGTATGATTGGATTTTTAAAAATGATTGGCTCCTCCGGAGCCGCAACATAAGCCCCTTTCAGCGGCCCGCCGCGGCGATCTTCATTTTGACTTCTGCTCCCAATGGCAATCGGGTCTGCATTCTGCATTTATAATTCTGCCTTCTGGTCTACTATTGTTTGCTAAACGTATTAAACTGTTTCACCCCGATAAGCACATCATAGTTTTCACCCAGCTCCCGGTGGTATACGTAAATGGTGTATTCATTGTCGGTTTCGTAATGCGAACCTTCTATCAAAGTTTCATCGCCGACTTGTTTGCCGTTTTCAAGAAAGACATACTGGTAATTGTAATAACCTTGTTTTAAATACAACGTGGCTGTATAACCTTTCCAGTCGTAATTGTATTCCATCTTTGCGTCTTTGGAGTAGTTCCAGTCGGTCAGCCCGCCAAGAATATACACGCCGCCGTCCTGAAAAGGAGCTTCATATTTCAGGAAAAAATGAACATAAACATACTCCGATTCAATGTCGCTGTCGTTGACATTATCATCGGATTTGATGAACTGGCGGCCTTTGAGGTCTTTCTGCGACACAAATACCTTGAAGGTTTTCCGCTGTTCTTCTTTCAGAAAAACTTCATACCCTATGGAATCCTTTACCTGGTGGGCAATGAACTCGGTATATGCATTCATGCTTTTTATATCGAAATACCGGAACACATTGCCACCGGAAAACACATTTTCTTCTTCATAATTATAATCAAGGATATCGCCCTTGATATATAAGGGTTTGAGGTTTCGTATGGCGTTATCCCAGCGCCCGTTTTGCTGGATGACCACTTTCAGGTCCTGATAGGGATTATTGACCGTGTATCCGGTTTTATCAATAGAAAAATCCACCTCCTGCTTGTAATTGCGGTATTCAACCACCGTGGGCTGGTTCACCATGGCATTGACGGTAACTTTAGTGTCAACGATCATAAACCGTCGGGTAAGCACCAGATTATCCGGTTCATCTTCCATATACACCTTGAGCAGGTAGTTGCCGGACAATAGCGGTTTCATGTTATCGCCGGGAATGGTTAATGTATAATTCGTATATTTTTGAAGTGTGTTGTACGAATATTTGTAATCCGTAATATCGTCTTCATAAAATCCGGACAGGTATTCGTTGGGCCGCAGATCGGAAGGCATCCAGTAGGCATCGCAGTGAATAAATGTGTACCGCATGCGTTTAAAATTGCCCTCGAGGTCGTCGAATTTTAATACCAGTTTTTCATCGGTATTCAGGTTAATGATCGGAGAGGTAAGCACAAAACCTTCACGGTAAAACAATACGGTTTTGATATTGGGCTTGTATACGTAGTCTTCGGCGCGCAGGTAGTTGTCGGTAAAATAATCAGCAGCCACAGGCTTGATGGTGTCTTTTGCCTGGCGGTTTTTCTTTTGAGCCATAGTCTGCAGGCTGAAAAGGATAATGCACACTAAAAAACCTATACCTGTTTTTATATAAAATGTCTTTTGCATCCAATGTAATTGTATTACAAAAATACAGATTTTGTGGTAATTTATTTGGGAAAATTTTGATATTACAAACACACAATTTCCGCTCAGTGTGACCCGCAATTTTCCGGTCAGTCTGAGCAGATTTTCCTGTAGCGATAGCGGAAGGAGAAGATTGTCCCTGCCCGCTGTAACGGCAGTCAGGCCTGCCCGACAGGTCAGGCGGGCGGGGAAGACTGGCCATCACATAGAATGATACTCTCTCCGTGCGCGCCCCACTTCGACACGATTTTCTTTTGTTTTTAATTCTAAAGTGAATTCTTCCGGAAAATCGGCTCAGTGTGACGCGCGTTATTCACAGTCAGTCAGTAGCAACATCAATAGAAAAACCGTTACCTTTGTTTTTGAATAACCTGATTTGTTTGCAACAGCAGATCCTTACACGTTTTTTCTACTTAGCATATGATACCACATTTTCCGCAGTTTAAAAACCTTGAATTAACCGACAAAAAGGAAATCGAAAATTTCACTTTGCAGTTTCTGCCTTATGCCGAATATCAGTTCACCACCCTATGCTGCTGGGAAATCCACCAACCTTTTCAGGCCTCAATAATTAACAACAATCTGCTTATAAAACAAACCAACTGTTTAACGGGTGACTATTTTTTTTCGCTTGTCGGGACAAACGCTTTACTGCAAACGATAAAAGAATTAGCTGATTTTTTTAAGCAACATCAGTTGCCTTGTGCGTTGAGATGTGTGCCGGAAGAAACCGTCAAATGCCTTGAGGGGGCCGTGGTCAACATTACCGAAGACCGTGATAATTTCGATTACATTTTTTCGGTGCGCGAATTTTTTCATGCTAAAGGGAATAACTATAAAATATACCGGCATAAAATTTCGGCCTTTAACAAAGAATATCCAACTGTTTCTGTAACCCAAATTGATTTGACGCAAAAAAAAATACAAGATCAGGTAAATACACTTTTTAAAAAATGGACAAAAAATAAAGAGCTTGAAAAGAAGGAATGTGAGGCTGCCTGTGAATTTAAAGCATTAAAAAAATTGTTGTCATCCGCCCATGAATTTAATGGGCTTGTTGCCCTGAGTATTTTTGACAAGGATGAAATGATCGCATTTTCCATAAATGATATCAATAACGAAAAAATTATGACCGGCCTTTTCTGGAAAGCAAATACCGAATACAAGGGCATTTATCAGTTTTTGATGAATGAAATCGTAAAATTTTCTCACAGCAGGGGAATAGAATTTCTCAACTGGGAATCCGACCTGGGAATAGAATCACTTCGACGGTCAAAAATGAATTTGCATCCGTTGTTTTTTTTTAAAAAATATACGGTTGAATTTTTAGAAATCTGAATTTTGATTACATCGATACACTAGTATTAGAAACGTCTTAGCCGGGTTCCCAAAGGTGGCGGCAGAAGAAAATTAATACTGTTGTCCGGGTTTCATTAAATATATTATTTTTACCTTATGAAAAGGTTTGGCATTATCATCATTTTACTGCTTTTACAAGCCGGGCTTGTCAGGGCCCAGGAGCAGGACAGCCTGTTTCATGATGCCGGCATTTACACCACCGTTCAATGGTCGGCCGGTGAATCGGCAGTAGTCACACCGCAGTTCTGGGTTTATATTGGTGACTACTACCTTGAGGCACGATACA
>DAOQAT010000113.1:0-5399 GCA_035354195.1 Bacteroidales bacterium | reverse complement strand
CCGCCGTATGAGAACTGTCCGCTCATACCCACGGTGGATGTAGCCGTATACAAAACTATGGGCGACAAACCCACACTGAAATTTTTATATTTATACCCTACAATGGGAGCCACATCGATGTTTACACCTCCTAAAGCACTGATATTTATATCACCTCCGGTGAAAAATTGCGCTGAAGCACGCTGGCTGCAAAAAAACATCATCACCGAAAGTGTTACTGATAACAGGATTGATCTTTTACTGATTGGTTTCATGGTTTGGAATTTAGCGGGACGGTTTTCCAAATTTAATACCATTTTTGGAATCAAAGGCTTATTTTATTCTTAAATCATAGCCGGTAATTAGTAATCGTCAATTATTTTTAATTGTATATTTGTACATCTTTCAATGAATGAGTAATTTCATTTTCTTGCACATAATTTTCCGGAAGTAAAACATATATGGAAGAACAAGGCCAGGCACCGGCATCAAAAAGAAAATTCGGACAATTCCCATGGAACTACAGAGAAGGTATTTCGATAGCTGCCGGCTTAATGGCCCTGGGCTTTATCATAGAATTTGCCACCGGAAGTAAAGGTGTTTCAATACCTGCATGGCCGACCAACCTGTTTATATTACTGCTTTTTGTCGGATATGTTTTGGCATTTCAAATACTCGTAAAACATCCGGTTAAAAAATGGCTGTCCAGCACTCCTGCCGCAATCACTGCGATCACCGCCTTTGCCTTTCTGACCCTGCTCATGGGGTTTATACCACAAAGCGATAAAAACACCTTTGATTTCATAAGTAAAGCAGGTTTAACGCATATTACGCGCAGCTGGCCCTTTATGCTTTGCAGCTTTAATCTGTTACTGATCCTTAGTTTCACGATAATCCGCAGAATACTGCCATTTTCCATAAAAAATGTGGCATTCACACTGAATCACCTCGGCTTATGGATCGTCATCGTGGCGGCTTCGCTGGGATCTTCCGATTCGATAAAACTCAACATGATGCTTACCGAAAACAAAGTAACAAATGTGGCTTTTGATGATTACGGGCAGGCTTTTGAAACTAACATCAATCTGAAACTCCTGAAGTTCAGCATCGATGAATATCCTCCGCAGCTGGGACTGATCGATGCCCGGACAAATAAGCTGGTTTCAGGCAAAAAAGATCTGCTGGAGGTTAAGAAAGATTATAAAGCAATCATGGGCGACTGGACCGTTAGTATCATTGATTTTATTGAAAATGCGCAAAAAGATTCCTCCGGTTTTTCACCTTCTGCAGCATACGGCAGCGCACCGGCAGCCCTGGTCAGCACGTTTAACAATAAAACAAAAGAAACGGATACCGGCTGGGTAAGTTCCGGCAGCCCGATGGTATATCCGAAAAACCTTGATCTTCAAGATAATAAAGCCATTGCCATGACGATCCGAAAGCCAAAAAAGTTCGCTTCCGAAATCAGGGCATACGGAAAAACGACTGATTATGAGGATTTTACCGTAGAAGTTAACAAACCTGCTAGGTTTAACGGCTGGACCATTTATCAGAGCGGCTATGATGAACCCATGGGAAAATGGTCGAAAAGAAGTGTGGTACAGCTTGTCCGCGATCCCTGGCTTCCGGTGGTGTACACGGGCTTATTCATGATCATGGCGGGCGCGTTATACCTGTTCTGGCATGGCAGGTCAAAAAACACCACTAAAAAAATAACCATATGACCTGGGCAAGTTTTCCATATTTCGTTATGCTGTGTTGTGGGCTTTGGCTGGCTGGGTTATTATTGCTGATACCCAAGAAAAAAATCACCGAAAGGCTTTCCATCGCGCTGATCATAGCAGGCATTATGGCTCTTTCCACTTTTATAGCGGGGCTGTGGGTGAGCCTTGAAAGGCCGGTTTTCAGGACATTAGGAGAAACGCGCCTGTGGTATTCCATTTTTCTGTCGGTTATAAGCCTGGTCATTTATTACATGTGGAAATTCAAATGGATAATGGTGTATTGCCTTTTCATGGCCATGCTTTTTCTCTTCCTCAACGTTCTCAACCCTGAAAATTTCGATAAAACACTGATGCCGGCCCTGCAAAGCCCGTGGTTCATCCCGCATGTCATTGTTTATATGATCAGCTATGCCTTCATGGCCGCTGCCGCCTTAGTCGGCATAAAAGGGCTTTACCTTTCATACAACTCAAAACCCGTTGAAGGCACCATGCAACTTGCTGACAACATCGTTTATATTGGTTTTGCCTTTCTGACCCTGGGATTATTATTTGGCGCTTTATGGGCAAAAGTAGCCTGGGGAAGCTACTGGACCTGGGATCCAAAAGAAACGTGGGCGTTGCTCACCTGGCTGGTGTACCTGTTGTACATACATTTCAGGGTTCATAAAAACCAGCATGTCAGGCTTGCTCTTTGGATTGTTGCAATTTCATTTTTCGTGCTGCTGATCTGCTGGTTTGGAATCAATTACCTGCCTTCGGCACAGAGCAGTGTGCATGTGTATGCATCATAATCCGGGTATAAAATCCGGCACCTATGAAAAATCAGGAAGAGGCAAATCTTAGTTTTCCTGAATCTTTTCAAACTGCAATTCGAACGTTTTTCCGATGCTGATTTTTATTTTACGTTCTTTCAGCAGGTTTTTTGATGCGGGATCACTGTACAAAACCTGCCAAAGATCACGTGCAATGCCTGTTGAGCTTACAATATTTAATGCTTTGCCGTTAATCAGGTCGAGGCTAAACGAAATGTTAGCGCCCGGGTGCCGGCCACCCTGTTCAAATTCATGTTTGTAAAGTTGGAGTTTCTGATTTCCGGTATCCGTTTTTTTCAAAAGCACACGGATAACATCAGCATACTTCAACCATAGGTACAAATATTGCCCTTCAGCTATCATCTTCAATTTGTTTTAAGTTGGTGTTTCACTGTTAGTTTCTTATCGGGGCATTCTCCACCTGCTTGTTTTATGCGCCCTTCAAGGTTCATGTAGTGCTGCAAAGGTACGGCTTTTTCGGGATTTTACATTTATATATTTGATTATTTTTATATTAGGCCTGATTGACGCGGAATCTCAAATCAATATTAAGAAATTGTTTTAAAAACAATCCCAGTTTAAAGTCGAGCCTTACCTTTCTCAGAAAAACGCCCTGAGCCCTGGAAAAAGTAGAAAAGCTTTATCTGAGGATGATTCGAGGGAAGCAATTATCACTTTTTTACGTAAACACTAAAAACTGTTTTGAATTTAGTGGTATGAATTTGATTAATTCACGAATACTATATTTCAGGACTAAAGTCCTTTGGATAAGGTTGATGCATAACCCCGGCCTTAAGGCCGGGGTTTATAAAACTCCGTGATATAGGGCTTTAGCCCTGATTCGTGAATTAATCAGGATAAACAGTATTATACCAACGATTCCATTTCTTTCGAATAGTCGAACTGGAGATCTTCGTGAAGCATGGAAAGGGCTTTTTGGATTTTCTGAATCTGCCTCTGGTACAGATTGCCAAGCGCGGTATTCGCCTGAATAGCTATACCCGAATTTCTGATCTTTTTACAGAAAAAGATAAGCAGCTCCGCCTCCGTTTGTTTCGACCCGGAGTATTTTATGTACCTGTTGGTAATTCTGAGTATTTTCCGGAGTGTCTTTTTAATCAGGTAGGTATTGCTCATGTTGATTTCCTCAAACTGCTCAGTGATAAATTCTTTTACTTTTTCAATATACGAAGTTTCATCACCGGCTTCGAACAACAGGTAAGTAAGCAGCTCTTTATTTTCCTTTTTATATTTTGCCAGATGCATACAGATATCCATGACCTGTTCAGGCGCAAGGGTGCTGAGTTCGGCTTTAAGTTCCCTGAGCGTGGCAGCTTTCATAATTTATCTTCGGACTGCTTACTTATTTTCACCCTGCCGACTTCGCCGGAAACCAGGCGGACTTTGATACCATGAGGATGAAACGGCTTTTTGGTTAAAATATCCTGAACAACACCCTCCGTAATAGTTCCCGAACGCTGATGTTCTTTTTTTACGATCCCCACTTCGGATCCTATCTTAATGTCGTTTCTGTTTTGTCCGTCCATATGCAAAGATATGCAGCCACACGGCATTACCAAATCTTCAAGTAACCACACCCTCCCTATTTCAGCCACTGGTCGAGCCAACGGAAAAACTCACGCTGCCATAACACACTGTTTTGCGGTTTGGAAACAAAATGGCTTTCGTTGGGAAAGAACAAAAACCGGCTGGGAATACCCTGTATCTGAGCCGCATCAAAAGCCTGCATGCCTTCGGTATAAGGGATGCGGAAGTCGTTGCCGCCATGGATCACAAGTATGGGCGTGTCCCAGTTTCCCACAAAATTATGCGGGGAGAAGTCGTAGCTTTTCGGCCTGGGATTATTCCAATAAGCACCGCCAAGGTCGTAGTTGGCAAACCAGAGTTCTTCGGTGGATCCGTACCAGCTCTCAAAGTTGAACATGCCGCAATGGGCAATAAAAGCCTTGAAACGTTTGTTGTGGTTGCCCGCCAACCAGTATACCGAAAATCCGCCATAGCTCGCTCCTACGGCTCCAAGTTTATCGGCATTCACATAAGGTTCTTTCGAGACGGAATCAATGGCAGTCAGGTAGTCAAGCATATTCTGCCCGCCATAGTCTTTGGATATCTGTTCGTTCCATTCCTGGCCGAAGCTTGGCACTCCTCTGCGGTTGGGCGCCACCACGATATAATCGTTGGCCACCATCATCTGAATGTTCCAGCGGTATGAAAAAAACTGGCTCACCGTGCTCTGCGGCCCGCCCTGGCAATAAAGCAAGGCCGGGTATTTTTTGTTTTTGTCAAAGTTGGGCGGATAGATCACCCAAACCAGCATTTTCTTGTTGTCCGAAGTGGTGATCCAGCGTTCTTCCACCTTTCCCATGGTGATGGTCGAAAGCAGGGCTTTGTTGGTAAAGGTGAGCTGCATGGGATAATAAGCGCCTTTTTCAGTTTCGATACGGTAAATCTCAGAAGGCATGGACATCGACATTTTTACGCCCAGCATCGTTTTTCCGTCGGCATACAACTCGGTAAAGTCATGCATGCCGGTGGTCAGCTGTTTGATCTTTTTAGCGGCCACATCCGCCTGAAAAACCTGACAGGTACCTTTCATATAGGCTAAGAAATAAATGCTCTTGTTATCGCTGCTCCAGCGCAGGTTGGTGGCGCTTTCGCCAAAGCTCTCACTGATATCGGCATACGTTTTTGTGTTGAAATCATAAACCATCAGGCGTTTTTTATCGGATTCGTAACCGGCTGTTTTCATGCTTCCCCAGGCTATTTTGCTGCCATCGGGCGAAAACACCGGGTCGAGGTCGTAACCGGGCATATCTTTGCTGATGTTCTCGGTGAGTTTAGTTTTTAAATTGTAAATATAAAT
>DAOQAT010000112.1:0-5450 GCA_035354195.1 Bacteroidales bacterium | reverse complement strand
CGGGATTAACCCAACTAAAGCATTAGTTCGCAAACTCCTAATGCTTAATTTGGGTTTAACCTGTCTAATTTTCATAGTGGACTAAAGTCCATAATTATTAGTTTGATTAATTAACCCCGGCCGCGGGGTCTGAGCCTGTCGAAGACAAGGCCAGGGTTAATGACACCTGTGATAATATTTAGGGCTTTTAAGCCCTGAAAGTCTTGTTGTGAATTAATTGCCTACGGAAAATAATAAAATAGAGGATTACATTTTGACTAAAAAACAATTTTTAATTATCCCGAACTCAGGTTAATAGTACTGCTTATTCATCAGATAAGACTGCACATAGTCCTCAATACCTTCTTCGAGAGAAGAAAAGCCGAGGTCATAACCTGCAGCAATTAATTTGTTCATCTTGGCTTCGGTAAAATACTGGTATTTATCCCGGATATCAATGGGCGTATCGATAAAATCAATTTTGGGTTCCAGCCGCATTGCCTTAAATGTGTTCGTTGCCAGGTCCCAGAATGTCCTGGCCTCGCCGGTCCCAAGATTGTATATCCCGGAATGTTTTTGATTCAGGTAAAAAAACAAACAAACTTTCACGACATCTTTCACATAAATAAAATCCCTCATTTGCTTGCCATCAGCGAAATTGGGATTATGCGAACGGAAAAGTTGCATGGTCCCTGTTTCAAAGATTTGGTTGAAGGCATGAAATACCACCGAGGCCATGCGGCTTTTATGGTATTCATTCGGGCCGTATACATTGAAAAACTTGAGGCCAACCCAGAATGGCGGTGTGTTTTTCTGTGTAATGACCCATTTGTCAAATTCATTTTTTGATACTCCATACGGATTTAATGGTTTCAGTAATGGGATCAGGCTGTCGTCATCAATATATCCATACTCTCCCATTCCATATGTAGCAGCCGAGGATGCGTACAACAGCGGTATTTCAAACTCTGTACAAAGCTGCCAGACCATTTTGCTGTAATTCAGATTGAGTTCGTCAAAAACTCTTATATCAAACTCCGCAGTATCGGTGCGCGCGCCGAGATGAAAAACAAATTCAACATCATCATGGTTTTCACGCAGCCATTCAAAAAAAACGTCCCTTTGAATGTACTTCGTATAGGCTTTTTCTTTGATATTATCCAGCTTGTAGCCTTTGTTAAAATCATCAACAATGATGATGTCTTTTATCCCTTTATTATTGAGTTTTCCCACCATGCAACTTCCGATAAAACCCGCGGCACCAGTAACTACAATAAATTTGCTCATCTTCTGTTTTTGTTTATACCTGTTTACTATTTAATGTATACCTTCTAACCTTCTAACCTCCCGATAGCTATCGGGTCAACTTTCAAACCTTCAAACTTTTCTAATGGGCACTGAGCCCGTCGAAGTGCCAACCTTCTAACCTTCCAACTTTCTAACCTTCCAACCTTCTAACCTTCTAACCTTCTAACCTTCCAACCTTCTAACCTTCTAACCTTCTAACCTTCCAACCTTCCACTATTTCCTCTTCCCGACAATTATTTAAATTGCTACTGTCCTATTCCATGGCAGTTTTTATATTTCTTACCGCTTCCGCATGGGCAGGGATCATTTCTGCCAACTTTTTTCTCCGCTTTCACAGGTTCCGTCTTTTGTACTTCAGATGTACGCTGATTTCTGGCTTGTTCCATACCTTCGTCACGGCCGATTTTCATATTGCTCATATCCGTTTTGCTCTGTCGCGCTTCCTGAACATTCTCAGCGTTTCGTAAGGGTAAGTTTCCTTTCACCAAAAATGAGACGATATCTTTGTTTATTTTTTGTATCATCTGTTTAAACAACTGAAACGATTCGAATTTATAGATCAGTAAAGGATCTTTTTGTTCATACGTAGCACTCTGAACTGATTGTTTCAGATCGTCCATTTCTCTAAGATGATCTTTCCATGCATCGTCAATAATAGCAAGGGATATTCCTTTTTCTATAGCCAGCGTAACATCTTTTCCTTTATTTTCATAGGAACGGCGAAGGTTCGCGACCACCTGAAGTGTTTTATGTCCATCCGTAATAGGAATAGCAATATTTTCATAACGCCTTGCATTGTTTTCATAAACATCTTTTATGATCGGATAAGATTCAGCCGCGATGATTTCTGCTTTCTTACGGTATGTGCTATACGCCAACTCATACAAATCATTCGTCAGATTTTCAGCATTGGAGGAAAAGAAATCTTTTTCAGTAAATGGTGATTCCACGCCAAAGTTACGCAACAAGTCGAGTTTGAAATTATCAAAATCACGTTGTTCCTGATGTTCGTTGATGATAAACTCGCTGACATCATAAAACATATTTGCAATATCAAGAGCCAGGCGGTCTCCATATAAACCGTGGCGCCTTTTTGAATACACAACATCACGCTGCGAGTTCATTACATCGTCATATTCGAGCAACCGTTTACGAATCCCGAAGTTGTTTTCTTCCACTTTTTTCTGTGCACGCTCGATAGATTTGGTGATCATGCTGTGCTGGATCACTTCGCCTTCTTTCAAACCCATGCGGTCCATGGTACGGGCAATACGTTCCGAGCCAAACATACGCATCAGGTCGTCTTCCAGCGAAACAAAAAACTGGGAAGTCCCGGGGTCTCCCTGGCGTCCGGCACGTCCGCGTAACTGCCGGTCCACACGTCTGGACTCATGACGTTCAGTACCGATAATGGCTAAACCTCCGGCCTGCACCACGCCGGGCCCGAGCTTGATGTCCGTACCACGGCCGGCCATGTTGGTAGCAATGGTGACGGTGCCTGCATACCCTGCCTCAGCAACAATATCAGCTTCTTTCTGGTGTAGTTTTGCGTTAAGTACATTATGTTTTATTTTACGCAGCTTAAGCATCTTGCTCAACAATTCGGATATTTCAACTGATGTAGTACCAACCAGGACTGGGCGGCCGTTATTGATCAGGTCCTCAATTTCTTTTATAACTGCATTATATTTTTCCCTCTTGGTCTTATAAACAAGATCCTGGAAATCCTTACGGATTACCGGTTTGTTGGTGGGGACCACCACCACATCAAGTTTGTAAATGTTCCACAACTCACCTGCTTCCGTTTCGGCAGTACCGGTCATACCTGCCAGCTTTTTGTACATACGGAAATAGTTCTGCAGGGTGATGGTGGCATAAGTCTGGGTAGCAGCTTCAATTTTTACATTTTCTTTTGCTTCAACAGCCTGATGTAAGCCATCCGACCATCTCCTGCCTTCCATGATACGCCCTGTCTGCTCATCAACAATTTTGATTTTATTATCAATGATCACATAATCCACGTCAATCTCAAAAAGGGAATAGGCTTTCAACAGTTGGGTCACAGTGTGAACCCTGTCTGACTTAAGTTCATATTCCTGTAAAAGTTCATTCTTTTTTTGAAGCCGTTGATTCTCGGATAAATTTTGTTTTTCAAGTTCTGCAATTTCATTGCCTATATCCGGCAAAATAAAAAACCGGGAATCATCGGTTCCTGAAGTTATGATATCAATGCCTTTTTCGGTAAGGTCCACCGAGTTGTTTTTCTCATCAATAACAAAGTAAAGCTCATCATCAACAATGTGCATGTTCTTACTTTGTTCTGCCATGTAAAAATTCTCTGTTTTTTGCATCAACGTACGCATGCCCGGTTCGCTGAGAAACTTGATCAGCGCTTTATTTTTCGGTAATCCGCGGTGAGCGCGAAACAACAGCTTTCCACCTTCCTTTTCATTCTCAGGGCTTAAAGGTTCCTGCGATAATAATCGTTTGGATTCCGCCAAAATGGAGGTTACCAGATTACGCTGCATATTGTATACTTTCTGAACATTGGGCCGGAAAGCTTCAAATTCCTGGTTTTCACCTTTTGGCGTGGGGCCAGAAATAATAAGTGGTGTACGGGCATCATCAATCAACACAGAGTCGACCTCATCCACAATGGTATAGTTATGCTTACGCTGAACCAGCTCTTCGGGTGAACGGGTCATGTTATCCCTCAGGTAATCAAACCCAAATTCATTGTTAGTTCCGTAAGTTATATCCGCAAGGTAAGCTTTTCTGCGATCATCCGAATTCGGTTCATGCTTGTCTATGCAATCAACAGTAAGGCCGTGAAACAGGAATAACATTCCCATCCATTCGGAGTCGCGTCGGGCAAGGTAATCGTTAACGGTAACAATATGTACGCCTTTGCCGGGCAATGCATTCAGGTATATCGGCAAGGTAGCCACAAGGGTTTTTCCTTCACCCGTGGCCATTTCAGCGATTTTTCCCTGGTGAAGCACCATCCCTCCTACCAACTGCACATCATAATGTACCATATCCCAACGTATCATGTTGCCGCCCGCCATCCAGGAAGAATCATAATAGGCTTTATCCCCGACAATATTTATGCTGTCGAACTTCGCGGCCAGATCGCCATCCATCTCGGTTGCCGTAACTTCCACCTTTTCATGTTCTGCAAACCTCTTTGCGGTTTCTTTCATGACTGCAAAGGCTTCCGGAAGAATTTCATTTAATTTTTCCTGGGTTTTATCGTATAGCTTTTTTTCGATCAGGTCGATTCGCTGATAAAGTTCTTCTTTGGTTTCAATGGAAATGCTTTCATCATTTTCTGCTTGTTCTTTCAGGGAAGCCATTTCCTCTTCATCTTCAAGCAGGTATTCCTTTATCCGTTCACGGAATTCAGTCGTTTTGGCTCTTAGTTCGTTGTTAGTAAGCTTTGAAATAACCTCATAAGCGGCACGTGTCTTTTCCAGCTCAGGGGTTAAACTTTTTATATCTCGGTCTGATTTTGAGCCTAATAGTGATTTTAAAAAATTAGCCATATAACTTTACATTGTAGAATAATCGACAAAAATACATTAATTCTGCGTGGTGAAAAAGAAAAATAAATCGAATTAATGAGATAAAAACTTTTACAAAAAGAAATATTGTTTATCTTTGCACTCCCAAAATTGGGAATAAATAAAATTATTAATTAATAAACAATCAAGGAAATGACAAAACATTATGAAACCGTTTTCATTTTAACTCCCGTTTTATCTGAAGATCAGGTAAAGGAAGCGGTAAAAAAATATCATGATTTCCTCGTAGAAAAGAAAGCAGAAATCGTGGTATCAGACAATTGGGGCCTGCGTAAGCTTGCTTACCCCATACAAAAAAAATCTTCAGGGTTTTACCATCTGATCGAGTTCAAGGCCGAACCCAGCATCATTGCTGATCTGGAAATCGCCTTCAAACGCGACGAAAGGCTGATCCGTTTTCTCACCGTGGCATTAGACAAACATGCTGTGGCATACAAAGAAAGAAAACGTGCTGAAAAGCTGAACAAAGAAAAAGTAGTCTCTTAATGTAAAACCAAAAAAGAAAAGAATTATGGCACAAAACGATAGCGAAATAAGATATTTAACCCCTATTAACGTAGATGTTAAAAAGAAAAAATA
>DAOQAT010000111.1:0-5660 GCA_035354195.1 Bacteroidales bacterium | reverse complement strand
CAAGGAACGTATTCAGCAGTTTCAGGGCGTTGTAATTCAGCGTTCCGGCGAAGGTTTTAAAGAAACCTTTACTGTAAGAAAAATGTCTGGCAACGTGGGCGTAGAAAGAATTTTTCCCATTGTCTCCCCTTTTATTGATAAAATTGAGGTTAACAAAAAAGGTATGGTGCGCCGTGCACGCATTTTCTACCTAAGAGATCTCACCGGTAAGAAAGCCCGTATCAAAGAAAAAAAGAAAAGTCAGACAGACAAATAATAATAAAACCCCGCAGTTGCGGGGTTTTTTGTTTTATAAACACATCAAAAATTTTGTTGTGTTTTTTTTAATTAAAAATCTGCTTATTCCGTGATTTGAAAAATACACTCGCCTTTCGTATTATAATACCCCCAGCCATTTCCTTTATCCACTCTGAACATTTTATTCCCGAAACGCTTAATAGCATCAAATTCGGGATAAAGAAGATACTGCCCGGTTTTATTTATTACGCCATATTTGCCCGTATTACCTGGTTGATGTCTATTTTTCCTGTTCACTCCTGACTTCACGATTGCAAAACCATGATAAAAATCTTCTGATTCATCAAATTGAGGGCTCACGACTACGGCTCCAGATTTGTCAATATAACCATATTTGCCGTTTTTAACAATGCGTGCCAGGCCTGAAGAAAACTGATATGCCTTTTGAAATTTAAATGGAACAATCAACTTGTTGTCTTTATTAATATAACCCCATTTAGAATTTTTTTTAACCGGGCACAAAGTTTCGGAAAAGGTTCCTGCATAGTCATAATCAGCAGGAATAACCAAGCGGTTGGCTTTATCAATAAATCCCCATCGTCCGTTACTCACTTCATTTTTCTCCAGGATAAACACCCCATCAAAATTCACCGAAGCAAGACCTTCACCGAAGCTATTGATATATCCATAGAGGCATGGTATGACCTGCACGCCAAAAACATCCAGCATGCCCCAGCGGACCGAATCGCCCGATACCACAACTGCCAGCCCGTTTTCGAAACTTTTACCATCAAAATAAATTGAATCCGAAACAAAGTTTCCCAGTTTGTTAATATAAGCCTTACTAAAGGCATGACCAACAACTGCCCTTTCTTCACTAAAATAATAGGCCATATCAAAACGAGGTGGTATAACAACATTACCATCAGTGTCGATACTTCCCCAGAGCCCGTCATTTTCAAATTGCGCCATGCCATTATGAAAATCTGTTACATTAGGATATTGACAAGGAACAACTTCCTGTCCATGTTTATCAATGAAGCCATACAGTCTATTTCTCATAACCCTGGCCCGGCCTTCACAAAAATCGTTGACTGCCTCATAAACAGGCGCAGACACGGGCTCTTCCAATGAATCAATGAATGTCCACATACCCCCTTCCATAAAACCCTTATCGTCGGGTTTCCCTCCCACATTTACCCGCACCCTGCCTTCGACCATGAACCCTAAAAAATCATAATCCGGCTTTACAACAAACTTCCCGGTGGTATCCACAAAACCATATTTCCCATTTACTTTAACTGGCAGATAGGCGAAATTAACCTGCTGACAGCAAGCTCCCGCACATGTAAAAAATAGCAATGCAACTATAAGCCTGTTCATCATTCTTTTTTTTGAATGGAAATTCCGGCCAGGTATCCTGTTGAAAAGGCAATTTGAAGATTATAGCCGCCCGTGTCTGCATCCAAATCCAGCACTTCACCGGTAAAAAACAGGTTTTTCACAATTTTGGACTCCATGGTTTTAGGATTCACCTCTTTTGTCGAAACGCCTCCTCCTGTGATTATAGCTTCGTTATAATCACGGTGAGCAACAATATGTACCGGGAATTCTTTTATGAGGGCTGCAAGTTGTTTTCGTTCGACGGCAGTTATCTGGCTGCATTTCTTACCTCCGTCAACAGACAATTTTTTTTGAAATACAGGCAAAAGCTGTCCGGGAAGTAAACCCCGCATCAACTCAGTATAGCTGGCTTTTCCCAAAGTATTCAGGTCGCGCAAAAGCCGTGCGTTAAGTTTTTCCTGATCTAGGCCAGGCTTGAAATCAAAATAAAACACCACTTTTTTCCCCGCGATAATTTCATCAATATACTTCCTGCTAAGAGAGAGTACCACAGGTCCTGCCAAAGTATTATCCCTGAATTCCATTTCACCCAACATACTAAACTTTTTGATGCCATCAACCGCCACTGTGATACTGATATTTTTCAGATGCAGTCCATTCAGTTCCGACACAAAGGCATCGTCTGATAATAGCGGCACCAGCATGGGCCGTAGTGGAAGTACCGTGTGGCCGGCCATACGCGCAAAACGGTAACCGTCGCCGGCAGAACCCGTGGCCGGATAAGAAAGTCCACCGGTAGCCACTACCACAGCACCAGCGGTATAATGCTCATGAGCGGTTGTTACCACGCCTGTTACGGTATTATTTTCAATAATCAGTTTGCTTACCGGAGAAGAGCATTTCAACACTACCCCTGACTTTGTCACCCATCCAGTCAGAGCATCTACCACTTCGATGGCTTTTCCGCTTTCCGGGAAAACTCTCCCACCTTGTTCAACAATGGTTTTCAAGCCTAAGCCCTCAAAAAAAACGACAAGTTCTTGTGCAAAAAACACTCCAAAAGCATTATGCAAAAAACGGCTGTCTGGGCCTGTATGTTCCATGAAGCGTTCCTTTGGCGCAACATTAGTAAGGTTACAACGTCCTTTTCCACTGATACGCAATTTCCGGGCAGGTAAAGACATTTTCTCCAGCAACAGCACCGACAAGCCACGCCCGGCAGCTATTCCGGCACACATTAATCCGGAAGCGCCACCTCCAACAACTATTACATCATAATACATTCAAAGATTTTTTTGCTGTCTGATAAAAACCTTTACATATCTGCATCGAACTTCTCATACCACTAATTTTTAAGCTATTCGCAGCAGCCATAATGAAAATGTCATCTTAGTAAACAATAATTTTTTCTTTGTAACTAAAATTTTTGGCTGTAAAACTAACAACAAAAATGCCGCTGTTAAAAGAGCTGCAATCTATTGGATTCGAATTCATCCCATTGACAGAAGTACTCTGTTGTGAAAAAACCTCTTTCCCGATCATATCGTGTATGGTAATAGAATAATCCTCCTGTCCTGTGCTGTTAAATTCAATGAAAAGCTTGTCGTTGGCTGGGTTGGGGAACACATTAAAGTTATTAATATTTTCCGCCTCCATCAGACCATTGCATGAATACACAGAGGCTAGAACAGGCACCCGAGGGCTAATGCACGGAGGTTCCAGAATCTCCCAGTCGTAATAGTAGTAATAGCGGATATTGGGAGCGGCATTGCTACCTTTTATTGAAATTTTTCCTGCAATATTATAGGGAAAAGAAATGCCGCTCTGGTCGCGGTACATATTGGGGTCATCCGTGCCACAGGCAAGGCTCATATTGTTTTTGGCGGGCAAATCAAAATTAAGTGTCACCCTGCTCTCACCGGCAGGGACTAATGCGTTGATTGATTGCAGCACTATTCCGTTGCTGTCTCTGAGTTCAATGATTCTATATTTTTCATCACCTGCATACACTTTCACCGATTTAAGAATCACAGGAGTATAGCAGTCAAAAATCAGGTAATACATGTTGTTGTTGTGCAGCGAGGCGTCATTGGATTTATTGGTTTTCCCGACATATTCTAAGGGATTAATGAATGCCTGCTCCACATAATATGTGGCATTTTGGTACAGTACCGGAGTTTGGAATGTATCGCCTGTATACAGCAGGTTCCCGCCGATTGGCATATCATACCAGTTAAGTTGTCCTGTACCACTGGCAGTAAGAACGACAATACTTGAATCGCAGGCCGATCCAGGCACAGTATTGGGTATCGACGGCAAATCCTGAACAACAATGTAATCTGCCATTATTTTGGTGCTGTCGCCAAAATTATTAGTTGTTGTTAGTGTTACGGTATAGGTCCCTTCGGCCTGATAAGCATGCAGCGGGTTTTGCTGATTTGAGGTGTCGCCGTCGCCAAAGTCCCAATGCCAGGTTATTGGGGCGTTATAACTTAAATCTTGAAATTGAATAACCCCGGTGCAGGTAGTAGTTTCGGAAGCTGTAAAATTTGTTACCGGCGGTGTAGAAGGGATATTGCAATGCCAGGTAAGCTCAAAACCCGACTCTGTGAGTCCCTGGTCTGTTATCTGATGCAATGTTATTGGCCCGTAAGTGGATTGTATTGTGCCTCCATTGGGCAGATTTGTACCGTCGTACTGCCCGATTAACGGCGAAGCGGTGGTAGGTCCATCGAAGATAAACAAATAGTCATAACCCGATTCAAAATTAAAAGAAGAAAAATTAAGAGTGACGCTTGAGGCACCTGTTGGGGCGATGGTTATCGTTCCATCAGAATTATTTGAATATTCGCCCTGGCCGCCGCTGTCAAACAGAGTACCGGTACAGCAGGTAAGGGTTTGCCCGGTTCCGTTGGCAGGTATCGAAGCGTAATTGGAATTGGTGGCATCAATACTAACCAATCCCGTTTGTGTCAGCGAATCAATACCGCAGGCACCCCCTGTAGCAACCAGTTTTACATCATAAGTACCAAAAGATGTGTAAGTATGAGAAGGGTTGGCGGTGGTATCCGTGGCTCCATCACCAAAATACCAAATAAAGTGGTTAGCATTTATTGTCTGATTTTCAAAATATACCGTCAAGGGTGCCGAGCAGACCTGCGCATTGCTTGCAAAAAACTGTATTGAAGGACTTGGGGAATAAGCACCGCCCAAACCCACGGCATACATGGCATTAGTAACAGAGGCCACTTCGGGAGAACAATACCCGTAAAGTTCGGAAGCCGCCAATATGGCATAAAAACGGGCATCCAAATAATCCGAAGTGTTTATCAGGTAAACAGTCAGCATTCTGAAAGCTATTGCCGAGGCTTTATCCATACCGATACCGGTAACCGAGTAAGTATCGTTATTATCATTGGTGCCGCTTCCGCCTTGGCATAGCAGGTAATACCAGTGGCTCAGCACGGTACTGTTCCTGTGAACCTCCTGTGCCTGATCCCAGTTCACCCCCAGGTAAGTGTCGGGGTCTCCTTCTGCATTAGGGTTTTGCAGGTTACGGATTACAAAGCCAATATTTTCGCCACAAGTCCAGTTTGCCTGAGCCGGTTTAGCATAAAACTCTACCGCTGTACCAAAAATATCACTGAATCCTTCATTCATTGCACCGGATTCTCCGGCATAATCGAGGTTCGCCGTAAACTCATCCAGGCCGTGAGTTATTTCATGGGCACACACATCCAAAACACAAAATGGATTGCTGTTTCCGCCATCGCCATAAGTCATGCAATCGCCGTTCCAGTATGCATTGTCGTATGCCTGATCATAATGTACATAATTATAAAGTGCAAAACCATCGCCATCAATACTATTTCGGCCAAAGGTGTCCCAAAAATAATCATAAGTCATCTCAGCACCCCAGTGGGCATCGGTAGCGGCCTCATCCAAATTGCCGTTAACATTGTTCCAGTAATTGTCGGTATCCGTAAAATCTACAGCCTGATTATAGTTGGTTTGTTGCTGCATGTTGTAAGTGAATATCCCATTTCCCCTTCCGCTTTCGCGTAAACGGAAAAGGTTGG
>DAOQAT010000110.1:0-5665 GCA_035354195.1 Bacteroidales bacterium | reverse complement strand
TAAGTTACTCACCACATACCTATAAAAATCTTATTGCTTAAGCGCCTAATTCAAATATTTTTATATGTTTACTTTTATTTCAAACATCATCTTTTCTGCGTTGTTAATGGTTAATACAGCGTTATCCATTCCAGGGAACCATTCCTTAACTGACATGGGCGGGTTTAAAATCCGTGTCAAAATTGCAGGCGTTGCTAACGATACCTGTTACCTGGGGCATTATTACGGACAGCACCAATATATTGATGATACAACCATAGCAAATTCCAAAGGGGAGATGGCCTTTACAGGCAAGGAACCATTACCGGGAGGTATTTATTTTATACTTTATTCCAATAAGAAATATTTTGAATTTATAATCAACAAAGAACAGGAATTATCGCTTGAAACCGACACTGTGGAGGCGGTAAAGAACATGAAAATTAAAGGTTCGGACGAGAACAAACTTTTTTATGAGTATCTGAATGTGATCAATGATAATCAAAAAAAATATGATCCTTTGAAAAAACGCATGGACGCGAATAAAGACAATAAGGATTCCACTGAGATCCTAAAAAAAGAAATGGAGAAAATTGATGATTTTGTTAAAAATTATAAGCTTGAACTGATCAAAAATCACCCGCAGACTTTTATCGCAACAGTTTTTATTTCTTCGCGCGACCCCGAAATTCCTGAGCCTCCCACTTTAGCCAACGGACGTAAAGATTCAACTTTCAAGTATTTTTATTTTAAAAACCATTATTGGGATAATATTGATTTTTCGGATGATAAAATCCTGAGGACCCCGGTTTTCTATAACCGTATCAATAATTTCTTCAGCAATGTGGTACTGCAGCACCCGGACACCATTATTTCCGAAGCGGACAAACTGGTGGAACGTGCGCGGGCTAATAAAGAGATGTTCAAATATGTGGTCTGGTATATCACTTATGTCTACGAAACATCAAAAATAATGGGATTCGACGCAATTTTTGTTCATATGGTGGAAACTTATTACATGACCAATCAGTGCGAATGGATGTCTAAAACGACACTTGATAATATTACAAAGCGTGCCATGAAACTGAAACCGATATTGATCGGGAAGGAAGCTCCGCCAATGATCATGCAGGATACCAGCCTACAGCTTCAGTCGCTTTATGCTGTTAATTCAAAGTACACCGTGGTGCTTTTCTGGGATTACGAGTGCGGGCATTGTAAAACAGAAGTACCTAAGATAGTTGAGTTTTATAACAAAAAGAAAACCGAACTCGGGCTGGAGGTTTTTGCTGTGTGTACGGATACGAGTATGGTAGAAATGAAAAAATTTATCCGTAAAAATAATATGCCTTTCATTAATGTTGACGGCCCCAGGGCGCTGACCCCGCATTTTGCCGAAACGTATGACATCTACAGCACGCCGGTTATTTTCCTGCTCGATGAAAAGAAAAAAATTATTGCTAAACGCATTGATGCTGAACAGATAGAAGAGATCATAAATTTTGATACCAAGCAGAAAAATAATCAGAAATAGCCTTGCTGTTGATGGTTTTTGTTTTTTGTTTGTCATTTATTGCTAAATTAATTTCCCATGAAACAGTATGTTATCATCCTGATAGTTTTTTTGTTACCTATAAATACTATTTTCGGGCAGCAGGGCAAAAAAGTCCTTGACCATAATGTATATCCGAACTGGAAAACAGTTAAAAGTGCAGCCATTTCAAACGACGGAAACTGGATCATGTATGAGATCAATCCCCTGAAATGTGATGGATACCTGTATCTCGTGAATCCTTTTAAAAACATAAAAGATTCCATTCCCCGCGCTTGTGATGCCCAATTTTCGGCCAATTCAGAGTTTGTTGTTTTCAAAATAAAACAACCTGCAGACAGCATCAGAAAGCTGAAACTGAACAAAACCAAAGATGAAGATCTTCCTAAAGATTCCGCAGGTGTGTGGATGCTGAAAAACCGCTCGTTGAAAAAATTCGATAATGTGAAATCGTTTAAGAACGGGAAGGATGGAGGCGACTGGGTGGCATTTTTGCTTGAAGAAAAGAAAGAAAAACCGGAGAAAAAGGATACGGCACAGAAAGCCGATACTTCAACCCTAAAGCCCGCAGAACCCAAAAAAGATAAGAAAAAAGGCAAAAAACAAAGCGGTACAGACCTGTTGATATATAACCCACATACTGAAATAAGCTATACAAATAAGCTGGTAACCGATTACAATTTTTCGAAAAACGGTGAATTGCTTTCCATGATCTCAATAAAAAAGGATTCTGTTGATACGGTGGCTGTTGCTGTTTTTAGGCCTGATAAACTAAAAACAGATACCATTTTTAAATTCCCCGGTACTGCAAAAAATACTGTTTCTGATGATGCGGGCAAACAGATGGTTTTCCAGTATTCACAAGATACCGGTAAAGTAAAACAATACCGGCTGATGTATTGGAAATCAAAACAGGAGAACCCGAAAACCATCATTGATACGATTGAAGCACATTTTCCGAAAAACTGGTGTTTGAGCGAACATCAGCCTCCGCGGTTTTCGGATGACGGCAGCCTGATCTATTTCGGTACCGCGCCGCGTCAGTATCCCGAACCAAAAGACACACTGCTTGATGACGAAAAAGTAAAACTCGACCTGTGGAGCTGGACCGACGGGCTGTTGCAGCCACAGCAACTGAAAGAGCTTGATAAAGACAAGAAAAAATCATATCAGGCTGTATATTTTGTGAAGGATTCAACTATGGTGCAGCTTGCAGATTCTTTAATCGATAATATCAGGTTGCTGAAAAATAATTATAACATCGCTTATGCTTATACAGAAATTCCTTATGAGAAACTCTCTTCCTGGGAATCTCCTTCTTATGTGGATTGCTATATAACTGATGTGAAAACCGGTAAAAAGGAACCCGTTTTAAAGAAACAGCAGTACGATGTCAGGATGTCGCCGTTCGGAAATTACCTTCTTTACTACAAAATTGCCGATTCATCATGGAATGTTTATTCGGTAAAAAACAAAACGCATGTTTGCCTGACAAAAAAAATCCCGGTAAATTTTTATGATGAAGAAAACGACGCCCCTGAAGAGCCTTCTCCTTATGGCATTGCAGGATGGACTGAAAACGATGCTTTTGTGATGATCTACGATAAATACGATATCTGGAAGATTGACCCCACCATGAATGTAGCGCCCGAAAACATCTCCAGGAACGGCAGGGCAGAAAAAATACAATACAGGTATATCAGTACCGACAGAGAAGCTGAATTTATTGATACAAAAATGTCCTTGTTATTAAGCATATTCGATACTCATACCCGCCAGAGCGGTTTTGCTTCACTGAATCTTAAAAACGGAAAATCACCGGTAAAACTTATATTTGACAATTATCAAATGAATTTTATTTCCAAAGCAAAAAAATCAGATAAGGTCATTTTTAGTAAACAGTCTTTCACACAATATCCTGATGTGCTTTATACAAACATGAATTTTTCTGCTCCGGTAAAAGTTTCAAACACCAACCCTCAGCAAAATGATTATTATTGGGGAAGTGTAGAGATGGTCAACTGGACTTCTACCAGTGGTATTAAACTTGAAGGTTTGTTGTATAAACCTGAGAATTTTAATCCTGCAAAGAAGTATCCAGTAATTGTATATTTTTACGAGCGATATTCCGATCAGATCAACCAGCACTGGATTCCGTCTCCGAGCCGTTCCATCATTAATCCGGCTATATATTGCAGCAACGGGTACATTGTGTTTATGCCGGATATCAGGTATAAACCAGGTTATCCGGGCAAGTCAGCATTTGACTGCGTGGTTAGCGGGACCGAATATATCAAGACTTTCAGTTTTGTTGATAAAGACAATATCGGCATACAGGGCCAGAGTTGGGGCGGTTACCAGGTGGCATATCTTGTGACGCAGACCGACATTTACAAAGCAGCCATGGCAGGCGCCGCGGTCACAAACATGACCAGCGCCTACGGCGGGATACGCTGGGAATCAGGCATGAGCCGGATGTTCCAGTACGAAGAATCGCAGAGCAGGATAGGGGCTACGTTATGGGAAGACCGGGACTTATACATACAGAATTCACCTGTTTTCTATGCTGATAAAGTAAAAACGCCGCTGCTGATGATGAACAACGATAACGATGGCGCTGTTCCCTGGTACCAGGGCATAGAGTTTTTCACTTCCTTGCGCAGGCTTGACAAACCTGTTTGGATGCTGAACTATAACGGTGACGCGCACAACCTTGAAAAGTGGCCGAACCGCATTGACCTTAGCATACGAATGAAACAGTTTTTCGATCATTACCTGAAAGGAGAACCTATGCCTGAATGGATGAAAAGCGGAATTCCTGCGATGGAAAAGGGGAAGAATACAGGGTATGAGTTGACAAAATAAATACCTTGGTGCGGTAGTCAGGGCAAATTCACGAATTTGCCCTGTATATATATTGGTAATAACCAATAATACCAATCAAGGGTTGATAATTTTGTCAGATCAGAAATGTTTTCATTTTCTCCATATTTTTCAAGGTTTTCAGCGCTTTGTTTTGAAAACCCGGTGATGATTCAGTAAGACTGAATTCCAGCAATGCTTTGAATTCGGGTATCAGGTCCGGTTCGTATTTGCAGAGTTTTTCAATAATGGTAATACAATAATACCTTACAGAAACGGCTTCTCCTGGAGATGCAAGCCAGTCGAAGGCTATCTGAAGCAGTTTCCCATTATCTTTCACAAGGCTGAAATCAATGAACAAAGCAATAGTTTTCAAAAAGCCCCTTTTCACACCTTCGGTTTTGGATACCGCGATCTTTTCGATCACCTCATCAAGCCAGGGTAGGATCAATGCCGGATTTTTTTCACAGCTAAGCTCGATAACCCTTGCAGCGCGCATATTTAGCGGGTAGGGGCTCGTGAAGCACATATTCAGCAAATAAGCAAAACGTTCGGGATCGTTGTCAATGGCTTCCACAGCCATGTCGGCAGTTTTGCGGCCCGAATCAAATAGCCCTGCAGCGAAATCGGGCATTTTTTTATTCTTTGCTGATGCTTTCATTTGTCATGAAGTTTAGAGCGGTTGTTCAGTTTTTCAATAAACAAGCCTAATCTGTTATTCCTGGTTTCCATCCTTTTGGCTGCTTCTATCCAGCCCATATACTCCTTCCTATCGGTAAAGGAAAGGCTTTCATAAAACTCCTTAGCTTCCGGGTTCTTACCAAACAGCGACATAACATCTTCGGGAATGACGACCTCCCTTTTATCAGTATCCTCTTCAATTTCCACCAGCACTTCGTCGCCAAAGGTCTTGTCTATTTGTTTTCGGGTCTCTTTTGTAAGCCCTATTACATGGCTTTTTTTGCCCATGTTGAATAGACTCCCGCGATACAGCACTTTACCATCAAACAATGCTTTTACTTTTAATTTTCCTTTTCTGCCGAAAATTTCTTCCACGTCAAACGGGAATTCCACAAAGGCCGCATCCATGCCTTCGTGCTGAATGATGATGGCCTTGTATTTAAGTTTATGAGGACCTGCCATTTTTTAATTAAAATTATTCATCAAAATTAAGTGTTTTTCTGAAATCAAGGGTTCCGACGCGGCGGATGATAAATATGGATTTTGAACTTCGAAAATCTAAAATCATTAATCAATATTCGATATTTAAAA
>DAOQAT010000109.1:0-6083 GCA_035354195.1 Bacteroidales bacterium | reverse complement strand
TTTGGATGTGCACATATCCGCAACTTTTCCGACAGTTTCTGCCAGTTCTAAGGCTCCTGCGCCGCCCTCGCCCCAGACATTGGCCACACAAACCGGAATACCCAACTCATCACAACGTTTTCTGACCACCGCAATCTCTTCATCGGTATCCGTTGCAAAACGGTTAATGGCAACCACCGGGCAGATATTGAACAGCCGCATGTTCTCAATATGTTTTTCCAGGTTTGGCAATCCTTTCTTCAGAGTTTCAGTATTGGGTTCTTTCAGGGTTTTCAGATTACCACCACCGTGATATTTCAGAGCCCTCACCGTTGCTACCAACACAGCTGCGTTGGGTTCCAGCCCGGAATACCGGCATTTGATGTCAAGGAATTTTTCGGCGCCAAGGTCAAACCCAAAGCCGGCTTCGGTAACTACATAATCGCTCAGGGAAAGGCCCATGCGGGTTGCTATCACCGAATTTGTGCCCTGGGCAATGTTTGCAAACGGCCCACCATGAATGATAGCCGGAGTATTTTCAATGGTCTGAACAAGATTCGGAAGAATGGCATCTTTGAGCAGAGCGGCCATGGCGCCGTTGGCCTTCAGATCGCGTGCATACACCGGTTTTTTGTCATAGGTATAACCGATAAAAATATTCCCCATTTTTTCTTTGCAATGCTGCAGATCATCGGCCAGGCAAAGTATCGCCATAATTTCGGAGGCAGCAGTAATATCCACACCGGTTTCGCGGGGAACTCCCGACATGGTCCCGCCTAATCCGACGATAATTTTCCGCAGCGAACGGTCGTTCATATCCACAACGCGTTTCCACGAAACGGTGCGCGGGTCGATGAAAAGGTTGTTAACCTTGTTCTGAATATTGTTATCGATAAGCGCAGCAAGCAGGTTATGGGCTTTTTCTATGGCAGCAAAATCACCGGTAAAATGCAGGTTGATATCTTCCATAGGCAGCACCTGGGAATATCCTCCGCCGGCAGCGCCGCCTTTGACACCAAAAACAGGGCCCATCGATGGTTCACGAAGCACCACAGTCGTTTTACGTCCAATACGGTTCAGCCCCTGCGCCAGGCCTATGGAAACGGTGGTCTTTCCTTCGCCCGCAGGAGTCGGTGATATAGCAGAAACAAGGATGAGCTTGCTTTGCTTTACCTTTTCTTTATCGATAAGTTTTAATGGAAGTTTTGCTTTATACTTTCCGAAATATTGCAGGTCGTCCTCTGCAATGCCAAGTTGCGAAGCTATGTCGCGGATGTGAAGCATGTTCGCTTCATGAGCAATTTCAATGTCGGTTTTCATAGTGAAAAATTAATGCCGGATAAAATTAGCCAAATATTCAATAATCACATCAACTATTGGTTGATTTATTCCTTTACTATTTTTCCTTTTTCAAATTTACTTTTACATCTTATCTCGTAAAAATAAACTCCCGCTTCAAGTTGATCCGTATTTACAATAAGTGCTTTTGAAAAGGACCTTTGGAGAATTTTCCTGGAAGCAATATCATAAATTGTAATTTGTGCGTGTTCATTACCAGTCATTATTACGGTCAGCTCATTGGTAAAAGGATTTGGAAAAACCTGTGATAACTTTATTTTTAAGTTTTCCTGAATACCTATTGTTATCCCGCAAAAAACCGCTGACATATTAGAATTAACACTATCGTTGAATGCCTCCAGGGTTCCGCCACTTTCGAAGGGTGGAAGCAGTAATGCAAAGAGACCCATTGAACTCCCCACTCCTTCAGTAAGAGCCACATATGCGCTATCCTCAATGGAAGAGGATCCAACCACGCTTAACCAGAATCTCTTTCTGAATTTATGATCAATCAAAACTGAATCAATCGATGACACATAATTGGCACCATAATAATTATTAACAGTTTCAGGCACTGTATCATTAATGGACAGATTAAAATCATAAAGCAATGTATCTGTATGAAAAGCAAAAGAATACATGTAGACTTTTTTATTGGCAATATCCTGACGAAACAAACCCGAAAAACTATTTTGATAAGTATCATAATAGCCACATAGCACGGCGTCTTCGTTTCCGGTCCGGTATAGTTTGTGATAGGTTTTTCCTGCAATTATTGTGTCGCCATTAATAAATTGGGCATATTGATAATAATGAGGGCATTGCCCATCAAAATACCAATTACTTTCGCACCATACGGCATTTGAATCAGGGAAGGGATGATAAATGCCTGTTTGCGCATTGCTGTTGTTAAGAATAAAAAAGACCAGAAAAAATAATAAATATTTCTTCATAATGCCAGTTGCGATTTGTTTAATGGTTTCTCAAATCTCATTTCCTAACAAAGATAATTCTGGTTGAATAATAAAACAAATATTTTCAATATTTTATTACGTTTTTTTTATTCATTCGGCACCTTTAAAGTTAGGTATTTTTTAATAAATCTGGCATTTTGGTTCATTCCTTTAGCAGGATATCCATAGAACTTTCCTTAATTATCCTGAGGCAGAAGGTTTTTTGCCAAACCATAGCTGTAATTTCATGAATATGAAAATTATTAATTATTTAATTCATCAGATGACTTTGAGTCATCAGATGAATATTAAAAATATTATGTAGGTTTGCAAAAAAAATCCAGACAACATTTTATGAAAGTCAGCGGGTTTACCTTTATTAAAAATGCCCTGATCTATGACTACCCTATCGTGGAAGCCATCCGATCCATCTTGCCGCTCTGCGATGATTTTATTGTGGCGGTTGGTAAATCTGATGATGACACGTACCGACTGATCGACAATATTGATAAAAGTAAAATAAAAATTATTGAGACCGTTTGGGACGAAACCCTTCGCGAAGGCGGGAAAGTACTGGCCGTGGAGACGGACAAAGCCTTTGCAGGCGTACCAAGCGATTCGGACTGGGCCTTTTATATTCAGGGCGATGAAGTGGTGCACGAGAAATACTTCGATGTCATCCGTGAAGGCATGATGAAATACAAGGACAGCAAAGAAGTTGACGGGCTGCTTTTCAATTATAAACATTTCTTTGGCTCTTATGATTATGTAGGCGCTTCCCCAAACTGGTACCGGCATGAAATACGCATTGTAAAAAACGACAAATCCATTTATTCGTTCCGTGATGCCCAGGGTTTTCGCAAAGGGAATAATCAGATGTTACAGGTGAAACCTATAGATGCTTTTATGTACCACTACGGTTGGGTTAAAGAACCCACAGCCATGCAGCGCAAACAGAAAAATTTCAATAAATACTGGCATGATGATGCGTGGATAGACCGAAACGTGGAAAAATCAGAAGCTTTCGACTATTCGAAAAAACCCAATTTCCTGCTTCCTTTTACGGAAACCCACCCACAAGTGATGAAAGAACGGATCAGTGCAAAAAACTGGAAATTCGATTACGACCCAACCTACGACCGCAGGACTTTAAAGGATAAAACAAAAGATTTTCTTGAAAAACATTTCGGGCTTGATTTTACTTACAAAAACTATAAAGTAATCTGATAGCATCCGAAAAGCCCGGGAACTAAAGGATCATCCCCGCTCCTACCGTTTCGTTGGTCGATTCATCAATCAGTATAACACTACCGGTAATCCTGTTGATTTTGTATTTATCAAAAAATAATGGTTGGGTAGTACACACGGAAACTCTTGCAATATCATTAATTCCGATTTCATCAATGCCCTCGATCCGGTGCAAGGTGTTTATATCAACTTTGTAGCGTATTTCTTTAATAACACCGCGGGTTTCTCGGGTGGTATGCTTTATCACATATTTTACGTCACGTGAAAGTTTTTTATCGTTCAGCCAGCACAGCATCATATCGAAATCCTGAGCGACTGTGGGCACGTTATTTTCCCGCACGATCATGTCGCCACGGCTGATATCAATATCATCTGTCAGGCTTATCGCCACAGACATCGGCGCAAATGCTTCCGCCACGGGGCCGTCAAAAGTATCGACAGAACGAATTTGTGAGGTCAGCTGAGACGGAAGGATGAGCACATGATCACCCGGTTTGAAAATCCCGCTGGCTACTCTTCCTGCATATCCGCGGTAATCAGACACATCATCATCATTCTTGCGGATCACATACTGAACCGGAAAACGGCAGTCGATCAGGTTTTCATCGCTACAGATATGGATCGTTTCCAGCAAATTCAACAGAGAGCCGTTTTTATACCAGGGCATTTTGGTGGTGTTATTCACTACATTATCACCATTCAGCGCGCAAACTGGCACAAAGCGGATATCCTGCACTTCAAGTTTGGTTGCGAAATTGTCAAAATTTGTTTTTATCAGTTCAAAAATATCTTCCCTGTAATCTACCAGGTCCATTTTATTGACGCATACTATCAGGTGCTGGATTTTCAGCAGGGATGCAATCAGTGAATGCCTGCGTGTTTGTTCCACAACACCTTTGCGGGCATCAATCAATATCAGGGCAAGGTTGGCATTGGAAGCCCCGGTAACCATGTTGCGTGTGTACTGGATGTGTCCCGGGGTATCCGTAATGATGAATTTTCGTTTCGGCGTAGCAAAATAACGATATGCCACATCAATGGTGATGCCCTGTTCGCGTTCGGCACGCAAGCCATCGGTAAGCAAAGCAAGGTTTACATGTTCTTCACCGCGCTTTTCGCTCAAACAGGTAATAGCGCTCAGCTGATCTTCAAAAATTGATTTCGAATCGTATAACAGACGCCCGATCAGGGTGCTTTTCCCGTCGTCAACACTTCCAACAGCAGTAAACCGGAGAAGTTCCATATCGAGAAAGCCGTCTTTTGATTTTTCCTGCATCACTTTATACTTTCGTTAAAAATATCCTTCTTTTTTCCTGTCTTCCATGGCCGTATCGGAACGCTTATCATCAATTCGGCTGCCTCTTTCTGTTTTGCGTGAGGCGGCCACTTCAGCAATGATGTCTTCGACCGTTTTTGCCGTTGAAAGGGTTGCCCCGGTACAGGTCATATCGCCGATGGTGCGAAAACGTACATGAAGATTCTGAACCTTTTCTCCGGTTTTCAGTTTTACAAAATCAGAGTACGCATAGATTACGCCATCGCGGATAAAACAATCACGGTTATGTGAAAAGTATAAGGAAGGCATTTCAATATTTTCCTGTAAAATATATTGCCAGATATCCATTTCTGTCCAGTTACTCAACGGGAAAACCCTGAAATGTTCCCCCGGCTTTTTTCGGCCGTTAAAGAGGTTCCAGAGTTCCGGGCGTTGGTTCTTCGGGTCCCATTGCCCGTATTCATCACGGTGCGAAAAAAAACGTTCTTTGGCACGGGATTTTTCCTCATCGCGACGCGCCCCACCGAGCGCAACATCGATTTTATATTTTTCGATCGCATCCAGCAGGGTAATGGTTTGCGTAACATTGCGGCTGGCATAATAACCCGTTTCTTCCACGGCCTTTCCCGAATCAATGGTTTCCTGTACGTAAGCTACCATCAGGCGGGCTCCTGTCCTTTTCACCAAATTATCACGGAATTCAATAGTTTCGGGGAAATTATGCCCCGTATCGATATGCAACAATGCAAAAGGCAGGTTCGCCGGCCAGAAAGCCTTACGGGCAAGATGGTACATCACAATGGAATCTTTTCCGCCGGAAAAAAGCAGGACCGGATTTTCAAACTGTGCAGCCACTTCACGGATCACATAAATGGATTCGGATTCAAGAAGTTTAATATGGTTCAAATGATACTTCATTATTCAGGTTTAGAATAACTGATACGTGGTAATAACCAGGCAGTGATTTGTTCAACCGAGCCATTTATATCCATCAAATCGGTGTGTATTTCAATATCGGGGTTTTCCGGGATTTCATAAGGAGCGGTAACGCCTGTGAATTCCTTGATGAGACCGGTCCGGGCTTTCTCATACAAGCCCTTAATATCGCGCTGTTCGCAAATTTCAATCGGGCAGTTCACGAAGAGCTCAATAAAACGAGATGCTCCAATGATGCTTCGGGCCATATCCCTCATGGATTTTTGCGGGGTGATAAAACTGCACATCACGATCAGGCCCTGGTCGGCAAACAACTTAGCTATTTCTGCGGTCCTGCGTATATTCTCGGTCCG
>DAOQAT010000108.1:265-6367 GCA_035354195.1 Bacteroidales bacterium | reverse complement strand
AATTCAGTTGTTAAGAGTTATCTGCTTCCATGGAGATTCTGTTTGCAGGTATTAATTTTTTTGTGCATAATAAACCTAAAAAAAACCGTTTTGTTATATGAGCAAGTATTAATTTTGTAAAAAGATTATTGTGAAAGCCCTGAAACAACGGTTTAGCGACCCGAAATTCGGAAGACGTTTTAAAAAAACGGCGGTGATGTTATTGTTTACATTATCCGTGTTGGGAGCCATAGGCGTTTTTATGGGTTTTTTTTATGAAGATACTGTAAAACGTATTATCATCACAGAATTAAACAAACGACTTAATACCGAGATTGTGGTACAGGATATCGAAAACGATATTCAATTTTCAATTTTCAGGAAGTTCCCTTATGCATCTGTAACTTTCAGTAATGTAAAAGTTATGGATGCTATAAAGATCGCAAAGCCCAAAGGTACGCTGCTTGAAGCATCGTCGTTGAGTTTGCAGTTCAGTATACTGGATATGCTGTTCGGAAGGTATAAAATTAAAAGAATCGAAGCAGAAGAAGGTAATATCAACATAAAAATATATAAAAACCAAAGCGATAATTATCATTTCTGGAAGCCTTCCGCTGACACTACGGCAAGTGATTTTGCCCTTGATCTGCAAAAAATTCTACTGGACGATATGGGTATCAGTTATGTTGACTATGGCAGAAAACAAGATTATAAAGTATTTGCCAGAGATGTTGTCCTAAAAGGCAAATTTGCTGATGATGAATATTCCCTGACTATTGATGGCCGGTTGTTTGTATATCTGATAAAAGTGGAGCGCGAAATCTTCCTGGCGAATCAGGAGGCAGTTCTTGATATGAACCTTTATGTAAATTCCGGAAGTGATTATGTGACATTCAGAGAAGGCGGCGTAAATATCGGGAAGCTGCTGTTCGATATCACGGGCACAATCAATTATGCAGAAAGCAATACCTTATTAGACTTGCGTGTAGAAGGCAAAGAAATGAAAATACAATCTCTTATAAACCAATTGCCTTCGCAGTACCGTTTGTTGTTTGGTGATTATGAATTTAAGGGAGATTTTGGCTTTGTTGCTATAATAAAAGGCTATTCCGGAGAAAAAACCAACCCGCTGGTGTCGGTTTCATTTGGATTGAAAGACGGAGATATCACACAAAAACAAAATTCGATAACGCTCAGCCATGTCAGTTTTGATGCGGAATTTACTAACGGCGCCGGACATAATAGAGCAACAACTAGCTTGACTGTCAATGGTTTTAATTCAACATTAAATGATGGCAATATCATGGGTAGAATCCGGGTTAACAATTTCGAAAAGCCCGAGATAGACCTAAAACTGTCGGCCAGCCTTGATCTTAAGGATGTTTTTCTTTTTGTGAAAATGGATACGGTAGCTTCTGCTTCGGGAAAAATCATTTTGAATACCGAAATCAAAGGGTTTATCGAACGTCCCGATGGTTTTACGGTAAAAGATTTTATTGCCAGCACGTCTTTGGGGACACTCGATGTACTGAATGCAGACATCGAGTTTAAGGGCGGACGGCATAATTTTTCGGGGCTTAATGGCAAATTTACCTTTAGTAATAATGATATAGAAACCGGGCATTTCAGTGGCAAATACATGTCAACGGATTTCAGCATGAGGGGTAAGTTCAAAAATATTATTCCCTATCTTTTTATCGAGAATCAAAGTTTGTTGATTGATGCGGGCTTTCGGTCAGATAATATAGATTTGGGTGAAATTCTTGAGTTTTCATCGGGGAAAAAAGACACGGTTTATCGGATGGAACTCCCGGATAATGTTGATTTCAGCCTGATGCTGGATGTCGGGAGGTTGACTTTTAAAAAATTTTCCGCCACCAACATCACCGGTAAAGTGTTGTTGAAGAACAAGCAGTTTGTTGCGCAAGATATTTCTTTACAGGCCATGAACGGCAGCATTCTTTTTTCCGGATTAGTTGATGGGACCACTCCTGAAAAGATTCTCATCAGTTGTGATGCCTCTATAAAAAAAGTGGACATCCGGAGGCTTTTTGGTGAGTTGGAAAATTTCGGACAAACCAGCCTGCAGGAAAAAAATCTGAAAGGCCAGCTATCTGCCACATTACAATTTGCTTCGGTATGGTCTTCGACATTTCAGGTGGATAAACCCACCATTTATGCCAAGACAGACATTGTCATCGAAAAAGGAGCCCTCATTGACTATGAGCCGCTCAGTGGGTTATCGAAATATCTTAAGGGCCGCGACCTGAAAAATGTTTCTTTTGAAACCATGAAAAACACTATTGAAATAAAAAATGAAGTTATCAATATACCGAACATGGAGATTAACAGCACCGCAATTAATTTTCAGGTTAACGGGACCCAGGGATTTGACAAAAAAATAGATTATCATCTCAGTGTATTATTGTCGGATTTAGGCACAGTAAAGAAGCAAAACAATCAAGCGGAAGATATAGGAATTATTGCTGATGACGGACTGCATAAAGAGAGATATTTTTTCCGGATAACAGGCACTGTTGACGATCCGGTATATCATACCATTGACAAGGAAGGATACAAGGCCAACATTAAGACCAACCTGGCAAAAGAAAAAGAATCTCTGAAGGAAATTCTTAACCGCGAATTTGGATGGTTTAAAAAAGACTCTACCATTACCAAAGAAAAAGGCCAAAAGCCTAAGGAAAAATATGAGTTCAATGTGGTATGGGACGAAGATGAGGATAGTAATAAAAAGGAAGTGGAATAATAACAATCAAAGTCTTTTTATTTTTGAATAATTTCACATCCGGCAGGTTCAGTATATATATCTTTTGTGTGCCGGGATATGTTGTGTGGCTTGATTTTGTTGTGAGGAAATGTGTTGGGGAAAAATAAGAAAAGATGGTGCTTCTACCGGAAAGTAACCAATAAGTTTAGTGCGAAGTTCCAAATCATCACCACACCGATGGCAAAGAGTTTTGACAGGTAAAAATTCATTTTAAATTTGCTTACCAGCAGCCATAATATCAAAGTGTTGATTCCCAGTCCAACGAGCGAAACACTGAAAAATCTGAAGAATTCCCATGCTATTTCAGGATTTTTGCTCTCAAAAGTCCAGATCCTGTTAAAGATATAATTCCAGGAAGCTGCTACTGTAAAACCTATGGCGTTGGCGATATATTTGGGAATTTTCAACCACTCCTTGCATACATATGTTGTTCCGAAATCCACCAATACCCCGGAACCACCCACGACACCGAACTTTATGAATTTCAGGAAAAAAGTATTGTCTAAAAAACCAAACATAAGTTAACAATAAACGGATACAAAAATAATCTGTTTTTTCAGTGAGTAAGTAAATTATTTTAAATTCATTACATCGAGTGCTTTTTTAAAGGTGATATCATCCGTCAGGTACACAGGATAAAAAGCGGGGTCATCGAAAATGTTGCGGCCGATATTGGCTTTTAATAAAACTTTCAGGCGGAGTCCTGCCAGTTTTATTCCTTCCTTGTCACGTGCTATACCCTTTGTTTCCGCATAAGCAACAAATTCGTTTAAAATATTGTCAGATATCTGGAAGAGATTGACAAAGTTATTTGCATTTTGATATTGTTTCAGTTTTTTACGGTTTTTGTCGGCATAGTCAAAGGCAAAGTCGCTGAGGAGGGTTCCTTTGCTGAGGATTTTACGATAATATGCCGAAACAAATTCAGATTTGTTGGGGATATAAATGTCGGGCATAATGCCGCCGCCGCCATACACAATTTTTCCTTTTGGGGTTTTGTATCTTACCGTATCGTTGAAGTTCAGGCTGTCGGATGCTTCAGAGTTTTCATCGAGCAGGCGGTTGTAAAAATCCATATAATACTCATAAATATCGGAGGTGTACGGTTTTTGAATGCAGCGGCCGGTGGGGGTGTAATAGCGAGCCACGGTAAGGCGGATAGCTGAACCGTCGTTCAGTTTTATTTGTTCCTGTACCAGTCCTTTTCCGAACGAACGCCTCCCGATAATTGTGCCTCTGTCGTTATCCTGCACGGCCCCAGCGAGGATTTCGCTGGCGGAGGCGGAAAATTCGTTGATGAGTATTACCAGATCGCCGGTTTCGAACAGACCGCTATTTTTTGAATAATTATTTTTCCGTGGCCGGTGTGAGCCTTCGGTGTATACAATCATTTTTTTGTCGGGTAAAAATTCGTCGGCAATACTGATGGCCGCATCGAGGTATCCTCCGCCATTGTCGCGCAAATCGAAGATAAGTTGTTGCATTCCTTGCGACCTTAATGAGGAGATGGCATCATGTACCTCGTCGGCAGTAGTGGCCGAAAAAGTATTCAGTTTGATGTAACCAACCTTTTTATTCACCATATAAGCCACATCAACGGAATAAGTGGGGATAATGTTTCTGGTGATAACAATGTCGATCATTTTGTGTTCATCTCTGCGGAAAATGCCCACTTTGACCTTGGTGCCGCGCGGGCCTTTTAGTTTTTTCATCACCTCTTCGTTGGTAATTTTTATTCCGGCCACTTTTATTCCGTCGATTTTTACAATGCGGTCACCGGCATGTACCCCTTCTTTTTCTGAAGGGCCGCCTGCCACTGTGTTAATTACCACGATAGTGTCGCGTATCAGGCGAAATTGTACGCCGATACCGTCGAAATTACCTGCCAGGGGATCGTTGGCTTCGTTAAATTCTTCAGCAGGAATATACACCGAGTGCGGGTCGAGGGTTTCGAGTAATCCCGTGATTGCATTTTCAAGCAATTTTTTTTTGTTGATAGTATCAACATAATCACGTTCAATAAAATTCATTACATCGTTGAACTTATCGTAATGGTTGCCTCTGAAAAGTGATGTGGCATTGCCGGAGCCAGGGAGCAGGTATTTTCCGGCCAGGATGCCTGCGATGAGCGTGAAGGCAAAGAATAAGGGAAGAACTGCAGCAAAACGTTTATTCATATAAGAACCAGTCTTTTGAAATTATCAGTTACGGTGGATTGTGATTACAAAATTAGGCTTTTTGACGTTATCAATTCAGGATTAATTAGTACTATATTTGCAACACATAAAATGCAGCTATGTTTCAGATGCTTTTCGACAGGGAAATTTACGACATATTTATTCTGGACAAAGTTACCAGGGCGAGTAAATTTATCTGGATTGGCACTTCGGACATTAAGGACATGTACGTAGCCCGGGGAACCGAGATGGTGCCCTTCCTTGAGGTGTTGGCTGTATTGATTAAGAAAAAAGTGGAAGTGCGTCTGATACATGCCAAAGAGCCGGGTCCGGTCTTCCGTAAGGACTTTGATAAGTATCCCGTATTGTTTTCCGGTTTAGAGAGAGTGCTTTGTCCACGTGTACATTTCAAGGTGATGATCATTGACGGGACTATTGCCTATTGTGGCAGCGCCAACCTTACCGGAGCCGGCATGGGAGCAAAAAGCGACAAGAACCGGAATTTTGAAAACGGGTTTATCACAGATGATAAAAAGCTGATAGATTCATTGATGGAACAGTTTGATAATGTTTGGCGCGGTGTACATTGCAGAAAATGCGGACGGAAAGAGTTTTGTGTGGATTGCCCTTTGGATTGATTTTTTTGCGGGAGAGGGAGGAAAATTCCAATGTATTACGAGTCTTTCATGAAAATCTATGAATAAGTGAGTTGCTACCGTGAATTCCTGCCAGCCAAAGACAACCCTTGCATCAGAGCCACTAATGGGACTCGAACCCACGACCTTCGCGATACTTATGTATCGGGATGCTCTACGGAGGATTTCACGTAATTTTCAATATACTTTCGGCTTTTACACTTTTTAATGCGGCGTTCTTCTTTTCTGGCGTTTTCAAGGGAGTCAAAAGGTTTAGAAAAAATCAGACTCCAGGGTGCTCCCGTTTTGGTAAAAACTGAATGTCCTATGTTGTGCTCGTACAAACGTCTTTCCAGGTTGTTAGTAGAACCCACATAATACTTGTTAATTTTGTTGCTGAAAAGAATGTAAAGAAACCCTTGCATCAGAGCCACTAATGGGACTCGAACCCACGACCTTCCCGATACCTATGTATCGGGATGCTCTACGGAGGATTTCACGTAATTTTCAATATACTTTCGGC
>DAOQAT010000108.1:0-165 GCA_035354195.1 Bacteroidales bacterium | reverse complement strand
TGTTAGTAGAACCCACATAATACTTGTTAATTTTGTTGCTGAAAAGAATGTAAAGGAACCCTTGCATCAGAGCCACTAATGGGACTCGAACCCACGACCTTCGCGATACTTATGTATCGGGATGCTCTACGGAGGATTTCACGTAATTTTCAATATACTTTCGGC
>DAOQAT010000107.1:0-6469 GCA_035354195.1 Bacteroidales bacterium | reverse complement strand
CATAATGCTCATCAAATTCTTTTTTCGAAATATAATTTCTTTTAAATGCTTTATGCAGGCAAGTAACAACTTCTGCTAAAGAGCGTATAGCATAACCCATAAATTTTTTAAATTCAGGATTTGATTGTCCAATTGACCCTTCGGAAATATTTAAAGCTATAGAATCAACGGCTCTGCTGATTTGGGATGTAAGATTAAAAATTTCTTTCTGAGGAAAATTGTATGACATGGTATTAATTTTCTCTCCAAATTCCATTGCATTTTGCCAGATGATTAAATTCTCAAATTTAAATTGCATCTTTTGGTAGTTTAATTTATGCCTTTAACTATTTTTCGTGACTTACAGCTTCCAACTTCCGTCTTCCAACTTCTGACTTCTGACTTCCATCTCAAAAATATTGTCCATTAACCCAAATTCTATCAACCATTTAAACTTATCTCCTCCGCCCACTTGAGCCGGTCCTCCGGCGAAAACTGCCAGGGTGCGCCATTGTTCTCAATATTTGCAAACATGGCTTTCAGTTGGGCAGGTGCATTGCCTTCTTCCATGACCAGGTAGCGGCGCATGCCCACAATCAGTTCCGGCTGGTTAATGTTCAACGGGCATTCCTTTGCACAGGCATTACAGGTTGTACAAGCCCAAAGCTCCTCGGTACTAACATAATCATTCACCAGTGCTTTTTTATCCTCAAAAGTTTTTCCTTGTTTGATCATGCCCGGACCTTTTTCTTTCATACGGGCACGGTAATTCATAATGACTTTACGTGGTGAAAGCATTTTTCCGGTAATATTTGCCGGGCAAACAGAAGTACATCTTCCGCATTGCGTACACGATAATGAATCAAGATAATTTTTCCAGGTGCCGTCTTCCACATCTTTAACACCGAAACGTTCCACAACCTGCTCCTGCCCTGCCGGAGGCTCTGCGTATGCCAACGTGGGGTCAAGCATCATTTTCACTTCACGGGTAACATTTTCCATATTAGGAAGTTTACCCAATGGGTCGAGCCTGCAGAAAAACACATTGAACAACGACATGAAAATGTGGAAATGCTTGGAATAAGGCAGAATATTGGCGAACAAAAATATCAACAGAATATGTGTCCACCAGAAAAGCTGGTAAAAACTATAATCTTCTTCCCCTACACCTATCCATCCCGCAATCATAGAACTTACAGGAAAAAAACCCTGGTGTTCAACCTTTTCGAATTCACAGGACGTAATATAAAACGTGTTCATTCCCAATAATGAAACCATCAGCAATAATATTAATGTTAAAGCCAATGCCGCATCCCAATGGTTTACAGGTTTCATCTCGATGCCCTCGAAACGCTTTACTTTCAAGATCAGCCTGCGCCCCAAAAACAGCAGTATTGAAATCAAAATGATGAGCGCAAAAATATCGCCTGATGCCGTGATGACCTTGTACAACACACCTAAAATTGAGAGTACTTTTTCGGTTCCGAAAACGCCGTCAATCACCATTTCAATACTTCCGATGAGGATCACACAAAACCCCCAGAAAACCAATGCATGCAGTAGTCCAATTACAGGGCGGCGGAATATTTTTGATTGAAAGAATGCCACTTTCAGAAGGACACCAATGCGCTTTCCCCAGTTACCCAGCTTATACTTACGCGTAAATGAAAAATACTTAAATATCCGGCTGATCGTATAAAAAAAGACGCCCAGCGTGATCGCTAAAACAATAATAAACACAATTTGTTTTGCCATAATTTCTCTGGTATTACAGTTTATTAATCAACAAAAAATTCTTTGGTAAAATAAATCTTGCGATAATTATACTTATCATCCGAATCATCTTTAAGCTTTATTTCCTGAACCATTCCGCGGACGATATTCTTACCACGTTTGTATGTTTTTGTTTTATAAGATGCTGTATAGTTTACGCTTTTGATCGTGTCGCATGTTGCATCTTTCGGCAGGTTGAACTTTTCGTCAAACGGGCCGACGATCATCAGCATATATTCCTTAAAGTAGGAGGCTTCCAGTGTAACGTTCATCTGAAACTCCTCACCTGACTTAATCGTATCTTTTTTTGCTTCCAGGTACAGATAGCTGCTGTTGATTTTATCAGCAGTGCCATTCTGATCGTATTCTACCCATTGGTTCATATAACTCTTTCCATCAACAAGGATGTATTCTCTTTTCCCTGTCAATATTCCCTCCCTGTCGAAAACATAAAACCAGCCCGTTTTTTCCCCGCCGGTATAGCGTCCGAAATTATTTAAAAAACCATTCTTATGAAATGCCAACCCGATACCGTCATTTTTACCGTCTTTTAAAAAAGTCAGATTATCCAATCCCTGGTTTTTTTGAAAATTCATATACAGCCCCTCTGCTTTGCCATCTTTAAATTGTTGTATATAGTCGATGCTGCCATCTTCTTTATATTTTATGCGGACCTCTTGTGAATTTTCATTGGGTTTAATGATATACTCCCCTTTTTCATTGGGCTTTTGAGAGCATGAACCGAGCAAAATCATCATTGCGAAAACAACTGCAAGTTTTTTCATAAGGTAAATTTTAGGTTGCAAAAATAGTAATTTTTATAATAACACATTTTCGCGCAAGCACGCAATAATGCACCATGATTTGTATGATTATTCATTTTGTTCATTTTTTCTATCACTTAATACAGGTTGATTCGCCAAATACTGTCAATTAAATAAAAACTATAACCCGGAAAACATGAATGAATAGTCAGGAATATATAATGGTTTTTTTATTTAAAAAGAGTTAATCTCATGTAATTAAATGCAATAAAATTTATTTTGTTTTTTTGTACCGTAATTTAGTTTTTTATAATAATTTTGTTCCGAAAAATGGCACTTAAACTCATTTAAAAACAAATATTTATGGCAAAAAGAACTATTGTTGCGATGCCCGGTGACGGCATCGGTCAGACTGTATTGAAAGAAGCTATCAGAGTCCTCGACGCTGCAGGATTTGATGCTGACTACGTAAACGGCGATATTGGCTGGGAATTCTGGTGCAAAGAAGGAAATCCGCTGCCTGACCGCACTATCAAACTATTGGAAGAACATAAAATCGGACTCTTCGGCGCCATTACTTCGAAACCAAAAGACAAGGCTGCTGCTGAACTGTCGCCTGAATTACAAAACAAAGGGCTGGTATATTACAGTCCCATCGTAACCATGCGTCAGAAATTTGGCCTTGATATTTGTATGCGCCCTTGTCAGACGCTGAAAGGAAACCCATTGAATTTCGTACGCCGCAATGCAAGCGGTGGCGTTGATGAACCTATTGTTGACACGATGATCTTCCGCCAGAACACCGAAGGCCTTTATGGCGGCGTGGAATGGACCAATCCTCCTGACCATGTTTATGCAGCACTGATGACACACCCGCGCTTTAAGCCCAATTTCGAATGGTGCCCGCGCGAAGAACTGGCTGTCTCGACCCGTATCACCACCAAAAAATTCTGTACGCGTATCATCAAAGCAGCTTTCGAATATGCCAAAAAACGTGGATTCGACAAGGTTACTGTCTGCGAAAAGCCCAACGTGATCCGCGAAACCTCAGGCATGATGCTGAAGATCGCCCAGGAAATGAGCAAGAACGAATACCCTGGCATCCGCGTCGAAGACGTAAACATCGATGCTATGATGATGTGGCTGACCAAAAATCCTGAAAACTATCACGTGATCGTTTCAGAAAATATGTTCGGTGATATCGTGTCAGACGCTTTTGCAGGACTGATAGGCGGTTTGGGATTTGCCACTTCAGCACAGTTCAATCCGGATTCAGGCGTTGCTGTTTTTGAACCCACACACGGTTCAGCTCCAAAATACGCTGATTTCAACCCATCCATAGTAAACCCGATTGCTATGATCCTTTCAGCTGTTATGATGCTCGAACATCTGAACGAAAACGAAATCGCAAACCGTATCCGCAAGGCAACAGAATCAGTTGTTGCGGAAGGAAAAATACGTGCCTACGACATGCTTAAAATGAGGGGCACCCAGGAAGTCGTTAACCAGGGCGCCGCTTCCACTACCCAGATGGCCGACGCTATCATCGCAAAGTTGTAAGTACCGCATCCAATCATACCCAAAACAGATTGTTGTAGTTTAATCACCTTTAGACAAACATCAATCTGTTTTGCTTTATAATGGCAGACCGAATGACATTTCCAAACAAATACGACATCCTGAAAAAGACCACCCTGTGTATTTTTACATTGGTCCTGTTTTTTTCGGGGAAAAATCCAGCAACTATAACAAAACCGGAAAACATCATCTGGAATGAGCTGGATGAAGGGTTGTTTTATACAGAAATGACCGGCCCGCATATCTCAAAATTCTCCGATTCGAAGATCAGCATACTTAAAATTGATCCGGCATTTTTTGATTTTGAACTGGTTGCTTCCAGCGAATCCGACAGCATCCTGAGGACCATAAAAGAATGGTGTGATACAGCAAATCTAAATGGGGGAATTAATGCTGGAATGTATTCGCTGAAGGACCATATAAGCGGTGTCGGGCTGATGCAACATTATGACCATGTAAATAACCCGAAGGTGAAAGAAAACTTCAATGCTCTGGCTGTTTTCAATCCGAAAAACAAGTCACTGGCTTCATTACAGATTGTTGACATGGTCAATCAGGATTGGAAGGACATATTAAAAAATTACCACTCCTGTTTCCAATCAATCCGAATGATTGATAATGAAGGAAAAGCTGTCTACTGGAATAAAAAGCCCGTATTAAGATGCAGCATGACTGTCCTTGCTGTTGATAAATCGGGTAATACACTTTTTTTATTTTCCCGGTCACCATACAGTGCAAATGAGTTCATCAATTTCATGCTGAAATCCGGACTGCAGATTCAAACAGCGATGTACCTGGAAGGAGGTCCGGAAGCTACTTTGTATGTTAAAACCAAAAAAAATGAAATCGTAAAGTTCGGGAGCTATGTATCCGGATCAAAACCCGACGATACTAATATAGAATTGAGAAAAATGCCCAATGTTCTGGGCATCAGAAAAAAATAAACGACTAAAATATTCAATACTAAATGTTTAAAAAGTTAAAACAAAACAAAGCCATCAGGTACTCAACCATAATACTTACCGTGCTTTTTGCATTGATAGGTTTTATGTTGACTACCGCTTTTGTCGGAATCAAATTGCATGTATTCAATGATCCCGGAGCTGTGGATTATAACGACCGGTATTTTCAGAAGATGGATAATGATTACACTTCACTTCAAAGCGATTCTTCAGAAAATGATGTCTTCAGGATTGCAAAATTCTATTCCAAATTGAATGTATTAAACGAATATTACCCTGCGAATGCACAATTAATTCATAATGCTTATCTGCAACATCAGAACATTGCTCTTGCAGAACGGATGATTGACGCTGTAAGCCTCAACATGATCGACAGTAATGAATACAACAATAAAATAAAGGAATGTGAGATCTTATTCAATCATAATACGACCACTACCCAAAACACCAGTAATTTATACGAATGGATGAACATCCCTGAATGGGCTGATTTTAAATTAGCCGTTATGAAAGACACATCCCTGATCGACAGTGCGGGCAAGGTGATGGATGTGGAACCCCGGCTTATAGTATCCGTGTTACTGGGGGAACAAATGCGCTTGTTCAATTCAACGCGGGAAGTATATAAGACCGTTATCAGCCCATTAAAAATTTTATCAGTAGAGGCAAATTTTTCGTTGGGAGTCACAGGTGTCAAGGAAGAAACGGCCATGCTGGCAGAAAAATACCTTAAAGATTCCTCATCATTATATTATCCGGGAAAAAAATACGAACACCAGCTGGATTTCAGCACGACGGATGTAACAAAAGAGCGTTACGACCGGCTGGTGAATTACCGGAACCATTATTATTCATATTTGTATGCCGCTGTAATATTAAAAGAAGTCCGGCAGCAATGGAAAAGATCCGGTTTTGATATCTCGGACCGGCCGGAAATACTCGCGACACTATATAATGTCGGTTACGCCTATTCCGTTCCGAAATCAAACCCTTCTGTAGGCGGTTCCACTATTCAGATTAAAGAAAAAAATTATACATTTGGAGCATTGGCTTATGAGTTTTATTATTCCGGTGAAATGGCAGATATATTTCCATACCAGCCAAATCTCTGGTGAAAAAATGAAATTTTTTATAAACTAAACCCTAAAACTATGAATGCACAAGTATTAGAATTATGGCCCGAACTCATGTGGATCAAAGACGAATCCCTGCGTGAAAAAACTGCAAAAACCTGGGAGGTTGCGCTCGAAAAAAGCGTTTTGACGGTCAAAGACCTGAACACTATCCCTTTTACATTACTTGCCGGACCAGACCTGAAGGTGACTTTTATGGGCCACAAACGTGCTGTGGTTCACATTGCAAAAGACTGTGGCGAACAGATGAACAAATTTTTTAAAGATGACCTTCCGGTTA
>DAOQAT010000106.1:0-6625 GCA_035354195.1 Bacteroidales bacterium | reverse complement strand
TGTCGTTTGATGTGGATTTTGCCCAGGTGAAAACCAATAAAAAATGGGTGCGCGGCCTGCTCCTGGCCCTGAACGTAATTAAAGTCCCGTGTCCCACGCTGGAGTACAACACTAAAGGGGAGTTCAAGTTTCATTATTTGTATTTCTGAGTTTTATTGTACAAAACATTTAGATACAGCGTCCTGGTTTTTTTATTCACAAATTTTAGCCTTCATTTTTAATTTTATATGGAGCTATTAATATTGTACCGATAACTTAACAAAAACTGCCGTTAACTGATTTAATTTATTTTTTTATCCAGTTATAATGATTATATAGTTACCTTTAGTAAATCAAATATTTTACTTTAAAAATTGAATAATTTTATTTTTAATACCATGAAAAAGTATACAATCATTTTCTTTTTTATAGTTCAGTGTTTGGTAGCATACAGCCAGGATGGAGTTACAACTTATCCTGATCCCGTTGGATATGATATTTCAGAGATTCGTTGCAAATCCGGATTAGGAATAGATGCCATGAACAATAAATGGGTGGCATACGATTCCATTGGTTTAGGAAAATTTGATGGTACCGGCTGGACCATGTTTGATACATTAAACTCGCAGATACCTTCAAATAAAATGACCAGCCTGTTTGTGGATAACAACGTGATATATGCAGGAACAAAAAAAGGATTGGGTATTTTTGACGGAGATTCCACATGGACTGTTTATAATACTACTAATGGTTTGCTAAACAACCAGGTAAATGCAATTAATTACCGAAATGGGATTTTATGGGTTGGTACAAACAAGGGCCTGGCAAAATATAATGGTTCCATCTGGACATATTATTATTCATTGAACTCTGCTATTCCAAATGATACCATTACAGCAATTGAGTTTGGGATCAATGATACTGTCTGGATTGGAACGATAGACGGCCTTTGCCGTTTATACAATGATGTTTTTACAATTTTTGATACGACTAATTCAGGTTTGAACAGCAGTTATATCAGCTGCCTGAAAAAGGACATGAATAACAATTTATGGATAGGCACAAGTGCCGGAGCTTATAGAATGAGGAATAATGTAATAACACCACTAACAGACATTTTTAATATTATTCCTGGTAATAATTATTCATTTATATCTTCAATAGACGTGCATGATAATTACATTTACATACCTGGTTATACCCTTGATTTTAATAATACGGTCCAAGGTATTTTCAAAATTAATTCTGTCGATTATTCTTTTGTCACTTATTATTGTCAGGTTGGGATGTTCAGTTATGCATGGCCATTTTTTCTTTGTTCAGACACGAATGATATTATCTGGATTATTTCCAGCTTTGTACCTAAGCAATTGAGATCATTTAATTATTTAGACGGTGAGATGTATGATAATTTTGATTTATTGTCTATCAATAATGTCAAAGCAAGATTTAATGCTGGTGGTCAGTTATTTTGGGATTTAGAAGGAATACCGACTTTTGAAGTTCCAAAGGGCAGTGGAAAAAACACCTTATTTTCCGGTGCGTTATGGGTTGGAGGCAAAGATACCAGCGGGCTGCTGCATATGGCAGCCGAACGATATCAATATGGAGGGAATGATTTTTTCCCCGGGCCGGTGATGGATTCTGCTTACTATAATCAGGAACAGGAAAAATGGAACAGGGTATGGAAGCTAAAAAAGACGGATATTGAATATCATTGGGCGCATTGCTTCGACCCGGGGTATGTTCCTTCTCATGCAATAGCCAGTTGGCCGGGAAACGGTGATACAACCTTGGGACAGGCTCCGATTTTAGCGCCCTTCAAAGACTGGAACAACGATGGCATATATAATCCTTATGCCGGAGATTTCCCTTTAATCAAAGGTGATGAGACAGTGCTTTTTATATTTAATGACGACCGTAAGCCTCATGCTGATAGTAAAGGCAATAAATTGCGATTGGAAGTAATAGCCATGGCCTATAGTTTTGATTGTGAGGCAGACTCAGCTTTGTGGAACACCGTTTTTCTCAATTATAAAATTACCAACCGTTCTTCGTATACTTACGATAGTTCCTTTATCGGAATATACGTTGATACAGATTTGGGTGATAACACAGATGATTATATTGGCTGTGATGTTACCAGAGGCGCTTTTTATACCTTTAATGGCGACAGTATTGATGGTAGCGGCTGGCCTCAGGATTACGGCGCCAATCCTCCTGCACAGGCCATTGTTTTCCTCTCTGGGGCCAAAATGGATGATGATGGAATAGATAATCCTGCCGGATTATGCGATGTCGGATTGAATGGATTTAATTTTGGAAATGGCATTGTTGATGATGAACACCTTGGTATGAGTACGTTCATGTATTTTACTGGCGCGGGCGGCCTGGAAGCAATAAGTGCTCCAGATTCTGCTGCTGGATATTATAATTATTTAAAAGGAAATTGGAAAGATGGCATACACATGCAATATTGGGGTTTTGGATATCCATCGGCCGGCGCTACAGGCCCTGCTTGTAATTACCAGTTTCCCGGAGATTCGGACCCTTGTAATTGGGGTACCGGAGGAGTTACGGTTGACCATCCGCCATATTGGACAGAAGAACAGGCTGGTAATCCGCCTTTCGACAGGCGTGGTATGGGTTCTACCGGGCCGTTTACCTTTAACCCGGGCGATATGCAGGAAATAGATTTCGCTTTTGTATATGGACGAGATTTTAATGATCCCAATGAATTGGCCGCCATTCCGGTGATGAACCAGCGAATTGACAGTATCAGGAGTTACTTTAAAAAAGATCAAACGCCCTGCGGTGGTTCAGTTTCAGGAATCAATGATAACCAAAAACCGGATGTTCATTTCAATATTTACCCCAACCCGGCAAATGATCTGATTACCATTGAAACCAATTTGTGTTCGGAAATAGAAATATTTGATATCCAGGGGCAACTAATTAAAAGTATGAAAACAAATGGTGATAAAACCAACATTGATATTTCAGGTTTTTCCAGAGGCATGTACTTCGTGAAATTAAAATCAGAAAAAAAGATCGAAGTGAAGAAATTTATGAAGCAGTAGGTGTTTTAACTAATTGATTTTTTCTGGAAATTAAATTCTGGTTAACGGTAGCGAGCCATTTTAAATTTTACCCGCAACAATTGTGGCATCGGCTCGCCACCATGACATATGCAACATTTTATTTTTCCAATCCCATTGACTTCTCTTTAAAGCCTTGCTGCCAAGATATATAATCTTTTTCTTTCATGAATTTTGGCGGGTGGGCTTGTCCTGACGGCGGCGTGTGGAGGCTGTGAATGAAAAAAAAATTAGAAAATCAAAAAAGGCGCCGCAGGCGTTTCCCGACTCGTGCAGTCGGGACAACTTTTTTAGATTTTCTTGTTTTTTTCAGGGCGCGCCGAAGCATTCGTCAGGACTGCCCTTTTTTGAATACTTTTTTGGGTATGCAAAAAAGTATTACTATGAAGTTTGTTATAAATGATCCTGCTTTTGATAAAAGTTATAATCACTTTTCTAATTTTAAAACTATTGACAATCGGAATTATTCCTTCCTCTTAAAATCAATCAACTCCCTTCCGCTGTCACGCATCAGTTCTACCGCCCATTTGGTGATGATAACGGAGCTTATGATCCCGCTGATGGTGTCGAGCGAATAAATATTATAAAACATGCCTATGGTCAGCGCGACGATCGCCGTCAGGCTTGTAAGCCCGTCGGCAAGCACATGCAGGTAAGCAGACCGGATGTTGTGATCGCTGTGCTCTTTTTTGTGATGCAACATAATGGCGCTGACCACATTGACTACCAGTCCGATGACTGCTACCAGGATGGCTTCCGAAAACCTTATTGACAATGGGTGGATAAACCTGCCGATGGACTGCACCACCATCATGATCGCGACTACCTGCAATGCAATTGCACTGGTGAAACCGGATAGCGCCAGGAGTTTTTCTTTTTTAAATGAATATTTTTCTGTCATCGAGTATTTGCGGGCAAAGAAATAGGCAAGCCACGACAGCCCGAGTGCAAATGCATGCGATGCCATATGATAACCGTCGGCCAGTAGCGCCATAGAATTGGACCAATAGCCAAAGAAAATCTCCACAGCCATGGTCAGGGCAGTCAGAATAACAACGAACCGGGTTTTCCTTTCGTGGGTATAGCTATAGCTATCTGGATGTTCGTGATGATGTTTCCCGGACATAATTTCAGAAATAAATCATTTTTTTTCTTTGTGTATAATAACCTCGGTAGCGCCAATACCATATCGTGCAATGCTTGCATCAAAATACTCGAGGTAAGGGTATTGCTCAAGGATCTTTGTCAGTTCGAGTTTCAGGATCCCCGCGCCAACCCCATGGATGAATATCACGCGTTCGTAATTTTCGGCGATGGCATCTTCGAGGCAGCGGGCAAAATAATCCAGCTGGATCTGCAGCTTTGCGTGATTGCTCAATGTTGCATATTCATCGCACAAAGCTTCAATATGAAGGTCAACTTCGGCAAAACCTTCCTCTACACGGTGTTTTTGTATCAACGAATCCCTTTTTAGCTGAGCCTCAGGGATTTTTGCCTGTGTCAGATGTTCCTGATCTTTTTCTGCTATGACGGGTGGTTCGCAAATTTTATAAATAAAGGCGCGCCTGTTAAAAATCGTATTTATAACGTAATTGTCTTCTTTCAGCAATTTTACCGGTTTAAATTTAAATTCAGCGGTGACAGGAGCAATGATTTTTTCGACAAAGTCGCTGAAATACAACAGTTGCATCACTCCGTTGGTGTAATATTCCATTTGGTCGCGGTCGGCCAGCTGGATGTTGGCCTTTGAATACGCCGCAATGCTGCCGTAGTCGTTGCCGATAAAACCATCGTCATCTTTCAGGAACAAGGTGTAAATAACATCAAAAGCGGTGTTGTTGATCAGGAATATTTCCACATCACCGGCGATCATCATCCGCTGGTCCAACGGAACAAAGGAAATATGAATGCCGGCAGGTAAGTCGAAAGGACGGTTTTGAGAAGGTTCAACCTCTACTTTTTCTTCAGGTGACGTATTGTAATTTTTTGATCCTGAATCTTTCTGATCGTCAAAAAATCGTGCTGCGGCGCTTTCGTTGCTTACCAGCAAAAGCTCATTTACCATCACGGGAACATCAAATCCGTCGCTGATAGCAACATTAACCATGCTGTTACTGATAATTTTACTTACAATTCCGCCGCCCTTTTCGTTTAAAAACTTAACTTTATCGCCTACTTTGAATTTCATTGTATTTTTATTTCAAAATTAAAGATAAAAGCGTTGCCATGAGAAAAAACTTATTTTTTGTTTGTATCATGCTGTCATTGACGGTTCAGATTACAGCCCAGAAACCAGTTGCAAAAGATAAAGCCAGGTTTGTGGAATATAAGCCCGGGTATTATGAAAACGTGATACTCAAAGAGTTGAATAAAAGGGTTGTATATGCGGAAGGTCGCAAATCCCTGAAAGTTGATGATCAGAACATGAAATTTCCGAATGACACAGCGTTGTACACGAAATACTGGCACACACCGGCGGTGTCGCAAGGCAACACAGGAACCTGCTGGGCTTTTGGTTCTGTCGCCATGATGGAATCGGAACTTTACCGGGTACATAAGAAAAAGACGGATCTGTCGGAGATGTTCGTGGTCTATTACGATTACCTGGAACGTGCAAAAGATTTTGTAAAGACCAAGGGCGAAACGTATTATGAAGAGGGTTCTGAGTCGAATGCGCTGGTGAGGATGATGGAATTATACGGTATGGTGCCTTTTTCGGCCTATTCCGGTTTGCTGCCCGGGCAGAAAGTATACGACCACAGCGAGATGATTGAAAAAATGAAAGACTACCTTGCAAGCGTGAAAAAGAACGCGGCATGGAACGAGGATGAGGTGGTGAAAAATATTAAATCCATCATGAATTCATACATGGGCGAACCGCCGACAAGCTTTATTTTTGAAGGAACAACTTACACGCCTAAAACCTTTGTTTCGGATTACATGCAGATCGAACCGCGTGATTATTACAGTTTTATGTCCACCTCAAGTGCGACATTCAACCAAAAATCCGAGCTTGTTGAGCCCGACAACTGGTGGCACAGCAAAGCCTATTACAATGTCTCCCTGGATGATTATTTCCTGATCATCACCGATGCGATTAAGAATGGTTACAGTATTTGTATGTGTGGCGATGTCAGCGAGCCGGGTATTGATAATGAAAAACAGACGCTGATGATCCCGACCTTCGATATTGCCTCAGCATACATCGACAATGATGCACGGCAAATGCGGCTCGACAACGGAACCACCACCGACGACCATTGTATGGAAGTGGTTGGTTATTACGTATATAAAAACAAATACTGGTTTTTGTTGAAAGATTCCGGCGCAGGAGCTTTCGGGGTGAAGCAGGTGGGCTATCGCTTTATGAATGAGGACTATGTGAAGCTTAAAATGATGAATATCCTCTTGTATAAGTATGCGGCGAAGATAGTGCTGGATAAAATTATTAAGTAAGTTGGAAGTTGGAAGTTGGAAGTTGGAAGTTGGAAGGCAGAAGTCAGAAGTCAGAAGTCAGAAGTCAGAAGTCAGAAGTCAGAAGTCAGAAG
>DAOQAT010000105.1:0-6649 GCA_035354195.1 Bacteroidales bacterium | reverse complement strand
CGGGATATTGCTGGGCGCCGGTTTTTGTCATGGAGTATAAGGAGTCATAACAATACCTGTCGGCGATGGTATTTAGCAATGGGTCGCCGCCGGTTATGGCTTTTCGCAGGTCGCTCCCGAAAGGTTCCAGGACAGGGAAAAATATACGGCCGTTGGAAGCCTGGATAAGCCCGCCTTGTGTGGCCGCTTCACCAATGAAGTCGAAAACGCCGTCAGACAGTGGGTTTTGGTTCAGATCGAGGCGGTCGCAACCCAACACGCGGATCAGCGGGACGCCATTTATGGCACCTTCGGTAAGATAACCCATTGGGATACCCTGTTCTTCGCCGGAAAACAACACGTTCAAACGAAAATCCTCGGGATTGATCTGGTAGCCTCCGATGGAATAAACATTTTTCATCATCAGCTTGTACATCGGAACCTTAGTGCTGAGGGTGGTGCTTTTTAAAAGTTTTACCACCAGGCAGCTTGGAGCGCTGACACCTGAATTGGTAAGTTCACCAACCTGGTATACCGTGGTGTCGCCAACCAGCGTGTATTGGTAGGCAACGGCAAGGACCTGATCGGAATTCAAAGAGGTATTCAATGAAATAAAACCAAGTTTGCTGTTAAAGGTGTATTCCGAGGGCTGCAATTTACGGGCAAGTTCTACTTTTTCGTAATCAAGACCGGAGGTCATGTTTAAGGAATTCGTAAGGTAATTTTTAACCCCGTTTAAATCTCTTATTTGCGACTTATCAACAAAGGTGAATAAGGAGTTGGCATTATTTGAAGGATAATATCCACCCGGTAAAATATTGGGATTGTAAATTTTCTGACCTTCGCCCAAATCCTGGAAAGCTACAATATTACGGTTTTCAGTGGTTGGTGAGCCAATATTGGTGAGCCAGACTTCGATATTGGTGATGTTTACATTTGAGGTGACGATGGGAAGTTTTTTCAGGGCAGCTTCATAATTATCCCGGAAGTACTGAGAGATAAAAAAGTGTTTATTCTCTTCATACTGATCGGCCTTAACGTTGAATTCGCTGGTTTGGGCGCCTCCGGAAACCGTAATATTTTCCGTAGAGCTTTCCTGTTGCGACCAGATCCCGGTTACCGTCATCCTTCCAAATTTCAGCTTGGCCTTGATCCCGAATAACGACTGGCTTCCTGTGATTAGCGTGCTGTTCAGGGGTAATGTAACATCGCCGCCTTCGATCAGCTGGATGATTTCGTCTTCTTCACCTTCGTATTTCAGGTTCATTTTATTTTCAAAATCGAAAGAAGATTCGGTATTATAATTTACGCCAAACTGAATTTTATCACCAATTTTGGCTGTAACATTCATCTGGATCTTTTCCTCAAAATTAAAATTAGTGGTACGCCGCTGTTTAACGTCCAGGGCGGGGTTGTCGGTTTTGGTGGAAATCACGCCAAAAATTAGTTCGGCAGATCCCGAAGGCCTGATATCGATGGTGCTGCCACCAAAGATTTTGCTAAAAGCTTTTCCCTTGATATTAATTTTAGGTATGATGTTACCATCGCCCCGGGTAGTGCGGTTGGCCCTTGACTTATCGTGCCAGTAATCCTGTAGAGCCTTGTCTAGGTCGTAATTGCGGTATTCCTCCAGCGACATATAGCTTGGCTGCCGGTAATCAAAATTTCCGATCGTGTTTTTTAAAATGTATTCGTTGGTTTCGGGATCGAACTCCACATTGGAGTTGATGTTGGGGGGATTATTCAGGTATAATCCGCCATTTTGTTGATTATCGTAAGGGTTTCCGCTGTTATCATTGAACGGGTAGGGAAGGGTGGTGTCGGGCGGGTTGGTATCAGGCGGATTGATGTAATTGGCCCTGATAAAATCAATATCAGGAACGGTGTTGATACTACCTGCAAAAGCTATGGATAAAATAAACGCTGCGGCAAAAATTTGGATTATGTATCTGGCCAGTTTCAACAAACAAATGGTTTTGTACTTCTTTGGTTATAAAATTTTCAAGGCTTTTTTAATCAGTTCTTCCACAGAATCTATTGATGGTTCTGATATTAATACTTTTTCAAGAACTTTCTCGGCGATATTTTTGTTAAATCCCAACATAACCAATCCCGATAACGCTTCCTGTTTATATGTATTCTTTCCGCCCAAAATAACATCTTGTTGAAACGCAATTTTTGAATATTTATTTTTCAGGTCAATTATTATTTTTTGTGCGGTTTTGGAGCCAATGCCTTTCACCCGTTCAAAGGTCGTAACCTGTCCGTTCACTATGGCAGCCATAACTTCGTCGGTTGAAAGCGAAGAAAGGATAAGGCGTGCCGTGTTGGCGCCAACACCGTTAACCGATAATAAATTAATATACAAATCGCGCTCCTGTGCTGTGTAAAATCCATAAAGCGTCACGCCAACAGGCGTTGCAGCTTCATTTTTTATTGCCATATACGTTAAAAGACGGCATTTTGTTCCTTCTTCACCGAGTTTTGAATAGGTATTCAGCGAAATATGGATAAAATAGCCGATACCTCCGGTTTCAACAACAGCAAATGCGGGATTCTTTTCAACAAGAGTTCCTTCAATAAAATGAATCATAGATGAGATAAAAAGGATGCAAAGATAAGAAACTTTAAGAAACTTGTTGAACAGCCCAGTCAATTGCCTGCTGTATCATTTCCTGCGGAGGTTTCTGGATAAAGTTGTTATCGACAAGGTTTTGCGTCATGGCGCGGGCCTCTTTGATGTCCTTTTCGGCTTTGGCAAACGCTTCTTCCCTGGTTATGTCAATACGGGCGACGCCGTCCTTGATGGCCTGCATGGCCACATCGGCAGCTTCCTGTGGAAAAACAGAAGCTTCGCTCATGGTAGGTACAATGTTTTCGGGATCGATACCGCGTTTTTCGGCATAATCAGCAAGGGAGTGTGCGGCAGCAATGGCCATGTTGTCGGTAATCTTTTTAGCACGTACCATTAATGCGCCCTTAAGGATTCCCGGGAAACCGATAGAATTATTTACCTGGTTTGGAAAATCGCCCCGTCCGGTTGCAACGATGAAGGCTCCGGCTTCTTTAGCGGCATAGGGATAAATTTCAGGAACGGGGTTGGCACAGGCAAAGACAATGGATTTTTCCGCCATCGAGCTCACCCATTCTTTTTTCACGGTATCAGGACCCGGAGTTGACAATGAAATCAGGATGTCTGCACCTTTCATCGCTTCTTCTATGGTAAGGATTTTATCGGGATTGGTGTTTTCGCAAAGTTCCCATTTACGGTAAAAACGCGGGTCGTTTTTGATATCCTCTCTGCCGGTATGTAGCGAACCCTTGGTGTCAAACATGATTATTTTCTTAGGATCGCCGCCATCGGTGATGAAAAGGCGTGCAATCGTTGTATTGGCGGCTCCGGCCCCAAAAAGCACGACTTTCACATCGGAAATTTTCTTATTCGTAAGTTTTAAGGCGTTGAGAAGCCCGGCCAGCGTAACACAGGCTGTTCCCTGGGCATCGTCGTGCCAAACCGGGATGTCACATTCTTCACGCAGCACGTCAAGCACTTTGTAACAATTGGGTTGCGAAATATCTTCAAGGTTAACCGCGCCAAAACTGTGTTGCGCCATTTTTACAAACTGTATGATTTTATCAGGGTCATTTTTCCCATTTTCATCTTTGCTGTCAACGCATAACGCAACAGCATCAATTCCTCCCAGGTATTTCATCAGGAATGCTTTTCCTTCCATAACGCCCAGCCCGCCTGAAGGGCCACAGTCGCCATCGCCAAGAACACGTGTGGAGTCGCTGACTACGGCAACAAGGTTTCCGCGGTTGCTTAACTGAAAAGAGGTGTCCACATTATCGCGAATAGTGGTTGAAACCTTTGACACGCCTGGTGTGTACCATACATTGAACCAGTTAAAACCCATTACGGGCGCTTTGGGAACCGTTTGAATCTTTCCTTCATAGAAACGGTGAGCGCTATCGGCAAGTTTTTTCAGAAACAAGGTTTTTGCTTTTGCGATCTGTTCCTGTGTGAAATTTTCAGGGAATGCCTTATTCAGGTTTGATAAATCCAATTGTATTTTTTCCATGTGGCTTATATTTTTTAATGAAAATTGTAACTATGACTTTGTAAAAGTACAATTTTTTGTCAAGAGACAAAAGATTTTGTTAATATGTGTTTTATTATGAAAACTCAACATATTTTTGTTTTTTTAATCAAAATATTATAGTTTTGACTTGCATTTAATTTTACCCTTTTAAATCACAATAACATGAATGTTGTCAGCAGAAAACCATTAAAAAGCAGTGCTTTTAAAACATTTTCCCTATGCCTTTTTATGTGCATTTGGCTTTCTCATTTTTCGGTAACGGCACAAAATTCATATCAGCCCGATGCGCTTTGCGGAGAGTGGTGGACACCCGGGAACGATGGACGGATCATCTTTTTTAAAAACGGCACCACCTATTCAGGGAAAGTTAGCTGGATCAAAAAAAATATTGACCCTCAAACCGGAAAGCCAATACTCGACAAACATAATCCGGATCCGGCACTTCGCAGCCGGCCCATTCAGAACCTGGTGCTTTTCTATAACTTTACTTACAGTAGTTCCAAAGAAAAATATATCGACGGGAAACTTTATGATTCCAATACCGGCAACACCTATTCGTGCTGGATTAAACTAATAGATAAAAATGTCCTTGAACTGCATGGTTTTGTTGGATTTTCACTCATAGGCAAATCGGTATATTTTACCAGGGTTCAGAAATAAGCAGGTTCATGAAAACCATTATTGTCCTTACCGGCGCCGGTATCAGCGCTGAAAGCGGTATCAAAACCTTCCGCGACAGCGACGGATTATGGGAAGAACACCGTATTGAAGATGTGGCCACTTACGATGCCTGGGTCCGCAACCCGCAGCTGGTGCTTGAATTTTACAACCAGCGGCGGCGGCAGTTGGAACATGTTCAGCCTAATGCTGCTCATATCGCCCTGGCAAAACTTGAGAAAAAATATGATGTCCGGATCATAACACAGAATGTGGACAACCTTCATGAACGAGCCGGTTCCACCAACATCCTGCACCTGCATGGTGAACTCACAAAAGCGCGCAGCACCCTTGATGAAACCCTGGTTTATGATATTGGTTACAAAGATATTTTACCCGGCGACACCTGCAAAAAAGGCTCACAACTTCGCCCGCATATCGTGTGGTTTGGCGAAGCCGTTCCCAACATCATGCCTGCAGCCACCCTGGCGCAACATGCCGACATCATGCTGGTCATAGGCACTTCGCTGGTCGTATATCCTGCGGCCGGCCTGGTAAATTATGCGCCTTCTTCCGCCCCGAAATATTATATTGATCCCAGCGCGGCTAACACAGGGCATTTCAACAACCTTACCGTAATCAAAGAAAAAGCCGGAACAGGAGTGCCGGCTTTGGTGGAAAAATTATTGAGTATTTAACTGGCAGGGTTTATTCTCGTGGCCCTTACGGCCATCTGCAGGCAGTTTCACTTATTATTATACTTATTCATCGCGGTGTTCACGCCTTCGAAGACAAAACTCAGTATGGCATCAACGGCAATTGGGATGCGTTCCATCATTATTTTTTCTTCTTCCTTAGTCCATTTTCCAAGTACGTAATCCACCTGGTATCCTTTTGCAAAATCATTTCCGACACCGATACGCAGTCTTGGAAAGGCTTCGCTTCCAAGAGTCATAATGATATGATTCAACCCGTTGTGGCCTCCGTCGCCGCCTTTGGATTTCATGCGCAAAGCGCCGGTGGACAGATCCAGGTCATCAACAACGACCAAGGAATTTTCGATCGGAATTTCTTCGGCATTCAGCCAGTATTTGATGGCTTTGCCGCTGAGATTCACGTAGGTTGAGGGTTTCAATAATATTAAATGTCTTCCTTTGTACTTTACCTGAGCAACAGCCCCGTGCCTGCCGCTTTCAAAAGTTGCTTTTACTTTAAGCGCCAAAGCATCCAGAACCACAAACCCGATATTGTGGCGGGTATTGGCATATTCATCACCAATATTGCCCAGGCCGGTGATCAGAAATTTTTTGGATTCCGATGTTATCATAAGTACAAAAATAAAAAAAGCTGCCGGGAAATTCATCTCCGGCAGCTTTTTTTAAGTCAAGGATTTTATTTCTTTGGTTTTTCTTTTCCTTTAGCATCGGCAGCAGGCGCCTTAGCACCGGCAGCAGGGGCAGCAGCGGCACCGGCAGCAGGAGTTGCGGCAGCACCGGCAGCAGGGGCAGCAGCAGCTTCAGCGGTTGGAGCGACTTCTTCAACAACCCTGGTAACGCTTACGCCGACAATAGTATTATTTTTATTATCAAGGATGGTAAATTTCTCAGCAGGAACATCAGACACTTTTACATTCTGCCCGATTTCCAATCCGTTAATACTTACCTCGATCACTTCCGGCATATGGGCAGGAAGTGCTTTTATCTTGAGTTTCCTGTATTTCTGAACAACTTTTCCTCCTTTTAAAACTCCAGGTGCTACACCAGAAACCTTAACAGGAATATTCATGATAATGTGCCTTTCCGGATTAAGTTCCATAAAGTCGGCATGCATGATATTGTCAGTAACCGGATGGTACTGGATGTCCTGTAAAATAACATCATACTCTTTTTCATTCAGGTTGAGTTTTACAA
>DAOQAT010000104.1:5648-6721 GCA_035354195.1 Bacteroidales bacterium | reverse complement strand
TTTTAACACGCGAAAACAGTTTTTCGTTCATCGAAATATCGTCGTTATGTTTCGACAACATAGGACTAATTTTTCGTTCAATTGCCTGAAGCTGTTCATTGGTATGAGCCTGCGCAATGTTGAAAAACACGTTGGCAACCTTGGTGAGCAACAATCCTGATTTATCATAAGCCAGGATGGTGTTTTCGAAAGTAGGTTCATCTTTTGAGTTGATGATAGCCTGAATTTCGGCATCGTGTTGTTTCATACCTTCCTCAAAGGCAGGCATGTAGTCGGTTGTATCGATTTTGTCAAAAGGCGGCACCTGGAAAGGTGTTTTGTAATCCGAAAAGAAAGGATTATCGCTGGTCTTTTTATCGTTTTTACACGAAAAGAAGGCCAAAGTCGTTAAAGCCATAAACATAAAGATGAATTTTTTCATTTTGATTTATTTTATAATTAGATACCAAAAGTAAAAAAAACTTTAATAGAATTATACGGTCCAACCTTAAACTTTAAGTTTTTTGTATGTTTAAACATTTTTTTGAATAAAAAATATATCTTTGCAAAAAAATCGGGGCGTGGCGCAGTTGGCTAGCGTACTTGCATGGGGTGCAAGGGGTCGGAAGTTCAAGTCTTCTCGCCCCGACTAACAAAATCAAGGGTTTCAGAGTTTCTGAAATCCTTTTTTTTATTTTGATTTAAATCATTTGAAAAAATGTATTATGTATACATACTCGAATCGGAGACCACTGGCAAGCTATATATTGGTCAAACGGACGATCCTGATAAGCGATTACAAGATCATAACCGGGGCGCAAGTCCATATACTCGGGGAAAAGGTCCCTGGAAACGTATTTTTTTGAAAGCATTCACTACACGTTCGGAGTCTTTGGCCTATGAGAAAAAACTGAAATCATGGAAAAGTTCTCAAAGGATCAAGGCAATGATTGCCCGCGGCGAAGTTGGCTAGCGTATCCCGACATGAAGTGTCGGGAGGGTCGGAAGTTCTCCGCCGGCTGGCGGATCGCCCCGACGTACAAAATCAAGGGTTTCAGAGTTTCTGAAATCCTTTTTTTTATTTTGATTTAAAT
>DAOQAT010000104.1:0-5548 GCA_035354195.1 Bacteroidales bacterium | reverse complement strand
CAAAGGATCAAGGCAATGATTGCCCGCGGCGAAGTTGGCTAGCGTATCCCGACATCCGCCAGTTGGCGGATGTCGGGAGGGTCGGAACTTCTCCGCCGGTTGGCGGATCGCCCCGACTAACAAAATCAAGGGTTTCAGAAATAATTGAAAGCCTTTTTTGTTTCTGTTGACAAAACAGGAGCCAAACCCTAAGCATTAAATTCGAGTTCATTTAAAAAATAGCAAAATGCAGCATGGGCATTGATGGATAAGAAATAAACTGAAAAATTTTAAGAAACCGGTTTGAAATATTAGATTTGTACTATGATATTTGATAACTGAAATTTATTTTTACAACGGTTTCAAAAAAACGATAGAAAAATAAAGGGTAATAGCATAAAATTTTTAGAATTAACAACACATTAGAAGTACTTCAAATATAAAACTCAGTAAATGGAATTGAAAACAAAAACACAGCAGCATCGCAGGTCAATTTTTTCAGCCCGGTTTTTTGTCCTGATATTTGCCATCCTCACCCTCTTTTTAAGTTTAATGGATCTGCTGGGCTGGACTTTAGACATCACATTACTAAAAAGCCTGGGCGAATCCTGGGTTCCCATGAAAGTCCCGACTGCGATCTGTTTCATCTTTGCCTCCGTTGCCATCATCATTATCGAAATGAAATATAAGTGGCGGTTCATTATTATAATACCGGTTTTCTTTGGAATACTAATTTTCATTTGTGGCCTGTTGTCGAGCTGGGTTCACATGAGCTTATTACTTACAGGTACTGAGAACTTACTGTCCAGAGATCCATTTTTTGACTTGTTCCTTTCGAATGAGAACCGGATGGCGTTACTCACTGCTGTTAATTTTTCATTTCTCGGTATCATTATCATTTTGTTGTCATTTCATCTAAAAAAAATGACCGGTATCGCCCATGCAATTATTTTACCGGTACTGGCGGTCAGCTACCTGATTCCGGTAACTTACCTGCTGGGTGTTCTTTCATTGCATACCATCAATCATTTGTCTGTTGCTTTAAATTCAGGCATTGCGTTAACATCAATTTGCCTGGCTGTACTCTTCGTCAATACCAAATCATGGTTCATGAGAGTTTTCACCAGTCATAACAGCGGTGGATTGATGGCGCGCAGGCTTTTGCCCTGGATGTTGATTTTACCGATTGTCATCGCCTGGATCAGGATGTACGGCGAGCGCAAAGACTTTTTTGAATCTGACGTTGGAGTTCTTCTGGTGGCGCTCACTTATACGATTTGCCTGGTTGTCCTTACCTGGATAAGCGCGCGATCGGTAAACCGTATCGATAAAAAGCGCCGTGCAGCGGATGAAGCCAAAGGGCGAAGTGAAGATAAACTTCAGGCTATTTTTACGTCAATGAACGAAGGTCTGGTTTATTATGAGGTGTTTTATGAAAATGGGAAAGCTGCTGATTATACCATCCTTGATGTAAACCCTGCCTACGAAAGAATCACCGGCCGCAAGCGCGAGGTTGCCATAGGCACCAGGGCCACAAAAATTTATAATACAGAGCATCCACCGCATTTAGATGTTTATGCAGAGGTAGCCGGCGGCGCCGGACCGCAACGCTTCGAAACATACAGCCCTGTTTTGGGAAAATACCTTGAGGTATCTGTATTCTCACCTGAAAAGGGAAAATTTGCGACCATATTCAGTGATATTAGCAGCCGGAAGAAAGCAGAAACGGTCCTTCAGGAATCACATGAAGAGCTGGAAACACTGGTAGCAGAACGTACTATAGAGCTCACACGGGCAAATTCATTGCTGGAGGCTGAAATATTTGAAAGAAAAAAAGCAGAAGATGGAATAACAGCAGAGCGTAAACGATTCAACGATGTTCTTGAACTACTGCCAGCTTACCTGATCCTTCTTTCTAAAGATTATAAGGTCCCTTACGCCAATAAATTTTTTCGTGAACGTTTTGGTGAATCCCACGGAAAACGATGTTTCGAATATCTGTTCAATCGTACGGAACCTTGCGAAGTGTGCGAGACGTATAAGGTTTTTAAGACCGGACTGCCATTAACCTGGGAATGGACCGGGCCCGACAGACGCAAATACTCCATTTATGACTTTCCCTTTACCGATGTTGACGGTTCAACCATGGTTATGGAAATGGGCATTGACATTACCGAATTGAAACAAAAAGAAGCTGAAATCAAGGAATTGAATACTGTTCTTGAACAAAAAGTTTTTGAAAGAACGGCAGAATTGATCAAGGCAAATGACCAGCATAAAAAGTCACAGGAAATGGCCCATCTTGGCAGTTGGGAGCTGGATCTTAAGACAAATAAGCTCATTTGGTCCGATGAAGTATTTCGGATTTTCGGTATGAAGCCACAGGAACACGCTGTCACTTATGGAGAATTCCTTGAATCCGTTCACCCCGATGACCGTGAATTAGTTGATAATGCCTATACTGAATCCATAAAGAACGGACTGGATAACTATGAAGTGATGCACCGGGTATTAAATAAAATTAACGATACCGTTCGTTATGTCCATGAAAAATGTGAGCATATACGCGACGAGGCTGGAATTATCATCCGGTCGGTGGGCATGATCCATGACATTACCGAACAGGTTGAGACCAATGAAAAACTTAAACAAAGTGAAGAAAAAGTAAGGTTGAAACTTCAAAGTATCTTGTCACCCGAAGGGGATATTAGCAGCCTTGAACTTAGTGATATACTCGACATCCCGTCTGTACAGTCGCTGATGGACAATTTCCATAAGCTCACACATATCCCGATGGCAATGATTGACCTTAAAGGAAAGGTCTTTGTCAAAGCCGGGTGGCAGGAAATATGCACAAAATACCACCGTAACAATCCTGAAACATTCAAGAACTGTATCCAAAGCGACCTTCAACTCTCTGGAGGAATTCCGGAAGGCGAGTTCAAGCTTTATAAATGCAAGAACAACTTATGGGACATGGCAACTCCGATAATTATCGGAGGTGAACAAAAAGGCAACCTGTTCATGGGCCAGTTTTTCTTTGATGATGAAAAACCGGACATCGAATATTTTAAAAATCAGGCAAAAAAATATGGGTTTAATGAACACGAATACCTTAAAATGCTTGATAAAGTTCCGCGCATCAACAGGTCAACCATTAATTATGCCAAGGAGCTTTTCCTCAACCTTGCCAGTTCACTCTCAACACTGAGTTACAGCAACATCAAACTTGCCCGTTCTATTAGTGAACAGGAACGAATAGGTATTAGCCTGCAAAAAAACAACATTCGTCTTGATATCTTATCATACACGGCAAGCCAGCTGCTATCAAGCACGAATCCCCGCCTGGTTGTAAATGAACTTTGTACCAGAGTGATGAAATTCCTGGATTGTCAGGTATTTTTTAATTACATGGTGGATGAAAAAGCCGGGAAACTATACTTAAACGCTTGCGAAGGCATTCCTGACGAAACGAAAAGGACTATTGAATGGCTTGAATACGGAATTGCCGTTTGTGGCCGTGTTGCAAATAGCGGCAAAAGAATCATTGCAGAAAACATACAAGAATCGAATGATCCAATTACCGAACTTGTAAAATCCTTTGGTGTTAAAGCCTATTGTTGTCATCCAATTTTGTCTAAAGGGAACGTAATTGGAACTCTTTCATTCGGAACAAGCAACAGGTGCGGTTTTACCGAAGAAGATATCGCCATGATGAGTGCCGTCACCGACCAGGTTTCCATAGCGCTGACCCGCGTCAGAAATGAGGCAGTAATAAGGGAAAGTGAAGAAAACTATCACAAATTATTTGAGTTTTCGGCCATACCCATATGGAAAGAGGATTTTTCGGAAATTAAAAAATTCTTTGATCAGCTTAAACATTCCGGTGTAAATGATTTTCGTAAATATTTTGAAGAGCACAGAGATGATGTGATCTTTCTATCCTCCCTAGTGAAAGTGGTAGATATCAACCATAAAAGTGTTGAATTTTATGGCGCAGCGAATAAGGAAGCCGTAAATAAAAACATGCTGGCATATTTTAACGAAGACTCTTTTGATGTTTTCAGAGAAGAATTGATTGCACTTGCTTCTGGTGAAAAGCAATTCGAATGTGAAATGCCGATGAAAACCTTATCCGGAGATGTTAAGTTATTAAATCTGCATCTTTCTGTTGTCAATGGATTCGAAGACACCTTATCGAATGTTTTGGTTTCATTTATTGATATTACCGAAAGGAAAAGAATCGAAAATGAATTAAAAGAAAAGAATGATGCGCTTAAAGAAAGCAATGCAACCAAAGATAAATTCTTTAAGATCATCGCTCACGATATGAAAAATCCTTTTATTAGCATATTGGGAGCTTCAGAATTACTCTCTGAAAATGTTAATAATTATGATTTGCCTAAAATCGCTGAGTTTGCCAGAATTATGAACGATTCTGCGAAAGGCGGTTATGATATGCTTATCAATCTGCTTAGCTGGGCAAAATCACAGGCAGGAAGTATGATATTTCAACCGGAAAAAATCAACCTGATAGAGCTAATAGACAGGAATCTTTCAAATTTGAATGAATTTGCCAATAACAAAAATATAAGGTTAATATATGACATTGCCGGTGGCTTTGAAGTATTAGCTGATAAAAACATGCTTATCACCATATTACGCAACCTAATTACCAATGCTTTGAAATATACACCAAAAGATGGCGAAGTAATTGTCAGCGCAAAAGTAGCAGCCGGGGAAACAGTGATTCTTATTAAAGATACGGGAGTGGGTATCAAAGAAAATGACTTTGACAAGCTTTTCAGGAGCGATATTAAGTTTAGCCTTCCCGGCACTGACCATGAAGGAGGCACAGGTTTAGGATTGATATTATGTAAAGAATTGGTTGAAAAACACAGCGGGGAAATATGGGTAGAAAGTGAAGTCGGGAAAGGTTCCGTATTTTATTTCACGATCCCTGCAATGATTGAACAACCAAAGCCGATCTTATAACGTTTTTCTCACGCATGGAATTTATCCGCTATCCAGAGGTATTTTCTAAAAGTTATTCTTGCGGTTGTTCCTCATCTTCGTCCAACTTTGACAGAACGTTAATTATGGATTCGCCGAAAGCCTGGAAAAATTCGGAATTTTGATTAATAATCGTAACAATGATACACTTAATAATTGGGCCTAAATATCCTTTGACGGTATTGTTGGTAGTTCCTTTTAATAGTTGAGTTGAAGCAAATTCACCAATAATGTTGGCAAAAGAATTAACGGCTCCTTCCTCTTTTACATTCGAAGAAAACGAGTTTTTAAAAGATTTTTTAAGAATAGTTATTGGGTTCAGGCTCTTTATGGCATGTTCATACTTCACTCTCAGCATCTGTTCCTGTTCTGCCTGCCGGATCTCAAGTTGAAGAATTGCAGCCCTTAATTCAATTGAAGAATTGATCTCTTTCATGATGAATGAAGCGCTTTTCTGATTATTGAATTGCGCAACAACTTTTTTATTCTTTTATTAAAAAATAAGGCTCTATTCTAAGATAAGTATGAAATATGTTATCTTTGCCAGAAATAATAG
>DAOQAT010000103.1:0-6822 GCA_035354195.1 Bacteroidales bacterium | reverse complement strand
TCTTTATATAAAGCCTGGTAATCCTAACAAAATCCTTATAAGTTCCATGGTAATTTTGTGTTGTAAAAATGTATTTTATGAATTCAACAATTTTTTTGGCCGCGTCTCAACCCTTAGCAATGGATATTTCCTGGGGTTACATTGCCGGAGCTATAATCGCACTGTTTATTCTCGTATATCTTTTATACACGTTGATTTACCCTGATAAATTCTAAAATATGAAAACGCTTGATTTGATTCAGGTAATTATATTTTTCGCCTTATTGATCGGGCTAACACCTGTATTGGGCAATTATATGTACAAGGTATTTACGGGAAAAAAACATTTCATGCTGCCGGTATTTGGCTGGATTGAAAAACAAGTGTATAAATTAATCCGGTCAGGCCCTGACGAAGAAACCAATTGGAAAACCTACACATTTAATTTGCTGATGTTTAACCTGACCGGCTTTGTGTTTGTTTTCCTGATTCAGCTTTTTCAATCGCATTTACCCATGAATTCTGAACATCTTGCAAATGTCTCATGGCATTCGGCATTAAATACTTCGGTAAGTTTTATGACCAATACCAACTGGCAGGGATACGCTGGGGAGACAACGCTAAGCTATTTTGTACAAATGCTCGGGCTTACGGTTCAGAACTTTGTGAGTGCCGCTACTGGAATAGCAGTACTGCTGGCTCTTATTCGCGGTATTTCACGTAAAACCACGGACAAGATAGGTAATTTTTGGACTGACCTTACACGTTCCGTATTATATGTGCTTTTGCCGCTTTCCATTATTCTGGCTATTGTTTTAGCAGGGCAGGGGGTTGTACAGAATTTCAAGTCGTATGAGGATGTTCGGACGTTAGAGGGCGCTCATCAGGTGTTTCCGATGGGCCCTGCCGCTTCGCAGATTGCCATAAAACAATTAGGATCAAACGGAGGTGGTTTTTTCAATGCCAATAGTGCGCATCCTTTTGAGAATCCGACACCATTCAGCAACCTGCTTGAGCTGCTGGCGATATTACTCATTCCGGCAGCATTAACCTTTACGTATGGAAAAATGGTCGGCTCCACCCGGCAAGGCTGGACGATTTTTTCCGCGATGTTGATATTATTGTTATCCGGGTTAAGTATTTCCCTGTATTCAGAATATTCGGCCAATCCGGTCTTCGGGCATTTACCTCTGATGGAAGGTAAGGAAATCCGGTTTGGAATTACCAACAGTGTTTTGTGGTCCACTACCACCACAGCTGTCTCAAGCGGTTCGGTCAATGCCATGCACGACAGTTTATCGCCGTTATCAGGAATGGTGGCCATGGTGAATATCATGCTGGGCGAGGTGATCTTCGGCGGCGTTGGTGCGGGTTTGTACGGAATGGTAATATTTATTATCCTCACGGTTTTTATTGCCGGCCTTATGGTTGGGCGCAGCCCTGAATATCTTGGTAAAAAAATTGAATCGTTTGAGGTGCAAATGGCAATACTGGCAGTGCTGGCGCCGGGTTTTGTAATTCTTCTTTTCACAGCATGGGCTTCGTTGGTTCCTGCAGGAATATCAGGCCTTACCAATGCCGGCCCGCATGGCTTTTCGGAAATTCTTTATGCCTATAGTTCTGCCGGCGGTAATAATGGGAGCGCTTTTGCAGGGCTCAATGCCAACACGCTGTTTTACAACTTAACCCTTGCTATTGGAATGTTGATTGGCCGTTTTGGCGTCATCATTCCGGTAATGGCGATAGCAGGCAACCTGGCGAAGAAAAAAATTACGCCACCGTCAACAGGGACATTTCATTCGGATAATTTGCTGTTTATCATCCTGCTGATCGCCGTAATTCTTATTGTGGGTGGGTTGACATTTTTCCCGGCTCTATCGCTCGGGCCGGTAATTGAACATTTGTTGATGAATCATGCTTTGACTTTTTAATTTTTAAACAAATGAGCACTAAACCAAAAAGCAGCCTTTTCAATAGAAAAATTCTATGGCAGGCGGCAAGAGACAGCATTAAAAAATTAAACCCTGCAATGCTGATAAAAAACCCTGTTATTTTCATTGTGGCAATAGGCTCGGTTCTTACAACCCTTGTTGTGTTTTCAAACATCTTTCTGGGTGGTTTTTCATCGTTCAACCTTCAGATATGTATCTGGCTTTGGGTTACCGTGTTGTTTGCCAATTTTTCCGAAGCCATTGCCGAAGGCAGGGGCAAAGCACAGGCAGATAGTTTGCGGAAAAACCGTACTCAGGCAAAAGCCCGGAAATTATCAGGGAAACATGAAGTTATGGTGCTGGCCACCGAACTTAAAAAAGGCGATATTGTAATTTGTGAAACCGGTGATATCATACCTTCCGACGGGGATGTGATCGAAGGCATTGCCAGTGTTGACGAATCGGCCATTACAGGTGAATCAGCGCCGGTGATCCGCGAAAGCGGTGGCGATCGTTCGGCAGTTACTGGAGGGACAAGAGTCATCAGCGACCGGATATTAATAAGGATTACCGCCGAGCAGGGTTATACCTTTATCGACCGAATGATCGCGTTAGTGGAAGGGGCAAAACGTAAAAAAACGCCGAACGAAATTGCGCTTTTCATCCTTCTTTCGGGCTTATCGATAATCTTTTTATTGGCCGTAGTTACTTTTCCGGCTTTTTTCGGCTATGCCCTTTCGGCCACCGGCCTGCCTATGTCCGGCAATTTATCAATTCCGGTATTAATTGCGTTGTTGGTTTGTCTGATCCCAACCACCATAGGCGGTTTGCTAAGCGCTATTGGGATCAGCGGCATGAACAGGCTGCTGCAGCACAATGTGATTGCAACCAGCGGTCGTGCCATTGAAGCTGCAGGAGATATCGATGTACTTTTGCTTGACAAAACCGGCACGATAACACTCGGAAACCGCATGGCAACTGACTTTATTCCTGCCGAAGACATATCGCTTGAAGAACTGGCCGATGCCGCGCAACTTTCCTCCTTGTCGGACGAAACGCCTGAAGGACGTTCTATTGTCGTGCTTGCAAAAGAAAAATTTAATATCCGTGCCCGCGATGTGAAACAACTCAATGCAACATTTATCCCGTTCTCGGCACAATCGAGCATGAGCGGTGTAGATATAAGAACCAATGATGGACTGTTGCATCAGATTCGAAAAGGCTCCTCGGAAGCTATCCGTAATTTTATTCACAGCAACAATGGCTTTTTCCCTCATCATATTCAGGAAGTTGTTACCGGCCTGGCAAGCAAAGGTGCAACACCTTTGGTAGTAGCTGATAATAATAAAGTTCTTGGCGTGATCCATCTCAAAGACGTTGTAAAAGGAGGAATCAAACAACGATTTGCCGAATTAAGAAAAATGGGTATCAAAACCGTTATGATCACGGGCGACAATGCGCTGACTGCAGCAGCCATTGCTGCCGAAGCCGGTGTGGATGACTTTATGGCGGAAGCAAAACCCGAAGATAAATTGCGGCGTATCCGCGAGGAACAGGCAAATGGCCATTTGGTGGGTATGATCGGCGATGGCACCAACGATGCTCCAGCCCTTGCACAGGCAGATATAGGCATTGCCATGAATTCGGGGACACAGGCGGCCCGCGAAGCGGGAAACATGGTCGATCTCGACAGTAACCCCACCAAATTGATTGATGTAGTGGAAGTAGGCAAACAATTGCTGATGACACGCGGATCGCTCACTACCTTCAGTATTGCTAACGATGTGGCAAAATATTTTGCCATTATTCCCGCAATAGCCATATCGCTTTATTCCGGTTCCAATGGCATCGGCCCGCTGTCAGCCCTGAATATCATGAACCTCGGGTCTCCGCAAAGTGCGATCCTGAGCGCCGTAATATTCAATGCCATTATTATCATTCTTTTGGTGCCGCTGGCATTAAAAGGTGTCCGCTACAAACCGGTCTCTTCAAATATTGCTTTGGCCCGCAACCTGCTGATCTTTGGATTGGGTGGTATTATTGCTCCTTATATCGGAATTAAACTTATCGATTTGATCATTAATCTATAATGCCAATCGCCATGGAACACTTAATCCATAACCTGAAAGAAAACCTTATAGCGCGTAAAAACAACGAGCTTGCCAGGTTGCAAAAATATGATGTAGTATCGAATAAAGATCTAATTCTGATTTCTTCCGGTAAAATAATTGAACTGGACCAGCTGATAAGTTTTATTGAAAACATGATGAATTATTATAACCAGACTAAAAAAATATCACAATGAAATCCCTGGTAATCTCACTTAAAATATTTTTGTTTTTCACCGTTTTGACCGGTTTGATCTACCCGCTTTTTGTTACCGGAATTGCACAGCTGATCTTCCCTTCCAAAGCGAACGGCAGTTTGATTAAAAAAGACAATATCGTTATTGGCAGTACATTAATCGGGCAGCAATTCAGCAGCGCCGGATATTTTTCATCGCGCCCGTCCGCATATTCATACAACTCCTTGATTTCAGGAGGTTCAAATTATGGGTTGACGAACAGAAAACTGAAGGATGTTGTGGCAGAACGCAGAAAGCAATTTATTTCATTCAATAACCTGGATAGTACGACGGTCGTTCCTTCGGAAATGCTTTTTGCTTCTGCAAGCGGGCTTGATCCTCACATTTCTCCGGAAGCAGCCTTAATGCAGGTAAATCGGATCGCCAAAGCCCGGAATTTCAGCGATAATCAAAAACAGTCGTTGATCCAAACCATTAATGAGCTCAAAGAACCTCCTCAGTTCTTATTTCTTGGTGAAGAACGAATTAACGTATTAACCTTAAATCTTGAACTTGATAAAATTGGCCCGGAGATTACAAACAAATAAAATTAAAATGCCATGAAAAATCCTATTCGCAGTACCCGGTTTACATTGGGGATTCTACTATTCCTGATGATTATTTTGATATTATCCATCTTATCCTGCTACTTTGTTACCCGGTTGTCACAGAAAACGCACGCCATTCTTAAAGAAAACCATTATTCAGTCGTATATGTCCGCGATATGGCAGAAGATCTGACAGTAATTAACAAGGAAATTGTAAATAGCTATTTAATAAACAAGAATCCTGATACTATTACGATCAACAAAAAGTTAAAGCAATTTGTGATTTCATATAACCTTCAGCAAAATAATATAACGGAGGTTGGTGAAAACCATCTGACAATTACTATCAAAGAAGTGTTTAATGAATACCGGGATTCTGTGGTAAAATATGTAAAATCGACACCGTCTTTAGCAAAGGTTCTTTATTTTCAAAATATATCCGGAATTCTATATCAACAGTTGATGCAATTATCCCGGATTAACGAAAAAGCCATTGTTGAGAAAACTAATGATGCGAAAGTTTCGGCAAAAAATGCGTCCATTTATATGTCAATAATAGGAACTTTTTGTTTTTTGATTGCTTACGGATTTTCCTTTGTCTTTGCTTCATATTTCAATGAACGGTTTTATCAGTTGTATAATGGTGTAAAGGAGTTAGAACCAGGCAACTTTAGCCAACGGCTGGATATAAAAGGTAACGATGAAATATACGAAATTTCGTTGATTTTTAATGAAATGGCTGAGAAACTGGATGCCGAAAATCAGAAAAAATCTTTTCCTTTGCAAGGAGAATTGGAAAATAATTTATATATTTATAACGTCCGGGAGTTGAAAAGAATATTGATAAGCATGAAAACTACCGAAGATCAGGTTTCAGAATTAATTTCCAGATTAGAAAACAAGGAGTAAAAATGGACTTTTCAGATGACCGCCCAAATCCTGATGAACTTTTAGCTTCTTTAACCAACGAAGAAGAAAAAAGCAAACGTGGAAAGCTGAAAATTTTTTTTGGCATGTGTGCCGGCGTTGGAAAAACCTACACCATGCTTGAAGTCGCCCGTGCTGAAAAATTAAAAGGCCTGGATATCATTGCTGGTTATGTTGAAACGCACGATCGTGCTGAGACGGAAGCATTAGTTAAAAGTTTTGAACTGATCCCGCGCAAAATCACCGAATACAAATCCACCATGGTTCAGGAAATGGATCTGGATGCTATCATTGCCCGGAAGCCACAGGTTGTCATGGTTGATGAACTGGCGCATACCAATGCTCCCGGAAGCCGTCATACAAAACGATATCATGATGTCCTGGAAATTCTTGAAAACGGTATCAATGTTTACACCACACTCAACGTCCAGCATCTCGAAAGCCGTTCAGAAACGGTGGCTCAGATCACCGGCATCATGGTCAGAGAGACGGTCCCCGACGAAATTTTTGAAAATGCAGACGAGGTTGAACTGATCGACATCACCCCGGAAGAGTTGCTTCAGCGGCTTTCCGAAGGAAAAGTATACGCCTACGAACGGTCCAAAGAAGCCATAGAACATTTTTTCCGTAAAGGAAATATCACAGCCTTACGTGAAATGGCATTGCGCATCGTGGCCGACAGGGTCGACAAACAACTCCACGACTACATGCAGTATAAACGCATCCGCGGACCCTGGAAATCAGGCCTGCATTTTCTGGTGGCCATTGATTACCATCAGCACTCCACCAAACTGTTGCGCTGGGCTAAAAACCTTTCTTATTCCATGGGGGCAACCATCCAGGCCGTTTATGTAGAAACCTTACACAAACTTTCGGATAAAGAACAGGAGCAACTTGATAAAAATATCAAACTTACCAAGCAGTTGGGCATTAAATTCCGGATCATCACAAATTACGATATCGTTAAAGCGATCGTGGATTTTGCGCAGAAAGAAAACTGTACACACATTATAGTTGGCAAACCACGCGTACGCAACATCATATCGATGCTCTACCTGGGCAATTTTGTGAACAGGATCATAAAGTACAGCGG
>DAOQAT010000102.1:0-6912 GCA_035354195.1 Bacteroidales bacterium | reverse complement strand
TTATCTGTAATTCGGGCCAGATGCTTGTTATGTTCAGATCCAACGACGCTGCGCTGGCACAAGGTTTTTCCGCTTCTTACTATAACTCAACCGGCATTCACGAAATGGACGATCCTGAGATCACCTTGGCCCCTAATCCCGCTAAAGACCATGTTTTGATCGGGTTCAGCAATGCAAAACAAGAGATATATAAAATCGGCATCTACGCTGTCGAGGGCAAACAAATAGCAGAAAATAATTATGAATTGCTGCCGGGGCAAAACAGTATAAACCTTGATGTTTCTATGCTTAAAACAGGTTTTTATATAATACGAATTTCCTCAGACAGCGGCATCGCCGTAAAAAAAATCATTATTGAATAAACCAGTTTTATGAAACAAATCCTAAAAGGCATATCGATTTTCATTTTTTCTTTATTGGCAATACCCGGTGTGTTTGCAGAAAAAATAGAACCAAAAATTGCTCAAGCACTTGCAACGAATTTTTTTTATGAAAAATGCCTTTTATCCGGATGCGACATCAGGCAGCCCGCTGAAATGACGCTTAACTACACACGCCTGGCCGGCAACGAAGAAGTTTATTATGTTTTTTCATCAGGAAAGAACTTCATTATTGTGGCAGCGGATGACGATGTATATCCGGTGCTGGCCTATTCCTTTGAAAGCTCCTACCGCCAGGAAAACCAGTCCCCGGAATTTGAGTTCTGGATGAGTTCTTATGAAAAACAAATTTTGCAGGTCCGCAAAAACAGCATAAAAGCAGATCAGAAAATCTCAACCGCTTGGGATTTTTACCTCAACCATTTTAACCCTCACGAATCCCTCAAAGGCGGCCAAAAATCCATGGCTCCATTGCTGTTGTCCACCTGGGACCAGGGAAATTATTATAACAGTTTATGCCCGGAAGACCCTGCCGGCCCCGGAGGCCGCGTCTGGTCAGGATGTGTGGCAACCTGCATGGCTCAGGTGATCTATTATTACCGTTATCCGCAACAGGGTATCGGCTCACATGGCTATTATTCAGATTACGGATACCTTTCTGCAGATTTTGGAACCACTACTTACAACTATGACGGCATGCAAAATGATATCATGGCCCGGTACAATTACGACATGGCGCTGATACAATACCACTGCGGGATCGCCATCGACATGCAATACAGCCCCAGCGGATCCGGTGCATTTATGGATGACGATGCCAATGCCATGAAAAACAATTTCGGCTATTCCAGCTCCACGCAATTATTTTATAAGGACGATTACACGGCTACCGATTGGGCAAACATGCTAAAAAATAACCTGGACGCCAAAATGCCCATACAATATGCCGGTTATGGGGATGGCGGCCATGCCTTTGTCTGTGATGGATACCAGGGAACAGATTTCTTTCATTTCAACTGGGGTTGGGGTGGTACTTATAACGGTTATTTCTACCTTGACAACCTGAACCCGGGATATACCTTTAACAACGGGCACCAGGCGATCCTGAACTCATACCCTGCTACCGGATTTCCTCAGAGTTGTACCGGAATAAAAACTATCAACAACACTTATGGAACTATTGAAGATGGCAGCAGCCCCAAATTTGATTACCAGAATAATATGGATTGCATGTGGCTCATAGCCCCTGCCGACTCTATTGAATATATCAGGATCGTTTTTGACCGGCTAAATACCGAAGCTGCCAATGATATTATTACCATTTATGACGGCGAGACAACGGCAGATTCTGTATTAGGTGTATTTTCCGGTAATACCATCCCGCCAGAAATAAAATCCACAAGCACCAAAGTATTGGTTCGTTTTACCACTAACGGAACCAATGTTGCCGACGGCTGGCTGTTAAGTTTTAATTCGAAAGAAACAAGGTTTTGTAACAATCTTACAGAATTAACGGCAACCTCAGGGGTGATCTCCGACGGAAGCGGCTCATACAATTACAACAATGGAACTGTTTGCCGCTGGCGCATACGCCCACCGGCCACTTCGGCAGTAACCATCAATTTTAACAGTTTTGACCTTGCAGCCGACGCCGACTTCATAAAAGCCTATGATGAAGCTGCCAATACCGAACTGATCACCTTTCAGTCCGGATCACTGCCGCAAACATTTACAGCCTATACCGGGGATGTGTTGTTGCTGTTTCTCACAAACGCCATGGAAAATGCCGGCGGATGGGAACTTTCGTACACCACCACGCCGCTTTCTGTAAACGAAGTACAAAAAGGTTATGTGAACCTATTTCCTAACCCTGCCACCGATTATTTCAAGGTTCAGGCTTCTGTTCCCGAAGCCCCAACATTAACCCTTGAAATTTATAATAATCTGGGCGCTAAAGTCATATCAAAACAAGTTACCGCAACAAACGACCAGCTTGATGAAACCATTGATATCAGCGATCTTTCGAAAGGAATGTACGTACTGAAAATCACCTCCGAAAAATTCAACCACACGCAGAAACTGGCCATCCGGTAAGATTTTCTTTTTGTTAATAATCGTGTTGATTTTTAAGGATCAACCGCAAGCGCTTTTAGGTAAAATCCCGTAATTTTGTAATATGAGTAATGTTTTTGGAAACCTATTAAAGCTGAGTATTTTTGGCGATTCTCACGGCAAAGCCATGGGCGGCATCCTCGATGGCTGCATCCCCAACCTGAGTATTGATGAAAAGCAGTTGGAATACGAGATGCAGCGCCGGAAAAGCGGCACGGATTTTTTTTCTTCGTCACGAAAAGAAACCGACCGTTTTGAATTATTATCCGGCATCCGTAATAGAAAAACCACCGGAGGGCCCATAGGGTTTGTGATTCACAATGCAGCTGCCAAATCAGAAGATTATAATGGATTGGATAATCTTTTCAGGCCATCCCATGCGGATTTCACCTATTATGCAAAATACGGAACCACTGAAAGTGCCGGAAAGCTTCAGGCTTCGGGCCGAATTTTTGCTCCTGTGGTCCTGGCGGGTGGCATCGCAAAACAGATGCTTGCACAGTCCGGGATTTCCATTTACGCTTTTGTCCGGCAAATCGGAACAGTTTCTTTAGACAAACCCTATACAAGCATTGACCAGAAAGCAATAGAATCAAGCCCGGTACGTTGTCCTGATAAACATATTTCGGACAAAATGCTTCAACTGCTGAAAAAAATAAAAAAAGAAGGAGACAGCACGGGCGGCATCATCACTTGTGTTATTTCAGGCTGTCCGGCCGGTGTGGGCGATCCGGTGTTTGATAAACTGCAGGCGAAACTCGCGCAGGCTATGTTTTCCATCAACGCTGTGAAAGGTTTTGAATACGGCTCCGGATTTTCATCTGCCGCCATGACCGGAAGCACACATAACGACCCATTCATAATAAAACATAACCGCTTAAGAACAGCTACCAACCATTCAGGAGGTATTCAGGGCGGGATCAGCAACGGAGAGGACATTTACTTTAATGTTGCCTTTAAACCTGTTCCGGGAATACAGCAAAAACAGAAAACCATTGACCGGAATGCCCATACCGTTGAATTTGTTACCGGCGGCAAACATGATATTTGTTTTGTCCCGCGTGCTGTGCCAGTCGTGGAAGCTATGTCTGCACTGGTGATGGCTGATAGTTTTTTAATGCACCTTGCTTATGCCGAATAAGATAAAAACCATTTTGTACCTGATCCTTTTTTTTGTTTCTGCCACCTTTTCATTCGGCCAGGAAGAAGAAAGCACCTGTCCTGAACTGGCCAACAAAAAAGCCAAAAAAATTTACGACGAAGCGCTGGACAATTTCAAAGACCGTAAGTTCCCCGAGGCGACCAAACTGTTCAAAGAAGTGCTTGAATACGAGCCGCAATGCGGGCAATGTAATTTTTTTCTCGGCATGATCAACTTCAAAAAAGCGGATTATAACCTTGACGCAGCGAAGGAATATTTTGAAAAATCCGTGGCATTATGCCCTGACTTTGATATTTATGTTTATTGCTATTTAGGTATCATTTATCGGGGTGAGGAAAATTGGGCCGTGGCGGAAAAAAATTTCGCTAAATTCCTTGAAGATCCTTCAAAAATTGAGTCCGATGCTGACCTGAACGATGCTACTAAATTTTACAAAGAAGTATCCATAAAAAATAAAATTTTTGGGAACCCGGTCCCCTTCGATCCGAAATACATCAAAGGTGTTTCCTCGCCTACCGATGAATACATTCCCTCCATCTCGCCCGACGGTGAATATATGTATTATGCAAGGGTCATAGAACTTCCGCCGAACAAAGGCGACCTGATACCGAAGCCGGTTTACAAAGAAAAATTTTATGTGAGCGAAAAGAAAAACGGCGAATTTGATAACGGCAAGGAAATGCCCTACCCTTTCAACATGAATGATAACGAAGGCGGCGCCACGCTTACTATTGACAACAATGAACTGTACTATTCTGTTCGTAAATATGAGGGAAGTTATTTTAATTGCGATATTTATTATACAAAAAAGGAGCCCGATGGTTCCTGGAGCGATGTTGTTGCGGTCGAAAATGTGAACAATCCGGATACCTGGGAAAGCATGCCGAGTGTATCCTCCGACGGCAAATGGTTGTATTTCGTTAGCGACAGGCCGGGCGGCGTGGGCGGTTTGGATATTTACAGATCGCATAAAAATGACCAGGGTGTGTGGAGTAAACCGGAAAACCTCGGGCCTTCTATCAACACCAAAGGAAATGAAAAAACACCCTTCCTGCACACCGACAGCCAGACACTGTATTTTTCGTCGGATTCCCCTGATCTGATAGGATTGGGCAGTTTTGATATTTATTATTCGCGTATTCAAGCCGACGGAAGCTGGAAAAAACCAACCAATATCGGATATCCGATAAACTCAGACGCTGACGATGCCGGCTTTTTTGTCAGCCTTGACGGTAAAACCGCATATTTTTCTTCCAATAAACTTAAAGGTGTTGGCGGCTGGGACGTATATGAATTCGAGCTTTACAAAGATGCCCGTCCCGAAGAAATGAAACTGGTAAAAGGCGATGTTAAGGATGAAATTACTGAAAAAGCCGTTGATGCCCGGATAGAAATAAAAAATGTGGAGACCAAGAAAGTCACGCAAATCCCGGTGGATTCGCTGTCAGGCAAATATGTGATTGCCATCAACACTAAAAACAATTTTGTTTTGACGGTAAAAAAACAAGACTATGCCTATGAATCAAAACTGATACCTGCCGAAGACACCATGCGCTCCGAACCTTTGCAGGAAGTGAATTTCGAGATCAAACCCATCGAAGTGGGAAAATCTTACAAACTGAACGACATATATTTTGCTTCAAATTCATACGAACTGAACGAAGATTCAAAAGCTATCCTTGATGGGTTTATCATATTCCTGAATGAAAACCCCAAAATCAAGGTGGCTATTCACGGGCACACCGATAATGTTGGAAAGGATGAGGATAATATGCTCCTGTCGGACAACCGTTCAAAATCTGTTTATAATTATCTTACAGAAATTGGTATCAGCCCGACACGCTTATCTTACAAAGGTTTGGGCGAGACACAACCCGTTGCTACCAACGACACCGAAGCCGGCAGGGCAAAAAACCGCAGGACCGAGTTTGTGATACTTGAAAAATGATCAGAATTTCATTAACTTTATACTATGAATTAGTGTTAATGATAAAGACCTTGTGTTATGAAAAAAGTAATCACCATTTTCTGCATTTGCTTTTTTACAGCAATCTTTGCCTTCGGCCAGGACGACATCAATTTCCCTGTCAATTATAACCAGGATGCCTTCTACCCAAAAGGCGACTATGCACTCATGATGTATTTTTTTAAAAACATCAAATACACCGATGAAGCTGTAAAAAACAACATAAAAGGAACGGCTGTTATGAGCCTTACGGTTTTGCCCGACAGCAGCATCTCCGAAGTGGTTCCTTTAAGCAAGATCGGCTATGGCATTGAAGAACAGGTGGCAGGCCTTGTGAAAAAACTCCGTTATGCGCCGGCAATAATTAACGGGACGAGGTATTCCTCTTCCATAATCATTAATGTCAGGATAAACGCTGAGGACAGCAAAGCGGTGCTTATTGAAAAATAAAGTTTGAACAACTGATTTTTAATCTCGTTGCCATATTATTTTCCTTTGTACCTTTGTTTCAGGAAAAATTTATAAAATAACAAAACTCATATCACTATGTTTACAGGAATAGTAGAGACTACAGGAAAAGTCGTGAATATTGAACGCGACCGCACCAACATCCATATTACCATAGAAACGCCTATTGCCAAAGAATTAAAAATAGACCAGAGCATGTGCCACGACGGCGTTTGCCTGACTGTTGTGAAAGTGGATCGCGATAAACAGCAGTATGTTGTCACCGCCATCCAGGAAACGCTGGATAAAACAAACCTCGGGACCTGGGACACCGGCTATGAAGTGAACCTTGAACGCAGCATGTTAATGGAAGCACGCTTCGACGGGCATATCGTTCAAGGCCACGTAGACCAGACCGCAGTCTGCACCAAGGTGGAAGAAATGGACGGAAGCTGGAAATTCTGGTTTGAATACGACCCGACGAAACAAAACATTACGGTTGAAAAAGGCTCCATTTCCGTTAACGGTGTAAGCTTAACCGTAGTTGATTCACTGCCGGGGCAGTTTTCTGTTGCGATTATACCTTTTACCTACCAGGTAACCAATTTCCATAATTTCAAAAAAGGTACGGTCATCAATATTGAATTTGATGTTTTTGGGAAGTATGTGGCGAAGCTGTTGAAACTTTACTTTGAGCAGAAAGGTTTATAAAGTTTCTGTTTTTCTACACGCATTCCTGATCCCTTTTTTATTGAAATCTGATTTAACCCAAATTCCGCATTAAAGAATATTCTAATGCGTAGCATTAGGAATAATTAAGTATAATTAACTGTTTATAAATAACT
>DAOQAT010000101.1:0-6960 GCA_035354195.1 Bacteroidales bacterium | reverse complement strand
GTATTGGTGATAATTTTCACCTGCAGCCGGGTTGCCTCGGCATAGCTGCGGGTACGGATGGCACGGACCTGGGAATTTACGGAGGCAGCACCCCGTGGAAAGAAAACAGCATACCGGCTTCACCGAATGTATATATTAAAAGCGTGGATACCCGAAACAATCCGAACGGGCAGATTGATGTTATGTATAAAGTAAAAGCTCAGAGTAATTGATTGTTTGAATTTTCAAAAATTAATTCAATTACCATGAGGAAACTTATCATAATACTGGGTATGGTACTGTTGTCGTACAACATATCAGCCCAACAGGTTACGCAGTATGAGTACTGGACCGACGGTAGCTTTGCTACGCGAACGTCGGTTAATTTGGCTTCACCGGCCGCGGATGTTACGGTCTCTTTTCAATACAATACCGCAGCACTAAGCAACGGAATGCATTCGCTGAATACGCGCTTCAGGGATTCCAACGGGAAATGGAGCTGTGTGCAGACGGATTATTTCTTTAAGACGGCTGCATTAGGTTCCGGAACCAACACCATCATGGCGACGGAGTACTGGTTTGATGCCGATTTTGCCGGAAGGACGGCAGAAACCCTTAGCTCGCCCGCCAACGATGCTGTCATCAGCAAAAGCCTTGATGTATCCGCGCTAAGTAATGGGCTTCATGCCCTTAACTTCCGTTTTCAGGATGCTTCCGGTCAATGGAGCTGTGTGCAGACGGATTATTTCTTTAAGACGACTGCAATAGGCGCCGGAACCAACAACATTACGGCGACTGAATACTGGTTTGATACCGATTTCACCGGGAGGACGGCTGAAACCCTTAGCTCGCCCGCCAACGATGCTGTCATAAGCAAAAGCCTGGATGTAACCGCACTGAGTAACGGGCTTCATGCTCTGAATTATCGTTTTCAGGATGCCGTAGGGCAATGGAGCTGCGTTCAGACCGACTACTTCATGAAGACTCCAACCTTGGGATTAGACAGCAATATTATGGTATCCTTTGAGTACTGGATAGATACGGCATTTGCTGCAAGAATTTCCGGTGTTACAAGCCCGTTGTCCAACCTTACATTAATTGACAGTGTGGCTGTTGCCTATTTGACGGAAGGTTATCACATACTCAACTACCGCTTCTCTGATGCTTTAGGGCAGTGGAGTTGTGTGCAGTCAGATACCTTTAAGCGCTGTCCGGTTTATTATGCGGCGCCTGTAATATCAGGAAATACCTCTATTTGTGCCGGACAGACCTTATCACTATCGGCTGTCAGTAATGATGTGTCAACAAGCGGTTATTACTGGACCGGCCCGAACAACTATTCATTTAGCGGTAGTGCCATAACAATCACAAATGCCACTGCTGTAAGAAGTGGAACCTATTACTGCACCGCCATCCGTGGTACAAGTATGTGTGATTCGAGCATCATTGGGCACATGGAAGTTGTAGTCAATCCATTGCCTGTTGGTGTCATCACAGGGTTATCCTCCGTTTGCAACGGCGACAGCACTTATCTTGTCGCTTCGGGCGGAAGTTCTTACTTATGGAATAACGGAGACATCAATGATTCTCTGCTGATCGCACCCACGGTTGCAACAACCTATTATGTTACCGTTACCTCTGATTCCGGCTGCGTAGCTACAAAATCAAAATATGTGAGCATTAAGGCCAAACCCAGTGTGATTATTTCACCGGCTTCTGCAACTATCTGTCAGGGTACTTCCCAGATTCTTACGGCATCAGGTGCAAGCACTTATGTATGGAACAATGGGACCAGCATCAGTAGTGACACATTGAGCCCTCCGGTCACAACCACATATACGGTCACAGGTACGGCCGTCAATGGTTGTACAAAATCAGCAACGGCTACTATAAATATTAATCCCTTTCCTGCAAGTGCCGGGTTAATTTCCGGTGCGGGCAATGTATGCCCGGGGCAGAATGATGTAACTTATACCGTTCCGGCTATTGCCGATGCGACTTCGTATTTCTGGACATTGCCGGCTGGTGTAACAGGAACAAGTGTTTCCAATAGCATCACCGTGGATTTTGGAATCTCTGCAGCATCAGGAACTATTTCAGTTTATGGAACAAATTCCTGTGGTAATGGCCTGGCATCGAGCTTCCCGTTCATCGTAGACGAATTACCTGAAAGTGCAGGAAGCATTTCAGGTCTGGGCAATGTATGCCCGGGACAGAGTGGAGTAACTTACACAGTTCCGGCTATTGCCGATGCCACTTCCTATGATTGGACCTTGCCGGCTGGTGTTACAGGAACAAGTGTTTCTAATAGTATCACGGTTGATTTTGGAATCGCTGCAGCATCAGGAAATATTTCAGTTTATGGAACCAATGCGTGCGGTGATGGTGTAGCATCTAGCTTTCCGTTCATTGTAGATCCATTACCTGAAAGTGCAGGCGTCATTTCAGGCCTTGGCAATGTATGCCCGGGGCAGAGCGCTGTAACTTATACCGTTCCGGCTATTGCCGACGCGTCGTCCTATTTCTGGACGTTGCCGGTTGGTGTCACCGGAACAAGTACTGGCAACAGTATCACGGTTGATTTTGGAATCGCTGCAGCATCAGGAACTATTTCAGTTTATGGAACCAATGCGTGCGGTGATGGCGTTGCATCCAGTTTTCCGTTCATCGTAAATGCATTACCTGAAACAGCCGGGGCCATTTCAGGCCTGACCAGCGTTTGCCAGGGCCAGAATGCTGTAACTTATACAGTTCCGGCTATTGCAGATGCGACTTCATATGTCTGGACATTGCCGGGCAGTGTTACAGGAACAAGCACTACAAACAGTATTTCTGTTGATTTTGATGGGTTATTTCTTTCCGGAGATATTTTCGTAAAAGGGATAAATGCCTGTGGTGAAGGTTCAAATTCAAGCCTGACGATTTCTTCTATTAACTCCTTGCCAGTTGCGGCAGGCAGTATTAATGGATCGCAAATCATCTGTCAGGGACAAAATGCTGTTACCTATACCGTGCCTGTAATTGCAGGAGCGGGTTCGTATGTTTGGACCTTGCCTGGCGGAACTACCGGAACGAGTATTACCAACAGCATCACGGTTGATTTCGGAATCGCTGCAGTATCAGGCGATATTTCAGTTTATGGAACCAATGCGTGCGGTGATGGAAGTGCTTCATCCTTGTCAATTACTGTGGATCCTTTGCCTGCTGGTGCAGGAGCTATTTCCGGTGAAACTTCGGTTTGCCAGGATGCGGGTGCCATAATATTTACGGTTCCTTCTATTGATTATGTTACCTCATATTTGTGGACTTTGCCTACTGGCGCGACAGGGACAAGCACAACCAATAGTATTACTGTTGACTTCAGTACAGCTGTTTCTGGTGATATCACGGTAATAGGGAATAATTCCTGTGGATCCGGCGCAGGTTCTGTATTAACAATTACAGTTACACCTAAACCTGCAACACCAAATATTTCGGTGGCTGCTATTACCCTGCATTCAGATGCCACTTCAGGAAACCAGTGGTGCGACATGACAGGCGCTATAGGAGGGGCGACATCGCAAGATTTCACTCCGGTTGGCAATGGTGATTATTTTGTTGTTGTGGAAATTAACGGATGCAGCTCAGATCCTTCAGATACCATTAGCATTACCACGGTGGGTGTAAATGACAATGTGGAATCATTTGAATTTGTGAGTGTATTCCCCAATCCTTTCCACACCCAGCTAATACTGCAAAACATTAATTTTAAAGAAGTGTTTAAATTTGAATTAGTAAATATGATGGGCGATTTGGTTTTTTCAGGAGTTTTAACTGAGAGAACCCTAATAATGACGGAAGCGCTTTCAAGCGGTGTTTATTTTCTCAAATTTGAATCTAATAACCGGATGTATGTAAAAAAATTAGTGAAGAACTAATTGTGTTTATAAGCTCTGGTTTGTATTTATACCAGAGATTTCTAGTTAGGGAGTCCCGGCTTTATGTGTCGGGGCTCTTTTTTTTTCTGTCTGGAGGCGGTTTTTTTTCATTACTTCCATGGCTAAACGGGATAAATACCAGTATTTTACCGAAGCCAAGATGAACAAATTAATTACTGCCGGTTATGATCTCGGATTTTCTTCCCTCGAAGAAGGTATTGAAGACTATGTTCAGTCTTATCTGATGAATAAGCAATACTATTAACCTGAGTTCGGGAAAATCAAAAATTGCCTTTTAGTCAAAATGTAATCATCAATCTATTAATATTTGCCGTAGGCAATCAATATCAATAGAAAAACAAAAAATGTGAGATATTTTGTCCGTAGGACATATACAATGATAAAATGTCAATCTCCTAACGGAGAATCCATGTTTTTTTGTATTTCTTTTCTATTGATATTAAACTCCTAACGGAGTATCAGTAGAATATTCTTAATTCGAACTCCTCTTAAAAAAAAGCTTCTTATTATTTTACCTCATAAACCTCAACCAGATTCGTGACATCAGTCCAGTTTGACCCGATAATTCCTCCAGCAAAGTAAAATCTATTACCGACAGCTGCAACTTCCATAAATTTAGTTGGGACACTCAACTCAGCAGTACTCCATAAGCCGGTATTTGTGTTGTATATTTCTACAGATTTTAAAAGGTTGCTTCCGTCTGACCCACCTGCGATTACAACAATGTTTCCTATTGATGCAGCTGCGCATCCTAATCGGGGCTGGCTTAAGTAGGTTACCGACCATGTGTTGGTATTTGCATCGTAAATATCCACTGCATCGGAGGCGTTTAAATCGGTTCCACCGGCAAAAAGAATTTTTGAACCGGTAGAAACAGCAGCCATAAAACACCTGGGCTCGCTGAGCTCGGCAGTAGACCAAGAATTGGTTTTAACATCGTAAATATCCACAACTTTTGATTGCGATGCTCCCATATTTTCACAACCGCCTGCGAAAAGAATTTTATTCCCGGCAGCAGCGGCGCTTAAATACCATCTGGGTTCACTTAGGTGTGCTGTAGTCCACGTTTTTGTTGTAATATCATAAATGTCCACAACATCGCTCATGTCGGTGTCGGTCATTCCTCCAGCAAATACAACTTTAGAACCTGCTGCAGCGCCTGCAAAATTATTTCTGGGTTCGCTAAGATGGCTTAAGCTCCAGGTTCCTGTGTTTGCATCATAAATATCAACATTATCCATGCACCCGCTGCCGTTTTTACCGCCGGCAAAAAAGACAAGATTACCGTTAGAGGCTGATGCTATTGAATATCTGGGTTCACTAAGGAAGCTCTGGCTAACTGAATTATTCGTAATGTCGAAAATATCTACCCATTTGTAGTATGCGGAGGCGCCGTCATGACCACCTGCAAAAAGTACTTTACTTCCAGCAGAACCAGCAGCATGCCAGGATCTTGGTATCGTCATGTAGGTGCTGCCTAAATAATTGGCTCCTGTATACCCTGTTGGTAATGGCTCGGGTGTCGGTTCAGGTTCCGGTTCGTCTTTTTTACATCCCATGGAAAGGATAATGAAACAAAAAACATATATAAGAACACTCGAAATTTTAGGAGGTGTTTTCATAAATTTTATTTTTAAGGTTAAAAAGAATAAGTAAAAATAAACATTTTTGTTTTATGTAATTTTTTTTGCCTTTGTTTAAAATTTGTATGTTTGCAGCAAATTAAATAAAACTATTAACCTTATAAAATAAAAACTATTATGAGTTGTTGTTCAAAAAATCAAGGGATTGATTTGTCTGCCTATGGTATTAATGATGTCCCTGTCATTTACCACAATTTATCGTATGATGAATTATTTGTCCATGAGACTGACCCCAAGCTTGAAGGTTTTGAAAAAGGCTTTGTAACCAGCATGGGCGCTGTGAATGTTGATACCGGAATTTTTACCGGGCGTTCTCCGAAAGACAAATATATTGTCAAAGAATCGGAGAATGAAAAGAATGTATGGTGGGCAAGCCCTGAACGCAAGGGGTCAGACAACAAACCTATTTCGGAAGACATCTGGAAACACCTGAAAGGTATCGCCGGCAAACAGCTTAACGGAAAAAAATTATATGTAACTGATGCTTTCTGTGGCGCTAATGCCAACACGAGGATCAAGATCCGCGTTGTCTCTGAAATAGCATGGGCTTCACATTTTGTGAAAAATATGTTTATCAGGCCGACCGAAGAAGAACTGAAGGATTTTACCCCGGATTTCATTATCCTGCATGCCTGCAAAGCAACGAATCCAAACTGGAAAGAACAAGGGCTGAACAGTGAGGTTTTTGCAGCCTTCAACCTGAAAGATCGTATGGCCGTTATCGGTGGAACATGGTATGGCGGAGAAATTAAAAAAGGAATTTTTTCAGTCATGAACTATTTTCTGCCTTTAAAAGGGATCGCCGCGATGCATTGCTCTGCCAATATGGGGAAAGCAGGCGACACAGCAATTTTCTTTGGTTTATCCGGTACGGGAAAAACAACCTTATCGGCAGATCCTAAACGCTTCCTGATCGGAGACGATGAACATGGTTGGGATGAAGAAGGCGTTTTCAATTTCGAAGGCGGTTGCTATGCAAAGTGTATCAACCTTAGCAAAGAAAACGAACCCGATATCTATAATGCCATAAAGAGGGATGCTTTGCTCGAAAATATTGTGTATGATGAAAAAACCGGCGTTATTGATTTTAAAAGCGCTGCAAAAACCGAGAACACCCGTGTTTCCTATCCGATCTATTTTATCAACAACATCGTAAAGCCCGTTTCCAAAGGAGGCCATCCGAAAAGTATAATATTCTTAACGGCCGATGCATTTGGCGTATTGCCGCCGGTTTCAAAGCTTACCTACGATCAAACGATGTATCATTTCCTGAGCGGTTATACAGCAAAAGTAGCCGGTACCGAACGCGGGATCAAAGAACCTACTCCAACATTCTCTTCATGCTTTGGCGCTGCATTCCTGCTGTTGCATCCTACCAAATATGCACAGGAACTTGCTAA
>DAOQAT010000100.1:0-7170 GCA_035354195.1 Bacteroidales bacterium | reverse complement strand
AAATCTAACGAAGTTGCAGCAAAAAAGACGCATAAAGATATTAAAAGATAAAATCCAAACAATTTCTAAAAGTGAACATGAAAATAATAAACAAAATAAGGTGTATAAGTTTTAGTGTCTGATGTATTCGACAAAAGATAATAAATTATTTTTGCCAAATATTGCAGTTCTATGTTCTTCGATAAGATAATCCAGGGCCCCCTTCAATTCTACCTATACATTGCGTTGTTATGCCTGTTTCTCATTCAGATGATTTATTTCTGGGGTATGTTTTCTGCATTTGCTTTTAGCCGCAGAAAGAAGCAGCCTGAAACTTTTTTGCCGGTATCTGTGGTAATCTGTGCACGCAACGAATATTTCAACCTCGAAAAAAACCTTCCGTTGATCCTTGAACAGGATTATCCCACATTCGAGGTTATTGTTGTCAATGATGAATCTGATGATGACACGATGGATTTGTTAAACGATCTTTCGAGAAAATATCCCAACCTGGTCACATTAAATACCGAGAAAAACCAGAACTTTTTTGGCGGAAAAAAGTTTTCACTTTCACTGGGAATAAAATCGGCTCATAATGAAATCATTCTTCTCACAGATGCTGATTGCCGTCCGGAAAGCAAAACCTGGATCCAGGAAATGCAGGCGCCTTTTTCACGCCCGGAAACAACGATTGTATTAGGTTACGGAGCCTATGAGCCAAGGAAAGGCTTGCTTAACAAACTAATCAGGTTTGATACGTTATCCATTGCCTTGAATTATTTTTCCATGGCTAAAAGAGGGATGCCATACATGGGTGTTGGGAGAAACCTTGCCTACCGCAGGGAATTATTTATCAAGTCCAGGGGCTTTGTTAGCCATTATCATGTGCATTCGGGCGATGATGATTTATTTATAAACCAGAATGCCTCGCGAAAAAATACGGCCACGGTTTTTTCCCCACAAAGCCATACCGTTTCTGAACCCAAAAAAGATTTTAGTTCGTGGGTGTTCCAGAAAAAAAGGCATCTGACGACCGGAAAATATTATAAATGGTGGCATAAAATAATATTGGCATTAAACCCGCTTACAACGCTGGCTTTTTATACGTTGCCGGTATTATTACTGGTGCTTTACCCCAATTTATATACTATAATAATAGTGTGTGCGTTTTTATTGTTAAGGTTGTTAAGCCAGTTGCTGATAATTAAAAATGCAATGAATAAGTTGAAAGAAAAGAATTTATTGCTATTTTCGCCTTTTTTTGAGTTATTCTTTATTTTTTTCAATGCACTGATAATGCTATCTAATACAGGAAAACAGGAAAACAGATGGAAATAAACCCGAACCTGACCGATAAAGCGCAGCGTGATTACCGCCTGGTGCAGCTTGCCATCAAGCAGGGTGACCAGAAAGCTTATGCGGAGCTTATGGGTTTTTATAAGGATGCTATTTATTTTCTCCTGTTAAAAATGACCAACAACCAGGATGATGCCGATGACCTGACCATTGAAGCTTTCGGCAAAGCCTTTAAAAAACTCGATCAATACACACCAGACTATGCCTTCAGTACCTGGTTATTTAAAATTGCTTCCAATAATTGTATCGATTTTATACGCCGCAAAAAAGTAGAAGTACTTTCTATCAATAAAACGGTTGTGGATGATGAAGGTACCGATATGTCGCAGATATTGCCTTCCAACACGCCCGATCCTGAAGAAAAACTTATTGAACGCCAAAAGATCATGATGATGCGCGAGGTTGTGGAGAAACTAAAACCCAATTACCGCCGTTTGGTTCAGTTGCGTTATTTCGATGAATATTCTTACGAAGAGATAGCACAGGAAATGGCCATTCCGATAGGCACCGTGAAAGCGCAATTGTTCAGGGCTCGCGAATTTTTGTATAACATCATGAAGAATGCCGAAGGATCTATTTAGGAGGCAATAAACTTTTTAATACAAAATACCAGCTTAATAGTTTAGCGGTTTTTAACCACCGTTAATCATTCGTGTAATTTCCACAAAATCATTCACACCAAGCTGCTCCGCCCGTTGGCTGAAAACTGGTTCGGAGAGTGGGAGGGTTTCACTCCTGAATGAACTTAAAGCATTTCTTAACGTTTTCCGCCTTTGGTTAAATGCTGTTTTCACAACTGTCACAAAAAGTTTTTCATCACAATTCAAGGCTTCCACATTGTTTCTTCGAAGCCTGATCACGGCGGATTTTATTTTCGGGGGCGGATAAAAAACGTGTTCGCTCACCGTAAAAAGATATTCAATATCGTAAAATGCCTGAAGCAGCACACTTAAAATGCCATATTGTTTAGATCCCGGCGGTGATGCAATGCGTTGGGCCACTTCTTTCTGGAACATTCCCACCACTTCGGGAATTTTATCGCGGTTTTCAAAAACCTTAAATAGGATCTGTGTTGAAATGTTGTATGGGAAATTTCCAATGATGGCAACAGGCTCGTGAAACCTGCTACTTATATCAAACTGCAAAAAATCACCGTACATAATTTCTTTTTGGTGTTCCGGGTATTTTTCAATGAGAAATCCATAAGCATCCCGGTCGATCTCGATAAGGGTTGTTTGGAATTGTTTTGTTTGAAAAAGATATTTGGTCAACACCCCGGTACCGGGGCCTATTTCCAGAACTTGTTTGTAATTCTTATGTCCTGTGAGGCTTTCGCAGATTTTGACCGCGATATTCTCGTCCTGAAGAAAATGCTGGCCAAGGTGTTTTTTCGGATGAACGGAGGTCATGGCTAATTAATTTTATCACCCCGTAATGCCCGGAATCGCCTGCGTGCGTCAACCACGTAAATACTGCCGGGATAATCGGTGATTATTTTTTCATAAAACTCCATGGCCCTTGTGTTGTTTTTAAAAATGTTCTCATTCAGTTCTGCCAGTTTGAACAGTGCGTCATCCGCGAGGATATCATCCTGATAAAGTTCAGCAAGTTTTACCAGCAGGCTGTCTGCCTCTGCATACCGTGTCTGCCGGATACGGATCAGCGCTTTTTGATACAATACTTCATCGAAGAGCGGATGATATAAGGCCAGCATATTGATGGAATCCAGTGTCTTGTAAGCCTGCTCATCTTTGTTCTGAAACAGCAGCAGTTCCGCGTGTGCATATAATTTCAATCCTGTCGCCGTGCTGTCCTCGTCAAGGTTGCCGCTGATAAGCAACGAAAGTTCCATCGCATCGTTTGCGATCAGTTTTGAGGTGGCAGCTTTAAGAATGTCCAGCTGTGCTTTGGCGTAATCAAATTCGTTGATATAAAAATACAGTTTGGCATTTCTGAATTTTGCTTCAAAGCCGATGACATCATTTTTAAATGCTTTCTCCACCTGAGAATACAGCAGGCTGGCTTCCCACACATCACCGGTGAGCAGGAGGATGTCGGCAAGTTCCATTTTGCATTGGGCAATGAGTTCGACAGGCACATTGGTGTACTGAATGGCACTCTGCAAAAGTTCTATGGCTGGTGCCGGCTTATCCATATAAAAAGCCTGCAGGTGTGCCAGGTTTTTGATTAGCTGCAGGGCATAATTATTTTTACCGTTTAAAGCGATCAGTTCGTAATATTCCTTTTCAAGAAGTTCCAGTTCGGGAAGCTTAACGCCGGGAGTGTTGGTTACTTTCAGGTATTTGGTGTTCAGCTTTTCAACCAGCGACGATTGGTAGTAAGGAGAATAAGCATTTTTTTGACTCAGGATATAATCGTAACAACTGATGGCGTCATCATAAAAACCATTGGATACGGCAATTGCCGCCAGATCATACACGCGTTCTCCTTCTTCGTTGAAACGTTTGTCGATGGCTTTGGCCTGAATGATGGCAGCACCGAATTCTTTTTCCTGAATAAAATACCAAAGCAAAAGCTCCGGATACGGCTTTACATCAGGTTCTTTTTTGATGCGCTGCAACAAGGTGGTTTTAAAAACAGTATTCCTGATATTTTCAGGGTCGTTCACCAGCAGATCCTGCAATTTCGATTGTACCTGGTCCAGGGTGCCGGGATAGCTTTGTACATAATCAAGGTATTGGCTTAAGGCTGATGTAAAATCATTTTTTTTTAGATAAATATCTGCGAGTTCGAAATTGAAATTATAGGAATTTTTAAGGAGTTTCCGGCCCTGTTCGTAAGTTCTTATGGCATAATCTGCCTGATCGCGCAACAAAAAAGCGTTGGCTATGGCGTCGATCTGATCTTTGTCGGCATTCAGCGATTTGATGGTGTTTTCAAATTGTTTTTTAGCTTTTTCCGGTTCGTTTTCCAGCGTATAAACATAGCCAAGATCAACGAGGAGGGCGAAATTACCCGGGCTTTTCCGTATGACTTTTGAAACGAATTTTTCAGCTTTGTTATAATCTTTCAACTCTACAAGGCAATTCAGATAGTAATCATAAATAAACGGGGTGGGTGTTTTGTTATAAATTTCTTCGAACAAAATTACCGCCTTGTCATAGGCCTTATCCTGAAAATATTGAATGGCAAGTTGCTCATTGGTATTGGGCTGGGCATACCCTGAAAAACCAGCATGAAGCGCCAGAAAAAAAATAAGGACCCCCCGGACAAAAAACAGTGGAGCCGGAGATTCGTTTGCTGGCAGCCGCAGGGTTAACCTCATTTGGTTTATTTGTTTTTGTTTTCAGCGTAACTATCAATCAGCTTCAACATATAAGGCTGTATGGTGTCGAAATTCTTATACTGGTTCAAAACACTTTCAACCTGTTTGTTTATTTTAATGGAAACATCATTGGTGTTTTTGGCTTCCAGTGTAAAGAAGTTATTAAATTCTTCTTCGCTGATCAGTCCTTCCTGTACATCATGTTTAAGGTTTTCCAGTTGTTCCCGGGCGGATTTTAAATCAGCTTTGAAAGAGTTGTAATTAAACACCATGGTTTTAAAAGGCTTACGGACATTCTGGTAGTTGCACACGTAGCCCCAGTTTTCTTCATTGCGGTATTTCTGGTAATGTTCAGCAACCTTTTTGTTTGTTTCTTGATATGCCTTATATTTTCTGGCTACAGTGTCCCTGTTTATGGCATTCAGGTGGCTGGTGGTGGTATCAATAATAGTGATCAGGCTGTCAATTCTGGCAAGCTGGTTTTTCTTAACAGCTTGGTTGCAGGAAGAAAAGGCAGCTATAGAAATTATAGCAAGAAAAAATAGTGATTTGTGTGACATTTGAAGATGGTTTAGTTAATTATTTCAAACCCGGTATATTTTGCCAGAGCGGCCGGTATTTTTATGCCATCGGCAGTCTGGTTATTTTCGAGCAATGCAGCCACAATTCTTGGTAACGCTAATGCGCTTCCGTTTAGTGTATGTGCAAAATTTATTTTTCCGTCTTTATTTTTAAAACGCAGCTTCATGCGATTTGCCTGAAAGCTTTCGAAGTTTGAAACGGAACTTACTTCGAGCCAGCGTTTTTGGGCGGCTGAATAAACTTCAAAATCATAGGTCATGGCCGACGTAAAACTGATATCGCCGCCGCAGAGTTTCAGTATTCTGAACGGAAGTTCAAGTTGCCTCAACAGCCCTGACACATAGTCGCACATTTCTTTTAACGTTTCGTATGATTTTTCGGGGTGTTGGATCTGGACAATTTCGACTTTATCAAACTGGTGCAGGCGGTTCAGTCCACGGACATCTTTGCCGTAAGAGCCGGCTTCCCTGCGGAAACAGGACGAATAGGCGGCGTTTTTTACGGGTAAGTCACTCTCTTTCAGGATCACATCACGGTAAAGATTGGTGACCGGGACTTCAGCAGTAGGTATCAGGTAGAGTTTGTCTTCATTAGCGTAATACATCTGGCCGTCTTTGTCGGGAAGCTGGCCGGTGCCAAAAGCGGATGCTTCATTGACCATAAGTGGCGGTTCGATCTCGGTGTAACCCGCTGCCACTGCTGAGTCAAGGAAAAATTGTATCAAAGACCGCTGAAGGCGGGCTCCTTTACCGGTATATACCGGGAAACCGGCCCCGGTGATTTTATTTCCCAGGTCGAAGTCGATAAGTTTGTATTTTGAAGCAAGGTCCCAGTGCGGAAGTGCGTCATCAGGCAACGCCGGGAGATTGCCTTCGGTATGGACGATCTCATTATCTTCGGCTGTTTTGCCCGGTTTTATTGAGCTGTGGGGTGTGTTTGGAAGTTGCAGGAGTAAATTAAGCAGTTTTTCATCGATCCCTTTTATTTTTTCTTCCAGTTCTTTGACGGATTTTTTTATTTCGAGTGATTTTTCTTTCAGTAGGTTGGCCTCCTGGGCTTTACCGCTTTTGAACAGTTCGCCGGTTTCTTTTGCCAGCTTGTTCGATTCGGCAAGAAGGTCATCCATTTTTTTCTGGGTGCTGCGGCGTTCATCATCGCAGGTTAAAATTTCGGAAACTATCTGTGAGGCGTCAAAATTTTTTATTGCAAGGGCTTTGATAATATTTTCGGAATCGTTCCTCAGCGTGCTAATTTGTATCATAGTATGTTTTTTTACAAAAATACTTGTTCTTCATGAATAAAAAAAAATCTCCGATTACAAAAAGCAACCGGAGATGTCTTCAATAAAAATTTCTGGTATTAATTTTTTGCGGTATCGGTGTTTTCTAAAGGAATAACCGAAATATAAGAGCGGTCGTTTTTCTTTTTTTTGAACTCGACGATGCCGTCGGTAGTTGCAAAAATCGTATGGTCAACGCCCATTCCGACATTAAGGCCGGGATGATGAACGGTACCTCTTTGACGGACGATAATGTTTCCGGAGGTGGCAAACTGGCCGCCGTATATTTTTACTCCTAAACGTTTGCTGTGTGATTCGCGACCGTTGGTCGAACTACCAGCACCTTTCTTATGTGCCATAACTTTTGAGTTTTATTATTGGTGAAATTAAATCTTGATATCTTCAATCTGAATTTTACTCATATATTGTCTGTGACCGTTGGATTTCTGGTAACCTTTTCTTCTTTTCTTTTTGAAAACGATTACTTTATCACCCTTCATGTGTGACAATATTTTTGCACTGATGCTGGCTCCTTCAACATTAGGGGCGCCTACTTTTACTTTTCCTGCGTTATCAATGAGCAGCACTTTGTCAAAAGTAACGTTAGCTCCTTCTTCTCCTTCGAGGCGGTGAACAAAAATTTCCTGTTCTTTTTCAACTTTGAATTGTTGTCCGGCGATGTCTACTA
>DAOQAT010000099.1:0-7319 GCA_035354195.1 Bacteroidales bacterium | reverse complement strand
ACTTTTGTATCGTAAAAAAAAGCAAAATGATCAGGGTAATAATAGTCGATAATGATGCAACATTCCGCAAAGGATTAAAAACCATCCTTCTGAATATTGGTGATGTGGAAGTGGTTGCCGAAGCTTCCAACGGAGAAGAGTTTTTGAAGCTCCTGGAAGTGACAACCGCTGATCTTGTTTTTATGGATGTAAAAATGCCCGTCATGGATGGTATGGAAGCCACCAAAAAAGCGAAATCGATGTTCACGGAACTGTGCATCATAGGCTTTTCGTCATACGAGAGTGACGACTATATCAATAAGATGCTCGATGCCGGCGCTATTGGATATCTTTCGAAATCAGCAGATAACTACGATTTGTTAACCCAAATAATAAATAACCCCAAAGCCGGGCTGTTACCGGTTAAAAAAAATTGTTAAACAATAAAAAAAACAAGTTATGGAAACCAAGAAAATTTTAATCGTTGACGATGACATTGATGTGATCACCATCATTGAGACTATCCTCACAAAAGAAGGATACAAAGTTATCGCCGCTGGAAACAAAAAAGAAGGAATGGAAAAGATCAGGAATGAAAAACCTGATATGGCCATTCTTGATGTAATGATGACCACTCACTACGAAGGTTTTGAGATGGCAAAAGAAATTATTGATGATCCTGAACTGAACAAAGTTCCGGTATTGATGCAAACATCCATCGATATTTTAACCACTACCAAACCTGATGTACAGGCTATGGCCCGTGAATTCAGGAAAAACCCGGGATTCAAAGACCTGCATGTTATTCTTGTAAAAGATATTACAACAGGTAAAGCCGGTGTTGATTATTTGTCTGAAGATGGCAGATCGATCTGGTTCCCGGTGGATGGTTTTATCAAGAAACCTGTTGATGCTAAAAAAGTGCTCCCTGAAATTAAAAGGATTTTAGGTGCGTAATTAAAGAAAGTTAAATGTAGCAACACCATAATTGACATGAAAGCTAAAATAGACGAAATACTTAAAAATTACGAAAATAGCGGTCGAGACGCATTGATCCCGCTGTTACAGGAAATACAGGAAAAACAAGGTTATTTGTCGGAAGAGGCGATAGTGAAAACCGGAAGCAAACTAAAAATTCCTACCAGCAAAATCTATGGAGTTGCTACATTTTATAATCAATTCCGGTTTCAACCTGTGGGAAAATACCATGTCATGGTATGCCGGGGCACGGCCTGTCATGTGCTGGGTTCAGCCACCGTGTTGCAGGAACTGGAATCGTACCTGAAAATAAAAGCAGGACAAACAACACGCGACGGCTTGTTCAGTATTGAGGTCGTTGCCTGTATCGGCGCGTGCGGGCTTGCACCGGTTATCAACATCAACGGCGAATTCCATGCAAATGTAACTGCCGAGTCAATTAAAGAAATTATTGATACTTACCGCGCAAAAGAACAACAACTATGAAAACAAAGTCAACCATAAGCGTTCCGGAATACCTGAAACAATTAGCCAAAGGTTTTGAAACAGGAACCATGCCTGATGTGAAAGAATTAATTTCAGAAAATAATAAGCCGGTTATCTTTATCGGAGCCGGAACCTGCGGCCTGGGCGCCGGAGCAGGCAAAACAAAAACTGCCATACAAAATTATTTAAAGGAAAAAAATATTGATGCGGAAATCATCGAAGTCGGCTGTATTGGCTTTTGCACAGCTGAACCTATCGTTGATGTTCAATTACCTGAAAAGAACCGTATTTCTTTTTCGAAAGTGACGGCCGATAAAGTTAACAACTTGCTGGATCATGTTTTTGCAGGGAAAACAGAAGGGTTTTCGATACTCGGACAATTTGAAAATCAAGGCAAAAAACCCTGGAAAGATGTCCCGTTGATCGCTGAACACCCGTTTTTTGTAAAACAAAAACGCATCGTACTGCAGAATTGCGGAGTTATTAACCCGGTAAGCATTACCGAATATATTGCCAAAGGCGGATACCAGGGATTAGTCCAGGTGTTGAAAAAGTTTTCGCCTGATGAAGTTATTACTACTATTGAAAAAAGCGGGTTGCGCGGCAGAGGCGGCGGCGGTTTCCCTACCGGGACAAAATGGAGGCTTGCTCATAAAACTCAAAGCGATCAGAAATACATGATCTGCAACGCCGATGAAGGTGACCCCGGAGCCTTTATGGACCGTGCCGTTATTGAAGGCGATCCTCACAGGCTGCTCGAAGGTCTGGCCATTGGCTCATACGCAGTAGGCGCTTCTGTCGCTTATATTTATATCAGGGCTGAATATCCTTTAGCTATTGAACGATTGAAAATTGCGATCAAACAAGCCGAAGATTACGGATTGTTAGGACATAACATCCTGGGTACCGGCTTTGATCTTAAAATAAAAATAAAAATGGGCGCCGGCGCTTTTGTCTGCGGTGAAGAAACCGCCTTGATGCACAGCATTGAAGGCTACCGCGGAATGCCAAGCCCTCGTCCTCCATTTCCTGCAGAAAAAGGCTTGTTCGGAAAACCATCCGTAATTAATAACGTGGAGACCTATTCTAATGTTCCTGATATTATCCTGAAAGGGTGGGAATGGTTTAGTTCTGTTGGAACTGAAAGAAGCAAAGGTACCAAGGTATTTGCCTTGTCGGGAAATGTGAAAAACACCGGCCTCGTTGAAATCCCGATGGGAACAACGGTACGCCAGATCATTTTTGATATTGCCGGGGGTATAAGAAATGACAAAAAATTCAAAGCGGTCCAGATTGGCGGCCCTTCAGGCGGCTGTATTACAACCGAAAATCTTGATATACAAATTGATTATCAGAACCTGATCGCTGTCGGTGCCATGATGGGATCGGGCGGCCTGGTAGTCATGGACGAAGACACCTGCATGGTGGACATCGCCAAATTCTTTATGGATTTCATTCAACGCGAAAGCTGCGGGAAATGTATTCCCTGCCGCGAAGGTACCAAACGCATGCTGGAGATACTCCAGAACATCACCTCAAAACCCCTGAATGGTAACGGTAATGAAGCACTGGAAAGATTTAAAGGAGTTACCCAGCTGGAAAAACTGGCCCAGGTCATTAAAGAAACTTCGTTATGCGGATTAGGGCAATCAGCTCCAAATCCCGTACTCAGCACCCTTCGTTATTTTCGTGATGAATACGAAGCGCATATTTTTGAACGGGTATGCCCGGCTAATAAATGCACTGAACTGAGAAAATTTAAAATCCTCGTCGATAAATGTACCGGTTGCACCGCTTGTGCTAAAAAATGCCCGACAGGTGCCATCATCGGGTCTAAAAAAACGCCGCATTTTATTGTGGACGACAAATGTATAGGATGCGGCACATGTCACGAAACATGCAACTTTGATGCAATTGAAATGATTTAAAAAACACTGAATTATGAGCTTAAATATAGATATAAACGGAAAAACCTACGAAGCAACAGCTGGTGAAACAATTTTGACCGTCCTGAATCGTAACGGGATCAGGGTTCCGACCTTATGTAATATGAAGGATCGAATTCCATCGGGTGCATGCCGTATATGCGTGGTGGAGGTTGAAGGAAGCGCCAAACTTGCCAGTTCCTGTTCATTCCCTGTCAGCGATGGCATGAAAATAAAAACACATTCACCCCGGGTTATTGAAGCCCGTAAAACCATCGTTGAATTATTGCTGTCGAACCATCCGGATGATTGCCTGTTTTGTGTCAGAAATTCAAACTGCGAATTACAAAAGCTATCAAAAGAATACCACGTAGTGGAACGCCGTATCCGTGGCGTGAAAAATAATCACAAAATCGACTTTTCCAGCCTTAGCGTAATCCGGGATCCCGATAAATGTATTTTATGCGGCCGCTGCGTGCGGGTATGCGAAGAAACCATGGGGGTTTCATGTATTGAATATACAAACCGCGGAAGCAAAACCGTCATCGGGACTTCCATGGGAAAAGGCCTGAATACCTCAAGTTGCGTAAACTGCGGACAGTGTATCATGGTTTGCCCGACCGGCGCCTTATCAGAACGTAACCAGACAGCATTAGTTCAGGAAGCCTTAAATCAAAAAGAAAAAACCGTGGTGGTGCAGTATGCCCCTTCCATCAGCGTTTCTATTGCTGAAGAATTCGGCATGGCTCCCGGTAAAGACCTTAACGGTGCCCTGAATGCGGCGCTGAGAAAAATGGGATTTAACTTTGTTTTTGATACAACATTCGGCGCCGACCTCACAATCATGGAAGAAGCTTCTGAGCTGATCGACCGTATCAGCAAAGGAAAGACTATGCCGATGTTTACAAGCTGCTGCCCTGCCTGGGTAAAATATGCCGAAGAATTTGCTCCTGACTTCCTTGGCAACCTGTCAAGCTGCAAGTCGCCACAACAAATGACCGGCGCCGTTATTAAAAGTTATTTCGCTGAAAAAATTAATCAAAAACCTGAAAACATCATATCGGTTTCGATCATGCCGTGTACCGCAAAAAAATTCGAGTTGCAGCGCGAAACCATGGGAAGAAATGGGATAAATGATGTTGATATTGTAATTACTTCCCGTGAATTAATAGAACTGATCAATCTTTACGGGATTGACATGAACCATATTCAACCGGAAATCACCGACTCACCTTTAGGTGTGAGAAGTTCGGCAGGCAAGATCTTCGGAGCTACCGGAGGCGTGATGGAAGCTGCCTTAAGAACTGCCTACAAATCCCTTACCGGTAACGAATTAACCAATTTTAAAATTTCCGCGATCAGAGGCTTTAAAGGCAGAAAAGAAACCAAAATAAAAATCAACGACCTGGAAATCGGCGTAGCCGTAGTCAGCGGACTGGCTAATGCCGGCGCCCTGTTGGAAGAAATAAGAAATGGAAAAAATGATGTTCATTTTATTGAAGTGATGACTTGTCCCGGAGGCTGTATTGCAGGCGGCGGACAGCGTATCGGCAGTTCACATTCGGTGTTTGAAGCACGCATGGAATCCTTGTACGAAATCGATGAGAAAGAAACCATCAAAGTTTCACACAAAAACCCGGAGATCATAGAACTTTATAATAACTACTTCGGTGAGCCGCTCAGCCATAAGAGCCACGAACTGCTTCATACCAAATACAACAAAAGAGAAGTATTGCTATAAAATCATAGAAGTTAACAAAAAAAAATTAATAAAATGGGCAATCTGATAAATAACGAACTTGTTTACACGGTAAAAGACCGCTGCCGGGTTTGTTATACCTGTGTCAGGGAATGCCCTGTAAAAGCTATAAAGATCATCAACGGGCAGGCAGAGGTAATTTCTGCGCGTTGTATCGGATGCGGCAATTGTACCAAAGTATGCAGCCAGCAAGCTAAGGTGTTCGTTGATACCACGGCTCCTGTTTATGAATACCTGAAAAACGGCCAGAAGACGGCGGCCCTGGTGGCGCCAAGCTTTGCAGCCGAGTTTCCGGAAATCAAAGATTACAAAATCGTAATCGGAATGCTACGGAAGCTTGGTTTTGATTATGTGGTGGAAGTGGGTTTTGGCGCCGACCTGATATCAAAGGAATACAAAAAATTAATGGATGATAAGAATGCGCAAAAATCCATCTCTTCCGATTGCCCTGCCATAGTTTATTACGTGCGTCATTACCATCCTGAACTTATTGATTATCTTGCACCGATAGCATCACCGATGGTGGCCATGGTGCGCGTGATTAAGAAAAAATATGGTGATGACCTGAAGACCGTATTCATCGGCCCTTGCATCGCAAAGAAAGCGGAATCCAAAGAAGTGGATCAGGTGTTGACCTTTATCGAACTGAGGAATATGCTGAAAAATGCCGGGATAACCATGAGTGATGTTACGCCTTCCGATTTCGATCCGCCTATAGCAGGCAAAGCTTCTATTTTTCCGGTCACCCGCGGAAAACTTCATTCCATTAACAAGTCGGATGATATCTGCGATGAAAATATCATTGTAGCATCCGGGAGGGTTCATTTCAGGGAAGCTATCAAAGAATTTGATGAAGAACTGAACAAATCGCAGCATCTCGAATTGCTTTGCTGTGAAGGATGCATCATGGGCCCCGGGATGACCAATAATGGCAAGCTGTTTAAAAAAACTACCGATATCCGGAATTATGTCAGGAACAAGTTGGAGCATTTTGATTATGCAGCCTGGGACAAGGAATATGCTGAAGTTAAAGACCTTGATTATTCTCAGAAATTTCTTCCTGCCGATCGTCGTTTACCCACTCCTTCGGTGGAAGCCATTGCAGAAGTCCTGAAAAATATCGGAAAAACAAAGCCGGAAGACCACCTCAACTGCGGCGCCTGCGGCTACGACACCTGCGTGGAACACGCCATCGCCATCGTGGAAGGTTTTGCAGAAACGGAAATGTGCCTGCCCTACACCATTGAGAAGCTTCATCTTTCCATTAACGATCTGAATCTTTCAAACGAACGGCTTGCCAGTGCGCAACAGTCATTGAAGCAATCGGAAAAACTTGCCAATATGGGCCAGCTCTCAGCCGGAATCGCTCATGAGCTGAACAACCCGCTGGGCATCATTACCATGTATAGCAATATTCTGAAAGATGAAACGCCGGCTGACAGTCCTGTATATAAAGACCTGGAACTGATCGTTGAACAGGCCGACCGTTGCAAAAAGATCGTCGGCGGTTTGCTGAATTTTGCGCGCAAAAACCAGGTGAACCTTGTCGAAACAAATATAGTGAACCTTACGAACCACAGCATTGATTCTATTATCATTCCTGAAAATGTCACAGTGGATGTGCAATCCTCACTCACCAACCCTTATGCTTTTATTGATAATGATCAATGGATGCAGGTGCTCACCAACATCGAAAAAAATGCTATTGAAGCCATGCCGGAAGGCGGAAAACTTACCATAGCCCTGGCTGAAACCAATGGTGATGTGGAGTTTAGTATCGGCGCCACCGGAATGGGGATTTCAAAAGAAAACCTGGATAAGATTTTTACCCCGTTTTTCACTACCAAACCTATTGGAAAAGGCACAGGACTCGGGCTGCCACTGATCTACGGCATTGTAAAAATGCACAACGGGCAAATACACCTCGACACCAACGATGATCCTTCAAAAGGCCCTACCGGTACATGTTTTAAAATAAAAATACCACGACAAAAAAAATAAATACAACGTTATGGAAACTAAAAATAAAAAGACGGTTCTGATTGTTGATGATGATATTGATAGCTTAACGCAATTATCTATGCAATTACGGAACATGGGATTTGACGTAATTTCAGGTGAAAACCAGAAAGAGGGTGAGGAACTTATTAATAAAGTAAAGCCCGATCTGGCTATTTTCGACCTGATGATGG
>DAOQAT010000098.1:0-7737 GCA_035354195.1 Bacteroidales bacterium | reverse complement strand
CAGCAAAAAAGGCGCATAAAGATATTATTAGATAAAATCCAAACAATTTCTTAATACAATAATACTTAATTTTGCTGTAACCATAAAATAAAAATTATGAGCGACAAATTTGCTCCCCTGAGCGTAAAACAGTTGTATGAATATGTTTTTTCTGATAACTCAGGGCATACGATGCTTGGAATTCCTGCGCCATTGTTTTTCAATCAGGAAAAAAATGCACTACTTCAAACCGGAATATTCAACCAGCCCATTGCAACTCCTTTTGGCGTGGCGGCCGGGCCTCACTCACAAATGGCTCAAAACATTATGGCAGCCTGGTTGTGCGGAGCAAGGTATATCGAACTGAAAACGGTGCAAACCCTTGATGATCTGAAAATTTCAAAACCCTGCATTGATATGCAGGACGAAGGATACAATTGTGAATGGTCGCAGGAATTAAAAATTGAGGAATCATTCAATGAATACCTCAAAGCATGGATTTTCATTCACCTGATCTCTCACCAACTGGGTTTTGGGAATCACCCTCAGACAGTTTTCAATATGAGTGTCGGGTACAATTATGAAGGCATCTGCAACGACAACGTGCAGTGGTTTCTGAAGAAAATGAATGATTGTTCTTTGGAAAAAGAAGCCATGGTCAACAGCATTGCCGAGTGGTATCCGGAAATAAAACAAATAACTATTCCGTCCCGGATTTCCGATAACATCACCTTGTCCACGATGCATGGCTGCCCGCCTGAGGAGATTGAAAAAATCGGAAGGTATCTTATTGAAGAAAAAAAATTACACACCTTCATTAAACTTAATCCTACATTACTTGGCCCGGAAGAACTCCGGCGCATTTTAAATACGCTTCACCATCATAAAACCACGGTGCCGGATTCAGCTTTTGAGCATGACCTGAAATACGAAAACGCAGTATCCATCATAAAATCCCTTAAGGCTGCCGCACAAAAAAACAATGTTTTTTTCGGGATCAAGCTGACCAACACCCTCGAAAGCCTAAACCACCGCAAGGTTTTCAATCCGGAAGAGAAAATGATGTATATGAGCGGGAAAGCTTTACATCCGCTGTCGATAAACATTGCCCGTAAACTTCAGAATGATTTCAACGGGCAGCTGAACATTTCATTTTCAGGTGGTGCAGATTGTTTCAATATCAGCCGCATCATTGAATGCGGTATCTACCCTGTTACGGTTAGTTCCGATTTGCTGAAACCCGGCGGCTATGGCCGGATGCATCAATACGCACAAAACATCTCAGATTTGTTGCACACCCACAAAATCCAGAATCTTTCTGAATATTTTGAGAAAATTAAATCCAGCAAAAACACGACAAAATTGAACACCTATGCGGATGAAGTATTGGAGGACAAGCGATACAGCAAGGATATGTTCAGCGAGCCCGACATCAAAACCGGAAAAAAACTTTCATGGTTCGATTGCATCAGCGCGCCTTGCGTCAACACCTGCCCCACCAATCAGGATATTCCGGATTATCTTTACTATACGGCCGAAAAAAAGTTTGACGATGCCATGGGTGATACTGAAAACCAACCCACTGCCTGCCGTATGCGGTATGGTTTGCGACCATGAATGCCAGAGCAAATGCACACGCATTAATTATGATGATCCGCTGATGATCCGCGAAATAAAACGGTTCGTTACCGAACAAAAACCAAAGGTAGCGCTGAATCCGGGCAGTCACAAAAAACTAAAAGCGGCCATCATCGGTGCCGGGCCATCCGGCCTTTCGTGCGGTTTTTACCTGGCTCTTGAAGGTTTTCAGGTAACGATCTATGAAACTAAAGCTTTTGCAGGCGGCATGGTGAGCGACGCGATTCCTGAATTCCGCTTGTCGAAAGAAACAATAAACAGCGATATTGAACGAATAAAATCTGTTGGGGTAAAAATTATTTACGGATCGAAAATAGACAAAGCAGCTTTCGAACAACTGCGAAGCCATAACGATTTCATTTTTATCGCCATCGGTGCGCAAAAGGCAAAACCTTTTAACATCCATGGCTCCGGAACCAAAGGTTTTGTCGACCCGCTGGAGTTTTTATCAGCCATAAAAAAAGGCATCAACCTGATCTCAGGTAATAAAGTCGCTGTGGTTGGCGGCGGGAATACGGCGTTTGACGTGGCACGCACGGCAAAAAGAATAGTCGGACCCGATGGTAAGGTTACCATATTGTACCGGCGTACGATTCAGGATATGCCTGCCGATGCTGAAGAAATTAAAGCCGCCCTGGCCGAAAACATTGAAATCATTGAATATGTGCTGCCCGAAAAGATCCTTTCGGAAAATAATACCATGACCGGGCTGGTATGTTCAAAGATGAAGCCGGGACTGCCAGACGCCTCAGGCAGGGCGGCTCCTGTGAAAATTGAAGGTTCCGCATTTGAAATGAAGTTTGACACACTGATCCCTGCCTTGGGGCAGGATATTGTCATGGACTTTATGGAAGAGCCGCTTGTTCGCCATGCTGAAAATAGTTACCTGACCCAGCTCCCCGGTATTTTTATCGGTGGTGACGCCATGCGAGGCGCTTCCACGGTCATCAAGGCGGTGGCAGACGGGCGCAAAGCCGCAGCAGAGATCATCAGCAAAGCACCTGCAGAATCCAACCTGACACACAAAAAAATAAAACAGCACGATTTTATCGACCTGATGACACGGCGCTCGTTGAGGCAATACAGACAGGCAAACCTTGAGCAAGCAGACAAACAAGTACTTTCACTGACGCGAAATTTCAGTACCGTTTTATCAGAAATCGAAGCTATAACAGAGGCGGGCAGGTGCCTTAACTGTGATGAGCTTTGTAATATTTGCGTTACCGTTTGCCCGAACAGGGCTAATTTTTCGTACCGGGTCCCTGAACAAAAACTCATGCTTCAAAAAGCCGTGCGCCGGGCAGATCATGAAATTGTCTTTGAAGATGATGGCTGGTTGGATATCCGTCAGCAATACCAGGTGCTGAATATCGCCGACCTTTGCAACGAATGCGGAAACTGCACTTCTTTTTGTCCTACTTCAGGCAAACCTTTTTCAGATAAACCGCGGTTCTTTATGAACATTTCAAAATTCAATGATTCGGAGGTTGGCTTTTACCTGAAAGTATTCCCTGACAGAATAACCCTGATCAAAAAATCAAACGAAGAAATCAAAACGCTGACGCTGGACAATGGAAAATATTTTTACGAAGATGATCAGGTGCAGGCCTGTTTTCTTGATCCTGGTTTTGAAATGATACATGTAAAATTCTTCAGCCCTGAGCTTAAGGAATACCATTTCAGGGAAGCGGCCGAAATGTATGTGTTGCTGCAGGGGGTGAAAACTTTTAAATTTCTTCAATAAAAAAACGCCCTGCGAAAATCCCGCAGGGCGTTTCCATAAGATATCTCTGTTCTTATTGTTTGATCAGTTTGCTGTTGGCTCTTGATTTGCCTGAAGTGATCTCCACCAGGTAAATACCTTTCTGGACATTGGTCAGGTCAACTTCCTGAGAAAAATGCCCGGCCTGCGATGCAAAGTTATTTTGATAAACCACCCTGCCCATGAGGTCGGTAATGGTGATTAAAACATCATCAGATGAATTGGTTTCAAGGTTAACAGTGAATTTCCCTGTGGTAGGATTCGGGATGAGCTGAATGGCATTTAAGGCATCTGTTTCAGCAATTCCTGAGCTGTAGGTAACATAAATGGTATCTGAAGACACAGTACAACCAAACCAGTTGGTGGCCATCACAAAATAATTTCCCGAAGCCGTAACCTCATAGGTGCTGCCGGTAGCGCCGTTAATAGGCGTACCTTCAAAGTACCACTGGAGGTCAACACCCGTGGCATTGGTGTTCAAAACATTGCCAATGATCCATGTGCCGGGTTTGGAGGGGTTGTCAATAAATGTGATCTGTTTCATGCTGGAGTTGGCACGGCATCCGTTGGTATTGGATACTTCAACCCAGTATTTTCCATTGCCATGCGCAGTATAAGAAGATGCCGAAGCGTTTAAAATGGCGCTGGTATCATTGTACCACTGATACAATCCTCCATAAGTATCGGTTATGGACAGCAGGATAGAATCGTTCTTGCACAGCGAATCATTAGGTGAAAAAGTAAGCGGCCCCAGTACCGGCCCCTGAAATACTTTAACGGTATCCACATCATCAAAATTTAAAACCGGATGGCTTATGGTGTATGTAAGGGTCACATCACTTGAAGCTAACGTATACGTTCCAGCTGTATTACCCGGAAATGTAAAATCCCCGCAATGATCATCCGCACCGCATAAGCCTTCGTCATATTCCCAAATTTCAAACGTATATGTGGCATTACTTAATTGTATTGGTGAAAACGAAAATGTTACCGGTGCGTTTGTATTATCAATATATGACGCTTGATACACGGTATTAGCGCCAAGTTTTAAAATAAAATAATAATCAGGAGAACCACATAGCCCGTCATTGCCGCAATAGGACGAAGTGGAATTTATGGTTAAACTCTCTAAATAATAGGGTAATGTATCAATTACAGTATTAAGCGTAATAACGTAATTACCCGGTGTAGCATAATTTTGCGATGGTGGTGTTTCTAAATTGCTTTGATTGCCGTTACCAAAATTCCACGAATAATGAAAATTTGGATTCCCATTGCTGGGCCTGTTGCATGTAAACCCGGTGCTGTGCGGGGAGCAGCCGTATGGATTGGTTATGGTAAAGCCGCTGTTCGAAGTGGTGGCCGGAAGAATGGTTATAGGAATATCAAATGAAGAGTTCGAAGTCTGTGAAATACCGCCAAGGCTGGTTACACTGACATGAGCGAGAACAAAAACGGTAATGGTATAGGTCCCCGGCATGATGGGTGTTCCGCAAATCTTACCGCAGCCATGTTCGGATGTCGGCGGGTTGCTGGTAGGATAATAAATATTGGCCGGTGAGGCATCGGTCTGGAAGTTCAGCCCAAAAGGTAAACCCACAACGTTTAAAATATCAAGTTGATCCAGATCAACGTTATAGCCGGAGCTGGCATCATCAAAATTTTCAGGCAAGTAAAAAGACAAATCCTGGTTATAAGGTTGCATGGCAATACCATCAGGCAAAACCGCAGGACAAATGGTTGGTTTGGCCGGGCTTGAGGTGCAGGTTGAAATGACACAACCCGGACACTGAGCCTGGAGGACATTTACAGAGAAAAGGCTAAAACAAGCAACGATAATAAAAACAGATAATGCTTTTTTCATAGATAGTTTTTTAAATTTCGTGCAAAATTAGATTTTTTCTTTAATAAGTTGAATTACTAATTGTTAATAAATGTTATATGGGAATAACTACACATATAAGTAATTGAACACTTAACAGATATAACGGATTCCGTCGTGATTTTTTAAAATATTTTTGCCGGGTGTATTTTAATGTTGTACTTTTATTGTCCATTAAAAAAAAGGAGGATTTATGTATATGTATTTTGTTTATATCGGGATTCCGGTATTGTTGCTTTTCTTCATGGGTATCCGCATTGTAAGGCCAACGCACCGCGGCTTGATCGAACGTTTTGGAAAATATAACCGTTTTGCCGATTCAGGCTTTCACTGGATTATTCCCTTTATTGAAAAAATGTACCAGGTAAACACCACGGAACAAATGGTTGATGCCGAACCACAGGAAATCATTACCAATGATAACCTGAATGCACGGGTTGATGCACAGGTATATTTTAAAGTACGGGCCGATGAAGAAAATGTAAAAGCCTCTCAGTATAATGTAAACCGTTACCAATGGCAGATCGTGAATCTTGCCCGGACAACCCTGAGGAATATCATCGGTACGTTAACATTAAAATCGGCCAACAGCGAAAGGGGTAAGATCAATTCTGAACTTCACAGAACGCTTTGTGAAGAAACCAAAAGCTGGGGTATCGATATTGTCCGCACCGAATTAAAGGAAATTGATCCGCCAAAAGATGTTCAGGAAACCATGAACAAAGTGGTGAAGGCAGAAAACGAAAAGATTGCCGCTATCGACTATGCCACTGCTGCTGAAACAGCCGCTGATGGGGTAAAACGATCAAAAATCAAAGAAGCTGAAGGTGTGAAACAGGCAAAGATACTGCATGCCGAAGGCGAAGCGGAAGCCATAAAACTGGTGAACGAAGCTGCTGACAAGTATTTTACGGGTAATGCACAGTTGCTGCGAAAACTGGAAACGCTGGAGAATTCCCTTCAGAACAACGCAAAAATTGTGGTGCCGGGTAATACGGAACTGATCAATGTCATTGGCGAAATGGCCGGGGTGATGCCGGTGCCGATGAATAAGAAAGGAACCGGGACACAGGTATAAACTTGAACTTTTTTATGATGAAAGCCGGGATTATTTTTCCGGCTTTTGTTTTTTAGTAACGATATGAAACCCCAGGCCTCCCGTTATCATAAATTCATCGAGTTTTATAGACCCGGTTTCCGCACCTCTGTAACGCGATACAAGGTAATTGATCCCAATATTAAAATTACAGAACCTTGAAAAGTAAAGGCTGTACCCCGCTGTAATCCCAAAAGCAGGCATCATACGGGTTGGATAACTATGGTCATAAACCGCCGACGGCTGAGGCTGTGAAAAAGAAATTCCCGGCTGAACACCTGCAAAAAAGTCGCTTTTGCCATTCGGCAGATGAAGCAAGGCTCCAAACAGTACCACCGCATTTCGTTTCAGAACCGGATCTTTCTGACGGGTATCAAGATACCAAAGACAATCGCCGCGGAAACTCAGGTTCCTGGAGGTAAAATACTCAAGGTTGCCTCCCAGGTACACATTATTGGATTTTTGAAATACCATAAAACTCTGGTTGAACGAAAGGTTGGCTTTCAACAGGCCCGGGGTGACAAAAGCCTCTTTTTGCTGTGCAACGCTTTGATATATAGTAAACAAAGCTATCACCATTACCATTTTTTTTACCATAAATCCGCAATTTTATAGTTAATACTGAGATTCAATAAGATATGATCATGAATGCCGGCGCCCTTGGTTTTGGTAAAGCTTGTCACGCCCTCAACGTTGGATGCCTTTATTTTTGTTCCCAGATGCAGCATGTACTGTGTCGCAATCGAAATATCAAATCTTTTGGTAATGTTGAAATGCGTTCCGATTCCCGCCTGTATGGATGCGCTCCAGCGTTCAGCATGATTCGCCGGTGATTTATTATCCGTAAACTTTAAGTATTCAAAACAATGGCCTGCAAGCAGATAAGGCTGTATAAGCGGTTCAGGATTTTTCGTCAGGTAATACATGACACTCCAACCGATATGCGTATCGGCCCGCCAGGCATAATAGCTAAGGTCGGCTTTCAAATGATCGGCAAACCATTCGGAATTCACTCTGTCGGAAAACCGAAGGCGGAAATGCCCTCCGGTACCGAAGGCCGGCTTTTGCCATTGCCCGTCGTTCACCAGCCCGATGCTGCTGCGGGCACCTAAGGATAATACTCCGGACTGAGTTTTTTTCAATTTTAATTCCTGGGCCTGTGACGGAAGGAAAATAAATGCCGCTAAAATGATCAGAATCGTTCTCATATCTTAGTGGATTAGTGTAAGATAGTAACGATTTTTAACCGGGAATAATTGCGGGACAGAGGTAAAAAAAAAGCACTTCAAAGAAGTGCTCGTTTTTCCGGGTATGCCTGTTGACTTGCAACAGGAAAGTCTTAAATATTTTTTGATTATATCAGATTATTCTGACTTCAGC
>DAOQAT010000097.1:0-8178 GCA_035354195.1 Bacteroidales bacterium | reverse complement strand
ACCTTGAGGCACGATACAATTATGAAAACCTTGAAACAGCATCCTTATATTTTGGACGGTCGTTCTCTTTTGGAAAAAACGCTTCGATAGAATTGACGCCCTTGCTGGGAGGTGTTGTTGGCGCCACCAACGGTATTTCTCCGGGTTTTAATTTCAACCTGGAATATAAATCATTTGCCACTTCTACACAGTGCCAGTATACCTTTGACCTGAAAGATTTTCCGGGTAGTTTTTTCTGGGACTGGACCAATTTCAGTTTCGCCTTTTCTGATCATTTTGGTATGGGTGGCGGCATGCAGCTGTTTATTCCCCGGTCGGGAGAAAAAAGTATTTCGGCCGGGCCCATGATCGTGCTTGGCTACAAGAGGCTTTCGCTTGAAATGTATGTTTATAATTTCTGGGAACGCCAGCCAACCTATGCTGTGGGATTAGTTTATGATTTTATGCAGTCATCTGATGACTAAAAACTACAAACGTTGCAATATTTTCAAGTAAGTAAGTCATCAGATGACTAAGAACTACAAGCCGATTCAACAATTTCAACTTTGATAGTCATCAGATGACTACTAATATTGTCACTCAATCATAATCTCATCCAAAAAGATCCAGGCGCTATAACCCGCGCCCAGATGCCATTCGGGGATGGTGCCAAAATTATACGCTTTAATTTTTACATAGCGGCCTTCGGTTTTCACATCAGATGCCAATTCCTGAATCGTACACTTGTAATCATTAATGGGAACCGTGTTTTTAATATCTGCCACCGTCACAAAATTAACCCCATCATCAGAAACACTGTACTCCACGTGAACCGGCATCCAGATCCACGAACCGATATCCTGCAAAAATTCCGTTGAGATTTTATTGATTTTTTGTTTGCTCCCCAAATCAACAATGGCTTCAAAATTCACGCTGTCATAGCCCTGCCATTCTCCCAGCCTGAAGTTCTCGCCACCGCGCAAACCGTCGATCAGCGCATTATCCCCGCCGCCGGTATATTGCGAACTGTATTTAGACAAGAGTTTGATGCTCCGGTTAAGGTTGATTTTTACAAGGTCGGATTCCATCGGATACCTGCATTCATAGGCGGGATTGCACGAAACGGCTTTGATCGTTGTGGTTTCTTTAATGGTGAAAGGCCCCTTGTATTTGATTTTTTTATTATCCGGTTGTGTTCCGTCCGTCGTGTAATAGATGTCGGTGCCGCCGGTGATGGTTTTAAGTTCCACCACGGTGCTGTCGGAAAATGTTTTGGATGTATTGGTTATATAAGGCGACGGCAGCAGGCTGTAATCACTGATCGCTGTCACCGGCACGTCATCATCGGCAGCGCCCCATTGTATGTTGGGCTGTGCTCCCATGGCGAACTCAATGGTGCCGCCATTCATCAGCGTTTCATAATCCAGGTAACACCTGGTATATGCCTCACCATTGAGCATGGCTGATTGTATGTAAAAGTTTTTTGAAGAACCGTTTTTACTTTTTATGATAAAAGTTTTGCCGTTTTCCAGATGAATTTTTGCTTCCGGGAAAAGCGGCGTGCCGATGGCAAACTGTGTATTACCGGGACAAACCTGATAGATCCCCAATGCGCTCAGCACATACCACGCCGACATCTGCCCGCAATCTTCATTGCCGCAAAGCCCGTCAGCGCTATTGCTGTATAGGGTCGCCATGATTTTGTGAGCCAGTTCCTGCGTTTTATAAGGCTGATTCAGGTAATCATATAAATAGGCCATGTGATGGCTGGGTTCGTTGCCATGCGCGTACTGCCCGATGAGCCCGGTAATATCTGACTGATCACGCCCGGTAAGTTGTTGTTTTGTGTTGAACAGTTCGTCGAGTTTGGCTATCAGGTTCGCCTTGCCACCGTAAAGAAGGGTGACCCCTTTGATATCCTGGGGAACATAAAAACTATATTGCCATGCATTGGCTTCGGTATATTGAAACGTAACTTCAGCCGGGTCGAAAGGCGTCTGCCATGCCCCGTTCAGCTTGGGGCGCATAAAACCGGTCTGCGGGTCAAAGAGGTTTTTATAGAGCTGTGCCCGTTTTATATAATTTTTGTAATCGTCGGGTTTTTCTGTTTGCTTTGCCATTTGCGCGATACACCAGTCATCATAGGCATATTCCAGCGTCTTCGAAACGGATTCGTGTTCTTTATCGCCGGGCACATACCCGTATTTTTTTAAAAACTTCAGGCCGAAATCATCGCTCTCAGCACTTGCTTTCATGGCTTCAAAAGCTTTTGCGGCATCGTAGTTTTTTATGCCTTTGGCATAAGCGTCGTATATCACGGGAACGGCATGATAGCCGATCATGCAATATGTTTCGTTCGACGACAGTTCCCAAACGGGCAGGCGGCCGCCCTGAATATATTGCTGAATAAAGGTATTTACGAAATCATTCGTGCGTTTCCGGTCGATGATGCTTAACAGCGGATGTTCCGCGCGGTACGTGTCCCACAACGAAAACACCGTGTAATAATCGAAGCCTTCGGCCTGATGTACTTTCATGTCGCGGCCCAGGTACTTACCGTCAACATCCGAATAGATATTGGGGGTGATCATGCAGTGATATAAGGCGGTGTAGAAGGTGCTGAGCTGATCCTTGTCGCCGCCTTTTATCTCTATTTTTCCAAGTTCTTTGTTCCAATCGCTTTTGGTTTTTTCATAAACTGCGGTGAAATCCCAGCCGGGAATTTCTTCTTTCAGGTTCCGGGAAGCTCCGTCAACACTGGTGGCACTTAATCCTATCTTGACCAAAATTTCTTTTTGTCCTTCAAACGTAAAATATGCTTTTACGCGTTTTCCGCCGGCATTATTTTTTGCGGTTCTTACCACATTCCCCAACGAATCAAGTTCGCACAGGCCGTATTTGGTGAAGGGTTGTGAAAACTGAATTTCAAAATATACCACCTGATTTTTTGCCCACGCCCGTGAACTGCGCATGCCGCGGATTTTGGTGTTGCTCACAAATTCCACATAGGAATCGAGGACCATGTCGCGATGTACCAGGTCAAGAACCACGCTGTTTTGAGAAGCCCCGGAAAAAGTATATTTATGAAATCCGGCTCTTTTTGTGGCGGTCAGCTCCACCTGAATATTATTTTTTGCGAGTTTCACAGAATAAAAACCGGCGCTGGCTTTTTCATTTTTGTGACTGAATTCAGAAGCATAATCATATCCTTTCAGGCTGACGGTTCCGGTGACGGGCATCAGCAGAATATCACCGTAATCCGAGCATCCGGTACCGCTTAAATGGGTATGCGAAAAACCATAGATCAGAGAATCGGAATAATGATATGCTGAACAGCCGTCCCAGCCGGTCAGGCGCGTGTCGGGACTGAGCTGCACCATCCCGAAAGGCGCTACAGCACCGGGATACGTATGCCCGTGCCCGCCGGTCCCGATGAAGGGATTCACATAGGCGGAAACATCTTTCTGTTGCGCGATCACCGGCAAACAACAACTTAAGGCAAAAAATAAAAAAAGTAAAAAGGTTTTTTTCATGGATTGATTATTTATAACCGACATCAAACAAGGTCTTTATTTGTATCATGTTTTTGAGGTCTTCTATGGATTCGCTGGTATTTGCAAAAATGCTAACCGTGGTACCCGGCAGCATGTCGAAAAAATTATCGGACAGCTGAATATCCCGGCTGTCGCAGTTTTCAAAACTTATAAAAACATTTTTCGCCAATTGTTTGGTGCTGAGTTTGATTTCAATCCCACCGGATAGTTTTATCATTTCATAACTGATTCCTGGGTCTTCCAACGCGAGGTCTTTCGGCTTTTTGAAATACAACAGGTTTTGTGAAACAAGCTGATCATCAACCAGCACCTTTGCCACAAAAACCATGGACTTGTGTTGTGAAACATCCGCGAGGATAAGCCGTTTATCAACCTCTTCAATCACTTTATTCATCCCGGGTTTTATGGTAACCGCCCTTTTTTCTTCCCAGCGCACCTTCCCTTTGAAATCGATAAGTTGCAATTCCAGCCGTGAACGGACATCATTATTCCTGTCGGAATTAACCCGGACTGTGATGTTTTTTTCGTTGTCGGTAAGTGTTACCAGAATATCGTTGTAAGCCTTCTTCACAAAATACTGCAGGGCTTTTTTGTTGTGGTAATAGTCCATTCCCGACCATGAAACCACGGGCCAGCAATCGTTAAATTGCCAGTACAACGTTCCCATGCATGTTGGCTTTGCATTGCGATGGGCTTCAATAGCGGTTTTGATGCCGTATGCCTGTAGCAACTGGCTCACATAAATATAATCATCGAGTTTGTCAGGAACCTTGTATTCACGCTGCATATAGGTTTTTATTGTCTGAAAACCTGCCGGGTGTTTCTCATGACATTTCAGTGTTTCCGAATCCAGGTTCCACTCTTCCGGCTTGGCCATTTTCTGAATCGTGCTTTTTTCCGGGAATGCCTGAAAACCGTACTCGCTGGCAAACCGCCCCACTTTTTTTGTGTACGTTTCAAAAGGTTCCATGCCCCACCAGACACCCCAGTAATGTGAGTCTCCATGCGTCAGGCTCTGCGCTCTGCCCCAGCCATATTGTGGCGACGACGGCCAGTAAAACCGCCCTGAATCAGACTGGTTGATAATTTCAGGAATTACTTTTTCAAATAATTTTTTGTAATTATTATAAATTTCAAGGCTGTCGGCAGCACTGTATTTGTATTGTTTCTGCCAGCCCCAGTTGTTCCAGCCCTCATCGATTTCGTTGTTGCCGCACCACAATGCCAGGCTTGGATGATTCCGCAAACGGACCGTATTCTGCTTCACTTCTGATTTTACATTTTCTAAAAAGACGCTGTCGCCCGGGTACATGGCGCAGGCAAACATCATATCCTGCCAGACCAGCAGCCCGTTCTCGTCGCACAAATCATAAAAAATATCATTTTCATAAATGCCGCCGCCCCAAACACGAAGCATGTTAAAGTTGGATTCTTTGGCTTGTAAAATCAGGTCTTTGAAGTCATCCGTTTTTACTTCTGTAACAAAACTATGCTGCGGGATATAATTGGCACCTTTGATAAATAAATCCACGCCGTTAAGCTTAAAATAAAAAGATGCTCCGGCATCGTCTTTTTTATTTACTACTTCGATGGTGCGGATTCCGGTGCGGACTTTTGTTTGGTCCAGCATGTTTTTTCCTTCAGAAAGTTTAATCTTAAAATGATACAGATATGGTTTGCCTAAGCCGTTGGTCCACCACAATTCGGGATTATCAATAGAAAACTCTGAAGCAATAGTGCTGGCCCCTTTTTTCAATTCAATTTTTTTTGAATAATATACCGCCCCGGAGATATCATCTTCTATATTGATTTCTGCTCCACGATCTTCGTCCGAAAAAATATTTGTTGCAAATTTTAATTCTGCCTTTTCTTTGGATACTGATTTTTGCAACACCTGTGTGTTCAATATTTGCGCATCACTCCATGATTGTAAATATACAGGCTTCCAAATCCCGCTGGTGACGTATCGCGGCCCCCAGTCCCACCCAAACTGGTATTGGGCTTTTCGTACAAAAACTTTTTCATCGCCTGGCAAGATATAGGGCAGTTTGACGGCTGCTTCTTTGCCCATATTCACTGCAGATTCAAAAACGACTTTTAGTTCGTTCTCTCCTTTTTTCAGGATTTTTTTTACATCGGCTTTCCATTGGCAAAACATATTATTCGCAGTGATCACCAGGCTGTCGTTGAGGTAAACTTTTGCGTAAGTATCCAGGCCTTCAAACACCAGTTCGTTATGCGTTTTTTTCAGGATATTTTCTTCAACCCTGAACGTGGTTTTGTATTCCCAGTTTTTAGTTTCAATCCATTGAAGTTCCTGCTCCTGGCAGCCATAAAACGGATCATTGATGAGTTTGTTTTTCCATAAATCAGTATGCACGGTGCCGGGAACTACTGCCGGATGCCAGAGGTTGGCGCCCTGTTCGGAAAACTGCCAGTTGTCGCTAAGAATAAGGATATTTTTGTTTTGTGCCGTAACTATGGACGAGCAAAAAACAATTAAAAACAAAAAATAACGGCGCAGTTTGTTTGGCATGCTTTATTATTTGTCTAATTTTCGGTAGTTCACCTTCATCATGTCCAGCAGGGGTGTGTGTTTTTGAAGCCTTATATAAAAATTCCCGTAGTTGCGGTTTTCGGGTTTTGACCACAGGACTTCGCTTAATGCGATCATACGCGGGATGGCCATGTATTCAACACGGTCGAAACTGGTAATATATTCGGTCCAGACATTTCCCTGAGCACCAAGTATGAATTTTCTCTGATCTTGCGAAAGGCTGTCCGGCATGGGATTAAAAGAATACACTTTTTCGAGCGGGACATACCCGCCTATAGCCATCGGCTCCGTGAGTGTGTCTCCCTGATAATAGTCGAAATAACAATAGCTGCCGGGGCACATCACCACATCATGTTTCAGGTTTGCTGCGGCAACACCTCCTTCAGTTCCCCGCCAGGACATCACCACCGCATTTGGGGCAACGCCGCCGTCAAGTATTTCATCCCAGCCGATGATGGTTTTTCCTTTCGAATTGACAAATTTTTCAATGGTGCGGGTCACATAACTCTGAAGTTCATTTTCATCTTTCAATCCTTCGCGCTTCATTACTTTCTGACATTCCTTGCATTTTTGCCACCTTACTTTCGGGCACTCGTCACCACCGATATGAATATATTTTCCGGGAAACAAATCCATAACCTCGGATAAGATATCCTTAAGGAATTGGATCGTCTTGTCTTTTGCGCAAAACACATCATCAAAAACGCCCCAGGATCTTTCCACCTGAAACGGCCCGCCTGTGCAGGAATATTCAGGATAGGCGCTTATGGCTGCCAGGGCATGTCCGGGCATTTCTATTTCAGGGACAATCTGAACGTGCCTGCGTTCAGCATAAGCAACAATATCGCGGATCTGTTCTTTGGTATAAAATCCCCCGTAACGGATGGTGTCAAATTTTTGTAAGGTATCTTTCGCATGCCCGATCAGCGTTCCGTTCCTGTAACCGCCAACTTCCGTGAGTTTCGGGTATTTGTCGATCGGTATGCGCCAGCCCTGGTCATCCGTTAGATGCCAGTGAAACTTATTCATTTTATAAAAAGACAGATAGTCAATATACTTTTTTACTTCTTCCGGTGTGAAAAAATGGCGGCACACATCAAGGTGCATCCCGCGCCACGTATATTGCGGGTAATCGTAAATTTTTATGCGGGTAATCCTCAATGTTTCAGATTTTTCGGCAGGCAGTAATTGTTTCAATGTTTGAAATGCATAAAAAACCCCGGCGCCTTTACCTTCAATTAAAATAGATTTTTTTGACACATGAAGCCGGTACGCATCATCGGGCATTTGCGGATCAACCAGACTTTTCACGATGATCAGGTTGCTGTCGCGCGGCTGGCTCTGCGAAACCGGCAACGAAAAACCATAATATTGGGAAAGGTATTCATTAAACACTTCCGCATCCTGCATGGACGTTTTCTGATCGTCAACGCAGATCAGGGTTTCACTGCTGATGGAAAAACGCCCTTTTTCTAATTGGACTTCCACCGGTTCAGGTAAAATGGAAACAATTTGTTTCTGACCGGCCAGACTTGTCGATATCAGGGCTGTGGTAAGCAGTAAAAAATATTTTTTCAATGAAGTCATTTATCAGTTTTTTTATGAGTTACTTGGTTGTCAGCTGTGGGATTGTTATTTAAAACCAGCAGCCATTATTACAAATTTTGCCACACCAGCGAGGCGGCGCCCAGGATGGCAGCATCATTTTCTTTGATCCCTGAAGGAAGAATTTTAACTTTATTTTTATAAATGGTCAAAAGGTTTTTTTCAAAACTCTCGCGTACTGGTTTAAACAACATCTCGCCGGCATTGGTAATTCCTCCGAATAGGAATATGGCCTCCGGGCTGGTGTGGGCCACGCTGTTTGAAAGCGCCAGGCCAAGCACTTCTCCGGTATATTCATAAGTTTTCAGCGCAATGTTGTCGCCTTTGGAAGCTAATTCAGAAATGGAGAAAGGACTAATTTCAGTACCTGCTTTTTGTCCGTTTTTTTCGAGTAATTCCATATAGGTCTTCACGATTCCTTTTGCGGAACAATAGGCTTCGAGGCAGCCGTTACGGCCGCAGCCGCAAGCCCTGCCACCGGGA
>DAOQAT010000096.1:0-8260 GCA_035354195.1 Bacteroidales bacterium | reverse complement strand
ACAATCCTGCGCGCTACTCAATAGTTCACTACGTTCCTATCGCGTAATCTGGGTTAATCAATCTTATTAATCCTGTATGTAACTGTATTGCCTTCAGCATAAACGTTCAGGAAATAAACCCCGGCCCTGTAGGAAGCTATATTGATACTGGTTTTACCCTGAATATTTTCAAGGGTGAAAAGTTCTTTCCCAATCACATCCGTTAAAACTATTTTATCTGTTTTAACATTGTTGAAATTAATAGTTACAACATCCTTAACAGGATTAGGGAACACTTCAATTTTTGACAGGTCATTTTCTTCAACGCCCGTGATGAGTATGGTTACTTGTTGATATACGGTATCGCTGGTACAGTTGTTTGTAGTTACCAGCATGACATTATAGGTCCCGTTAGCTGAATATGTATGGCTTGGACTTGTTGCTGCTGAGTTGGACCCATCTCCAAAATCCCAGTAATAAGAATCACCATTGGTTGACGTATTCGTAAAATCAACTATGGCGTTGTTCTGGCTTAAGGTAAACTGTGCAACAGGGGGTACAGACAGTATTGTGGCTGTTACCTCAGTACGTGAGCTGCTGCATGTAGGCGTTTCAACCTCCCAGTCATAAAAATAATAATAGTAAACTTCCGGTGTATTACTGGCTGTAGTGCTGGTAATGCTGACCAGGCCGGGAAGTGTGATGGGGTAAGTGCCTGCCGGAACTGTATTATCCCTCATAAGATAACTGCTGGCGGGTGCTGTCAGCCTGAGGTCGGTACCGACCGGAACATTGATGTTAAGTGTGATACGGCTTTCCCCAGTGGGAACATTGTTTACAGTAACTGTGCTGAGTGTGGCGCCAGAAGAATTTTTCAAGATAACCGTTTTGGAAGCAGCGGAGGTGGCTACTGATCTGACTTTCAACGATTTTAAAACAAACGGTTGTAACGCTGTAAATATCAGGCCTTGCTCGGCAGAAATATTGGTAGTGTTGGCCTGTATGATGTTTGTCAGGCCGGTATAAGCGGTAGTGCCAGGCAGCACACTTTCGACATAATAAGAAGTACTGGAAGATAAATTTGGTGTGACATAGCTGGTGCCGGTGGTGAGCAGATTGCCGCCGGTGATAGCATCATACCAATTCATTGTCCCGGCACCTGTCGCATTAAGTGTAACACTTCCGGGTCCGCAACGGGTTTCGTCATAAACCACCGGAGCTTCCGCACCAACGGTGATATAAGCCGTTTTTGTTTCTATATCGCTCCCGCAAATACCTGCTGAGGCCGTAAGAACAACCGTATAGGTTCCGAGTGCCGTATAGTTATGCGCCGGGTTAGCATCGGTGCTGGTCGTACCATCGCCGAAATCCCATACATAAGAACTGGCATTAGCGCTGTTGTTGGTAAAATTAACCGAAAGCGGCGCGGTGCAGGATTCTGTTGCCGAGCCACTGAAATCAGCGCTTATCGGCAGGTTAGTCGCTGAAATACTTTTTGTCTGGCTGTCGTTTCCTGTATTCTGGTCAGCAGAGCCGTTGGGAAGTGAGGTTGTTGCAGTAAAACTGCTCGTCCCTGCAGGAATTGTTACAGCCGTTAAATCAATATTTACCGACTGGCCACTGGCAAGACTGCCGGTCCAGTTATATACTTGTGTACTCAATCCGGAACAGGTTATGCGAAAGCTTGTCAGGGTGGTGGTGCCGGCATTACGCACGGTAACCTGAGGGACAATGCTGATGCCTGTGCAGTTGTACGTGCCTGTGGGACTGTTAATACTTACCAGCTGTGCATCTAAAGGTATGCTTGGCGCCTGGATGATCAGGGTCCCGATATAGGGTTGTTTGTTTTGTTTGGTTACCACAACATCAAGTGTATCGGGCTGGTTTATGGCAGCAAAATTCAAGGTGGTAACACCACCCACCGGAGCCAGTTCCGCATCAAGCAACACACCGGCATGAGAAATTGCAACATAAGCATCTTCAACCGTATTGACCAACAATGAAGTGATGCCCACATTTTGAAGACTGTCATACTCTACTTTCATGGTATCGGGAACCGAAAAATAATTCATTACTGATGGATCGCCCATCAGGTGGTATTCTTCCCAATAATATTGTTTCATGGTTGATGAACTTTGTTCAACAGCCAGTAAGCCGGCATAACGCATCTGGTCGTTGGTATAATACCATGCAGTTTTGGGCTGGCCTTTGTCGTGAAATATACAGTCGTATGAACCCAGCGCGCTGGCTGAGTATGTCGGGGTGGTGGAAATCGAACTTCGTGCGCCAACGCCCCAGTAGTAATCTTCATCCCAGTATGAATAATCCGAAGCGCCGATATAACCGACCGCTCCTTTATTGGAGTATGCGCGCAACAAAGCTTCTCCGAAACACTCTGTATCATTAAATGTATTTGACTGGCAGCAGTTTCCAACAAGCAGCCCGTATTTATCGGCATTATACATGGATGCAATCTGGGAAGTGGAAAATCCCGGTTCTGACCAGCCGGTAGAGCCACAATGAGCGGTATAGTTCCCATACCCGACACCCTTATATAAAACAGCCCTCATATTAGCACCGGCCGATGATTCAGAATTGTTGGGGTCGTAAACCGTAAACGAATACATGCCATGGGCCGAGTTGAAATAATTTGTTGTGCCATAGTAAATCTGGCCATTGCCATAGGTGGCATCGTTTCCACTGGCATCATTTCCGGCAACCATTACAACAGTATCCATGTATGTTTTTTTAGGCATGGTATATTTTTCATATTGCAGGGTTTTATTTACCTGGTTCGTCACATGGGTGGTGGTTGTAGCACTGAAACGTCCGTAATACATATCCGGGATATAGTCGCTGGATCCATCCATGGTGAAGAAAAACAGGTCGGTTTTATGCGCGGCATCAGCCACACCGGTGTAGGTGGGTATCTGGGCTACATCGCCAACCAGCAACACAAAAGTGGGCGCCGGATCGGATGCTGTTCCCGCATCATAAAGTCCCTGAAGGTAGGTTTTAACTGTTGCCGTTGTGGGTGCGGAAGCATAATATTTTTCTATCACATTAAAACCCTTCTGACGTTTCCAGTATACAAAGGGTTGTAAAGCCGATTGAAATGTTGTTAACGAAACAATGACATATTTTACCGGATATTTCGTGAGTGCATCCTTGGCGGCAGGCTGTGAATGATTGATCATATTGCCCAGAGACGATTCGAAATAAGGTGAATAATATTTTTCTTTCATCTGCTCGGTAAGCGCGATGTCGGGATGTTTGAAGACCACTTCGAAAACAAGGTCGTTATAAACCTTTATCGTATTGGTAACCGGATTATATCGGAATGGTGCTATGGACATATTAGCCATCCGCACTCCGCGCATGGTTCCCGACATAGTAACCGTAACCATTTCGGCAGTGTTAAACACATTGGCCTGATAAAACGCCTGATCATAATAAAAAGGAATTTCACTCATGCTTGCGCTCTTTGAAATACTGGGCTGAACAGGCATGATCTTATTTATAAGCCCCTTGTCTGCCAATGGGATGGTCTGTTCTTTATAACTGATAATATTTATCTCTACTTCAGCTCCGTATGGGACTTCAATAAGCTTGTTCAAAACCGGTAATTGAGGCCTCCCCAGGTTGCTGTATGTTTTAGTAAATCCCAGGCAACCCAGTTCCACAAAATTTCCTGAAACGGTTGACACAGCCTGTGTTTTAATCTTATTCAACGATGACTTTACTTTAATTTTATAGGGGCTTTTTTCTATAATGCTGAATTCTTTTTGAAAAGAATTATTTAATTTTAGTTCTACCTGAGCATATGTGTTCACCACCAAAACACATAACAATAAAACAAGGAAATGTCTGATTTTTATCATAATGCAGAATATTTAAGGTTTAAAATTTTATTTTTCACAAATTTAAAGAAGCCCTATGTATTTAACAACAATGAAAATACTGTTAACATTTATTTAACACAACTAGAAAAACAATATTAAAATTAAAAAAAAACAGACGATATTTCTATTATCAAATACAAAAAGAAATGAGAAAAAAAACTGCAGAAAAAATTTTCTATAAATTAACAACTTATAAAAGCACTAACCGCTCCCAGGCCTTTATCTATATCAGCAGCACATGAATGCTCATTTTTATGATAAGAGTTTTCAGAATTTTTAATTTTTAAGAATTCCTACAAATCCATTATCTTTGCAGGCTAATTTAATGTCACCTATACTTATGAACAAAAGCACGATAAATACCATAGTAGGAGTTGTAATAATCTTCGGAATACTCATCGGCTATAGCTTGCTTACAGGCCCTTCCAAAGAAGAGAAACTGAAAATGCAACAACAACGGGATTCCGCCTACAACGCTCAAAAGCAGAAACACATCAGTGATTCGACGATCCAGGCCACTGAAGCTATTACCAAAAAGCAAAAACAAGACTCCCTTATCAAGGCGCAAAAACAAGACACCCTGGCTACGGCCAGTAATGACACCGTGCCTGTTGCAATAAAAAAATACGGAAAGTTTTCAGCATCCGCTACCGGAAAAAACAAACATTTTGTTCTCGAGGATTCACTGGTAAAAATTAAACTTTCGTCCCGTGGCGGTGGTATTTCTTCAGTAGAAATTAAAAATTACAAAACCTTCGACGGCAAGCCCCTGATACTTTTCAATACAGATACCTCAAACTTTTCACTTACATTTCTTTCAGAATATAAAGACATAAATACCAGCGTGCTTTATTTCGAACCATTTTGTTCTGATAAACGCTTTAGTGGAAAAGATTCCATCAGGATCAGCGGCCATGATTCCGTAAGTTTTGCACTCCGGCTTTACCCCAATGCTTCTGACTCCGTAAAAAACAAAGAAAAGTATATTGAGTACCGCTACACCCTGAAAGCCGATAATTACATGATGGGCTTTGATATCAACCTGGTCAATATGCAGGATGTAATTGATGCCAACAGCAGCTATCTTGCCTTCGACTGGAAACTTGACCTGACCCAGCAGGAAAAAAGCACCAAGAACGAGCTGCTCAATACCAATGTTTATTTCAAACCTGCTGCCGATAAAGTTGATTACCTGAAAGAAAATAAAGATGATAAAAAAGACAAGCTTCCAAATCTGAAGTGGATCTCTTTTAAACAACAGTTTTTCTCCGCCACCATTATTTCCGATGCCGCATTCAAAGAATCCTCCCTGGAAATTGTCAAGCAAAAAGATACGCTGTTCCCCGGTTATCTAAAAACGTTAACGGCGTCAATTTCTTTTCCATACGACAATGTTCAGAAGCAAAGCTTCCCGATGTCGATGTATTTCGGGCCAAATAAATATAAAATCCTGAAATCGTACGATCTGGATCTGGAACGCCAAGTACCTCTTGGCTGGGGATTTTTCCTGCTGCACTGGATAAACAGGTTTGCTGTAATACCGGTATTCAACTGGCTCGAAACTTACGGGATAAATTATGGAATCATCATTCTTATCCTCACCATCCTGCTGAAGATCGTTTTATTGCCTATCGCTTACAAAACTTATATGTCTTCGGCCCGCATGAGGGTTTTGAAACCCGAGGTGGATGAAATCGCACAGAAATTTCCCAAAAAGGAAGATGCCATGAAAAAGCAGCAGGCAACCATGGCGTTGTATAAAAAAGCCGGGATCAACCCCATGGCAGGTTGCGTGCCGATGCTCTTGCAAATGCCGATCCTCATTGCCCTGTACCGGTTTTTTCCGGCGTCTATTGAATTGCGGCAGAAAAGTTTCCTATGGGCTACCGACCTGTCATCATATGACTCAATCTGGAACTTTCCCAATGGATTCAGTATCCCGTTCTACGGCGACCACGTAAGCTTGTTCACCTTGCTGATGACTATATCCACTATCTTATATACCAAGCTTAACAACCAGATGATGGGCAGTCAGTCGCAGCCGGGTATGAAATTCGTGATGTACGCCATGCCGGTAATGTTCCTGGGATTTTTCAACGACTTTGCTTCGGGATTAAGTTATTATTATTTGCTGGCCAACCTGATTACGTTCCTGCAAATGTTCCTGTTCAGAAGGTTTGTGAATGAAGAAAAAATCCATGCACGCATTCAGGAGAACAAGAAAAAACCGGTAAAAACTTCCGGGTTCCAGAAAAGGCTTGAGGAAATGGCAAAGCAAAGAGGATATCCGGTAAAGAAATAATCAGGATTTGCCGTTCTATCCGTCACCAATTAGAATATTTTCCCATAAGGTCGTTTTTTATGCCATTATTAAATGATTAAAAAAAGGACAGGAACTACGTTGCGTAGCTGGCTCATATTGTTTGTGCTGGTGCTTGTCTGGGGCAGCTCATTTATTCTGATGAAACGCGGGCTTGAGCATTACTCGGCCGAACAGCTTGCCTTATTGCGCATCAGTTTTGCCTGTCTGTTTTTACTCCCTTTTGCGATCCGGTCAATTAAAAAAGTCAGCCCAAAAAAACTCTGGTATATTACCCTGGTTGGGATTATCGGCAACGGGATCCCTGCTTTTCTTTTTGCCAAAGCACAGACAGGGATTGACAGCTCACTGGCGGGTATATTGAACTCACTCACTCCCTTGTTTACACTGATGGTCGGGATGTTGTTTTTTAGCTATAAGGCCAAATGGATCAATATTCTTGGCGTTTTTATTGGCCTGGCAGGAACGGTAGGCCTGATGAGTGTCAGCGGTAACCAAACACTGGAGTTTAACTTTAGCTATGGTTTATTTATCATCATTGCCACCTTGCTGTATGCCATTAACCTTAATATCATTAAAAAATATCTGAATGACACCGACGCCGTCACCATTACCTCATTTGCTTTTTTGATCATCGGGGTGCCATTCCTAGTGTTTTTATTATTTGCCACTGATTTTACCACGGTGCTCACTTCAAATCCCGGAGCCATAGGAGGATTAGGTTATATAGCCATCCTCGGGGTGGTAGGATCAGGCATCGCTGTGATACTTTATAATAATCTCATCAAAACCGGGGGTGTTCTTTTTGCAGCCTCCATCACTTACATGATACCTGTAGTTGCTGTGTTGTGGGGCGTTGCTGATGGCGAGGCCTTTGAACCTGTTTACCTGGTCTGGATTGCGCTGATTTTACTGGGGGTGTTCATCACCAATTATTCTAATGGAAAAAAAAACAAGCCTGCCCGGTCCTTTGGCCAAAACAGTAGTAAATGATCTGTTATCAATCTCAAATAACCGATAATTTTGATTTATTTTGCAGTTTACTTTTAGAACTTTAAAACGAATACCATGCAGGAGTATAAAATTTGCCGGCGCTGTATCATGGATACTTCCGACCCGGAAATAGTTTTCGATGAAAACGGTTGTTGCAACCATTGTTCAAGAGCATTGAAACTGCTTGACACCCCTCCTATTTCTTTAAGCGCGGAGGAAAAAGAAAAAAGCCTGAAAGCTCTGGTGGATAAAATAAAAGTAAAAGGCAAGAATAAAAAATACGACTGTATCATTGGTGTAAGCGGAGGGGTTGATAGTACTTATGCTGCTTATCTCGTAAAAAAGAACGGGCTCAACCCACTGGCCGTTCATCTGGACAACGGCTGGAATTCAAGAATTGCGGTAACCAACATTGAAAAAACCCTTAAAAAACTCGACATTGATCTTTATACTCATGTGATCGACTGGGAAGAATTCAAAGACCTCCAACTCTCCTTTCTGAAGGCGTCAACACCCGATTCAGAGGTGCCTTCTGACCATGCTATTCAAGCGCTTCTCTACGAAACAGCGGCCAGGTACAAGGTACAGTATATCCTTGCCGGTACGAACATCACTTCGGAATCTATTCTTCCAAAAGCCTGGTCGCAGGGGCACAGCGACTGGAAATATATAAAATCCGTTCAAAAAAAATTTGGCACCGCCCGGTTGAAAACGTTTCCTCATTATGGCATCCTACGGTTGTTTCGCAATATTGTGGTCCGCAAAATAAAATATATCAGCATATTGAATTACGTAAATTACGCCAAAGAAGATGCAAAAAAATTTCTTATGGATGAGCTGGGTTGGGAAGATTATGGCGGAAAACACTACGAATCTGTGTACACGCATTTCTATCAATCTTTCATACTTCCGAAAAAATTTGGGTTCGATAAAAGAAGGGCGCATCTTTCAAGCCTGATCATGGCCGGGCAACTCACACGCGAAGAAGCATTAGAGGAAATGAAAAAGCCAGCCATCAGCGATGAAATGGCCCGTTCGGAAGAAGAATATGTGATCAGTAAATTCA
>DAOQAT010000095.1:6530-8354 GCA_035354195.1 Bacteroidales bacterium | reverse complement strand
CCGGGCTGAAAGTAAAACTGTAAGCAGCTTTACGGGTAAGTAATCTTTTGCCTGTCTTTACTGTCTGTTCGTAATAAAAGTCTTTAGCGGCATAACCAAGAATGTTAGCACTGTTTTCTTTTAAAAGTTCCGATTGTTGCAGGAAAATAGCCATCAGGGCTTTTGTTTCGCTGTTGTTCAGTTTTATTTTCAGTCCGGGATACATACGATTATCTTTTAATGGTTAACTTAATAGTCCGCGTGTACGTTCCCTGAAGTCTCTGTCGATCTGAAGAAAGTTTTCTACCTGCCGACAGGCCCACATGGCGGTGGCATGATCCTTACCGAATGCCTTACCTACGGATGCCCAACTTAAACCCAGTTTTCGCAATTTATACATAGCAACACTTCGCGGCTCTACTATTTCGCGACGGCGGGTTTTCTGCTTTATTTCATCTTCGGTAATATGGTAATGACGGCACACACGGCTTATGATGCTGCCTGAAGTCATATCTGCATTACAGTTCAGTAATGGAAATATGTAAGGGCTTATTAGTTGTCCCATAACTCAGCATTTAAATAGGTTTCAGCGTATTTTCTGCGGGTTCCCGTAGGAAGGTTTGCCAGGTATTTACCAATAAATCCGTACGCCCTGATCTGGTCAGTCTTAGTCATCTTATTCCATTTCTGCTGGGCACGTTTGCGTGAAGAGTTGATCTTGTCATCGTATTTGTTCCAGAACATGTCAAAGGTGACTTCTGTGGTTACTTCTGTGATCTTCGCTGTTCCGCTGTCGGCTAACTGTACTTTAAGGTCTGAGAGGTTCGGTTGCATCTCTCTTAAAATCCATTCCTGTTGTGGTTGGCTCAGGGTGGCTCCTGTCATGTCGAATTTCTGAAGCATCCCTGCATCATCAAAGAACAGATCCACAGCACCGGCAAAAGCAACGCTCGTAAGTTGATAATGTTTCATGGCTATATGGATGAAAAGTTTAGGTCAATAAGCTCATAGCTTCCATCTGCTGCACGTTCCCATATACGGAAATACGTTTTGCTTTCAGGCTTACGAATGCTCGACTCAAGCAGATTTAATGCTTCCTGGAATAACTCAGCTTTAATTTTAGTGCGGTACTTCAGCAGGCCCATTACTTTTTTAGCGTCTAATTTTCCGCGCGAAGTTGAAAAAGCATCTGCCACCAGGTCTTTAACAAATTCCTGTTTTGAATCCAGGGTTTCCGTTAAAAACTCATCCAGCTTACTTTTGCAGGCAGTAATAGTCAGGTCATCAAAATCAATGCGATCACTGATGCTTACCTCTATCTTTATACTGCGGTCGAAGCTGAACCATGTGAAGTTACCTTTGCTTTCAGCCTTTGTTTTGAACTCTTCCATCATTTTCTGATAGACTTCAGTACACAGCTTCGCGGTACTTTTTTTAAACTCGGCCAACTGCTTGTTGATCTGTTTGGCTTGTTTTACAAGCGCTCCCGCGTGGCGTTCTTTGAGGCGGTTTCCGGCGCTTATATACTCAATAGGTATGTTGCGACCGGTTTCATCTTTCCACTGTTTTTCTTTAACTTTTTGTATCATCTCTTTACGTTTTAAATTAATTACTAATAGTCAATCTCTTTATTTCTCTTGCTTCCTGGGCATTCTTCATGATGATGGCCCGGAGTTTTACCGTGAGTGCCTTCAGCTCTTCGAGTGTCATTTGGTACAACAGCTTTCCAGCAATGCGCTTATCCATCAGGAAAGCGTTTACGCGTGTCCAGTCGCCGGTATTGTCGTATACACCAAGCTCCATTAGCAGCTTCAGGTTTAAACTGCGTGCGCCTCTCACTTCGAG
>DAOQAT010000095.1:0-6430 GCA_035354195.1 Bacteroidales bacterium | reverse complement strand
GTAGGTGATTTTGTGTTTTGTTTCCATAGTTGAGTGTTTTTATATTGTTAAGATCACTTAGATATTACGTAGGTTTTTTTCTGACTCAGCGCAATTTCGTTCAATACAGCCTCCAGTTCGGCTTCCTTCTCCGGAGTCAGCTTTTGGTTTTTCTTTAATCTCCACTTTTTATTCTGTACTGCTTTTTTTTGTTTTTCATACTCGGGAGTTATTCCATTTTTACCACACTCCTTACATTTTCTCTGTGCATTGCTTATGGGCTTGTATTCTTTGCCACATTCTATACATATTTTCTCTTTGGACGTTTTGGCTTTAGAAGTCAATTTATTTGCATCATCTGCAACTATATTTGCATCATCTGCAACTTTATTTTGATTTTCTGTAGGTTCTTTTATATTTTCTGCATACTTATCCAGATCATCTAAAGATGAGATGCCGACCCGAACAGGTAAATAATGCTCTTCAATATACTTCGTTATCCTGGCTTCGGAGTTAAGCATCATACCTGTTATTGCCTTATACAAGGATTCGAGTTCAGTTTTTAACTGATCACCGGTTAGTACTGGCGCCTGTTCCACACCAGGAATATGGATGTGTACGTTTTCAATTTTTACTTGGATTTCCATAGGTTTGAGTTTTAATGTTGTTTAAATAGTTGAAGTTGAATGAAATTTTTCTGCCTGTTCTTTCCAGATAGCGTATTCTTTTACGTCTCCGGTGCGATAGCGACTGGTGATATATGCCTTGTAGCCTTCAATAAAGACTTTTACGGAGGCATCGTACCGGATGGAGGCAGCACGTCTGTCGGCAGGGTTTCTACCTTCAGCATGGCTGATAATGATAAATAGCACGTCCCGGAACTCGTTTCTAAGTTCTTTGTATTCCGGGTACGTCATGCCTGAATATTGCACACTGTCAATCACTACGATCTTTTGCGCTTTGTGCCCCTTCAGGCGTATTTTAAGTTCGGGAATAGACTCATTGTCCAGTAATACGATTCTGCGCTTACACTCTTCCATTCCGGTGCGTATAAATGCAAGGCGCATACTTTCAGAGTCACCTTCTTCCATACTGTTGTATGCCACCCGGCCAAACTTTGTAAGGTATTTACAAAGCTGAAGCACAAAAGATGTTTTACCATTCCCGGAGTTACCCCAAATAAACCAACTGCCGGCAAGTTCCGGAGCCCCGAAACAATCGAGCCACTCCCCTTCAAATTGAAGGAGTTTCCTGCGCTTATTTAGTAGTTGGTTCACTGACACTGCTCGTCCCATTTTTAAAGTTTAGAAATTTCAGTATATATCCTGCGAAGACTGCCATCAGTTTTATGGATCAGTTCCTGAAGCTTTGTGTCTTCGGGTGCATTGGCTTTGATAATCAGCGCTGCCTGGAGTTTTGCAAATTTATCATACTCCTCACGGCCTTCAGGCGTTACGCGCTGGTAACGTTTGCCATAACGACTGAATATTTCAGTGTAACCAACCTTTTTACAGTCGATGGCCCTGCGTATTTTTTCTTTCAGGCCGTCAGCTCCCATCATCATCCAGCCACAGGAGCGCTCAGAAGCATTCCACAGCGCCTTCAGTTCCAAAAATGCTGAATAGTCCAGGTCTCCTGCCTCGTCCAGAATAATAACGGGGTTGGCGATAGAACGAAGATAAAACACCAAATCCTCATACACATCGTTATACCTTCCGGTATGCCCAACCCCGAATTCCTTTGCAATAAACCGAATTAGTTTTTGTTTTGATTTTGTCTGGCTGCAATCTACATAAATGGCGTTTTTGTTAGATTTTACATAGATTTTTGCAGCATAAGTTTTTCCGATATCGGCAGCATCACAAAGCATGGTGCTGATGCTGTCGTTCTGGCATTTGGTAAGCTGCTCTGTGACGTATTGAAATACCGGAGTGTTCGCGGTTTTCCATTGGCTTTCTTCTTTAAGCGACACGCCAAACTGGCGAGCCAGGCTTATCCACATTGCCTCGCTTAAAACCTGTCTTGTTTCGCCATTTTTCATGCGACTATAAATAGCATTGTTGATTCCAAGCGACACGGCAAACTTAGCGTCCGAACCGCCAAACAGCGTCCTGCGATTTTGCAGTTCCGCCATTACTCTTGTTTTTAATTCTTCTGTAACCATGGTGTTTTGGTGTTTTAATTAATATTTAAATTGATACTTGTGCCTTACCTTTATATTCTTCCGGATCATACTCTGCCAGAAGTTCGTTAATGTCATCTTCTTTAATAAAATTGGTATCTACGACTGCAACCGTCTGCACCGCTGTCTCTACAATGGCGTTTATTTCTTCAATATTGATGATCACCGGTTTCGCCAGGGCTTTTTTGCCATCCTTAGTCATTTTGTCAAATGATGACACATACTTTGACTGGCTTTCGTAATTCATGGCATCATCCGCCGTCTGCTCTGCTTTCGACTCGTTGTAAGCAACTATCTTTTCACACTTGCAGATGTAAGTACCGTTTTGATAAAGATATACAGCAGGGATCTGGCCGTTATCATCAGCTAAGTAGTAAGCATCTGTACAGTAATTATTCGGCATTAAGCGCTCAATGATCTGCGGGCTTGGTAACTGGTACTTCTCATGCTGAACGGTCACATATTGATTGCGGTTAATGGTCGTTTCGGTTTTATGGCCAATGGTTTTGTAAAGAATGGCCTTGTTCACCTGTGCTAAAGCCGGATTCATATTTTCCTGAAGTACCTGCCAGCGTGTTTTACCCGGATAAACCTTTTGGCGCGGGTGTAATTGGTTATTGTACTGCTTGATGCTCTCTATATCATCAGCTACAAGGCGCTCAAGCGTGTAGCCCTTTTCCTTAAACTCATTATCGACCTTGTCAACATCTATGCGGTAAGCTTCGCACCTGGCCCACCAGCGTCCAATATCTTTATGCATCCCTTTTTCAACACTGTACTTTTTGGCCTTATTGAAATGTTCGGCGCGTTTTTCCTGTGAGTTTCCGGGATTACATATTCTCAAGAACGGGAACATCAGCGCCAGATCATCAAAAAACTTGTTCACCAGGTGATGCTCCACTTCAGCTTCCATCGGCATACCGAAGTTATTGCGTTCTATCAACTGGAACATGTTCCGGAGGCAGTCCAGGAATAACTTTTCATCCTTATCGCGTGAGTGAGCATAGCCGATCACGCAGCCACTGGTTACATCGTAAGAATAATAAGCCTTCAGGCGTTTGCCGTCCGTCAATTTGCGCGGAAGGTCGCGGTCGTCAAGAGAAATCTTACTGAAGCTAAAGAAAGGACTATGCCTGTGATGGTGTGGCCGGTGAGTGTTGTTATATTGGAATTGTCCGGAGCGAGCCTTGTCAACGATGGCCCTGTTTTTTGGGTTGTTCAGATAGTTCCATATCGTTGAGTCGGATAATTCGATTGGTGCGCCTTTTTTAATGAAAAGATTCCGGTCAAACAGTTCGCCGGTTCTGCGGTCAACCACATCAATCTTACCCTGGACAAATGAGTTATACAATTCATGTACGGAGGCTGCAAAAGGCTTGTTATCCATCGCGTATATGCTCATGATCAGGTGTTCGATGTCGTTTGATACCTTTCGGCTGTTATCGTTGCAGAATTTGCCGGAGATCAGGCCGTAATAACCTTCCGTAATGTATTTATTGTAAACTCGCTGTATGTGTCGGTGATTATGGGGCAGGGTGTGTGCAAACTCCTCAGCCAGGCTGGTAATTGTGACGGCTGCTTTTATAAAAAAGTGTTTTGAGTCACCGTATCCGGCAGCTCTACGGGCAACCTTAGCTTCAGATAGAATTTCGTGAACGGCATTAAGAACTGAGGCGTTCTGGCAATATTCCCTGATGTTCTTTTCGGGCAATGATCTGCCGTCAGATAATTGAAAGTTAGAATAAAACTCCAGGGCTTTGGCATCTGGTTTTATCCGTTCGCGGAGTGTTCCGCTGGCTGCTTTTTGGCGGGGATCACCATACATATTAAGTATTGCGTTTTTACGCTCAAGTTTGGCAATGCTGTCGAACTCAATCAGGGCCTTACGACCGTTCCCACCTGTACGCGCTACTTTAAGATAGCCTCTTTTTTTATCACTGACATATAGTTCATAAGACATTCCGCAGGCTGTCCATTCGTCAATAGTGATGCAAAACATGTTATTGTGGTATTCCACTGGTTTTCTTATTTTTGGTTCCCGGAGGCTGAGTCGAACAGCCTCTGCGACCATCCGGGAAGTATTACTTATATTTGCAGTGCTAACCTTTAAATATTAAGTAATATGATAACTGACAAAAAGAAAGACAGTGTCCTTAAATATTTATGTGAAAACATACCCTGCGGAGTGCAAAAACATTTCGAAACAAAAGAAATGCTGTCAACCACGGGTTTGGATTTTACAGATGCCAATGCAATAATGCAGTATTTTGAGCGCATAGGGTTTATAGGTAATATAAATTTAAGACTTACAGATGCCTGGGTTCTCCTTAATGTAGAGGCGTGTGACTTTTTCTCTCGCGGTGGCTTTGTCGCTCAGGAGGAGCTTCTTAAAAAGAACATAGAGAAGCTTTTGCTTGAAATTGAGAGTCTTAAACCAAGTGTCCCAGAAAAGATCGCTACTCTTACCTCCATAGCAGCAAATATCACAACGGCTCTCAGTTTCTTTATACCCAAGTAGCCATCTGTCAAATGCGCTTATAGGCGTTCTGTCGTTTGAAATCATATTCATTGGTATTTCATCATAATACCCGACCTCCCCGTTTACGGTGACTGTCCTTTTGAGTGTTTTTGTGCCTGGTTTTTCTCCAAAATCAATTTCAATTACAATTGTTGTTTTTGACATTTTAAAAGATGTTTTAGAATAATACTTGATTTTTTTGAGACGACTTTTTCCGGTGCCGGATATTTATATATAGGTGTTACCTTTGTTGTTTTGCTATTTCTTTCTCCAGGTATTCCTTAATTTGTTTTCCCAGGCCCCTTTGTCCCCTGTTAGGATCAGTGCATATCATGCTTACATAGCCGTAGGATGTATTGAATTTTTTAGCAGCCTTTTTATAAAGGTCGCCTTTGATATTTTTGATTTTACTTGCAATTGGCCTTTTCGTTTTGTACATTTGTTTAAATTTTCATCAAAGATACTAAATATATATTGAGTAATGCAAGAAAAAAATGAAAAAATATTGAGTATTAACGAAAGAATTTTTCAAATACTTGATTTTTATAATGTTACGAGATATAAATTTTCACAAGAAACTGGTATTTCTGAAGCTGTATTACTAAATATATATAAAGGTAAAAACAAACCGAGTTATGATTTTATTGAAAAATTACTAAACAAATATGAAGTAAATGCTGATTGGTTAATTACGGGTAATGGGACTATGGTAAAAAATGATTTGCCAGTTGCTTTAAAAACAAAAGGCAGATCAGGTATACCATTAATACCAATAACAGCTATGGCTGGAGCGTTTACCGGAGATATGCAGGTACTTGAACATGAATGCGATCATTATGTAGTGCCTGTTTTTAAAGGAGCCGACTTTTTAATATCGGTAAAAGGCAATAGCATGTATCCCAAATATAGCTCAGGCGACATAGTTGCCTGTAAAAAACTGCCTTTAGATACTTTTTTTCAGTGGAATAAGGTCTATGTACTCGACACTGATCAGGGGCCGCTGATAAAAAGAGTAAAAAAGGGGAAAACAGACGATACATTATTAATTGTATCGGATAATGAAAAATATGATCCGTTTGAACTGCAAAAAAAACAGATACATAATATTGCATTGGTTTTAGGTGCAATCCGCCTCGAATAATTGATTTTTATCCTCTTTCCGCACTTTTTAATAGTATATTTATGCTTTTATACTGTTTTTCAGTCTTTTAAGCCTTTTTAAATCGGTTGTATATGTGGATTATGGGGGGGGCAATAGTGAAATATTAACATTTTAGCCCCATTGCCAGAGCATTTTACCCTTATGAATAGTAACTATTTGCCCATCCAACTGCCCGTCCAACTGCCCGTCCAACTCTACTTTTCGATTTAAATCACTTTTTTTGATCATGTTCCTGGCATCGGGAAGATGATAATAAAACTTAGTACCGTTACCGGCATAGAAAAAGGCTGTTTAGCTTGTTTTAATGGGTTTTTACGTATATTTGCACAGTTATCATGGTCAAATTAAACCCAGGGCAGCCAAATGGCATTTAAAAGGGGTATAAATTAAAGGTAGATTAAACCAAAAGTAAATTTTTGTACATTTGGTTTTAAGTAGGCATGTCGGCAAAAATATCGTGTATCCTTAGATAAACGGCAAAAAATAGGCAAAAATATATTTAAGTGTTATGTAGGTTTGGTTTTGAGGGCCTTAAAACCTTCGATTTCTGATATTGATGAAATTTATTACCCGTTAATTTTCTTTGAAA
>DAOQAT010000094.1:0-8409 GCA_035354195.1 Bacteroidales bacterium | reverse complement strand
TCCAGGGCGAGGCCACCATCACATACAGCCTTCCTGAAAACGGCATGGTAACACTCAGCGTATATAATGCCATCGGCGAACTGGTGACCATCCTCGTGAATGAAAAGCAGGAAAGTGGTAAACATGCTGTGGTTTTCTCACAAAGGGATCTGGCTGCAGGTATGTATACGTTTAAACTTGAGTATACAGGCATAAATACATCAAAAAACCTGATACTGAAGTTGATCCATTGATTTTTTTGGAAACGGATTGGTTTATTTTTTATCAAAAAATCTGGTTTTAAAAAAAATTAGGATAGTAAAGGCTATAATAAAAAATATATAATTATTTTTGAAAAAAGAATTTCGTTCTTTTGATTTTATCGTTACTTTTTTTAACTTTGCTCTTAATTTTTAATTACATACCATGAAAAAAGTATTTATGTTCTTTGTGTTTCTGGCAATGTTTTTCTTTTTTGCCGGAAATTCTTATGCGCAGGAAACAGGCGTTATTTATCCGACAGAATTTAATATTACCAAGCCTTTGCGTGACCTTGTAAAAGAACATCCTTTTGTGGAACCTGATTTTAATGCTCCGGCTTGGGTTTCTCCTGACAGAAAAAACCGTCCGCATCAAACGTTTCTTTATTCCAGTGCTGATGGCCCTGAATATGGCAATGATCCATCAATAATTCAAACGGTCATGGGAACCCGTGAAATACCTCAAACCAAAGCCGTTTTGCAAAATTGGGCAGGGGTTACAAGTTCTGCATTTCCACCAGATCCAACAGGTGCTGTGGGCCCTAATCATTATGTGCAAATGGTCAATTCCACGACAGTCAGAATCTTTAGTAAAACAGGAACAACAATAACCTCCTTTCAATTAGGAACTTTATGGGGATTATCTTCTAATAACGGTGATCCCATCGTGATGTACGATAAATTTGCAGACCGTTGGTTTTTAGCCCAGTTCGGCAGTCAAACAGACCGAAAAATATATATCGCCGTTTCACAAACAAATGATCCTACAGGCTCTTATTACACTTGGACCTATGTTTCGCCCCAGTTTCCGGATTACCTGAAATTTTCTATTTGGCAGGATGGCTATTACATGACCAGTAATCAAGCTACTGATAAGGTTTATGTTTTTGAAAGGAGTGTCATGCTTACCGGCGGATCGGGTGCCAGGGGAATTTATACCTCTTTTACAACAGGGACCGTATCGGATTTCTTCGTTCCCCTGCCTGCCGATGCTGCTGATAATGCTACCTTGCCGGCTGCCGGGACTGCATTTCCTTTCTTTTCTTATTATGATAATGGATGGGCCGGTGGTACAGATGGCATAAAGATATGGAACATGACCACGAACTGGACAGCAGGGACAGCAACTATTACCGGCCCCACACAAGTAAACACCAATGAATTTGATGCTACATATGATGCGAATTGGGATGATTGCCCGCAACCTAACGGACAATATCTTGATGGTATTGGCGGGGTCTTGATGTTCAGGGCGCCCTGGAGGTCATGGACCGGATATAATAATGTGGTTTTATCCTGGGGTATTCTTATTGCCGATAGCCCAAGACAACGTGCCATTTATTGGTGTGAATTACGACAGGTTTCAGGAACCTGGAGTATGTATCAGCAAGGTATTTATAATCCGGATGCCGCTACACGTTGGATGTCCAGCGCTACCATGGATGACAACGGAAGTATTGCCCTTTGTTATGCCAAGTCATCCACATCCATTTATCCTGGTTTGTATTATACAGGCCGGTTGGCCAGTGATCCGTTAGGAACCATGAGCTTTGCAGAAGCTACTGCTATTGCCGGAACCGGCTCCCAATCAACCTACAATCGTTATGGAGATTATGCCCAGACCTCTCTGGATCCGGATGGTATCACCTTCTGGCATACAGGAGAATATGTCTCATCAGCTTCAGGACAGGAAACAAGGATTTACTCGTTTCAACTTCCGCTTCCAGCTCTTGTTGCCTCGGTATCCATTGCAGTGACATCCGGCTCTAATCCCACCTGTGCAGGTTCTTCCGTAACTTTTACGGCAACCCCGACTAATGGCGGGACTGCACCTACATACCAGTGGTATCGGAATAGCACCGTGATTTCGGGAGCGACCAATTCAACGTATTCTTCATCATCGCTAGCAAACGGGAATATTATTACCTGTGTCATGACTTCAAATTTATCCGGTGTTATTGGCAGCCCGGCCACTTCAAATGCCATTACGATGACGGTGAACGCGATTCCTGCAACACCTACAGCGTCAAGCAATACACCGGTATGTGCAGGATCAGCCATAAATTTAACCACCCCGACAGTTAGCGGCGCCACCTATAGCTGGACCGGCCCGAATTCATTTACTTCTACGGCACAGAACCCGACCATAGCAAGTGCTGCAACTGCCAATGCAGGAACCTATTCTGTTACGGTGACGGTTTCAGGCTGCACCAGTCCGGCGGGCACAACCAACGTGGTTGTTAATTCAGGGCCGGCAACACCCACAGCAGCGAGCAACTCGCCTGTTTGCCTGGGCTCATCAATTAATTTAACCACACCAACGGTAGGAGGAGCCACCTATAACTGGACCGGCCCGAATTCCTTTACCTCCACATTGCAGAACCCCACCATTGCAAGTGCTATAGCAGCCAATGCCGGGACCTATTCGGTTACCATTGCACAGGGAGGATGTTCCAGCCTGGCAGGCACAACAACGGTCGCATTAAGTTCACCACCTGCTGCAGCATTCACAGGGACACCGACATCGACCACCTGTTCGGGATTTGTTCAGTTTACCGATAATTCAACAGGCACACCTGTTTCCTGGCTTTGGGATTTTGGTGACGGGCAAACCTCAACATCGCAGAACCCTTCACATACTTATACGGCCGGCGGCAATTATACCATCACTCTAAATGCGACAAATTCATGCGGGAGTAATCAATTGGTAAATACAAACTATATCACCATCGACATTCCGGCACTTCCGGTTGGCACCGGAGCCTCAAGATGCGGAACTGGAACGCTTACCCTTAATGCTACAGGTTCCGGTACCATCGCATGGTACGATGCTTTGACCGGTGGCAATTTACTTGGTTCGGGAACATCATACACTACCCCCAGTATCGCTACAACAACTACCTATTACGCCGAGAACCTAATTGCAGCAGCAACACAAAGTGTAGGGCCTGCGGTTGCCGGTAGTAGTTCAACCTCAACTTCATACCTGACCTTTGATGTTTTACAACCCATGACGCTGGTCTCTGTTCAGGCCCGCCGGCAATTTACCGGAAACGTCACCATTAGCTTGCAGGACAATACTGGCGCCACACTTCAAAGCACAACGGTTTCGGTTGGAACTGCAGCTACTACGCTCACGCTTAACTGGACGATACCGGTGGGAACTAATTACCGCCTCGTGACACCAACAAACTCCAGGCTGTATCGCATGAGCAGCGGAGTTAGTTATCCATATGCTATTGCAGGACTTGTCAGTATTACCGGCTGCAGCGCAGGAAGCACCATATACAGTTCCTATTTCAACTGGCAGGTTAAGGGGCCGGATTGCAGCAGTGCGCGCCTTCCGGTTATAGCAACGGTAAACCCAACTGTTACACCTTCAGTTTCTATTGACGCAACAGCCGGTACAATTTGTGAAGGGACTTCGGTGACCTTTACTGCCACCCCGGTAAATGGCGGAACTCCAACATATCAGTGGAAACTGAACGGGTCTGATATTTCAGGTGCTACAAACAGTACCTATACCTCAGCGGCTCTTTCAAACGGGAATATCATCACCTGTGATATGAACTCAACCGTAGCATGTGCTTCACCGGTTACAGCTAATTCAAATGCCATTAATATGGCCGTTAACCAGATACCATCTGTTGAGGCTGGCACCAATGCCACTTATACGGGTACACCTATACAAATCGGATCTCCGGCCAGCGGCCCGGGAACATTCAGTTGGTCTCCGGCAACAGGATTGAGTGATCCATCGATTTCCCAGCCAATAGCAGCACCGTCCGCTACCACTACATACACGCTGACGGTTAACAACAGTGGCTGTACCGCAACCGACGCCATTACCATTGCATATGGGAATGTAGGGCATTCGATTAGTGGCAAAACCCGTTATGCCGCTAAAGCCAATGCCGGCGCTTACGGATTTTTACCTACTTATAATCCTGTGATTTATAATATTGGCCAGGTTATCGTCATTCTTAAAAATTCTCCTGAAGGAACAGAACTGGCAAGGGATACCAGCGATGCTCTTGGAAATTATCAGTTCACAAATATCAATGATGGGACGTATTTGCTGTCGTATGATAAATATACTGCCGACACCATGCAGTGGGGTGATGGCGTGAATGCCGTTGATGTGTCTCTAATGATGTATTATATAACAAGTGACTCGCTTTATGATCCGTCAAGATGGTTCTCTGAGATTTACAGGAAAGCTGCCAATGTTGATAATAACACCACTGTCAACTCCATTGATGTTTCAAGGATTAAATCCAAGATCGGAAGCCCCTCCGTACCTTCCAGAAACTTTCCGAAAGGAAACTGGGTGGCACTTAACAAGCCTGTTACTGTTGCCGGCTCTGATGTGATAACTGATTTGGAAACTATATGCTATGGCGATTATAATGCCTCAAGCATCAAATACAAAGATTCCACATCGACCTGGAGTGCAGGGAAATCATTACCGGTAAATATTATTCACCAGTCTGACGAATCAATTACCACCAGTAACCGAGCATATTTTGAAGTCCCCTTACGGATAAGCACCAAAATAAATGATTTCGCAGCATTAAGCCTGGAGTTGAGTTATCCGAATGGCCAATACAAACTGGTAAGTGCTTCTATGCCAAAAACCAGCAATAAAAATGGTGTGTTTAAAATCAACCCTACTTTGGATGAGATCATTGACGCAGATAATGACCTTTTAGTAACAGACGCCGGCGGAATCATCAGGGTGGTGTTTGCAACCACAGATCATTTTGATGTTGCACCAAACGACGAATTGATCAGCCTTGGATTCAGCCCTGTCAATACCTTGAAACAGGGTGAGGTTGAATTTAAACTCGCAGGTACGGGTGTCATCGGGAACCAGTTTGGCGAAGAAAATGATGATGCCTTCCTGATGATGCCAAAGATCTTTGTTCAGGGCGACAACACGGATGCAGGCTTTGAGTTTACTGGCTATCCCAATCCTTTCAGCGGTGATGCAACGCTATCCTACAACATTCCCGAAAATGGAACGGTGAAGCTGAACGTATTTAATGCTATAGGCGAACTGGTAACAGAACTAGTGAACGAAAAGCAGGAAAGCGGAAAACATTCCGTGGTGTTTTCACAAAAGAACCTGCCTGAAGGTATGTATACTTTTAAACTGGAGTATACCGGTTTGAATAAAACGAAAAACCTGATCCTGAAGCTGGTTCATTGATTTTTCAATGCATTCCATTGGTTGCTATGGTCCAATACACGCTAATGGTTTTGTGTTGGCAGATAAAGAATGCCTTGACATTCTGAAAAATCATCTCACGCATTCCGGATGGTTTGGGTGAGGGTAGTAATGGTGCTATGAACAGATCGTACATACTAAAATGACCGGACGTTAGTATGCGACCTTACCTGATTGCTAAAGTCCATTGAAAATTTTTTTAGTAGAAATTTTAATGGAATTATATTAGGTATATGAAAAAAATATACCTTTACGATATTAAAATTAACGGAATCGTTTAACAAAAACTTTATATCATGTTTATATTAAAAACACACCGGAAAAAAGCAATTATTCTATTGTTTATTGTTTTTAGCTTCGTTTCGTTTAAAGCATATCCGCAGTTTATTGAAAACAAAGGGCAGGTACTGGACCTGGCTGAAAATTTTCACCCGGAAGTAAAATATCTATACAGTTCAGGGATCAACACGATGTTCTTTGAGGACCACCGGGTGGTTTGTGTATTTTCAAAAAAGGATGATTTTAATTATGCCCCTTATGAAGGAAATCAGAAAGCTAAAGACAGCATTTATAAAACACTCGGAAAGGAAATTCAACGGGTTGATATCGAGTTTGTCGGCGCTGCCTCTAATAGCGAGCTTATTTCAGATGGAAAAGAGTCAGCGTACATGAATTATTTTTTGAACAAGCGTGAAAACATCAGAAATGTCGGCATGTTCAAAAGCGTGTGTTACAAGAACATTTATCCCAACATTGATATCGTGTTCAAACAATTTAAGACCGGAGTAAAATATGATGTTATATTGCATCCCGGGGCTGATATTAAAGATGTTAAGATCAGGTATAACGGTGCTAGTTCGCTTGATCTTGCCGACAACACCGTGAAAATAAAAACGAAACTTTACGAATTTTCAGAAGACATTCCTGTAGCATTTATTAACGATGACGACAAACAAATAGCCAACGTTCAATATAAGATCGAAAATGATATTATCAGCTTTTCGTGTAAGTATTCCGCCTCAGATAAGCTTACCATTGATCCGGTCATTGAATGGATGACCTATTATGAAACGACTTCGTCCAACGGACTTATTGATTACGATCATAACGTTGCGGACAACGATGGAAATTTATTTATTTCGGGATATTGTAATAACTCAGCAAACGATTATCCGACAGTAAACCCCGGAGGATCAGCCTATGTTCAGGTATGGACATCCAATGATCTTTATATTGCCAAATTCAATTCAAACCGCGCATTGGTTTGGGCAACGTACTTTGGTGGGAGTAATTCAAGCATGGACTGGGCACTTGGTACGGAAGTTATGGCTATTGGAGGCGATGTGCTGCACATAGTTGGTGATGAGCTGGCAACAAATGCTCCGTTTTTAAATGGGGGAGGGTTTTATTATAATGCGGGGTCAGCAAGGCCCTATTATTTGAGATTTAATAAAAATACGGGACAATTACTTCATTGTACAAACATAAGTGGAGGGTACCATCCGAGTATTGCAGTAAGCCCCAGTGGACAGGTTGGGATAATGTTACATGCTTATAATTTTAATACGGTGCATGTTGTAAACCGTTCCGGGGCATACAATCAGGCAACAAATGGCGGTTATACGGATTTATTTTTAATGTTGCTCAACAGCAGCTACACGCAGATTTGGGGTACCTTTTTAGGCGGCCCGGGAACCCAGGAAAACGGCCATATCGCTTTTGATGCAAGTAATAACATCTTTTTTTCAGCAGAGGTTCAGTGGATGACTGGAAGTACCGCTGCCACCGAACATCTGGTTAATCCGGGCGGAGGAGCCTATTACCAGACTACCTATAACGGGGAAGATATTATGATTGGCAAGTTTACTTCTTCTGGTTCGCTTTATTGGAACACCATGTACAGCGGTAACGGAAATGACGGTTTAGACGATGAAATGGGCAATGGTACCAAAGTGATCGTTAACCCGTCAAACGAAGTGCTTGTTATTGGCGGAACCAGTAGCACCGACCTTCCTTTGATGATGCTTGCCGGTGCCTATAATGCAACCTGCCCGGCCAATGTCAATAATGGAGGCTCCTATGATGACTTTGCAAGTTTTATTCTGAAATTTTCCAATAACGGTGTCAGGCAGTGGGCTACGTATTGGGGTGAAAATTCAGCGACCAGCTATGCACTATTGTATGATGGCAAATTCACCTCTTGTGATAAATTTATTGTTGCCGCAAGGGCTATCTATTCGCCCATATCATATCCTGGGTATTACAACAAGCCTACCGGTGGGCAATCCTTCTTGATGCAGTTTAACAATAGTTATGCTGCCGAATGGTCTTCTTATATAGGCAATTCAACCGGCGTCCCCCAATTAGCTTATTCTTCTTTCGGCAACCGGCTTTTTGTAACGACCTATACGAGCTCACAAACAGAAACTACGGTTAACCCGGGCGGAGGAGCCTATTACGATGGCGTTTTTGCCGGACCCTATTATGGAAGCTATTCCATCTGGCAGTTTAATATTGCCACAACACCGACATTCAGCGCCATGGGGCCTTATTGTGTCGGTGATACGCCCGGAACTCTGCCAACGACATCTGCCAATGGTATTCCCGGGACATGGAGTCCAGCCACCATCAATACTGCCTCAGCGGGAACGGTTACCTATACATTTACTCCTTCTGTTTCTTGTTCCAGCAACACCACTATGTCCATTACCGTCAATCCAAGCCCAACACCATCATTTTCGGCTTTAGGGCCTTATTGCGTAGGCGCCACACCCGGAACACTCTCAGGAACTTCCAGCAACGGCATCACCGGTACGTGGAGCCCGGCGACCATCAGTACCGGTAGCGCAGGCACCACTACTTATAACTTCACACCAAGCGGCGGTCAGTGTGCCACTACTACCAACATGGCGGTAACCGTCAATGCCAACGTAACACCAT
>DAOQAT010000093.1:0-9448 GCA_035354195.1 Bacteroidales bacterium | reverse complement strand
ACAATCCTGCGCGCTACTCAATAGTTCACTACGTTCCTATCGCGTAATCTGGGTTCAACTAATGCATCACAATAATTTTCTTCATAGCGACGATGCTATCACTGTCTTTAAATTGTAAAATATAAGTGCCGTTTGCCAAATCAGATACATAAATTAAGTTGCCGACTTTTGCATTGAAGGCTTCATTGTAAACCTGTTTTCCATAAATATCCGCGATAACAACCCTGTCAGGGATGCGCTCTGATGCATTATAATTAACAGTCAATTTATCACAGGCAGGGTTGGGGTAGGCATTAATCTGATCGGCAGGTTGTATCTCGCCAACAGACGCTGTTGTAACGCTGTTTGAAAGAACTGCGATATCATCAAGGTAAAAACCGTCGTAGTTGTTGGTTTGGTCGCTGTGAAACTCAAATTTGATCTTAATGGTTCCACCGAGGTAAGCATCCAAAGAAATTTCTTCCGGCAGCCAGTTGAGGAAATAGCCATCATAAACCGGTTCGCTTAATTTCTGGTCATCAGTTCCGTAGGATGAATAGTTGCCGCACAAAGGCTGCCACGTGCTTCCGTTATCTGCTGATGCCAATACCTGAACCCAATCAAATGATTTTTCAATTTCCCATTTCGCTTTAAATGAAAGGTAAGCGTTAACTGCCGTACTAAGGTCAAGCGAGTTTGTTAATTCAAGGGTTGAAGTTTGCAGCAATCCGTAATTTGATGAAGGGGATTCCGTGAAGCAGGACGGGGCGGAAGCATAGCTTTCGGTTGAAACGGCCCAACCGGAAGCAGTCCAGTTGTTCAGGTTATCAGCAGGGTCGTATAACAGTGTGTCCGGCGTACAAAATATTTTTGTAATGGTATCCTTCCATGTATAAATTCCGTTGCTGATATCCAGCGAGAAGGTTACCGGTGTGCCTTGGGCTATGCTTGGGTCAAGGGTGAAGGAGACATTGTCATACCTGCGTTCCAGCGTTTGCATACCGGCAAAAGAAGCTGAAGATCCGGTGCCGGTGATGTCAGGAGACAGTGGCGTGATTGATACAGTGAAGTCAGCCGGTACGTCAAGCCCCAGACAATAAACTTCGACAGGAATTGTAACTGAAGTACCGGAAATAAAAGATGAAGACAAATCGTTCACCAGGGCGTATTTGGTGCCAAGCCTGGCAAAGCGCAGGTTCATATCCAGCGAATTCTCGCACAGTGCTTCAATGTTTGCCGGCGCAGGCCAGAAACCATCGCTGGAGGCGCCAACTTCGGCGGTAATGGAAAACACCTTGTTTTTTGCGGTGGTATCGCCGTAGCCCCAGTCATCAGCATCACCGTTGCTGTTGTATCCGTATGTTTGCTGGCAGGTACCGTAACGGTAGTGGCTTTCCATAGTCACATAGCGTGAAAGTTGCTCAAAATAGGTGGAATCCGGTGTCATGGAAGAATGATAATTCCAGGGATAGATCAGAAAGTTTCCCCACGAATGCCAGTTCATATCGAGCAGAAAATCATGAGCTTCGATAAAGGATTTCATGGTTTGCGATTCAGGTTCGGAGAAGGCTTCGGTTCCGCGGTACCAGGGAGAAATGCCAAGCGGCTGCGAGCCGATGTCGTCGTAACCCCAGGCATAACCGTAGTTTCTGTTAAGATCAACACCGTATGAGAGAATATCATTGTATCTTCTGTTTTTGCGCCATGTGCCGCCGCCCGCGGAGTTTTGAGTTTCATTATATACATAACCGTCGGGATTGACAACGGGGACAAAGTATATTTCAAGGTTATCGATCAGGTACTTTACTTCGCTATTGGTATTATAGTTTTCCAGCAGGTAATACATGAAAAATATCAGTTGCTGCAGCCCGCATGGTTCCGACGAATGGTGCAAGGAAGTAAATAAAACCTGTTTTTCGCTTTCGGAGGCATCGGGGTTATCAGAGATTTTTACCGCATAGATGGCGCGGCTTTCAATGGATGAGCCAATCTGGGTTTTTGCTGATATCAGGTTGGGAAACCACACCCGCATACTGTCGAGCTGGGCAATAGCTTCCGAATACGTATAAAAGCCTCCCATGGAGCCAGGGCCGAAGTGGGCAGGAGTGGAGTAAGTTGTCGCAGGACTACAACTGTAAGTGATATTTTTATTATCAGGCTTTACATTTTGTTGTAACCTTTCCAGGTAAAATTTAGTGATATCTTCGGTAATGATTTCATAATTCAATCCAGAAGACTTTAGAATTTCAACATCTGAAGCATTGATTTCACCTTCAAAAAAAGATTTATTAAAGTGCCCGTGTTCGATGGATATCCCGGCAGCGGTGATTTCTTTGAAATTACCAAATATTTTTACAAGGGAAAGCTTTTCATGCTGCTGGGCAAAACAGATGTTTGCGGTCAGCAATAAAAGAAGGAAGCATGCTTTTTTTAACATTTGTTTTTTTTAGTTTGGTGATATCGAAATATTCCTGATGGATCAAGGTTTTCAGGAATTGAAGGGTGACTTTTATTCCAAATTAAGGATCGCATCACCAACTTATTTTTTTTCCATCCGTTCTTTCCCTAATTTACTATTCCTGATTCCATATAAAAAATAGATCACAAATCCCAAAGCCATCCAAATGATCAGCCGAAGCCATGTAGCTACCGGCAATGAAGCCATCTGTATGAGGCAGGTCAGGGCGCCTAATAACGGAATCAAAGGTACCAAAGGTGTTTTAAAAGGGCGGGGCAGGTCCGGGCGTTTTTTCCGGAGGATCATGACGCTAACACAAACAATGGTAAAAGCCAGTAATGTTCCAATGGAAACAAGTTCGCCAAGAACACCGATAGGTAACACCCCGGCGATGATCATGGCTACAGTCCCGGTAATAATCGTGCTTACATAAGGTGTTTTAAAACGTTTATGAACTTTTGAAAATACCGGAGGGAGCAGGCCGTCTTTGGACATGGAATAAAAGATACGCGGCTGTCCCATAAGCATCACCAGGATTACAGAGCTTAATCCTGCAATAGCCGCAATTTTTATGATCGGCCTTAGCCAGAACATTTTGGCGCCCATGGCATTTACTCCAACAGCCATCGGGTCCGATACGTTTAAGAAAGTATAACTCACAATACCCGTCAAAACGATGGCTACCAGCATATATAACACGGTTGAAATGCTCAGGGAGCCGAGAATACCTATCGGCATATGTTTTTGAGGGTTTTTTGCTTCCTGTGCGGCGGTAGACACGGCATCAAAGCCGATGTAGGCAAAGAAAATAACGCCTGCCCCCCTGAAAATGCCGCTCCATCCGAAATGCCCCCATTCACCTGTGTTTTCCGGAATAAAAGGATGCCAGTTCGCGCTTTTCACAAAGGCAAAGCCAATCGCAATAAATAAAAGGATCACGGAAACTTTGACAATTACCATGATATTATTGAAATTGGCTGATTCCCTGATACCAATTACAAGCAATGTCGTAAGGATGGCAACAACCGCCATGGCCGGGAGGTTCAAAATTGCCGTAACATGGGGTAAAGTATTAATATCAATATTCATGTTGGCCAGATTTTGTATGAGGGTATCATTAATGGGTTTCCATCCAATGTTAGGTACATCAACCAGAACGCTTCCTGCTGCGGCACAAAACTGGGCAGGAATATTCACACCGAAATCATTCAGAAAACTTACCACATAACCGCCCCAGCCGACAGCAACGGTTGATGCAGCAAATAAATATTCAAGGATAAGGTCCCAACCTATGATCCATGCCAGAAATTCACCCATGGTGGCATACGAATAAGTATAAGCGCTTCCGGCTATGGGTATCATGGAAGCAAACTCGGCATAACATAATCCGGCAAAAGCGCAGGCGATACCCGAAATAATAAACGAAATTAATATTGCAGGGCCGGCATACTGGGCAGCCGCCTGGCCGGTGATCACGAAAATCCCGGCACCGATGATGGCGCCTATTCCAAGCGTTGTCAAATTTGTTGCTGTCAGCGTTCTTTTGAGCCCGTGCGATTTGTCAGCAGATTCTTCCATGAGGTTGGTCATGGATTTGGTAATGAATAATCGTTTCGCCATATAATATTGTTTAGGTAATTTTATACAATAATAAAAAATAAAACGATAAGAAGATATTTTTTACAGATTAATTAGCACATATTTTTTAATTGTTGTCCGGTTACAATTTTTCTTATTTATGAATAGTATTCTACCAATATGTTGTCCCTAAAGGTACAGTCCTGTATGGACTGAATATTGGTAGAGATGCAAAAAAGCCCGATGGGTTAAGTCCCGTCAGGGACGCAATATTATCAAACGTTTTAGCAAGTTTGATGTTTTTTTATCGGGCAGTATTGATAATCTGTAATAAACCAGCAAAAGCCTAAAAATAGCTGCTTCCGTCCCAGCAATGTGTACAAAGCTTTTCTTTCGGCAGGCCGATAGCTTCCACCAGGTCATCAAGTTTTTGAAATGCAAGCGTGGTAACACCAAGGTTTTTTCTTATCTGTTCCACCATGGCTTTATTTTTTTCGCTGTTGCAGTCGGAATATTCTTTCATATCTGTATTTTCTTTTCCTTCGAGTTGCTTTACAGCTACATGCGTGGCGAGATCGAGGTTTGAACGGGAACGGCTGAAGTTTAAAAACAGGCAGGGATACGTCAGCGGCGGGCAGGCAACCCGCATATGCATTTCTTTGATGCCGGCCTTATGCAAATCGCGGACATTATCTTTGAGCTGAGTGCCGCGTACGATGGAATCATCCAGGAAAATTCCCCGCTTTCCTTTAATAATCTCGTTGTTCGAGATAAGTTTCATCCGGGCCACCAGATCACGTGTTTTTTGATTTTGCGGCATAAAACTGCGGGGCCAGGTCGGTGTATATTTGATATAGGGCCGTTTGAGCGGAAGATGTTTCTGATTGCTGTATCCGTAGGCGTGGCCAATCCCCGAATCCGGTATCCCGGCAACGAAATCGGCTTCCACAGTATCATTTTTTGCAAGCGCTTTTCCGCAATTGTAGCGGCATTCGTCTACGTTGATCCCTTCATAATACGAAGGCGGATAACCATAATAAACCCATAGAAACGAGCAGACCTGCATCTTTTCGTTCGGCTTTCGCAACTGTTCATAACCTTCAGCAGTTATTTTTACGATCTCACCGGGCCCGAGGTATTTATCTATTTCATACCCCAGGTTCGGAAAAGCAATGGTTTCAAAGGAAGCAGCATAAGCATTATCCTTTTTTCCAAGTATGATGGGGGTTCTACCAAGTTTATCCCGTGCAGCGAAAATACAATCCGGCGTAATTATCAGCATGGAGCAGGAACCTTTTACCAAATCGTACACATTTTGAATACCGGACACAAAATCTTCGGCATCGGCAATCAGCATGGCGATAAGTTCTGTGGGATTAATGGCTCCCTGGCTGATTTCAGTGAATAACCGGCGTTGGTTCATAAACCGCGCTTCCAGTTCATCGATATTGGCAATTTTACTCACCGTGGCTACGGCGAACCACCCCAGATGCGAAGAAACGAGAACCGGCTGCGACTCCGTATCGCTGATCACCCCGATACCGCTGGTTCCTGAAAACCCGGAAACATTATCTTCAAATTTGTTTCTGAAATATCCGTTTTCCAGGCTGTGTATCGCCCGCTGAAACCCTTTCTCTTTCGAATGAAAAACCATTCCCGCCCTTTTTGTACCAAGATGAGAATGATAATCCGTACCATAAAACACATCTTTAACACAATCGTCCTTTGACACGCATCCAAAAAAACCGCTCATTTTTTTATGTTTTTAATTAAGTGCCAAAAATAATTAATAGCAATAAAAATTTTCTGAAATTTTATTACTCTTTACAAACAGAAATGATAAAGGGGCGTTTTGTTGATAAAAGCACGAAAAGCCCCAGTTTTTTATATGTAACAGGTTTTGTTTATTTTTTTCAAAGAAAAGATACCTGAAAGCCTGAACAGAAAAATATAAGACATCCTAATTTGGAATTATTATAAATAATGATTAATTTTGCAAAAGAAATCATAAGGATGAGTTTTCAGTTGAGTGCCAGGCAAGCCAGATTTATTGACAAAATATTGTGTAATAGATATTTAGGGATATTTATTTTTATTGTTGTAATCTGGCTGGTTTTTCAGGCAACTTTCGGGCTTGGCCATTATCCTATGATCTGGCTGACCGATTTATTTTTTCTTATAGAAGATTTATTATTAAAGATTTTACCTGTAAGTGCATTTCGAAGCCTTCTTATCAATGGAGTATTGAAAGGGATTGGCGGCGTGATGATTTTCATGCCGAATATCGTGATCCTGTTTACATTGCTGTCCCTATTGGAAGAATCAGGGTATATGGCCAGAGTGGCGCTGATCATGGACAAGCTGATGCAGCCCCTTGGGTTGAATGGAAAATCATTTATGTCGCTGGTGATGGGTTTTGGGTGTAACGTACCGGCCATAATGGCAGCACAAAGTATACAAAACAAGAATTCCCGCATCATCACCATATTGATAAACCCGCTGATGTCCTGCAGTTCCAGGTTCACTGTTTATGTGTTATTTATCTCTGCATTTTTCCCTGAGCATCCTGCCACTGTACTGTTTTTCGTATATTTTACTTCGGTGCTTTTAGCCATGTTCATTTCCCTGATATTAAAAAAATACATTTTTAAAGCCACCACAGAATTTTTTAATGTTGATCTTCCTAAATTCCGCTTGCCTAAACCGAAAAGAATAGTAAAATTCATGTGGTTCAACGCAAAAATGTTTTTGAAAAAAATAACCGGCGCCATCCTTATAGCATCTGTTGTTATTTGGTTTTTGGGGTATTTTCCACATAATTTTGATAATAAAAATATTGAAAAATCATACCTGGGCATGACCGGAAAATTTATTGAACCGGCGATTGCGCCTCTGGGTTTTGACTGGAAAATGGGAATCAGCCTTATCACCGGAGTGGCGGCAAAAGAAACAATAGTCGGATTGATGAGTCAATTATATCAGCCGGAACATAAGACGGGCGATGATAAAAAGAACCTTGTTGAAAGCCTGCGTACACAAACATATACGTCCGGGCCCAAAAAAGGACAAAAGATCTTTAACCCCTTGGTGGCATTATCTTTCATATTTTTTGTGTCCATCTACACACCTTGTGTTGGAACTATTGCGACCATTCACAAAACCATAAAAAGGCGGAAATGGACCATATTCGTGATACTTTATACGACCATACTGGCCTGGGTAATTTCCTTCTTGATATACAACATCGGCAACTATTTCGTACAATAAAAAATTGATTCACAACATGCCTTAATTAATATTTTCAGGGTTATTAAATATAAGAATTGCCGATTATGTTATTGGGCAGATCAAAAAAAGACCGGTTTCCCGGCCTTTTCAACATGAGCAAGCAGTCTTTAATCTTAGTTTTTCAGATGCTTATTCACCAACTCCGCCCATTTTTCAATAAATTGGACTTCTCCTGCTATAGTCACGCTATCGTAATCTGAATTGTAAAATTCCATTAGTAAGGGAGGTTCTTCCCGGACAGTTGTTGAAAAGCATAATTCAAGCCTGTCGATTACAACCGTACCATTAACCATGCGGCTTATATTATTTACACGGCAATTTTTAATTTTAGAAAGGTCAATATACTGCTCCGATTTTTTATCAGCGTTTTGCTTCATAAAAAACAGATAATTTGAGGACTCATCAAGCCCTATGGAAATGCCGTCAAAAAATTCATACCTGCTAAGACTGCTATTATGTTTAGCCGCAAAATCTGACAACAGCTGAAACTTTTTTTGTGTTTTTTTTCTTTTGATGGTTTTCATTAAAACAATCAGCAAAATACAAGCGGCTATAATAATAGCCAGTGAAATTATTGTTATCGAATTCATAGACAATTAGTTTAAGTAATAAATACAGATGCTGAAATTTCAACATCTTAAAAAATGATAATAAAAAAGAAGTATTTATCGGCTATGAATCACCAGAAATTATGAAAAGGGAAAATGAGGTTGAATTTTCGGTAGAGAATTAGAAAATCCTGCGCAAAAGAAGAGTATTGAGTAAATGTTTGGAAGAACAGGCGGTCGGTGCTTTTTTTAATGATGGAAAATTTATTAAAGGGTATTGCTATTGTTTTTGCGGGGATTTTGATAAATGAATGTAAGGTGTTCTCAGACTGTGGGGTATGGCAAAAAAGATTAACTGAAACCACAGAAAAATATGTGCCTTTTTCGGTTCCGGAAGCATTTATTAAATGCGAATTGCCCGGGTTGGAATAAACAAAACCAACCGCATAGCAATAAAGCAGTGCTACTAAAACTATGGCTGATATTCTGTTAATTTTTTTCACTATACAAAGGTACACATTTTTGGCTTATGATAGGAGGTATGGGGCTGAAATGCCTGTTATTTCGATTAAACAGAGGTGCCTGTTTTAATCATTTGTCAAAGATTTACGTTGAAATTCTGGATTTTTTCGTACTTTTGCATGTTCATATTTTGAGAAAAATTTTAACGCTTATGTGTTTGGGTATTCCTTCAAAAATAGTTTCTATCAATGGCGATATGGCTGTTGTTTCGGTAGGAGGTACGGAATATGAGGCTTCCATTCAACTGCTTGATGATGTGAAAACAGGCGACTATGTGCTTGTCCACACCGGGTTTGCCATTCAAATTATCAGTGAAGAAAAGGCAGTGGAAACATTAAAATTATTTAAAGAAATGAATGATACGGAACGTCACAATAGTGCTGAAAAACAGCAATTGTAAGGCTTTTGCGGAATTTATCAAGTGAACGATTATGCACGAACTTTCCATTGCAACCAACATCATAGAATTTGCCGAAGAATTTGCCCGCGACCATCAGGTAACGAAAATCAACCGTATAGAAATTGAGGTCGGGCGCTTATCAGGAATCGTTATTGACAGCCTGCAATTCGCGCTTGAACTTGCTGTGAAAGATACCGTGATGGAGCATACCGATGTGGTGATCACTGAAATTCCCGGAACTTCTAGGTGTGATAAATGCAAGACCATTTTTGAAATTCACAACTGGGCATCTGTGTGCCCAACATGCCAGTCAACCGATTTTGAGATAATTGGTGGTAAAGAAATGCAAATTAAATCGATCTTCATCGATTCATAAATGATCAATGATATCACAAAGAAATGCAGTAGCCTTTTTCACGCCGGCTCTCATTTCTTTTGTCATTTTTTCACCGAAAACAACGCTTTTATATTGGATGGCAAGGACGCTGAACGCTGGATTAACCGTTTCTGCAAGATACCTGATCATCATGATCAGCGATAGTTTATGGGTTCCGAGTGAAAAATCGGTTATCCTGTCAATAGGCAGGTCGGTCAGTTCGCCATAAGCAAGATTGAGGTTGGCAGCGTCAACAATGATTACGTGCTCGGGCTGGAAGTCTGCAATATCTTTGGTGA
>DAOQAT010000092.1:0-9583 GCA_035354195.1 Bacteroidales bacterium | reverse complement strand
TATGGCCGTTCTGAACCATGGCAAGCGCCATGTTGTGCATGACACTGCCGCCTATGGCAATAAAATGTATGTTCATGAAAACAAAAATATCGAAAATTAACGGCTGCCTGATTTGTTGTGGCTTAAGTTTTCAACAACGCATGGCGGAAAAACTATATCATTTTTTTAACCCTGAGAAGATGAATTATGGAGTCTGAAATCTCTTCTTCGTTCATATACTTACAATTATAAAAGACGTCAAAATCGTCTTCAAAATTTTCACTTTTTGTCTTGCTTTTCAGTAAGGCATTTCGCTTGAAATCCATCTGCTTCGATAAAGCCTTGGCCTCTTGCATCGTCTGGCATTGTGATGTTTCAATCAAGCGCTCCAGCCTCCATTCCAGCGGTGCAAAAAGGCGAACGTGAACGCCCAGCGGAAGATGCCGCGTCACCGACATGCCGCCACGGCCAATGATGACCACGTGGCCATGCATGGCAAAATCAAGAATGACCTTGTCGATAGTTTTCAGGATTTTCCGGTCGGACTGGTAATACTTATCCGAAAGGGCGTTTAAAATTTCATCGATGGTGCCTCTTTTTTCATCATTAAATATTTTTTGAATTCTCGCAGGCTCGATATTAAGCTCGCAGGCAGCGGCCTGTAGTATTTCTTTGCTTAATTTGGTCCATGCCTGCGCATCTTTATTTTTTTCATTCGCCACGTTAAGCTTGTCGATAAGGATCTTTGCCACCTGTTTGGCGGGACAACCATACTCCCGGGAAATGGTAATGAATGGTAAATTTTTAAACTGAACGGTCTTCACCTCTTTTGCGGCGTTGAATCGTTCGACCATATATTTTAAAAGTATATTATCCATAATGAACCTCCTGTTTTTACATTTAAAAATGCATACTATAAAAATACTGATTTTTCAGATGATTTCCTAATGTTTTTTACAATAAATGAAATAATCTTGCAAAAAAAACAGAAGCCAACCGTTTTTCAAAATGGTGATAACAAATTCGTTGGAAGAGATTTTTTATTTTTTTAAATAATTTAGTTTGTTTATTGAAACAAAAATTTAATTTTGACTGCAAATACAACTTTAAAACAAACTTTATGGAACTACCATTCACAGAATCGTACAAAATAAAAATGGTCGAAAACATTCGCCGCAGTACGAAAGAAGAACGTTTAAAATGGATCAAAGAAGCAAAATACAATCTTTTCAACCTGCGCAGTGAGCAGGTATTTATTGACTTGTTAACGGATTCGGGCACCGGAGCTATGAGCGACAAACAATGGTCGGCCATGATGGTTGGCGATGAAAGTTATGCCGGTGCATCATCGTATTACAACCTCAAAGAAGCCATAAAAAATATCATGGGCTTTGAATATTTTTTACCAACGCATCAGGGGCGGGCAGCCGAAAATGTACTATTTTCCACCTTAGTAAAAGCAGGTGACCTAGTGCCGGGAAACGCACATTTTGACACCACCAAAGGGCATATCGAATTTCGCAAGGCAGAAGCTATTGACTGCACTATTGACGAAGCCTTTGACACCACATTAATACACCCTTTCAAAGGAAATGTCGATCTGAATAAACTCGAAACCGTTCTGAAAAACAACCCCAAAGAAAAAATCCCGTTTATTGTTATTACGGTAACCTGTAACAGTTCGGGCGGACAACCTGTTTCGATGGCCAATTTAAGGGATGTTTATGCAATGGCTGAAAAATACGGCATCCCTGTAGTTTTCGACTCGGCCCGTTTTGCTGAAAATGCTTATTTTATCAAGATCCGTGAAAAAGGTTACGAAAATAAATCCATCAAGGAAATCGTAAAAGAAATGTATTCCTACGCCGATATAGCAACCATGAGTAGTAAAAAAGACGCTATCGTCAATATGGGTGGATTTATCGGCATGAAAAGCAAGGAATTGTTTCAAAAAGCCAGTTTCTTCAACATTATGTTTGAAGGTTTTGTTACTTACGGCGGTATGTCAGGCCGGGATATGAACGCACTGGCACAAGGGCTGGACGAAGGTACCGAATTTAATTACCTCGAAACCCGCATCAAGCAAATTGCTTACTTAGGACAGAAATTAAAGGATTTCGGCGTTCCTTTGCAGGAGCCGTTTGGAGGCCACGCTATTTTTGTGGATGCAAAAAAATTCCTTTCCCATCTTCCTAAAGAAGAATTCCAGGCACAGACGCTGGCCATCGAATTATATGTTGAAGGCGGTGTGCGCGGTGTTGAAATCGGCGCCATCATGACAGACCCTGATCCTGTTTCGCATCAACCCCGCTACCCGAAACTGGAATTATTAAGGCTGGCAGTACCGCGCAGGGTTTATACCAACAATCATATGGATTATGTAGCTGTTGCGCTGGGAAATGTTTATGAAAGGCGTATGTCAATTCAACATGGGTATAAGATAAAATACGAACTGCCTATCATGCGGCATTTTACTGTAGAATTGGAAAAATTATAGCCCATCAAACTGTCATAAGAGAAAACAAAATGTGGCTTTTAGCCTGCAAATTGCCTGCAAAAAAACGCAGGCAATTTTTTTAGAAAATAGGGCAATTTAGAATTTTCCCTTTTTGTTTTTTGAAAAAGCTCTTCTTTCCGCAAAGGAAGGTTTTGATTAGCGACACCTCAAATCCGCCAAAGCTTTTGGAGGCAACGATCAATTTTGAAACATTAGCATCATAGCTCAGCATCAACTGGAACCCTTTCAAATCAAACCCCAGCGTTCCGATGATATCACCGCTCCACCGGTACCAGAGGCCAAAGAGTAATTTAGATTTTTTGGAGTATTTTTTTGAGAAATTAGTACCAAAAAGGATTTCTTTTGCACCGTCCTGATAGGAGAAATAGATCTTAGGGGAAATCACCATCGTCCTGGATATTTCAGCACTTACGCCGCCATGTGCCACGATTTTCCAACCGAGGTTGCTCCGGTATCCGCTGAAATGTTCCCTGGGCATTGAAATATGGTTTAAAACGCTGCCGAAATGATAGGAAAAGCCTTTTCTGGTCTCACCATGCAGCAAAATACCGACATCAAAATCCAGATGGTTAAATTTGTCAGCCGCAAAAGGCTCATTGTTTGAAATAGAAGGATCAAAGCCCGAACCGTTCCACTGGTTGTCAAAATAAAAGCTACCTAAATTAACTTTTTTGGACATATATTCAACAGTGCCGCCAATACTCATTATTATCCTGTTCTTTTTTGATAACGGCATATTAAAAGAGAAGCAAAATGCCGCATCCGTGGTACTGAGATTTCCATCACCAGCCACATCATTGTAAAAGGACATTCCAACACCAAACCAGGTACGTCCTAAAAAACGCGGATCCAGTTTACAATCTGCAAAAAAAGAAAATGTCTTATACGGTACCGTAATACCCGACCACTGATTTCTATAAATACCACCCAATCTTAACGGACAATCAGCATTGCCGGTCAGCGCGGGATTTAAAATGAGCGGTGCATTATAAAACTGGGAAAAATGAATATCCTGCGAAAACGAAAGCTGACTGAAAATCAATGACAGCAAAAAAAGTAAGGTTCGCTTATTCATAGGATCTTCATTTTAAAAGTGTGACATTTCCCTTTAAGAAAACATTTTCGCCATTTAAACATTTGGCTTTGATCACATAAATAAAAACCTCATTTTCCTGGTTTATCCCTTGCCATTTTCCATCCCACCCCACATCAATACTGTTTGAAAAGAACACCTGCTCCCCGAGCCTGTTGAATATTTTATAATCAAGGTCGGTAAATCCTGAGCCTTTCACAAACAGCACATCATTTACTCCATCCGAATTGGGTGTAAATGCATTGGGAATGTCGCAGATACATTTCGGACAAGCGTTTATAGTAACACTTGTGTCTGCAGAGCCGCAATCATTTGTGACCGTAACTGAATAAACTCCCTCAGAGATAGCCTCAAATGTTTGCTCCGTCGAGCCATCCTGCCAGAGGTAGCTGTTGAAGCCGGGACCGGGATCAAGGACAAAAGATGTTGCATCGCAAAGGCTTCTATCATTACCTAGTGATACGACAGGGATACTTTCCAGCCCAATCTGAATGGAATCTGACCCATGACAGCCATAACTGTTGGTGACCGTCACGGAATAAGTTCCGGGAGCATTAACAGGAAGTGTTTGATCAGTGGTTCCATTTTGCCAAAGATAGCCGCCATAACCGCTGCCAGCATCAAGAGTGATGGAAACAGAAGTACAGAATGAGGTATCATTCCCAAGATCGGGCTGGGGGCTTGGGTAAATATTGATGATCCTTACAGAATCTGTGTCGAATCCGCAATTATTTGTAACGGTAACAGCATATATGCCGGCAGCCGCGGCCACAAAAACAGAATCTGAAGAGCCGTTTTGCCAGAGATAAGAATTAAATCCACTGCCCGCATGAAACGTGATGGAGGCACCTTCACATATTGAAGTATCCGGACCCAGGTTTATTACCGGTTGGAGCCCCTGGGTAATGATGATGCTATCGGCATTAACACCACATAAGGTAGTAACCTGGCACCAGTATGTTCCTGGAATCGTTACAGTATAAGTTGAATCTGTGGAGCCGTTTTGCCAAAGGTAAGAGTTATATCCGCTGCCCGCATGAATAGTGATGGAGGCACCTTCACATATTGAAGTATCCGGGCCCAGGTTTATATCCGGTGGTGGTCCCTGGGTAATGATGATGGTATCAGAATTAAGACCACATAATGTTGTTACCTGACACCAGTATGTTCCTGGTACCGTAACAGCTAAAGTTGAATCTGTGGAGCCGTTCTGCCATAAATAACTTATAAAGCCTGACCCTGGATCTAACATAATGTTGTCATTTGGGCAAATGGTCGTGTCATTACCCAGATCTGCCTGAGAATCCGAAATAATTGTAAGGTTAACCGAATCCGTATACGTATCGCATTTATCAGTAACCGTAACTGCATACATCCCAGGTGCAGAAGCGGTAAAAACAGAGTCTGTTGACCCATTTTGCCATAAGTACGAGTTATATCCAACGCCCGCATGAAAAGTGATTGAATTGCCTGAACAAATGGTTGTATCCGGCCCTAGATTAAAAGGATATTTAATTATTGAAGAAACAAAAGAAGGTAATCCTCGCCAGGATTGACTATTTCCATTGATGTTTAAATTGACACCCTGTTGGACAAAATTGCATGCTCCCCCCGCCAATTCAGGATAATTTATTACACCTATGTAATTATAAGGATTATAGGTTTCAGGTGCAGGGTAATAATATTCAGCCACATAAATTTTACCATTTGGCCCTAATTGCAATTGTCCCAATTCTATGGTCGGGGTTGAAATTAAACTGAATACACCTGTTGAGACCTTTAACTGGTATAATGAAGTTGGATGTCCTATTGAAAGATAAAGGTATTCACTATTAGCAGAAAACTCCAGCCAAAGCACCGCGGCAGGAAACGCAATTTGCTGGGCATTTGAAATAATACCTGTTGAGCGGTCAAAATTAAAAAGGTCCAAAATATAAGTAACAGGGTTTGCATTGGCTAGTTTATCGCCGCAATGAGAAAATCTTAAAGATCCCGGTTCTGTATTTGCCAACGACCCGATGGATTGAACAATCTCTGATGAAATTCCCGTGGCGGTTACCAGGTATTTTACAAAATTCGTTGAGTTTCTCTCGTGAGTTACGACCCAGACATCCTGATTATTACCATGTGTTACCGCACATATTTTCTCCGTCATATTCGTCCTTAAAAACACATTTTTTAATGTAACACCGCCCAAGGCCCCATTTAAAGACATATCCACGACCGAATACCTTAAATCATGTGTTGATAAAGCACTATTCACCGTAAAAACATAATAAATATTTGCATTTCCAGGCTGTTTTACGATAAACCCCGAATTTGTCGAGTGGGAATCACCACCTAAGCCTGTCCCGTTGGGCATGGCTACATGATTCTTGTTCCAGACCGTCATGCCATCCGTGTAAAATAATAATTGGCCAGCCTGGTTACAAATGGAAGAACAACCTTCCATCTGGTTCAGTGCCCCGTTTGTCAAGACCGTTGGGGGTGTCTGGTTAAAGTCAAGGCCCGCATGTTTCCCAAAATACCAAATGTAGGTTTCTTTTTGGGCAAAAGAACTGGTGCTTAGCAAAGTCAGAAGAAAAAATATCAATCGTCGCTGTTTCATATCCTACAATAAATCCTAAATTTCAATAAAAAACTAAATCTGGTTTATCTGATGGAATTCATAACCAAAATTAAACATTTCATTTAGATAACTAGAATAAAAATATAAAATATTTTTTTTTAATGATATAGCATCAAATAAAGTGTGCTCATCGTTTGAAAATTTTCACCACGCATGAGTTTTCATTTTCTTTTTCGATGACTGCAAAATAACACCCGCCGGTCATTGTTGAAAAATCAATTTCAATGACCGCCTCACCCACCGGAAAATCCGCAGATTGAAATTTATGAATGATCCTTCCGGTGATATCGGTAATTTTCACTACGTGTTTGCCTTCAAAAACATTATTCCACGATAGTTTCAGCTTATCAGTAACCGGATTGGGGTAGGCAGAAATTTGTTCCTGAACGGCATCAACCTGTTGAACAGTACTGATCATCTCACCTGTATAACCGGTACGTTCATTACCACCTTTATAGGTTCCCCACAAAACTTTGTCAGGACTATAAGGCGAATTTAGTTCGTAGACATTGATGTAAACCGAATCGGTGGTGGCTCCAAAAGAATTGGTGTAAGACAATACCACCAGGTCCATCATGTTGTCACCATTTACATCGCCAATGTTCACGCCATTCATGAATGTCCAACCAATTGGCCGTATAGGGAAACCGGGAAGTTCGCCGCCGCCATTGGTTTTATAGGCGTGTATAAACCCGTGCCCGGTGCTGTCGAGCAGGTTTGAGCCAAAAACCAGCTCAAATTCATTATCATTGTTAATATCTGCAACTGAAATAAAACCTTCCAGGCCGCCCGGTTTTGTTATAGGAAATCCCGGCAGCAGGTTTCCACCGGCATCCCAGCCATAAAGCATATCATCGGCATCAGACCCGATTGGCCGGCTCATAAAAATATTCCATGCACCATTTATCTTTACCACGGTAGGTGCGGAATATGTCCAACTGCTGTCGGGAACGCTGTGGGGCCAGCCGGGAAAAGAACTGCCATCGTTATTCATCACGTAAAACAAAGGTGCATCACCGTGTGTGGCGCCGATTATTTCGCATTGGCCGTTGTTGTCAAGGTCAGCGATAACCGGCGATTGATAACTATATTTTTGCAATGGGTCGGTCAGGTTTGGAAATCCGGCCTTCGGCAGCCCATCGAGGCCAAAAATATAACGTGATTTTGTTGAATACGCAATAATGTCTTTTTCTCCATCGCCATCCACATCTGCCACAGAAGGCGTAACAGCCGGTATGCCGTCCAGGGTGACCGGCCAGTTGGCGCTGAATTCGGTTCCGTCAATTTTCAGGATATGAACCTTTCCGGCAGGGCTTATACGTTCGCATACGACGATTTCTTTGATGCTGTCGTTATCAAGGTCGGAAAGCGCCGGTGCGCATATCATCCAATGGTTGCTGAAGTTCACAGGCCACCCTGTTAATGTATTTCCGTCTTTATCAAAAACAAATACACGTCCGTTATCCGGTGAGCCGCCTGTAACCTGGACAATTTCAGGAAAACCATCGTGGTCCATATCACTGACCGAAGGCGGGTAAATGGCAGTTCCAATAAGTGTTTTTTGCCAGAGCAAGCCCGAAAAAGAATAAGCATAAATGGTGCTATTGACAGCAAAAATCATATCAGAAATACTATCGCCGTTGATATCGGCAAGCGCCAGCCCACGCATATTCTTGAATGTAGGGTTCCCCACAGCCGCAACGGGAAACCCCGCCAACTGATCAAAAAGGACCTTACTGCTGTTGTAATTCATAGAAGGGCGGACTTTTATAGCGGCCATAATGCCATTATCAGACATAACAGCCTGCTGCCAATCTTGCGGAAAAGAAATCAGCGGCGTCACTAATAGTAAAACTACAGTTATTAAGTACTTCATAATATTGTATCGGTTAATTTTTGCGTGATTTTTTTAATAATAGATGATAAAAATAGTAAAAAGGTCGGTATTATTTATAGTTTTGCAAAAATATGGGAATACCTGAAATCATATTGATCGGTATAGGGCTGGCGATGGACTGTTTTGCCGTATGCATTTCCTGCAGCCTGGTGCAAAGAAATATTAAAACATCTGAAGCATTAAAGATCGCTGCCTCCTTTGGTTTTTTTCAGGCGGTAATGCCCGTTGCAGGTTGGCTGCTGGGGCTTACGTTCAAAGACCTGATCGCCGATTTTGACCACTGGATCGCCTTCGGCATTTTAGGCGCCATAGGATTAAAAATGATTATCGAAGCTTTCAAAAAAGAAAATAAACAGGAACTGAACATCACCAGATTCTGGGTCCTCATCAGTTTGTCTGTTGCAACCAGCATTGATGCCATGATCGTTGGGATCAGTTTTGCGTTTCTCGAGCTGAACATATTGCTGACGGTGAGTATCATTGGCCTGGTAACATTCATGATATCGTTAATGGGTATTTATCTGGGAAAAAAATTTACCTTTATCAGCGGTAAAAAAGCTGAACTTATCGGTGGGCTGGTTCTGATTGGGATCGGAATAAAAATTTTAATCGAACATCTGAACGCATAAACCTATGGCAAAAATCAGATTAACCAAAGAATTTAAATTTGAAATGGCCCATGCACTTCTGGGTTACGACGGCCCTTGCCGCAATATTCACGGACATTCATATTACCTTTATGTTACCGTAACCGGAAATACGCTGGAGGATGACCAATCACCTCTGAACGGCATGGTCATGGATTTCAATCAATTAAAAGAAATTGTCAGAGATGAAATAACAAATGACCTGGACCATGCGCTGGTGCTGTATGATAAAACACCCTCAGACATCCTTCAGCCATTAAAAGGCTTCAATAATCTGATCCTGCTTCCGTACCAGCCTACCTGCGAAAACATGCTGAAGGATTTTGCTGTCCGGATCAAAAAGAGGCTGCCTTCACATATCGCATTATTCTGTTTGAAGCTTTGTGAAACGGAGACATCTTCAGCCGAGTGGTATGCCAGTGACAACGATTAAGACAACCCAATAATATTTCCGTTTTCATCAACATCAATAAATTCTGCAGCCGGAACTTCGGGAAGGCCGGGCATACGCATGATTTCACCGGTGATAGGAATAATGAACCCTGCGCCAGACGCCATTTCAATTTCCCGGACCGTAACCACAAAATCTTTGGGCCTGCCTAACAGATCAGGATTATCGGATAAAGATTTCTGGGTTTTGGCGATGCAGACAGCCAGTTTATCCAGCCCAAGGCTATATACTTTCTGCAGGTCTTTCTTAGCTTTTGGAGTATAATCAACATGTTCGGCGCCGTAGATCTTTTTGCAAATCGTTTCGATTTTCTTTTCTACGGGCCACTGCAGATCATATAAGGTTTTGAATTTGGATGTGCACATATCC
>DAOQAT010000091.1:6185-10282 GCA_035354195.1 Bacteroidales bacterium | reverse complement strand
CTTTAAATGTATTGCCGGCGCCATCGTTTGCTTCAAGGTAATCTTTTGCCTTTTCGAAGTCCGGTTTAAATTTAAATTCATTTTCTATTTCAGCGGCAATATTGGGATTTTCTTCAATCAACGAAAGCTCGTACACCGATTGGGCATTGTCTGTAACAGGCCCGTAGCTGTCAACAGCAATAGTAACCGGTCCCATACCCAGCATTCCGAATGCTACCAGGCCGAAAGCGAAGATTGACGGATAAATCATAATATCACCAAGCCCGAAAGTGCTGGCAAAATAGGCTCCGAACATCAACCCCAAAAACACAAGGCCCATCCATAAGGCGCTGAAATTACCTGCTACCAGGCCAGACAGAATATTCAGAGAAGGGCCGCCTTCGCGCGAAGCGGTTACAATTTCGTTTACATGGTGTGATTTGGTACTCGTAAATATTTTTGTAAACTCAGGGATTAAAGCTGCACCAAGGGTCCCAAAACTAATAATCGCAGATAAAATCATCCACAAATTCGGATGTGCCAGGCCAATTTCGGTTGATGGCCCCAGCATCAGGTAGCTGGCAACAAAAGTCACAATAATTGAAATAACAGAAGTGATCCAGATAAGATTGGTCAGTGGTTTTTCAAAATCAATGACACTGCTTTTACCATACAATATCTTGCTTAACACCCTGTTCAACCCGAACGAAAGTATAGATGTGATAACCATCAAAACACGCATTACAAATATCCAGGTTAGAAAATTGGTTTGATAAAGAATGCGGGTTTCCTCACTGATACCGGGAATAAATCCAACAGCCAAAACAATGAATGAAACAAGGGCAACTCCGGTTACACCATAAGTTTCAAAGCCATCGGCTGTAGGCCCTACAGAATCTCCGGCATTGTCACCGGTACAATCGGCAATAACTCCGGGGTTACGTGGGTCGTCCTCACCGATTTTGAAAACCACCTTCATCAGGTCGGAGCCGATATCGGCGATTTTTGTAAAGATACCACCGGCAATACGCAATGCAGAAGCGCCTAATGATTCACCAATGGCAAAACCGATAAAGCTGGCACCGGCTAATTCGCGGGGAACAAACATTAAAATGATGAGCATCATAATCAGCTCCACACACACTAACATCACACCGATGCTCATGCCGGAATCAAGAGGGATATTCAATAATTTTAACGGTTTGCGTTCCAGTGATGCAAAGGCCATACGGCTGTTGGCAAGTGTATTCATACGAATACCAAACCAGGCAACGCTATATGATCCTAAAATCCCAATAACAGTCCAGGATAAAATGAGGAGAACACCGCCTGCACTTTGTTCCTGAAGAAATCCAAAATAAAATGAAACACAGGCCGCAATAAAAAGGAATAATATGATCAAAAATTTACCCTGCTGAATTAAGTATGTCTTACAGGTTTCAAAAATCACTTTTGAAACATCAAGCATAGATTGATGAGCATGTAATTTTTTGACTTTCATAAACTGGTACAGGCCGAAACCTAAACCCAGAAAACAAATTACAAATCCCCACAACAGCAGGTTTGTCTGGTTGCCGGATAAAACCGGAATTTTTAAATCAGCTTCGCTACCGTATGACAACACTGGTAAAACGATCAGCGTCAATACCGTAAATATTTGTACGATTCTTTTCATCATTAATTTGTTTTAGTATAACTAAGGTGCAAATATACATAATTTCGGATTTGTTCTCTTTTTGCATTAGTTTATTATTTGAAAACAATTTTAGAATGTAATTCAGAATAATTATCTTTGCATGTATAAAATTTTCATCCAAGACTACATTTTGATGGAAAAAATCAGGCTCGAAGTAATCGGAATAACTAAAAGCCAGTCACAGGCCGGTGCCTTTGCTGTGATTCTGGAGGATGCTGCCGGTAAAAGACAATTACCGATACTTATTGGCTACAATGAAGCGCAGTCGATTGCCATTGCCCTCGAACACATCAACCCCCCGCGCCCACTCACACACGATCTTTTTAAGTCATTTTCTGATACATTTAATATTAATATCCTTGAAGTTATCATCTCTAAACTGGCTGATGGGGTTTTTTACTCAAAACTTGTCTGCCATGATGGTATCAGGAAGGTGGATATCGACTCCCGTACTTCAGATGCCATAGCGCTCGCACTGCGTTTCGACTGCCCAATATATGCTTACAAAGTGGTAATGGAAGCAGCCCGGAATATTGACACTGATGAAGATGAAAAAAAGGATGAACAGGATGAAGCCCCTGAACTAAAAAAAACAGAAAACCCTGATAATTCAGGAGAACATGCAATTTCTGAATTTGAAAAATACACCCTTAACGAGTTAAAGGACTTGTTGAATGAAGCAATTGCCAATGAAGAATATGAAAGGGCTTCCAAGATCCGCGATGAAATAAAAAAACGGAAATAACGTATTTACAAACTTCTACAAACAATACCGCTATGTATTTAAAACAACGCTTGATAGCCATGAACTTTTTACAGTTTTTTATCTGGGGATCGTGGCTGATTTCTATTGGAAGATTCTGGTTTGATTTTAAAGGATGGTCCAGCTCAGAATTTGGGATTATTTTTTCAACCATGGGGATTGCCTCTCTTTTTATGCCGGCTATTGCAGGAATCATTGCCGACAGATGGGTGAATGCTGAAAAGCTTTATGGGTTATTTCATCTTTGCGGGGCTGTGGTACTTTTTATATTGCCCAATATTACCAACCCGGTAACCTTTTTCTGGATCATGCTGTTAAATATGGTTTTTTATATGCCCACACTTGCACTCGGCATCACGGTCTGTTATTCATCCATGAAAAAATCAGGATTGGATATTGTGAAAGATTATCCTCCCATCCGCGTGTTTGGAACCATTGGTTTTATTGTAGCGTTGTGGACCATCAATATTTTACATTGGGGAGCGACACCCAACCAGTTTTATCTGGCTTCAGCATCTGCATTAGTTTTAGGAATTTATGCATTCACCATGCCCAGTTGCCCGCCACTTGGTAAGGGACATCAGAAAACTTTTGTCAGCGCACTCGGGTTAAATGCTTTTAAACTTTTTAAAAGCTATAAAATGGCCATGTTTTTCATTTTCTCTATGTTATTAGGTGCGGCCCTGCAGCTGACCAATGCATACGGAGATACGTTCATCAGCGACTTTTCGAAAAATCCGGCTTACCAGGATGCCTGGGCAGTAAAATATTCAGAGATCATCATGTCTATATCACAAATCTCCGAAACCCTCTTTATTCTAGCTATTCCATTTTTTCTCAGGAGATTTGGCATTAAAAAAGTAATGCTCATGAGCATGGTGGCCTGGGTCTTGAGATTTGGGCTTTTCGGCCTGGGCAATCCTACCGACGGACTGTGGATGATCATTCTTTCCTGCATCATTTATGGGATGGCGTTTGATTTCTTCAATATTTCAGGTTCTATTTATGTGGAAACTCAGAGCGAACCCAAGATCCGAGCCAGTGCCCAGGGACTTTTCATGATGATGACCAATGGCGTTGGCGCCGTGGCCGGCAGCCTGATCAGCGGGTATATCATACAACATTATTTTATGCCGGATGGTGTCAACAAAGACTGGCCAGGCATATGGTTCACATTTGCGGCTTACGCATTGATAGTTGCAATTCTTTTTGCGATTTTATTCAAGCACAAACATGACCGGAAAGCGTTGGAAAATGTACATCACTAAGTTGATATGACTCTTTTGCATTTGAATTGATAACTCTTTTATCACACTAAATCACTACTAAATCCTACTATTATTATGTCATTAAAGATTGGGATCAACGGTTTTGGAAGAATCGGGAAACTTGTTTTCAGGTTACTGCAGGAAAAACCGGATATAGAAATTGTCGGCATCAACGATCCTGCTGATATCACCACACTGGCACATCTACTGAAATATGATTCTGCTCATGGACGGTTTTCAGGGAGTATTGAAATATCGGACGATAAACTCATCATCAACCATAAGCCTATACAGGTTTATCATGAACGTATCCCGGCAGATATCCCGCGTACCATGCACGGCGCCGATGTTGTTATCGCCGTTGATATTTCCTCGAACCTGGCCGCCACGC
>DAOQAT010000091.1:0-6175 GCA_035354195.1 Bacteroidales bacterium | reverse complement strand
ATATCATGAACGGATCCCCGCAGACATCCCACGGACCATGCACGGTGCGGATATTGTTATCGAAGCATCCGGTTTGTTTACTGCCCGCGAACAATTATCACAACATTTAAGCTCCGGCGCAAGAAAAGTAATCCTCACCTGCCCGGCTAAAGATTCTCTTGATAAAACCATCATCATCGGCATCAATGAACACACGCTGACTTCGGAAGACCGGCTCATCTCCAACGCTTCGTGTACCGCAAACTGTGCCGCTCCTATGCTGAAAGTCCTGCATGAAAATTTTGGTATTGAAAATGTTTTTATGAACACGGTACATCCGGCCACCAATAACCAACGGCTGATTGATGCCCCCCACCCCGACCTCCGGCGTTCCCGCACCGCCCTGACGAATATTATTCCAACCACCTCAACGGCTATTGCAGTGATAAAAGGATTGATGCCGTTTCTTAATGATTGTTTCGACGGTCTTGCCACCCGTGTACCTGTTGATGATGGCTCGCTGATCGAATTCACCGCCCTGGTTAAAAAAAACACGGATGTTTCAGAAGTCAACAAAGCTTTCGAACTTGCTGCAAAAGGAGGACTTAAAGGTATTGTTGAATATACTTCCGACCCCATTGTTTCCAGTGATATCATTGGTAATCCGCATTCAGCCATATTCGACAGCCGTGCCACAAAAGTTTTAAAAGGTAATTTTGTTCAGGTAATCGGCTGGTATGACAATGAATTCGGGTATTCCAGCCGTGTGGTTGACCTGATTGGATTGATGAAAAAATTCTTATAAAAAAAAACGATCAGTGTTGGTTCCGTTCACCGGCTTTTGAAGTATAGATGGTGATATCTTTTTTTGCGAGTTCAATCATTTTTTCCAGCAATTTGGCGGCATCCGCTCTGAAAAATTTAGTGCCATTAACCTTATAATCTTCGCAAATTTCGGCTGGAATATATTTTTTTACGAACCGCATAATATTATTATACTTCACCTGAAGGTGGGCGGCTTTGGTTTTTACCGAAATCATATTTCCGCCGTAATCACGGACTCTCCCTTCAAACACCTGATCCGTACGGGTTTTCACCGGAAATTCTGTTTTCATAATATCTTCGGCACAATGCACAAAAGAGAGGTTATAGGTGCTTACCCCAAGCCCGATTATCTTTCCGCCATAATTAATTACCCTGTAAAAAGGGCTGTTTTCATCACAGGGATAAATTGATTTGTGATGATCCTGTGTAATTTCTTCAGCATATTTTCCTATCGCCACACATGAATTTGTAGGGTGCAAGCTTCGGCGGGAGTTTTCATACCGGCAGGCCAGCCCGGGTATAAATCCCATTACGGTGGGAGATTTTTTTACATCAAACAATTCATCTTTTTTCAAATATTCTTCTGCACGATAATCGAAATGCCAGCAAGGAAACACAAGAGTTCCTTCATTCCCAACAATGTCAAGGATCGTATCAATTATTGAAAATTCTGAAAATCCCGGATTCAGGTTTTCTAACGAACTATGAATAAAAACCACATCACCTTTACCTAATCCTAATTTACTGGTAAGAATGAAGCGGAACTTTTCTTCGCTCAGTTTTGGGTAAAACACATGTAAAATCCTGTGGTATAGGCCACGTGCATGCTTAAAGTACTTTTCCGGCAGTATTCTTAATAATATGGTTCCCGGGCTCATTTCATGAGGTTTTTAAGATCATTATTATACTGCTGGTACGTACAAAACTGCACCTGATCATGGTATTTCTCCCTAATCTTCAGCACAAAGTTTCTGAAAAGCTTCATTGCGTAATCGCCCATGGTTTTCGGGTGGCCGATTGCACAGATCATGATCTCATCATAGTGCCGGTATTTTTGCAAATTGTAATCAAGAATCTTCATCAGATAATCCATTGAGTACGTATAATTATCAAAACTCAGCATACGGTCTGAAAACAACAGGCTCATGCGGCTCAACATGCCCGCCGGTTTGCCCTGATGGATCTGAAACCCGCTGTCTGCAGGAGCGCGCGAGGCAAATTTTTTCAGTTTAAAACGTGTGGGAACTTCAAAAATTGTTTTAGGAATCCCTGCGATAGGGATTTCCAGAACTCCCGTCTCTGACGTTTCTTTTATATTGCCATCCATGCCGATATACCAGTTTGGCGCATCGGGCAACCCCCTGTAATCCACACCGGACAAGGCCGAACTAAAGCGGTAATTTTTACAAATGGAACTGTCGTAACGGATACCGTGCTCCATAATATTTTTAAAAATCCCGTTATGGCCCTGCTCCAGGTTATAACCACCGGCACGAAAAGCAACGCATTGATAATCATCCTGTGCCAAAGAACAAATATTCTTCAGAAAACTCACGCCGTGCCCGATAATCTTTCCTGTATTCCACTCAGGATGATCATAAAAATCTGAAAGCCTGAAATCTTCTGAAGGGATATAAGTTCCTCCGTCATACACAGACGTCAACCAATGAGGATGTAAGTGAAGCTGTACATCATGATTTTTATATAGTGCCTGCTGCAACTGATCTTTATAGGGTTCAAAAAAATTGTTTTTATCCCATTCGCTGAATTTAAAGGCACATAGTACATCTGTAAACAGGGTAACGGGGACATTCAATTCATCAGCAATACTCAGTAATGTATATGTTGGATCGAACAACGCTTCTTTATAAGAGGTTTTTATGCCGCCCAACGGCAACTCATGGTCAAAGGTCAGAAACAGCTTACAGTTCATCCTTATGTCTAATTACGATTGCATGGGGTCGGGTGAAAAAATCATGCAGACACAAAGTTAAGGATACTTCGATATAATATAATTGAAAAAAAATTTTTTCTTTCTCAGATTAAAAGCCGAATTCGTCAAAAAACTTCTTCAGCAGTAACCCGATTTCTTCAAATGCGACATAATGTTTAACGCATCCTTTGCGTGAACAGATGGCCACTTTGCCGCCTTTATCCAAAAGAAAACTTACCATGGAAGCGCTGCATTTGTCACACAATTCCGGGGTATTCAAAACCTGGTTGCAATGGGGGCAGGAAAACTCCACGATCTCATCATCAGAAATACTTATGTCACTTTCATGCTCGTAACTACCATAAATAGAGCATAAACGAATCCATCCCAAACCATCTTTAGTTTTTATTTTGAGTTTAATGCTTGGCTTTTCGAGTAATAAATTTTTATTATCCATTAGTGATTTTTTACAAATAGGACAATTAACATTCACGGAAACCATATTTGCCATAATTTACTCCCTTCATTTAATAAAAACTAATCATTACAACTCAATTAATAATTACGGAAATAATGGAATCACCTTCACTCTTTGGTACCCGTTAATCCATTATTCCAAATAATATTTTTAACTCTCAAGGTATACAGTTTTTATATTTCATTTATAAAACCACCGTATTCCTGATGAAATAATTTTAAAGCATCATTAATATCTTCAAAGACCACATAATGTTTTTTACAACCTTTCCGGGAGCAAATGTTAACTTTCCCTCCAATATCCAGATTGAAACTCACCAAAGGTGCTCCGCAATTATCGCACAGTTCAGTTGTGTTTAAAACCTTATTACATTGCGGGCATGAAAATACTGCAATACTTTCATCCGAAAGATCCAGATCGCACGCATGATCGTAGCACCCATAAACGGAACAAAGATGAATGGCTCCTCTGCTTTCACCTTGTTCAATATATACTTTGATGCTTGGTTTGTCAAGCAATTGGGTTTCCTTGTCCATGAGAGATCTTTTGCAATACGGACAATTTACATTTACAGAAACTGTGTTTGCCATATTACCCTCCCGTTTTAAATTGAATTATAGGGATTTAATAGTATAAAGTTACTATAAATAAAGCTCAAAATCAAGTTTATATATAATCATATTAACCGTCTGAATTTTTTCATAAACGGCTATGTTCAAAAACCAATTCGTCCATATTTTATATCTTTGGACACAAACACTTTTTTATGAATCATGTTGATAAAATTGCAAAAGAACTGGGATTGCAAAAGCGCCAGGTTGAAAACACCATATATCTGTTAAATAATAGCGCGACCATTCCTTTTATTGCTCGTTACCGCAAAGAACTTACCGGATCACTGGATGAAGTTGAAATAGGCAATATCCGTGACAGGAATATTCAGCTTGTTGAATTAGACAAGCGTCGCGAAAGTATTTTGGAGTCTATAAAAGAGCAGGAAAAACTCACTCCTGAACTGGAAAAATCGATACTTGCGTCAGAAACGATGTCTGAGTTGGAAGACCTGTACCTGCCCTACAAGCCAAAACGTAAAACCCGCGCCACTATTGCAAAAGCAAAAGGATTAGAGCCTCTGGCGAATATCATTATGGCTCAGGAAAATACCGATATTGAGGCAAAAGCCTGCGAATTTATTGATGAAGAAAAAGGTGTTCATAATACCGATGAAGCTATTTCCGGAGCTTGTGACATCATCGCCGAATGGATCAACGAAAATCAGCAGGTGCGTTCGCGTATCAGGATATTATTTGAAAAAGAGTCCGTCATCACCTCAAAAGTTGTAAAAGGCAAAGAGATCGAAGGGCGTAATTATGAGATGTATTATGAGATGAACGAATCGCTTGTAAAATCGCCATCTCACCGTGTTTTAGCCATGTTCCGCGGGGAAGCTGAAGGTTTTTTAAAAATCTCCATTGAACCATCTGTTGATAAAGCGCAGGAAATTATTGAAAGGCAGATCATCAAAGCCCAAAACCAGGCAGCCGGCCTTGTGAAACTCACCATTGCCGACTCATATAAAAGGCTTTTGCAGCCATCCATGGAAACCGAGATGAGGCAAGTGGCCAAGGAACGTGCCGACAACGAAGCGATCCGGGTGTTTGCCACAAACCTGAAGCAATTGCTGCTGGCGCCGCCACTCGGACAAAAAACCATATTGGCCATCGACCCTGGGTTCCGAACCGGATGCAAAGTGGTGGTGCTTGACAAAAACGGCAAATTGCTTCACAACGAAACCATTTATCCTCATCCGCCCCAAAATGAAATGAAACAGGCAATTAATAAAATTGAGAGCCTGGTGGATGCTTATAAAATTGAAGCCATCGCCATTGGGAATGGAACAGCCGGCCGCGAAACAGAAAACTTTGTCAGGCGGATTAAATTTAAAAGGGACGTAATGGCAATAGTGGTGAATGAAAGCGGGGCCTCCGTTTATTCGGCATCCCCGGTAGCCCGTGAAGAATTTCCTGATTACGATGTAACCGTTCGGGGAAGCGTTTCAATAGGACGCCGCTTAATGGATCCTTTAGCAGAACTGGTGAAGATTGATCCAAAATCCATTGGCGTAGGTCAATATCAGCACGATGTGAACCAGAATGCCTTGCAAAAAAGCCTGGAAGATGTCGTTGTAAGCTGTGTGAATTCTGTTGGAGTCGATTTGAATACGGCAAGTAAAGAGTTACTGACTTATGTTTCGGGTGTCGGCCCGGTGCTGGCAAAAAATATTGTAGAATTCCGTAACACAAACGGATCTTTCAGTTCACGAAGCGGGTTAAAAAAAGTTACCCGTTTTGGAGAAAAAGCCTTCGAACAGGCTGCGGGTTTTTTACGTATCGCAGATGCCAAAAACCCATTGGATAGCAGCGCCGTCCATCCTGAAAGTTATGAAATTGTAAACAAAATGGCGAAAAAACTTGACTGCACCATATTAGAATTAATGAAAGATGAAAATCTTAGAAAGAAGATTAATTTGCAGGAATTCATCACAGAAAAAGCGGGCCTTCCTACCTTGAACGACATTATGCAGGAACTTGCAAAACCAGGCCGTGACCCAAGGCAGAAATTTGATTTTTTTGAATTTGATAAAAACGTGCATGACATCAAAGACCTTTTACCCGGTATGGAACTGCCTGGAATAGTTACCAATATCACGGCATTTGGTGCTTTTGTTGATATCGGGGTTCATCAGGATGGACTGGTGCATATAAGCCAGATGGCCAACCGTTATATTTCAAATCCGAACGAAGTTGTCATGTTGAATCAGAAAGTCAAAGTTAAAGTTGTTAGTGTTGATGCTGACCGAAAAAGGATACAACTATCGATGAAGGATGTGACCCAGAAATAATTCAACCCAGATTACGCGATAGGAACGTAGTGAACTATTGAGTAGCGCGCAGGATTGT
>DAOQAT010000090.1:0-10430 GCA_035354195.1 Bacteroidales bacterium | reverse complement strand
CCGGGTTGGCCTTGAGCATACGTTTGGCATTTTTCTCCACATAAAACTGATTGAACTGATTGCAATCCTGCCGGATATCAGGGTCGATGCGGAAGGCCGTGGTATAAAATTTATCATTGATCCAGCCGATGGCAGCATAGGCGTATAAAGGCAGTCTCGGGGCATTGGGTTCGGTATTCCAGGCGGCATGGTGCGTGAGTGTGTATGCCGGCGCTACGAAAGCTGCAACGGCCCAGCCTTTTTCACATTCGCGAAAGTTATTGGTTTTCGGATCAAAGCCAATTGCCCTTCTTCCCGGCAAATGAAAAAAATCACTGCCTTCCGGCAATTCAATAAAATCAGAGGCTGATAAAATTTCCTGCCGGGTTCCGCTACGGCCGATTGCCAGCAATGACGTATCCTCGAAAATGTTTCCCTTATCATCGCTATATAATAAATATGGAATTTCGGAAGGTTGCATATTGGCAATTGGTTACGTTATTTTATATACCACGGAGGCACTGAGAGAATGGAGTCTCACGGAGGTTATGTTTTCGGAAGTAATGCAAAATCATTTGTAACCAACGATACCATTTGGTCTTTAATGTTTTCGCAATTAAAATTTATCAACAATCCTTTAGGCTTTGCAGCAAGTTTGAGATATGACAGGAGCTGGGCCTTAAACAGCGGAATCATTTGTTCTACAGCTTTTTCTTCAACAATAATAAGATCATTAATAAGTAAATCAAATTTCAGGCAACCTCCTAAATCTTTTCCTTTGTAATGCACAGGAACATATACCTGAGAGGCTACAATTAATCCGGAGCTTCTTAACTCATCAATAAAACATGGTTCATAAACTGATTCAAGTAAGCCCGGGCCGAGATTTTTGTGCACTTCAATAGCACAACCAATAATTTTATAAGAAATTTCATTTATATATTGCTGGGTTACCATTGAAATTTTTTCTTAGGGTTCTCTGTGTTCTCAGTGTCTCCGTGGTTTTTATTGCGTTAAAGAGTCGTTATCCAGGCAGTCACTTCTTCTATGGTAGGGGCTTTGATGTCAAGTTTTAGTTTTTTCCGAAGCCCGCAGATGCTGTTAAAAAGTTTCGACGGGACAGCAGTTTTTAGCAATTCAATGCTGGAATACCCTGATTTCATTATAAGTTCTGCATAGGCCTCAGGAATCCCCTTAGCGACAAAATCATCAACGGAAGTAACAATAGATTTTATTTCTGGCTTCATCTGGGGGAAAAACAGCACGTCCTGTATCGAATGAGAATTGGTCATGACCATGGCAAGCCGGTCAATACCCATGCCGAGGCCCGCGGTTGGCGGCATGCCGAATTCTATGGCACGCAAGAAATCTTCGTCAAGGACCATGGATTCTTCATCACCGCGTTTGCCAAGTTCCAGCTGGGCTTCAAAACGTTTACGCTGGTCAACAGGATCGTTCAGTTCGGAAAAAGCGTTGCAGAGTTCTTTGCCGTTTACAATGGCTTCAAAGCGTTCAACAAGGCCTTCTTTGTTCCGGTGTTTTTTAGCCAACGGCGACATTTCAACCGGATAGTCCGTGATGAAGGTCGGCTGGATCAGGTTCGGTTCACAGGTAGCTCCGAAAATTTCATCGATCAGCTTGCCTTTACCCATGGCTTCTGTAGTTTCAACAGAAAGCTTGCAGGCTGTCTCCCTGAGCTTTTGCTCGTCCATGGCAGAAATGTCAATACCGGTAAAATGCCGGATGGCTTCAAACATGGTAAAACGTTTCCACGGACGTTTAAAATCGATCATATTTTCCCCGACTTTGATCTGTGTGGTGCCGTTGGTGTCGATAGCGATTTTTTCTACCATTTCTTCCACCAGGTTCATCATCCATTCATAATCTTTGTAAGCCACATAGAGTTCCATCTGGGTAAACTCCGGATTGTGAAACCGGTCCATGCCTTCGTTGCGGAAATCTTTTGCAAATTCAAACACTCCGTCGTAACCGCCGACGATCAGGCGTTTCAGATATAGTTCATTGGCGATACGAAGGTACAGCGTGCTGTTCAGCGTATTATGGAACGTTTTGAAAGGCCGTGCGGCAGCACCCCCGTACAAAGGTTGCAGCACCGGTGTTTCCACTTCCAGGTAACCTTTGCTGTTGAGAAACTCCCGCATGGAGCTGAAAATGCTGGCTCTTTTAATGAACGTTTGCTTTACTTCATGGTTTACAATGAGGTCCACATAACGCTGGCGGTAACGCTGCTCAGGGTCTGTGAAGGCATCATAGACGACAGAATCTTTTTCTTTCACGATCGGCAGGGGGCGGAGCGATTTGCTCAGCAGCCTGAATTCCTTGACGTGTATGGTTATTTCACCCATCTGGGTAATAAAAACAAATCCCTTTACACCGATGATATCACCAATGTCAAGTAATCTTTTGAAAACGGTGTTGTATAAGGTTTTATCTTCTCCCGGGCAGATATCATCGCGTTTAAAATAAAGTTGTATGCGGCCATCGCTATCCTGTAACTCCACAAAGGAGGCTGCCCCCATGATACGGCGCGACATGATGCGGCCCGCGATACTGACATCCTGGTACATATGTGTATTTGCAGGAAAATTGACGTGAATCTCTGTTGAAATGGCATTAACCTCAAATGTTTCGGCCGGATAAGGATTGATGCCCAATTTGTACAATTCCTCCAAAGCCTGTCGCCTTATCTGCTCCTGTTCGCTGAATTCGTTATTCATTTTTTCAAATTTTCTGCAAATTTATAGTTTTTGACTGTACATTGTGTACTTGAATTAAAAACCTTTCCAGGAAATGGCAATCGAATTTTGTTTTTACTAATTTTGCCGCCTATTTCAGTAACGAATATGAAAAACGTAATTTTTAAAGATTTGGGCCTTATTGCTTATGAAGACGCCTTGCAACAACAGGAAGAATTATTCAATGAGGTTATCGGTTTTAAGACAGGTAAGCCGGTGCCCGGCAAATCTGAACAACATAATTATTTGATATTTTGCGAACATCCTCACGTTTATACACTGGGAAAAAGCGGCTCTGAAAAAAACCTACTGATAAACCATATTCAGCTTCAGGCAAAAAATGCCGTATTTTTCAGGACAAACAGGGGTGGCGACATCACGTATCACGGGCCGGGACAGATCGTCGGTTATCCGATACTCGATCTTGAAATGTTCGGGCTCGGAATAAAAGCATACATCCATTCGCTGGAGGAATCCATTATTTTAACGCTGTCTGAGTTTGGAGTAAAAGGTGAACGCCTTGACGGTGCAACAGGCGTATGGCTGGAGACCGGAACACCCAGGGTCCGAAAAATATGTGCGATCGGTGTGCGTACCAGCCGGTATGTGAGTATGCACGGCTTTGCCCTGAATGTGAATACCGACCTGAATTATTTTAATTATATAAACCCTTGCGGATTTACCGACAAGGCTGTTACTTCTCTGTCGAAACAACTCAAAACCGAAGTGAATATAGAGGATGTAAAGAAAATTCTTAAAGAAAAGATTTCAACCGTTTTTGATATGAAACTGGTTGATTAGCCCAAAAAGGTACACAACAAAAAACCCGATAAACTTTTTTTTAAAAAAACGTTTCCAGCGTTTTTATTGTTTATCTTTGTACCATGGAAGAAAAAACTTTAAAAATCCTGCAACAGGTTTCGGAGTTATACAAAAAATATGGTATAAAAAGCGTCTCCATGGATGATGTTGCCCACGAAGTAGGCATTTCAAAAAAAACGCTTTATGAATATTTTACCGATAAAAACGACCTGGTAAGTAAATTTCTGGAATTTCAGATCGTGAAGATCAGGTTTGTTTTTGAAGAAGAAAAAGAAGACAATAATACTAATGCCATTGATCATTTGCTTGAGATCAGCCAGATTATCACGGCATTTTTAAAAAACTTCAGTCCAACTATTCATTATGATCTTCAGAAATATTATCCCACGGTATTCAAATCGTTTTTCGAATACAAAAGACGCTTTATGTTTGCCAGTACCAAAGGCAACCTTGACCGGGGGATTAAAGAAGGGTTATACCGGTCGGATTTTGATCCTGAAATTATTGCGCAGGTTTATATAAATCAGATTGAGGCCACATTGGGAGCCGATTTTATCACCAATAAAGAATACACAACTGATGAATTGTTCAGGGCTATGTTTACCTATCACCTTCGTGGAATAGCCAGCAAAAAAGGAATTGAATATTTTGAAAAAATGATCTGTCTTACAAAAAATAAATAATCTTCGAATGAAAACGATTTTAATAAAAGCCGCATCTACTGTATTATTCTTATGGTTTCTTACTTTTCAGCTGGTTGCCCAGCAGGCCGATACGAAAAGTTTTACCTTGCAGGAAGCTATGGATTATGCAGTGACTCACGCCTACAAGGTTCGTACTGCCGCCGTTGACCTGCAGTCAACTATTGCAAGGAGAAAAGGCTATATTTCCATTGGGCTGCCGCAGATAAATGCCGGAGTAAATTATCAATATTTCGCAAACATTCCTACACAGCTCATGCCGAATATCCTCACCGCCGCTGTAGACGGGTCATTGGTACAACATGGCCTGATAACACCCGACCAGATGACACCCGTAAGCGATGAAAAAATTCCGGTACAATTTGGTTCTAAAAATAACTTATCAGTGGGCTTTAATGCAAGCCAGCTGGTATTTGACGGTGTATTCTTTGTAGGACTGAAAGCTGCCACCATGCTGGTTGATCTGAGCAAAACATCTGTGGACAAATCCATCACTGAGATTAAATCTTCAGTGGCTCAGGCCTATTACCTGGTGCTGGTGGCCAACGAAAACCGGCGCATCCTTGATTCTACCTACAACAAAATGAATGTGATCCTGGAGCAAACCAAACAGTTTGAGAAAAACGGATTCATTGAAGAAACGGATGTGGAGCAATTATCACTTATTGTTTCCAATCTGAAAAATAAAATGGATATGACCGACAGGAATATCGACCTGGTTACCGACCTGCTGCAACTGCAGATGGGTATGGATATAGACGAACCGATTATCTTGAAAGATGATCTTCCCACGCTGGTTGATCAGGCTATTGCCTCAAATTTAGCCGATAAACAATTTGATGTGAACAGCCATATTGATTTCAAATTATTGAAAAACCAGGAACGCCTGCTAAATCAGGTTGTAAAGGTCGACCAGTCTGCGTATTACCCTTCGATGTCCCTGATATTTAACACACAATCCAGCGCCATGCGCGAAGAATTTGACTTTTTCAACAAAAGCAAATGGTATAATACAACCCTTATTGGTGTAAACCTCAGCATTCCGATCTGGAGCTCAGGAATAAGGCATTATAAGATCATGCAGGATAAATATGCGGTACAAAGCCATCAAATCACTTTAAAACAGGCGGAAGACGGGTTGAAAATTGACATCAACAATTCAAAATCCCTTCTGAAAACATACAGCGACCAGTTTTATACCGACAAAAAAAATTACGAACTGGCGATAAAAATATACGATAAAACATATTCAAAATACAAGGAAGGCCTGGCATCGGCCATGGACCTTAATCAGGCGTACCTGCAAATTCTTACCCAACAAGGTACTTACCTGAACACCATGCTTCAATTACTAAATACCTATGCCAATCTGAATAAAGCACTGAACACATTTTAACTATGGAAAAATTAAGCACTATGAAAAGAATCATTTTGATATTAAGTTTGATAATTACAGTTACCGCCTGCAACAGGGGTGATAAAAAAGCACGGCTCGATAAATTGATTAAAGAGCGTGATGAAATTACCATGCAAATCCAGCAACTTGAAAAGGAAATGAGCTCGGAATCTGACAAAAAAGTGGTTCCGGTAGCTGTTACGGAAATTAAACCTATGACGTTCAAACATTTTATTGAAGTGCAGGGGCGCGTTGACGGCGATGATAATGTCTCGGTCAGCTCCCGCAATGTTGGTGTCATTACAAGCATTGATGTGAAAGAAGGGCAAAAAGTTACCAAGGGCCAGTTGCTGGCAACCTTGGATGCACAGGTTTTGTATGCGACACTCCGTGATATGGAAACCCAGTATGATTTTGTAAATGACCTGTATATAAGGCAAAAAAACCTGTGGGATCAGAAAATTGGTTCGGAAGTTCAGTACCTGACAGCAAAAAACAACAAGGAAAGCCTCGAAAACAAAATAAAAACCATGAAAGACCAGATTGCGATGTCCACGATAACTTCGCCCATCAATGGTACGGTTGAAGAGATCTCATTAAAAGTTGGGCAGGCGATTTCACCCGGATACCCAACCTTCAGGGTTGTCAACTTTGACAGGTTAAAAGTGGTTGCCGAAGTTGCCGAAGTCCATTCTCCCAAAGTGAAACTTGGAGACAGCGTCCGGATTTATTTTCCCGACTTTGATGTGGAAATTGCCTCAAAACTCAGTTTTACGAGTAAGTACATCAACATGATCAACCGTACTTTCAATGTGGAAGCAAGTATTCCTCAGATTGCCAACCGCGAACTCCGGGCAAATATGGTTGCTGTAATTAAGATCAATGATTATGTCGCAAACGATGCGATTGCCGTGTCTGCCAATGTGATTCATAAAGGAACGAATGAACAGTATGTCTTTGTTGCAGAAACCATGAACAATGAGATTCTTGCTAAAAAAAGAATCATTACTACAGGTATAACTTATAATGGAGTTACCGAAGTCCTTAGCGGGCTAAAACCCGGTGATAGATTGATAACCACGGGATATAACAACCTGAACGGCAACGAAAAAATCAAATTCTGATCAAATTGTTTAAAGCGTTGAAGATGAAAAAAAGTAAAATAAAAGAATTTTTTGCGACAAGTTGGGCTATTGACAATAAATCCAGTGTTTATGTGCTGGTGATCCTGGTGGTGATACTCGGTGTTATGGTCTTCAGGTCGATACCCAAGGAACAACTCCCCGACACGGTAATTCCCACCGTAATGGTAAATACCATATATCCGGGGACTTCGCCAACCGATATAGAAAATCTGGTTACCCGCCCGATTGAAAAACAATTAAAAGCGGTGTCTAATGTAAAAACAGTTACCAGTACCTCTGTCCAGGATTTTTCGAGTATTATTGTTGAGTTCAATACAAATGTGGAGGCGGCGGAAGCCAAGCAGAAAGTCCGCGATGCTGTCGATAAAGCAAAATCGGAATTGCCCGGGGATATTTATCAGGGCCCGGATGTCATTGAGATCGATTTTGCGGAAATGCCAATTATGAGCATTCAAATATCAGGAAATTATGACCTTGAAAAACTGAGAAAATATGCCGAAATAGCCCAGGATCGGATCGAATCGCTGAAAGAAATTACGCGTGTGGATGTGGTGGGCGCGCTTGAACGCGAAGTACAGGTCAATATTGATATGTACAAAATGCAGGTTGCGGCGGTTTCCATGTATGATGTTGAAAAGGCAATATCCTACGAAAACCATACGATTTCTGCCGGTGAAATCAGCATGGACGGTATGAAACGAAATGTCCGCATCACCGGCGAATTTAAAAATGTTGATGATATAAAAAATATCGTGGTGGTATCTACAAGCGGGGCCAGGGTTTATTTAAAAGATATTGCAGAAGTAACCGACGGGTTTAAAACCCAGGAAAGTTTTTCAAGGGTGAACGGCCAGAACGTCATCACCCTGAACGTGATAAAACGCAGCGGTGAAAATCTGCTTGAAGCTTCCGAAAAAGTTAATAAAATTGTTTATCAGGATCTTAAAAATAATGAATTTCCTTCCGACCTGCAGATTTCCTCAACAGGCGACCGGTCAAAATACACCAAAAGTTCCTTTGAAGACCTGAACAACACCATCATCATCGGGTTTGTTCTCATCATGTTATTGCTGATGTTTTTTATGGGGCTTACCAATGCATTTTTTGTCGGGCTTTCGGTTCCTTTGTCCATGTTGATAGCCTGTCTGGTTTTCCCGGGTATCGGCTTCACCATGAACATGATCGTGATGTTCGGGATGATCTTTGCCCTCGGGATCATTGTCGATGATGCCGTGGTGGTTATCGAAAATACCCACCGGCTCCACCGAAATGAACATAATATTGTGAAAGCAGCCAAATCGGCTGCCGGAGAAGTGTTTGTGCCTATTTTGTCCGGCACCCTGACCACACTCGCCCCCTTCTTCCCGCTCGTATTCTGGCCCGGACTGATCGGGGAATTTTTATACTATCTGCCTGTTACAGTTATTATAACGCTTACGGCATCACTTTTTGTGGCCTATATAATCAATCCTGTTTTTGCTGTTTCGTTCATGAAACACGAGTATGATAAATATCAAAAACCGGTAAACAAAAAGAAGGTCATCTTCTTTGGAATCGGCACCGCCGTGCTTGCTACGGCCTTTTATCTGCTCAAATGGCCAGGGCTTGCAAACTTTACCATTTTCGCATACCTGATGGTGTTGTTGTATGAATATGTTTTACGGCGTACGATCCATCATTTTCGTGAAAAAACCTGGCCCAGGGTCATGGCCGGTTACGAAAAGATCCTCCGGAGACTGTTGCGGAGAAAAACACCATATGCTGTTCTGGGCGGTGTTTCACTGTTGTTGATTCTCACGCTCGTAATAGTTGGAATTTGGACTCCGAAAATTGTATTTTTCCCGGATAACCAGCCGAACAGCATCAGCGTTGTTACCACCCTGCCAATCGGAACCGATCAGAAAGTGACCGATTCTATAACAAAAATTGTGGAGAAAAGGGTGGGAGAAGTCCTTGGAAAAAACAACCCCCTGGTTGAGTCGGTAAATGCAAATGTTACCAATGGCATTTCAGAAGGATTCGATTTCGACAGGTTCCCGGCAACCAATAAAAGTAAGGTGACGGTTTATTTTGTTGAATTTAAATACCGTCATGGTGAAAAAACAAATCCTTACGTGGCAAAGATCAGGGATGCTGTAAAAAATATCCCCGGCGCGCAAACTACCGTCGTGAAAGAAAAATTAAGCCCACCCATTGGGAAACCTATAAATATCGAGGTCAGCAGCGAAGACATGGTCTCGCTGGTTGAAACCGCTAAAAGTTTTAAACAACACCTGGATTCCATGCAAATCCCCGGTGTGGACGAGCTCAAATGGGATTTTGACGAAAGTAAACCCGAAATCCTTATTGACATCGACAGGGTCAGGGCAAACCGCGAAGGATTATCAACAGGCCAGATCGGAAGCGAGCTGCGTACGGCCATTTTTGGGAAAGAAATCTCCAAGATCAAACAAAACGAAGATGAGTTTCCTATCATTATCCGTGTTGACGAAAAACAAAGCAAGAATTTTAACAGCATCCTCGATCAAAAAATTACCTACCGTGATATGAACACCTTCTGGCTGCGCCAGGTGCCCTTATCTTCCTTGGTAACCGTCGACTATACCAACTCCTACGGAGGTATAAAGCGCAAAAATTTCAAACGTGTCATCACGATTTCATCGGAAGTGCTGCCGGGTTATAATGCCAATGAAATTGTCAACCGAATTTCAAATGAAGCGGAACGCTTTGCAAAAGATGATAATGTGGAAATCAAAATGACCGGTGAAACCGAGTATATGCAAGAGACCATTGATTTTCTTACAAAATGCATGATCATCGCGTTGGGCCTGATTTTCTTCATCCTGATCACGCAGTTCAACTCGGTTTCGAAATCGCTGATCATTTTAAGTGAAGTAATTTTCAGCGTCATTGGAGTTTTGCTGGGGATCATGATATTCGGGATGGAGATTTCCGTGATCATGACCGGCCTGGCTGTCCTTGCCCTGGGCGGAATTGTGGTCCGTAACGGGATATTGATTGTGGAATTCTCCGATACCTTGCGGGCAAAGGGCATGAAGACCCGAAACGCGATTGTGGAAGCCGGAAAGACCAGGATCACACCGGTTTTGCTCACCGCCGTGGCCACCATGCTCGGGCTTGTCCCTTTGGCCATCGGGATGAATATAAATTTCGTCACCCTGTTTACCGAATTGAACCCGCATATCTTTTTCGGCGGCGACAATGTGATGTTCTGGGGCAACCTGGCCTGGTCGATTATTTTCGGCTTAAGTTTCGCCACCTTCCTGACACTTTTGCTGGTGCCTGCGATGTATCTGATCATTACCGAATTAAAAGTCCGCGTTCAGCGAAGAAAGTCGAACAAGTTGTTTAAAAAGAAGATTGTAATTGAGTTGCCTAAAGTTTAGTTTAAAATTTCTGGAAGTTTCAGGAAAGTGAGGTTATACAACTGTTGTGCATCATGCCGATAGCTGATGGTAAAATAATAAAAATATTTCTTGCTTTTTGTTGTCCAATTAGGTAACTTTGCATCGCAATGGAAAATTTTACCCGGACTATACTTGTTTAATTTACCGTATCTTCTGTTTTTTTGATGAAGGTAATTTAGTAATCCTACTTAATGGTTTTCAGA
>DAOQAT010000089.1:0-10527 GCA_035354195.1 Bacteroidales bacterium | reverse complement strand
TGGTGCAAATTTAAAAAAAATAATTACTCTGAAATTTGTTTAGCAACATAGAAGTAGTCCCGACGCCGCTAAGCGGGTCGGGAAACGCCTGCGGCGCCTTTTTTGATTTTCTACGTTTTCTTCATTCACGCCAGCACACGCCGCCGTCAGGACAATCCCGCCCGCAGAAAATTACCAAAAATAATGTTGACAGATATTGACTTCTAAGATTTAATGAGGGTTAAATAGATTGGAAAATAATACTCATTTTATAATATCATCCCCTGTTCCCGGGACTTATAGCGGGCATTTCTTTTTTAAAGTTTACCAGCCATTTTCCTTTAATCTTTACCAGTTCTATCTGATGTTCCTCCCCTTTTTCATTTTTATAGGTTACCACCGCATTTTTACCGTCGATAGCTGTTTTCACCACATCGATATCCACATCTTTTTTCTCCAGGGCGGCATCTTTGCCATTTTTTTTGCTTAGCTCAAGCATCACGATAAACATGTCCAGCATTTTGCTTGTAGATTCAGTGCTTATTTTGCGGGCTTCCTCAAACTCGAACATCCGTAGGTGCCTCATAAATTTTTTTGCCACGGCAGCCGGTTTGTTTTCTTTTTGTGCCTGAGTTTTACAGGAACTTAAACCGGCGCTCATCAAAACTGCTGAAAGCAATACAAATACAATAAGAAAGGTTAATCTGTTTTTCATTTTTTTATTTTTTCGCAAGTCAAAATTAGGTATTTTATCATCGCGGAGGTGATCATTTCAACCTGCTTCGATAAATTATCAAATATAAGTTTCGATAAGCTTACACGAGCCGTTGGGGATAATTTCAAATTCCTTTATGGTGGCTGGAACCAACATGGCTTCGCCTGTAAGCATTTTTTCAGTTTTGCCCGAAAATGAAAGGCTGCAAGCGCCTTCCACACACATGTAAGCAACAAAAGAATCGGCTTCGTAAAAATCCCGCTCCATTTTTTTATCCAGATTAAGCAGGTTGACAGTGAAATACTCCGATTTCTGAAGTGCCACTACCTGATTTTTTGTACTTCCGGGATTGAATTTATTTTGAGGTGGTTCGTCAAAATTGATGGCATCAAGCGCCAGTTCCGTGTGCAGTTCGCGTGTTATCCCGGCATGATCAAAACGGTTCCAGTCGAAAATCCGGTACGTAACGTCGGATGCCTGTTGTATTTCAGCTAACAGTATGCCCGGCCCGATGGCATGAACATTACCCGCAGGTATATAAAAAACATCTCCCGCCTGCACTTTGTGAATTTTCAGGATATCTTTCAACGAATTATTTTGTAGCGCCTTCATATATACATTGGAATCCACTTTTTTATTGAATCCGCTGATCAGTTCCGCGTTTTCATCGGCTGCAATTACGTACCACATCTCAGTTTTGCCCAGGCTTTGATGGCGTTTCATGGCCAGTTCATCACCCGGATGCACCTGGACAGAAAGGTATTCTTCGGAATTTATGAATTTGAAAAGCAATGGAAAATCATCGCCAAATTTTTCATAAACGGCATCACCTACCAGGTCGCCCATATAAACTTCAACAAGTTCGTTGAGGGCGTTGCCTTTGAGAAAACCGTTGGCCACCACGCTGGTTTCCTCGTTCATACCTGATAAGGCCCAGAGTTCGCCGCAATTAGGCAAGGGTGAAAAATCCTGTTTCAGGATTTCGTTTATTTTTTTTCCTCCCCAGATTTTTTCCTTAAAAATGGGTTTGAATTTCAGCGGATATAATTCGTTCATTTCTTCATATCTTAAAACGACTCTTGATTTTTTTCTTCTAACAAAAACAAACTTAATTAGAAGGGATAATTCCAAATCACTTCAATATACAAAGGTAAAAGAAATAATGCTGCTAATTTCTTAAATAAACAATAAAAAAATCTATTCTATGATCAATTTTTGTATGATCGTTTCATTTCCGACACTGACAGCAACATAATATACACCTGCCGAGAATAGTGAGTGTTCGGCGGTAATAATCTGTGAATTATTTTCTGGCCTTAACCGTTGAATATATTTTCCATTAGCATCAAATATTTCCAAAGATATTTCTTTATGTTCAGGATTATTGATAGAAATATTTACCTGGGCATTTGAAGGATTTGGATAGATTTCGACCTTTGTCAATTGGTTTTCATCTGTCTGATCTACCCCTACGACACTAGGAGTAAATTCCCAGAAATCGTTTAAATAATTAGTTTCTGAATGACCTAATCCTGTATATGCTTTGCCGGCTACGGAGAACCCGGATGCAGCTACTCTGGCAACACCGGTAAATGCCGGCATTGAAGTCCATGTATCCGTCTGATATGTGTATTTCCAAAATTCAGTTGTATTTACATTAAGGCTTAATTTTTTACCTGTAACTATATATCCTTTGCCATTCATGGTGAAACAGGTCAGCCAGCTCAAACCATCAGAAGGGAAATTATTTTTTTGAGTCCAGGTATCCTGAGAAGCATCATACTGCCAAACAGTATTTAGTGGAGACAGGCCGGTAGTGAAGCCCAAACCAATGTATCCATTTTTATCAATACTAAACTGGAAACCGTTTCTGCATGGAACACCTGGGAAATCGGCCTTTTGTATCCATGTGTCCGTTGTTGGATTGTATTGCCAGAAATCATATAAAACTTCATCATTATCATTAACACCCAATCCGAAGTAACCCTTGCTCTCATATGAAAATGCGAAACCTCCATGTCGTGGTGTACCGGGGAAATTACTTAATTGAGTATAAGAATTGGTAGCAGGGTCATATTTCCACACATCATTGTACCCAATATAAATGCCGGTACTTAAATTCCAAAAAGCGCCACTGACAAAGTATGCTATGTTATTAATAACAAAAACCTGAGTTTTTATACGGCTTCCTCCCGGAAAATCTGGTTTTTGTGTCCATGTATCAGTAGCAGGATCATACTCCACAAGACTTAGGGTATTTGGCACATAATTGCCTGCGCCAAAAGCAACATAGCCCTTATTACCTATAGAAAAACCATTTGCATGATATCGTGCTATCAAAGGATAATTTGCTCTTTGTGTCCAGCTGCCCTGTGCAAAAGACTCAGCGTAGATAAGGAAAGCAAAAAATAAAGTAAAACCAAGGCTCAACTTTAATGTTTTCATAATATCAATTTAATTATTCATTCTATCTATGTAATATGAAAAAATTGTCTCACAAAAATAATAATTAATTTAATTCCTTTCAAATTTATAATTAGTAATTTTACGCCAAATTTCAGACAAAATACTGCAAACACATTTCGCAATGGAAAAAAATACTGATAACACGAAACTTTTTGAAGAATTTCCACCTGTTCCGACAGAACTTTGGGAACAAAAAATTAAAGAAGACCTGAAGGGCGCCGACTACGAAAAAAAACTCATCTGGAGTACCTACGAAGGCATTAAGATCAAACCTTATTACCGGGCTGAAAACATTCAGCAACTTGATTACCAGGAAGCGCTGCCCGGCGAATATCCTTATATCCGCGGGTATAACGGCGCATCAAACACCTGGCGTATCCGTGAAGAGATCGTCGTGAAAGATGTCGCAAAGGCCAATGCCGAAGCGCTGAAAGCCATTTCAAGAGGCGCCACCGCAATTTCTTTTAAGGTAAAAGAACTGGCCACCAGAGAAGAACTGGCGAAGCTCTTAAAAGGGATCAACTTGGAAGAAATAGCGGTACATTTCTTTTCTTCACTATCATATTCCATATTAGCTGATTTACTGACCGAATTTGTGAAAAAATCTGGTTTCAATGCTGAAAAAGTAAAAGGCTCTTTTAACTTCGATTCGGTTTCGTATTACCTCCTGCACGGCGAATATTACAACAGCAAAGAAGATAATTTTAATGAAGCCGCCGCCCTGATCAAATACATGAAAACGAATTTGCCATTGTACAAAGTACTGAACATAAACGGGCAGCATTTTTATAATGCCGGCGCCACTGCAGTTCAGGAACTGGCTTATGTGCTTGCCTCCGCCAACGAATACATGGCTCAGATGACTGATCGCAATCTGGACATTGATGATGTTATTTCAAGGATACAGCTTACGTTTGGTGTAGGGTCGAATTATTTCATGGAAATTGCCAAACTGCGGGCTGCCCGAATGTTGTTTGCACGTATTGCCGAACAATACAAACCAAAGGATCCGGGCTCGCTAAAGGCTGCCGTTCACGCGGTCAGCGGCATGTGGAATAAATCTGTGTATGATCCTTATGTGAACCTGCTGCGGCTTACTACGGAATGCATGTCGGCAGCCATTGGCGGAGCTAATGCGATAACCGTCCTTCCGTTTAACAGCACCTATAAAGAGCATGATGATTTCAGTTCCCGCATCGCACGTAACATTCAGATCATTTTAAAAGAAGAATCCTATCTTGATAAAGTGGTGGATCCGGCCGCAGGTTCTTATTATATTGAATCGCTCACGGATGAAATCGCCCAGATTGCCTGGAAAAAATTCCAGGAAATTGAAGCAGCCGGCGGCATGATCGCTGTGATGGAAAACGGAAGCCTGAAACAAGACATTGAAAAAACAGCTGCCCACCGCAATCTGGATATTGCCATGCGCAAGGCTCCGATTTTAGGAACCAATATTTTCCCGAACCTGCATGAGACCATGCTTGAAGAGTTTCAGGATGCAACGCAAAAAGATAATGGTGCCATCCTGAAATTATACCGTGGCGCTGAAATCTTTGAAGGGCTAAGGATGGCTACGGAGAAATTTGTAAAAGCCGGCGGCGCCCGCCCGAAAGTGTTTCTTGCAACCTATGGTAATCTTGCCATGCGTAAAGCAAGGGCCACATTTTCAACAAACTTCTTTGGCTGTGCCGGTTACGAAATCATGGAAGAATATTTGTCAAAAGACATTGAAGCCACGGTGAACGAGGTGGCCAAATCAAAGGCAGCCTTGGTAGTTATTTGCAGTTCCGATGAAGAATACGCAAGCTATGCATCAGATCTGGCAGCCGCACTGAAAAAGAATAACGGCAATATCCAGGTTATCATCGCCGGTTACCCGAAAGAACTGACTGAGGCTTTAAAAGCTTCCGGGGTGGATGATTTTATTCATGTCCGCGTTAATGTAGCCGAAGCGCTTGCAAAATACAATAAATTACTTGGGATAAATTAAATTTTTATGGACTATGGGAATTAGCCACGAGCCACGAGCCACAAGCCACAAGCCATGAGCCACGAGCCACAAGCCATGAGCCATGAGCCACGAGCCAATAGTCATGAGAAAAACTAAAACACCGAACTAAACAAACTCAAAATATGAGACCAGATTTTAAAAACGTTGATTACAAACCTGCCACAAAAGCAAAAACAGATAGAAAAAGCCCGGACCAAGCTGACGAAAACATGCTTACCCCGGAGCTTATCCCATTAAAACCTTTTTATGCACCCGGAGATAAGACCGGAATGGAACATCTGAATTACGCAGCAGGCCTTCCACCCTATTTGCGCGGGCCTTATTCCACCATGTATGTCATGCAACCCTGGACCATCCGCCAATATGCCGGTTTTTCTACCGCAGAAGAGTCCAATGCTTTTTACCGCCGTAACCTGGCTGCCGGGCAAAAAGGCTTGTCGGTTGCTTTTGACTTAGCTACACACCGCGGCTACGATTCAGACCACGAACGTGTGGTTGGTGATGTGGGGAAAGCAGGTGTTGCCATCGATTCCATTCTTGACATGAAAATCCTGTTCGACAACATTCCACTCGATAAAATGTCTGTATCCATGACCATGAACGGCGCTGTTCTTCCGATTCTGGCTTTTTATATTGTCGCCGCCGAAGAACAGGGTGTCAGCATGGAAAAACTCACCGGCACCATTCAAAATGACATTTTAAAGGAGTTCATGGTCCGCAACACATACATTTACCCTCCTTTGCCATCGATGAAGATCATTGCCGACATCTTTGAGTTCACTTCGAAGAATATGCCGAAATTCAATTCGATCAGCATCAGCGGTTATCACATGCAGGAAGCCGGCGCCACCGCCGACATTGAACTGGCCTATACCCTGGCAGACGGGCTTGAATACCTGAGAGCCGGCGTTAATGCCGGGATGGATATTGATTCCTTTGCTCCCCGCTTATCATTTTTCTGGGGTATTGGCATGAACCATTTTATGGAAATTGCAAAACTTCGTGCAGCGCGCATGTTATGGGCAAAGCTGGTCAAAACATTCAACCCGAAAAACCCGAAATCGCTTGCCTTGCGTACCCATTGCCAGACTTCGGGCTGGAGCCTTACCGAACAGGATCCTTATAACAACGTAGCTCGTACCTGCATAGAAGCGCTGGGTGCTGCTCTCGGGCATACACAATCATTGCACACTAATGCGCTGGATGAAGCGATAGCGCTGCCTACAGATTTTTCGGCACGTATCGCAAGAAACACGCAGATCTATATTCAGGAAGAAACCAACATCTGCAAGGTGGTTGATCCCTGGGGCGGTTCGTATTATGTTGAATACCTCACTCATGAATTGGCACATAAAGCCTGGGCACATATTCAGGAAGTAGAAAGCCTTGGCGGCATGGCAAAAGCTATAGAGACCGGCCTGCCTAAAATGCGCATTGAAGAAGCAGCAGCCCGCAAACAGGCGCGTATCGATTCGGGTAAAGATACGATTTTGGGCGTGAATAAATTCCGCCTTGAAAAGGAAGCTCCCATTGATACGTTGGAGGTTGACAATACGGCGGTCCGCGAGGCTCAGCTGAAAAGGCTTGCACAACTCAAAGCCGGACGAAATAATGAAGAAGTACAGAAATCATTAGATAAAATAACCCAGGCATGCGAAACCGGGAATGGCAACCTTTTGGAACTGGCTGTGGATGCAGCACGCAAAAGGGCCTCTCTCGGTGAGATATCGATGGCATGCGAAAAAATATTCGGGAGGTACAAAGCCGTGATAAGATCAATTTCAGGAATATATTCGTCCGAATCAAGGGATGATGAAAGTTATCAGAAAGCCTGCGACATGGCTGACCAGTTTGCCTCCCTTGAAGGAAGGCGCCCAAGGATCATGATCGCCAAAATGGGTCAGGACGGACACGATCGTGGAGCAAAAGTGGTGGCCACCGGCTATGCCGATATCGGCTTCGATGTGGACATCGGCCCATTATTCCAGACTCCTGCCGAAGCAGCCAAGCAAGCTGTTGAAAACGATGTACACATCCTCGGGGTTTCAAGCCTTGCCGCCGGTCATAAGACACTGGTACCGCAGGTGATTGAAGAACTGAAAAAACTCGGGCGTGAAGATATCATGGTGATTGTTGGCGGTGTAATACCTCCTCAGGATTATGATTTCCTTTACAAGGCAGGCGCCATAGCGATCTTTGGGCCGGGAACAAAAATTCCGGATGCCGCCATAAAAATGCTCGAAATTTTAATTGAATCAAGAAAATAAGTGACCTCTTGTATTTGATTTTTTGGCTTGAAAATTGTTTAAACCGTTCACCAACTTAAAAATTAAAACCATGAAACGCTTATTGATTTTTTGCATTGCAGCATTTGCAGGCCTTCAAATTTCATTTGCACAGGCAACAATAACCGGAAACGTCAGTTCAAAAAAAGACGGCAAACCCATTTCAGGAGCCGTGATCAAAGTAAAGGATGCTGCAAACACTTCGGTTAAAACTGATATAAAAGGTAATTACAGCATCAAAGTATCCTCAGATGTCACTTCCATTGAGGTGAGCGCAGCCGGGTACAGCAATGCAACTGAAGTAATTGCAGGGAAAAAGACCATTAATTTTGTCATGACACCGCTGCTACCGAAGAATAGCAAAAAGCTGGTCAAGGCCAAGGGTGTAAAATCAAATGCACCGGTAATGAAAGACGTAAAAAAATAAATGTAAATTTTCTCAAAACAATTGAAAAGAGGCTTTTTAAAGGCCTCTTTTTTTTTCAGATTGTTTTGATTTTCTTTTTTCGGTGAGAAAAAATTATAAACGCTACTCCCAGGCATATAAAAGGAATGCTCAGCCACTGCCCCATATCCAAGGGCATTTGCTTTTCAAAATCCACCTGGACCACTTTCAGAAATTCAATCAGGAAACGCGCCGTGAACAGCACAACTAAAAACACACCGACAAATAATCCCGGGCGTTTAATTCCGATATTTTTGCGGTACAAGATAAATAAGACCAACGAAATTAAAAGGTAGGAAATTGCTTCATATAATTGGGTGGGGTGACGCGGCAATGCACCGGCGTCTTTATCATTTACAAAAATAAAACCCCAGGGAACGGTAGTTACCATGCCGTATATTTCTGAATTCATCAGGTTCCCAAAACGCACAAAGGCCGCGGTTACCGGTATTGCTATGGCGGCCCGGTCGAACAGCCACCACACATTTACTTTAAATTGCCTGATATAAATCAGGAGGGCAATGACGATGGCAATAGCTGCTCCATGGCTTGACAATCCTCCTTTCCAGACCATCGGAATCTCGCCGAGGTGGTCTTTATAATAGCCCCATTCATAGAAAAAAACATGTCCGAGCCGTGCACCGATCAACACGGCAACAAACACATAAAACGTAAGCCAGTCGAGGAGTTTCAATTCAACTTTTTCACGTTTGTAGATGTAAAATAAGACTGTATATGCAAGAAAAAATCCCATGGCAAAAAGGAATCCGTACCAGCGTAAACCGAAATTTCCGATACTGAATATTTCCACGTTTGGGCTCCATCTGATGAATAAAGAGATGAATAAAGAATTCATAACATTAATTTAAATTGTAACTAATTTTTGTACCTGCCACGATATTATTTTTCTTACAAAAACCTGCATTTACTTCAACAACATACATGGCGTCCTTTCCGGAAGGTATTGATACTTCAGAAAAAGGCTCTGTATTCTCAGCAATATTAACGATGCTGAAATCTTTGTCTATATATATTATATCTAATGGGATTCGGGTGTTTTTCATCCAGAATGACAAAGGTTGCATCACGTCAAAAATGAATAACATCCCGCAGCTGTCGGGCATACTCTTGCGATACATTAGTCCCTGGGTGCGCTCTTCATCGTTATCAGCAATTTCGATGGTGATGGTTTTTGTTTTTTTCCGATTGATTTCAAATTTCAATGTGCCGTCTTTTCTGAAAACCGGTTCCACAGGTTCCTGCTGCGTAACAGTGTATGGATTCTTCTTTACTTTTTGAGAAGGCGAAATGACAAAAATTAAGATCAGGGCAGTCAAAACGCCAACCGTTAAAACAACTCCTATTATGGTATTTCTTTTATTTTTTTGCACGCTATCCCTTATAATAAAGTATCATAAAAATTATTGCGAAAATAAAGGTTACAAACAGTATTCCTTTGCCGGTCCTGTCCGCTTTTAGATTAACAAGATAAATCCTCAGCGCAATGGCATTTGGAATTAAACTGACAATAAACACTGTTGTCAGCCGGAATATTTCTTTACCTGTTTCTTTGTTTGGAAATGTCACATTCAGAAAATATAATATTCCAAAACATATTGCAGGCATCAGGACACCCAGGACAATACCCAGGAGGAACGAGTCTTTTTTTAATAATTTAAACATTATTTTTCCATTTTTTTATGATTGGTATCGCATGATGTGCAGTAAAATCCACGTGAACCGGCACCACGGAAACATAATTATTTTTCAATGCCCATTCATCGGTATCCTTTCCGTTATCTGTATTTTCAAAAATCCCGGTTAACCAATAATAGTTCCTGCCGTGCGGGTCCTTGCGTTCATTGAATTCTTCCTTCCAGAAAGCGTTAGCCTGCCTGCAGATTTTAATACCTTTTAATTTTTTTTCGTTTTTCGGGAAGTTCACGTTCAGGCAGGTTTTGCCAGGAAGCCCGTATTTCATCATGTTCAGGCATATTTTTTTGATATAATCAGCTGTATGGCTGAAGTCGGCCTGATAGGAATAATCATTCAATGAGAACCCTGCTGAAGGAATATTTACCATAGCTCCTTCAAGAGCTGCTGACATAGTTCCGGAATATATAATATTAACAGAAGAATTTGATCCGTGATTTATGCCTGACACCAACAGGTCGGGTTTGCGATGGAGAATCTTATCAACAGCCAGCTTCACACAATCGACAGGGGTGCCGCTGCAGCAATATTCTTTATAATGGTCTTCGATTTTTAATTTCTGCATCCGTAATGGTGAACTGACGGTGATGGCGTGCCCCATTCCGGACTGTGGTTTATCCGGAGCCAACACAACCACGTCGCCAATTTCGCGCATCACACCTATCAGAAACCTGATACCCGGTGCAGCCACACCATCATCGTTTGTTACCAGAATGAGCGGTTTATTCATTCTTTTTTCAGCGAAATTAATACTTTTTACTGTATTTCAGTATATGCAAATTTCATATCCTCTTGATATAAACTGTTAATTTTTTGCAGGCCTCTCTAAAAATTAATTTTTAATATTAGTTTTACAACTTGTTTATAGCTAATTATGAAAAAAGCCCGCATTACCCTGATAAATTTTTAT
>DAOQAT010000088.1:0-10755 GCA_035354195.1 Bacteroidales bacterium | reverse complement strand
ACAATCCTGCGCGCTACTCAATAGTTCACTACGTTCCTATCGCGTAATCTGGGTTTAATCTCCCTGAAAAGGAGGAATATTAGCGGATTGCAATTGTCGCTGCTGTGCGTGACGCGCAATTAACCGATCAGTCTGAGCAGTGCCCCGTCCTATTTGTTTTTACCCCGGAAATTGCATATATTTGTTTATGTTGAAAATCGGAATGGTGAGGGAAATGGTGTATTAACAGGACTAGTTTAAAACTATGGCAACCATCATTATCACCGGCGCTAATGGTTTTATCGGCAGCGAGCTGGTGCGCTACCTCAGTGCTAAAGGCCATGCCATCAGGGCGTTGTCGAGGTCCAAACCGGCAGGGCTGCCCGAAAATGTCACCTTTTACGAATACGATCTTTCCACAGAACCGCCGGAAGAACCGTTTATCATGGCCGATGCGCTTATCCACTGCGCCTATGTAAAATATTCGCCTCAACAAAAAAATGCCCATGCCCTCAACCGGTCGGGCACCTACCGCCTCCTGGAAACCAGCCGCAGAAACGAAATAAAGAAATTTATTTATTTCTCCAGCTTTTCTTCACATGCCGAAAGCCTTTCCCATTATGGGCAGTCAAAGTTTGAGATTGAAAAAATCTTTGACAACTCGCGCGACCTGATCCTGAAACCCGGGCTGGTACTTGGAAAGCGGGGAACTTATGCGAACCTCCAGCAGGTAATCCTCAGCCGGCGCATCATCCCGGTTTTCGGCGACGGGCGGCAACCCGTACAATCCATTTATATTGATGACCTGCTCGCATGTATCGGCCATGCACTGGAATACAATATCTGCGGCACGTTCCCGCTTGCAGAAAAAGAAATATTGCCGCTGGAGGCTGCTGTAAAAATAATTTCTGAAACGGCGCGAAAAAAAACCAACATCGTACGCATCCCGTTCAGCCTGGCCTTGGGGATTATAAAGTTGGCAGGAATGTTTAACTTAAAATTTCCGGTGAGCCGCGAGAACCTATTGAGCCTAAAAAGCGACATTAGTTATGACACGTCGAAAACAGAAGAAGTCTTCAAAGTTAACATCAGGCCGTTTAGGGAGAGTGTGAAGGAACTGGCAAATTCTCCAAGCAGCCCTTTTTAATAAATTAATTATTCGGATTTTTTTTGGGATTATAATATATTTTTGTGGCAGTAACGGTCGAGTGTATGTGCCGTAAGGGATTGCGGAGCAGTTTCCTGTCCACCGACACGAAAGTTTGAGCGGGCTACAACGCTTGAATACTCACTGAAACCCTTATGGCATATACACTTTGTTAGCGTTTCGTTGTTCATTTTTCTCGTTATTTTTCTTTCATTTTTGCTGCATCTTTTCTGTCTGCCGTGCGTTGGGGTAGGCAAGCTCTTTTGCAGGTTTTGGTCTTAGCGTTGGCTGGTGCGACCTGCAAATGTGCTTGACTATGAAGCATTGGCATTCATTGTAGGTATTTATGAAAACAAAATGAGACGCATTGTCCGTTGTCATATTGTCTGCATATACATACTTTTGCAAAATTATGGAAAAAGAATTAATTCTCAAAAAGTTAGGAGAAGTAGTCAAGCAAAAACGTGCTGAACTTAAAATTTCTCAAGAAGAACTTGCTTTTAATTGTGGGTTTGATAGAACCTATATAAGTCTTGTTGAAAGAGGTTTAAGAAATATCTCTTTCAGTAATTTATTTATTCTCGCCAAAGGTTTAAACACAACAATTAGTTCATTAACAAAAAATATATAATATGGCGTTAACACCAAACGATACAAAACATGCCTTGCAAATACAGGCTGGAATAATAGGAAGAAAAACAGGGCATAAATTTGAAGTTACACTTGCTACAAATATTAACAAAGTTAAATGTCCAATAAATCAAAAACCTTTACCAAATAAATTGATTTATGGCAATCCAGAAATAAACGTAATTAAAAAAGCACTGTCTGTCTTAGGTTGGAGTCAATGTGATAAAGTAGAAGCAATAGCATTAGGTACATTAGCCACTGCAGATGGTGGAAAACAATGGTTGCAAGTACGTGGTGTTGTTGTCAAGGCATGCAAAAGTGATGTTTTATTATCATTATATAATGGCAAACAACTCAAAACAGTTGGTATAACAGTAAAACAGTGCAATAAAGAGAATCCAACTAATGCACAACTTTATTGTTCAACAGCAACAGCATTTTGCGATTTAATTGAATCTAATATCGTTAAGATTAGCAATGATGCAAGAGTTGCAATGAAACAATTCTGTGGAGACCCGGGTTATAGACCGATTGACGATAAAATTGTCATGAAAAATAGACTTATTGATACAAGTAGATTTTTTTGGGAAGAAATAAACACCAAAGGACGCAAAGAACTTGAAAAAATATTTGAAACATATCAAAATGAAATCACTAGACTTCTGTTACAGAAGGCTTACCCGAATGATCCTTTTATCCCTGATATACTTATCCACAAAACCAAGAAAATAACTTCAGGACCTCAAGAATTTGCTCTATTTTCAATTGATGAAATAGTGAAATTATCAAAAAAATATTCTGGTTTTACTAAGAAACTTTATGCCGATAGAAAGAAAAGCCGATCTGTTGAAGATAGAAAACTCACAAAAGGTATTTTTCATGAAGCACCAAGATTCGGGATAATACAATTTCAACGCTTAGGCAATAAACAAAATGCAACACAACTTCAATTTAATTTAGAGGCTGGATATTTTTACAACATATAATTAGCAAGTAAATGTTTAGCTATTTCATACCCAAGTAATGGTGGAACAGCATTACCAATTACAGTTCGAATTGTTCCATCATTACCGATAAGTTTAAATGAATCAGGAAAACTTTGCAAACGAAGAGCTTCTCTTGTAGTAAGTGACCTAGTTGCAATAGGGTGAACATTCCTGCATCCTGATATCATTCCATAAGTAGTTGCAACTGTACCAGCTGGCTCATTCCAAACCTGTCTTTTGTAGGTGGTATTATAACCTGATGGTGGTCTCAATTCAGGGTTTTCGTTATCATGTGCACTTTTCCCCTCGGGAACATCAACTAACCATCTAATAACATGTTCAGGATGCTTAACCGCCCAATGATATTTGTCTGTTTTACTTTTTTCGCCAGATTCCAAAAATTCCAAATCAGACACAGCATCACCAAAAGTAAAATATGGGTCGAAAGAATTAAATAGATTTACTGAGTTTCCAAATTTAATTTCTGGAATTGATGGATTTTTTTGTAAGTCTTTTCTTACAGCAATAAATATTACCCTTTCTCGATGCTGTGGTACACCAAAATCTTTTGCATTTACATTGTAAAATGTGCTTACATATCCAATTTTTTCAAAAGTATCAAGAATCCTTTTACTAACTAAACTCCCATTCGGATCTTTCATTGATGTAAGAAGTCTTACATTTTCAATTAAAATTACTTTTGGTTGTATTTGTTTTGCAATTTTTAAATAATACTCAAAAAGGGTATTTCTTTTATCATTAACGTCTCTTTTACCTGCTAAACTAAAACCTTGACAGGGTGGTCCACCAACCATTAAATCAATAGTTTTGTGTTTTTCCAAAATCTCACTTATATCGTTTTCTGAAATATCTTTTATGTCATTTGGTAAGAAATTCGCAGTAGGAAAATTCTGCCTATAAATATTTTTATATTCCTCAACTAATTCATTTGTTGCCACAATTTCAAACCCCGCAGCTTTAACACCATAACATAAACCTCCGCATCCTGCAAAAAAAGAGATAGCCCTAAGCCCTGTTTTCGGTGGATTTTGAAATTGATTTTCTAGTCCATTAAGCGTTTTAAGATATTCTATATTTCGATTTGTTTTTTTATATCCTCTTCTCGGAATCTGTAATATAATAGATTCAAGATGTTGACTATTCTGAAATCTTTTCTTTTTTAATTTTAATACTGTGTGTTCATCAATAATTTCCAATTGCTTTGAAATCTTAATTATTTCAGTATTCGTCAAATTTAGCTTGCCCAACTCATAAGCAGAAATACGAGCTTGTTCAATACCTGTAATGTCCGCAAGTTTTGATTGGCTTAAACCAATATCATTTCGTTTTTCTCTTATATCAATACCTGTCATGATTATTATTACTTTTTTGACTTTGAATTATATTTTATTTTTTCCTCAGCAACTTGCATAGCTTGCAATGCTAATTCTTCGCCTTTAACTTCATATACAAGTTTGTCAGAAAGCCAAGCAATAATTACTTCGTTTTGTTGTTTTTTGTAAAACTCACCAAGAGCTTTAACTTGTTCTTTTGTAGGCATTCTTTTGTCTTGTTCTATTTTACTCAGAATAGTTGGATCAATTGACAATTTAGCACCTACTTCTCGAAGTAATAGTCCTTTTTCTTCCCTTAATTCTCTTAGTGTGTTACCTATCGTTTTCAAACTGCTTAATTTTGTCTTGACAAATATTGGCAAATATAGCTACATTTTCCTGATAAAATTCAAATCTTTAAAAATAATTATTAACAATTTAAGAAAATGGATATCATGGGGTGGTTGAGTGGGCATGGGTGCGTAGGCAAGAAAACAACTCTTTTGCAAGCTGAAGCATCGGCTTGTGTTTAGGGGCTTGCAAATGTGTTGTTTTGTGCGTTGGCAATTTTCATTTTTCCTTGTCTTTATGCAGCAAAAATTTCTTTGTCATTCTGTCGTCTGTTTGTCTTTTTACAATGAACGCCAACGAGTTTATAGCATTACCAAAGGTAATGGTATCCAAAAGAAACAGTTTGTTTACTGTACCTTTTGGTTGGTTTTATTTTTTTACAAATATAAAAATATTGATAATATCAAGGTTAAAATAACATAATGAAATTATTGAAGGGTGCTAAATTGCAAACTTAGCACAACTGGTTCAAGGTATTCGTGAAATATGTCGCCAAGTTACTGAAATAATACCTTGACCAGAAAGGGCTTTAGGCTTAATCTGCTGCTTATTTCTTTTTCTTATACCGTTCCGCCTGGTCGAAATATTCTATGGAAGCATAGCCTGCAAAGATCTTTGCGGAGTGTTTGACATCTTTGCCTATTACAAACCTGTCGCCTTTTACGTAGGTGTTTTTTATGCCGCCGATGGTCAGCTCGATCCTGCCTTCCAGCACAAAACCCCACTGGTTGGCATGCGAATGTTCGGGCACTACGGTATCTTCCGTAAACTCCATAAATATGATCTGGTGCCCTTCGCCCTGCGAAAGGTATGCTTTAACGCCATTGACAGGCATATCGGCTTCGGGCAGGCCGGTGATGAACGGGGGAAATAATTGGGACATAATTTTTGAATTTATTTAGAAACTGTTTGGATCCGCCGCGGCGGATATGTTAAATAAGATTTATGATGGATTTTTTAGCGAAACGAGGCAGATTTTGCAGACATAGTTTATCCTATGTCGAAAAATCTAACGAAGTTGCAGCAAAAAAGGCGCATAAAGATATTAAAAGATAAAATCCAAACAATTTCTTAGCGGTAAAAATAATATTTTTCCGTGGAAAGATGTTTGTGCAGACAGCAATTGCTGCACATATCCGGGTTTGCCATCTGCTATCCCTGTTCTTCCCGTGAGCGTATCCTCTTATTTCCCAAATAATAACCCAGCAGGGATGTGCCTGCTGTCAGGACAAGTCCATAGATTGACATGGAATCAAAATCGCCGAATACAGCAGGAAATATAACAATTGCATTTATAATAATGGGAACATACCTGATACTTTTCGGGTTCCTCCATGAAGTAAAAAAGCATGCAACCGACGACAGCATACCGAAAACCAGGTATGCATAACTGTTGTTCCTGCCCAGCCTGCCAATGATCCAGGAGTCAAACCAGAATAAAACTCCTGTAAACACCACAGCGCAAAGCAAGGCTATCATGATATACTGAAGTACATTTAAAACAGAAGCAGCATGCTCGCTGTATCTTTTTTTTATCAGGCCGGTTATGATAATTATTGATAGAAAACCCGACAGTATCACGGCAAGTTTTACCTCCATTTCGTGCGGTATCCACCATGGAACGAAGAGCAATACCAGTGAAAGTATCACGAACGCTACGCTTACTGTTATCCAAATAATTATTGCTTTCGCTTCTCTATCCATTTTTTTGTTTTTTATGTTCAACAAAAACGGCAGGCATCGAAACAGGCAGAATTACATGTACCGAAACTCAACCGCAGAAATGGTAATCAAATTTACGATATTTTTTCTCACAATTCAAGGGCTGGTGTGCAGTCATCAGATGACTAAAAACTTCAAAACATTGCAATAATTTTAAGTTGGCAGTCATCAGATGACTGTTTTTTGTTGATTAATAATAATTACTTTGTTCAATCGCGCACACTTCCCTGCCTGTGCCACGCAGGCGGGGACAAGATTTTCTTTTTTTTTATTGCTAAAGAATATTTTCCGGAAAATCGGCTCAGCGTGACGCGCTTCATCACCGGTCAGACCGTTATTATTTCATATGCCCTTACTTTGCAGAAAAGAACGTTCTCGGCTGCCACACGGTTGTGGCTATGGCACATACTTTTTTTGTATCCCGGTTGATGATGGTATGCCTGAACGCCTTGCCCCCGGCCTCTTCCTCGGTAAGGAACTCCATGTTGTCGCCGTATTTTATCTCGGCGATGAAGCGGCCCTGAATGTCGTGCAGAAAACAGTTTTCCATAATGCTTTCAGGGACGGAATCCAGCAGCCAGTGCAGGTACATCACATTGTTCACATGGTGGTACATGTCGATCTCTGAAGAGCGCACACGGATGCCGTTCGTATAGCTTGCCCTGCTTACCGGCTCCATCTTCGACACCAGGTCGTGATCCGATGAAACCTCCGGGTTCACGGACCAGTTTTCTTTGAACTCGTCCCAAATAGCCAAAGGCTTTCGGCGGCTTATATCATAAAAAAGCCACAGCCCACGCCCCCTGCCAATGATGTTATTTTTCGAATCGAAGATGATGTTCTCCCTGATCCCTCTCACTGCTGAATAGCTCGACAACCATGTCCGGATCTTTATCTCTTCTTTGTACACCGGATAACGCGTCATTTGCAGGCCGCCCGATACCAGCACCCAGCCGATGTTTTGCCTTTGCAGCTTGTAAAGATCGTTCTGTATCGCATGGCAATGTTCCGCTGCCGTTTCTTCGAGCATGGCCAGCATGGTCTCTGGCGTGGCTTCGCCGTATTTGCTCATCTCATAATGCCTGAGGCAGAACCGGGTTTCGAAATTTATCAATGGTTCCATACAATAATTTTTTTTGTGTTGTTAATCTAACGCCGTTTTCAGAACTTTCTTTTATAATGCGATCAAACCGTACGCTTCAGTTGTCCAATCGTTCAACCCGCGGCTCTTTTTGCAGGTACACCAGGTATAGCTCACAGGGTTTGCCGTTGATCTCTGTCAGCAGTCGCGCATAATTGCGCACCTGGGTTTTATGATCTTCCCTGGCAGCGCCGGTTTTAAAATCTATGACGATATTATATTCTTTTTCAAAAATGATCCTGTCGGGGCGGTAGACATTGTTATCGGGTGTCAGGATCTCAGCCTCGGTCAACACATGCAGGCCCGGGCCAAAAAACCTGCTAAACTCATGGTTTTGCATCAGCTTATCCAGGTATTCGCGGATCTTCCCCGCATCGGCATCTGTTATGACACCTTCGAGAACCATCTTCGCTATAACTTCCGGAATATCTGCTTCCTCACGGATTTCGGACAATACCTTATGAACGATGTTCCCCCATGAAATACTCCGGGCCGTTTCATCATCTTCCCACAAAATAGCGGAATTATAGCGGATGACCATTTTATCGGTCCAGTCGGTGGAGAAAATAGTTGAAGGGATGGCCGTATTGCTTTTTTCGGCCATGTGATGTTGGATCAAAGAACCTGAGCGGCTTCCAAACTCATAAAGATCTTTTTCATCAGACCATTTTCCGGTATGTTTCAGGTATTTTTTCAATAGGGAGCCAAAGCTGGAGCCCTCATCTTTTTCATATTTTTTTGAAAGTATATACAGTTGTTCCTCAGGCCGGGTAAGCGCCACATAACAGATGTTGAGCAAATCCAGTTCTGCGCTGCTTTTTTCCTGAAGGTAAAGGCTTTCAAAAGACGTCCCGGTCAGCGCTTTTTGACTGATATTAATCGGAAATGCCGGTATTCCGGGACAATATTCAAAAGTGTTGTCCACCCAGGTACCGGCGTCTTTTATTTTTACCGATTCGTCGGCAAAGGGATAAATAACAATGGGGAATTCAAGCCCTTTGGCCTTATGGATGGTCATGATCCGCACCGCATCCAGCTTATCGGGAACCACGATGGATTTTCCGGCGCCTTTTTCATCCCACCATTCAAGAAAATCCTGCATACCGGGTGTATTGTCGCCGGTAAATTCATTAACGGCATCCAAAAGGTAAACCATAAAAGGATCCGGAGGTACGGTAAAACCAAAAGCCCTGATCAACAACTCAGCCAGGTCATAAAGCGGGATGGCAGCCAGGTTTTCGAATTTCAGCGCTAAACCGAAATGCTCAAAAACCTTATTCAGCGGATACTTTTGCGGCTTATTTGCTTTTATTGACTGATACAACAAGATCAGTTGGTTCAGGCTAAGGTCAGGTTTTAAATTATGTTGCAGGAAATACAAGATGAAGGCGGCTGCCAGTTCATTGTCCGGATCAGCAAGGTAGCGGAATATGGAAATGATAAAATTCACTTTTTGAGAAGAGCCCAACAGCAGGGATTCACTGGACACCACGTCGATCCCGTTTTGCAGCAAGTAAGAAGCGGCATCGGCAGCCTGTTTATTGATGCGGCAAATAACGGCCATATCATTCAGCGGGGCGCCGGCTCCGGCCAGTTCTTTGATGATCTCAAGGATGCCATTCAGCTGATTATCGGAATATGCTGCCCCACCTTCAAAAAATTTGATGCTGACATAGCCGCCGTCGTTTCCCGGCTTCGCCTGCTGAGCCTGGTGCTGATAAATTTTATTTTTATTCTCGTCAAGCACTTCAGCAGAAAGGAAATCGAACAACCCATTGTTAAAGCTAACTATTTCCGTTTTCGAGCGAAAGTTAATGTTGTTAACCCCTTTCTCATCCTCGCCATAATCCATGATATTTCTTGAAATCGATTTTTCAATATCATCGAAATGCGGCAAATCCGGTTTTTTATAAATTTCCGGTAAGGAAGCAAATTGCATGACTTCGCCGTTGCGCCAGCGGTAAATCGCCTGTTTGCCGTCGCCGACAATCAGGTTGGCATTACCCGAGGCCATGGAATTTTCGATAAGGGGAAGCATATTCTGGAATTGCAGGACAGAAGTATCCTGAAACTCGTCGATAAAATAATGTTCGTATTTTTCGCCTGCCCTCTGGTAAATAAACGGTACAGGCTCATTAAGCAATTGTTCGTGTATCTTGCGGTAAAAATCGCTGATAAAAATAATATTTTCTTCCGCTTTAATGGTTTCGGTTTCTTTTTCTATCTGGCTCAGGAGCGACAAAGGATACAGGCTCCTGATGATCAGGCCCAGGTCGCGGAATTCAACCACATGGCTGAAAATTATTTTGTAGGATGCACTGATGCGGTCCTTTATCGTATCGATTTTCTCCTTTTCACCGGGCGGAGTAGTTTTGGAATACCAGAGATCTTCATTTACCGCCTTTTCGCAATAAGAGTTTGTTGAAGCCGCACCCAACCCATTCGCGGCGACCTTTTGGAAAAATCCGGGGATTCCTTTTGACCCCTGAAAAAAGCTTTTTGGATCGATTTGATGTCCTTTGATCAGGGTTAAAACACCTGCAGCCTGCTGCTTAGCTTCTTTATCAAGGGTTTTCCTCCTTACAAAAGAAGCCGCAATTGCTTTTGAAAATTCACCAAGGTTAATGCCGGCAAATAATCCGAGGTATTTCCGGGTGTTTTCATTCAGCAACTGTTCTGAAAAAGTTTTAAGGTCTTTCTCAATTTCCCAGGTTTTGCCGTCATCCATTTTTTGTTTGATGAATTCGATGAGCATTTTGGTGATATCCTCATCCGAGCCGGCATAACTCAATATAACATCAACGGCTTCTGATAATACACGTTTCGCATCAAGTTCAACTTCAAAATTCTGGGATAATTTCAGGTCATAAGCAAAAGTCCGTATAATTTTCTGGACAAAACTGTCGATGGTGCTGATGGCAAAGTCAGAATAATTATGAAGGATCTTGTGCAACACCACGTTTGCCCTGGCTGATAATTCTGTTTCGTTAAGTTTGGTGGCTTTTGAAAGATCCTGAATAAGGGCTGAGTTTTTTGCGCGGATCTGTTCTTTTTCCTTTTCCGGAACATTTTTATCGGCAACATCTGAAAGAAGCTTCAGATAGGCGACCACCCTGCTTTTCATTTCATAGGCGGCTTTATTGGTAAATGTTACCGCAAGAATATGGCGGTACTTCAGCGGGTTGGCCAAAACCAGCTTGAGGTATTCCTTAACCAGCGTGTAGGTTTTCCCCGATCCGGCAGAAGCTTTATAAACAATAAAATTTTTTGCAGGTTCTGTCATGTTTAATTGATTGGTAAATTTAGTTTTTTTTCGGAAATCATAAGAATATTGTTAAAATATGTCAGTCTATCTCCCATTTTATCAATTTACTAAATATTTTTTTGCCATGTAAATTAAAATGTATACATTTGCAAATATTTTAATACACAATAAATTAATACAATGAAAAAAGGAACAGTAAA
>DAOQAT010000087.1:0-10785 GCA_035354195.1 Bacteroidales bacterium | reverse complement strand
AACTTGTTTATAGCTAATTATGAAAAAAGCCCGCATTACCCTGATAAATTTTTATTTATTCACGATCCTGCTTATTGTCACGCCTTTTCTGATGCTGCAGAATTATTTGCAGAATGCCATTGGGCGGGCTTCCAGAGCCGCTATAGAATTTGATTTTTTTCGCATCCCATATGTCGTAATTATAGCGATAATAGTCCTGATCTTGTTTTTTTATTTTTCACGGAAAATCCTGACAAAAAAGAAATTGCTGTATTTAGGATTTATTTTGGTTTTTGTGGCTATTGGTCAGTTAACTTCCGACTATTATTTCGGCCATCATTTCTATGACCTGCAGCATAATTGGCATTACATTGCTTACGGTATTTTTTCGTTTGTAGCATTCCGCAGATTCTCCATCAAACCTGCACCCACTCATAAAATTCTATTCAGGATTTTTATCATGGCATTAGCCATATCTGTTTTCGACGAATTTATCCAGGTGTATATTTCCAGCCGGGTTTTCGACCTTTCCGATTGCGGAAAAGACCTCTGGGGAAACATGGCGGGGAGTGTTTTTGTTTTCTTCTTCCTCGAAGATGGCAAAGGGTTTCCAAACTACCGTTTACGAAATAAAAAGCTTAAAGAATACTATACAAATCCATTTTCCCTGCTTTGCCTCGAAGCTGTTTTTGCCTATATTTTCCTGTTTGTTGCTTCACAAATTACCGATTCAGCCTATAAGTTTAATGTAATCTTTATCACATTAATCTTTTTTATCATAGTTTTTTTGCTGATCCATGCCGGAAAGAACAAAATAATACGCTGGGTAATCAGGGGCGGGCTGTTTTTGCTGATTATAATTGTTTTTACTGCCGCTCGTTTTGGTGATTCCGGAATTAAATTTGTCAGGCCGGGTTATCTCAATTATAATGGGATCCCGCTGTTTTATTTTGATTACATGATTTTTCCGAATGGTACTTTCAGGACCGTTGATAAAAAAGGTTCTTTTAATTTACGCGACAAACAAAAAATTGAGAATCTCGGCCCTGATATTTTGCTTATCGGCAAAGGAAGCAAAGGCCAGGGAGGAAAAGGATGGAACGATATTTTAACCAACGAAATGGTTTATAATACCTATAAACACAAGGTATATCAAGTCATCAAGCTACCCAACCGGCAGGCATGTGAAACCTATAACCGCCTGAAAAAACAACATAAGGATGTCCTTTTTATCATTCACAATGAATAATTTATGGCAAAAAAAATAGTGAACGACCGTTTTCGTTTTTCTGATAACATAATCTTTGGTTGTCTAATGGGTATCTGGGGCACATTGCTCGTTTTCGGGATATTTACCTTGCTCCAGCCCAAATGGCTCGTCAATTTATCAAAACCGGGGAGAACTGAAGAAGCCATGACCAATATTAATGCAGGAAACTCTTACTTATACAATGCCAGGCAGAACAATTCCATCAAAGACTTACAACTGGCTTTGACAAACTACCAAAAAGCGCTTGAAATAGACCCTTCAAATTATGAGGCCATGGCAAATCTGGGTATAACCTATTTGTACCTGAACAAGGTGGATGAAGCACAGGCAACATTTGAAAAGTGCCTTAAAACGGACACCAACAGTGCCTTCCATTCATATGCTTACCTTGGTGATTTATATGAAAAAAAGGGCAATATTGAAAAGGCCCTTGAATACTACCTGCTTTCGGCTGAAAAGCACCCGGATCCTTCATACCCTTTGCGTAAAGCCGGTCTGTTCAGCATGAGGCTTGGAAAAAGTGATGACGCCATCAGTTACCTGAAAGAATCTATTGAGTTGACAAAAAGTTTTGAAAATTTATATAAAGCTACGCTAATGGAAGCCAGGTATAAATTGACAAGAGACAACGACACGGTCAATTTAAAAGTTATCGATAAGGAATTACAGAAAGCTGATTTCTCTGAGGATGTAAAACGGTATGATAAAAACATTTTTGAACAGACTCAACAATCAAGCAAAGACCTGGGTTATGCTTATATGTACCTGGGAGATGCTTATTTTTTCAAAACAGCATTTAAGGAAGCGGCAGAATATTATGAACTAAGCATCCACTATTTCCCCAGTCTGGGTGAGAAATTCAAAGACAAACTTGCATTTGCCTCCGCAAATTCGACAAAACAACAACCTCCACAATAGGTGTGTTATTGGATTTTTAGTTTTTACTTTTAAATATTTTATGGAATTTCCGTAAAAGAACATCTTATGGTACTTTAAAATCAAAACTCATGAAAAAAATCGTATTATGGATGCTTTTTGTAAGCAGTATTTCAGCAGCAACGGCCGAAGGCCAGCCTAAACCGGTCAAATCAAAAATAAAAGAAGTAACCGTATTTTTCAACGGTGCACAGATCACTCAATCGGGTGAACTAACAATTCCTGCCGGGCAGAGCTCCGTTATTTTCGAGGACCTGACCCAGTATATCAACGTACAAAGCATACAGGTGAAAGGGGAAGGAAGTTTTGACATACTGTCGGTGGTTCATCAGATCAATTACCTGAAAAGCCAGAAAAAGTCACCGGAAGTATTAAAAATTGAAGATTCGTTGAAAATACTGTCGAAAAACCTCAACTACCAGCAAACCATACTGAATGTTTACCTTCAGGAAGAAGCGATGCTGCTTGCCAACAAGGTGATCGGCGGTGAACAGGCCGGCGTGAAGATCACAGAGTTGAAAGAAGCCACTGAATACTTCAGGACACGCCTGATGGACATAAAAAACAACCAGATGAACATACAGGATAAAATAACGGCCATCCAGCAACGTGTATCAGCATTAAGTAATCAGCTACAAACATTGAATGCCCAGGTTTCGGAACCAACCAGCGAAATCGTTGTAACCTTAAATGCGGAAGCGCCGGTTACTGCAAAACTTATTCTGAGTTATTATATTACAAATGCCGGCTGGACGCCAACCTACGATTTGCGTGCCGTAAACGTAAACAGCCCGATAGATCTTGATTTCAGGGCTAATGTCCACCAGAATACCGGATCGGACTGGAACAATGTCAAGCTTACCTTGTCAACCGGTAATCCTATGCAAAACGGAGCAAAACCGGTGCTTAACCCATGGTATCTAGCCTATTCCTACCCATATCAATTTGATTATTTGTCATCCGCAACCGTCACCAAAACTGAATCGGCCGCAAAGGAGAAAAGCCCCAGTATGGATGAAGGCATAGTTGCAACCGGCTCAGCGGCTAATTATACCTTTGTAAATGAAACCCAAACGAATATTGAATACGTGATCAGCATACCTTATTCCATTCCTGCTGATGGTAAAAATTATATGGTTGAAATTCAAAAAAACACTTTACCGGCCACCTATCAATACTATTGCATCCCCAAGCTTAACAATGATGTTTTCCTCATCGCACGGGTTAGTGGTTGGGAACAATATAATATTATCTCCGGTGAAATGAACCTGTTTTTTGAAGGGACGTATGTCGGAAAATCATACATAGACACGCGAATTACGGCCGATACGCTTGAACTTTCGTTAGGTACAGACAAAAATATTTCTGTAAAACGTGAAAAAGTGCAGGATTTTTCAAGTGTTAAGTTTATCGGTCTTAATAAAAAAGAGACCTTCACATATAACCTCAGCATACGGAATAAGAAAAAACAAAACATCGAAATTGTAATTGAGGACCAGCTGCCCCTTTCGTCAGACAAAGACATAGAAGTCGAACCGCTCGATATTTCCATGGCGGCCTACGATAAAGACTACGGAAAACTGACCTGGAAATTTGATTTAAAACCCTCTGAATCCAAAGAGTTGAAGTTATCATACTCGGTAAAATATCCAAAGGATAAAGTGATCAACCTTTATTAAAGAAACGTTGCAAAAAAAACCGGGCAAAAATTGTCCGGTTTTTTTTACCATTCAAAGGCATCTTCGTTCATCCAGGTGCCCTGTATTTTCATCAATTGCTCAATGATATCGCGCACACAGCCATGCCCGCCTTTATACGAGGAAATGTATTTTGAAATGGATTTTATTTCTTCGGCTGCATCGGCCGGGCAAACAGGAAGCCCGACAAGCTGCATCACTTTGTAATCCGGAATATCGTCGCCCATAAAAAGGACCTTTGAAGGATCCACTTTTTTTTGTTCAAGATAAGCGGCTAAACATGCTACTTTATTGCTCACACAAATGAAAACATCTTTGAGATTAAGCGTTTCGAGGCGTTTGTTGATAGAATGCGAGGTTCCTCCGCTGATGATGGCTACATTATATCCTTTTTTTATGGCCAGATGCAGGGCATAACCATCGCGTACATGTCCGGTCCGATATTGTTCGCCGTGCTCTGTGGTAAGCACGGTCCCATCAGTTAACACCCCGTCATAGTCAAAGATCATCGTGTTGATGTCCTTCAGTATCTCTTTGTAATTCATTATTTTTCTTTTTTTGAATAATTAATTCAGACAGTAATGTGTAAATTTTCTGGTATTGTGGAAAATCATTCAGCATATTTTCATGTTCGCCCAACACCTGTTGATCTTCACGAACTGCTGGCCCTGTCTGGAGTTCCGAGGGCGAGTTCCGAAGAATTTTAGTTGCTGTTTCTACAATAATCGGGCGCAGCATGTTAAAAGACAAATTGTTTTTTTTCAGAATATCTTCAGAAATAATATAGTTCAGGTTGGTAAAATTACTTGCAAATACAGCCGACAAGTGTAAAATTTTTCTCTCGGCGGAAGTAACAGGATATACGCTGTGAGAAATGGCACAGGCAAATTCGTATAAGGCATCATAATTTAATGGGGTATTAGCCTCAATGCACAGTGGGATTTGTTCAAAATCCATAAGTATTTCTTTCGAAAGATGCATCAGCGGGTATAGTATGCCATAATCCTGTAATTTATTTTCGAAAACTGAAATACCCACCGAACCTGAGGTATGGACCACAATGCCCGATACATCCGAGAGCTGGTCTGCAACTTCATCGATGGCATTATCTTTAACGGCAATGAGAAATAGATCTGCTTTTCGCGGAAGCTGGGCAATTTTATTTGTATATGGAGCATCGACCAGGCTGGCCAAACTGCGCGCCTTTTCAGCATTACGGCTGAATACGCAACGGATATTTTTTCCTGAATTCCTGAAGGCGGCAGCCATATTGGTTGCCACATTGCCGGCTCCTATTATTACAATATCATTTATTATCATTAAAAATTAAAAAACTAATAGTCAATAATAAAATAAGTCGTATCAAAAGCGCTACAGTATTTTGTTTGTGTGTAAATATGTGTTGTGCCGTTTTTGGTTACGTTATAAGTTACTGCTACATTCTGGTTGCCGTGAGTTTTGCAAAAAACAGTATCGGCAAAAAAAAGTCCGTGACCCTGAATTAGCGTATTGTCGCAACAATCGTATCCGCTAAGGTAACCTGATGTATAAGAATACGAAACAAGGTCATTTGTATCATAAGGCATAACATTCCTTATCTTCAGATTAATATAACCTATGGGATAAATATTATATGTCGGGGAAAAGGTAATACCAGCCTGAATATCTGAGGTGGGTATATCCTTAATTAAACCAAAATAGTCGGGTTTTGAAACTCGGATCTGGTAACCGGCAAATTTGTCTTCCGAAAAATCAAAAATAAAAGTACCGTTAGCATCGGTAGAAGTGGATGCAATGTCTTCGTACCCCGAGCTAAAAATCCCTCCGGAGCTTAGTTTACTTGCCGCAATAATGACTTCTGCATCTTCAACATACTCCGACGTGTTAGGGTCAAAAATTTTTCCTTCAATATGTATGCTGTTTTTTTTATCCTTATCGCATGAGATCAATAAAAAGAGGATGCTTACATAAACTAAAAACCGGTGCTTAACACAAATGCCCATAAGAATTTAAATTCTTCGGCAATTTACGAAATTTCGGTATATTATATATCAAACAGCGCAAAAAGCTTTGGGGAAACTTTCGACATCAATAACGCCCACTCTTAAGACCCTGGCAATTTTATTCAGGGATTTTGAATTGATGGAATAATAAATATTCTTCCCGCTTCTTTGGGCTTCCAACACATGACAATCTTTCATAAGTTTCAGGTGGTTTGATGCAGCCGCCTGATCCACAGAAAGTTCTTGGTAAATTTGTGTAACAGTCATTTTTTCGTGAGTTGACAGCATGATAATTATTGCGTATCTAATCGGGTGACATAATATTTTCACCTGATTAATATTATCCTCCAACTTCTTAAAATCAATTTTGTGAGTAACTGCATACTGATATTTAATGCTATTTTTCATGATTTAAAATCTTTTGACGCCTTTTCAATAAAATATAAAACTTATATAAAAGTGCGGACAAATATATGAAAATTTAAATCAAATTAACAAATCAAACTTAGGGAATATTTTTTTTTAGATTAAAATATTGGGATGTACCATTTTCAGACTGCGCTATTTTATATAACTGAGCCAATTTAAAACGTTTCACACCAATTAATATCATATGGGAACAAAACACCGAAAAACATGTATAGACCATAGCTATAAACACAAGAAACCAGCCAGGCCAGTTGATTATTATTCGTTGTCAAACCTTAGCGTCAGGCATTCAAACAATTTCCTAAGTTCATTATTATTAATTTCATAAAAGATATTCTGGCCATCTCGTTCGGAGCATAAAATACCGTTGGTTTTCATCAATTTAAGATGGTTAGAAACAGCAGCTTGTTGCATTGACAGCTCGCTATGAATTTCTGATACGGTCATTTTTTTATTTTTAACAAGTATAACCATTATAGCATATCTGACAGGATGCATCACAATTTTGAGTTTAGTTACATGTTCTTCGATATGTTTTAAATCAATTTTATGATTTTCTTTATAATTTTTCAGAATATTTATTTCCATAATTTAATAATTGAAATCTGTTTAGCTTCATAAATTTTTCCAAATAGCAGCGAAAGAAATCTTCTCATTAAAACCTTAATAAAAAAATCCGGGTTAACTACTAAAATGAATTAGCTCTAAAAATAATTATGGAACGGAAAAATGATTTGAATGATCTTGTGAATTCTGAATACTGAAACCGTACTTTCCCAATAACGGAGGTAACAAATTTGATATCCCTGATCTGAATTAATTATTGAGAGTTTCCAAATATAGCACAGCTCTGTCAACATGACATTGTGAGCCAAAGAAAAATCATTTTTCTTGAAAACATCAGTTTCAGTCCGGTCTGATTGAGAAGAAGCAACCAAAACTGTCGCATCGATATTTTCCAGAGTATTCAGATAATCAACGATCATGTTGTTATAAATACTTACCTTAAAAAAAACACTCACAACAATCAGAAAAAATGCTATTATTTTTTTTCTTTTTAATAAGATCATGGTATTGTATATTAACCCCTATTTCTAATGTATCTTTTCAATAGTGAATTTGTAAGATCCGTTTTAATTTATTGCAGGCCGCATAGCTTCCGTCATTTTCTTTATCGTTTTATAGTTGAGCGTATAGTAGGAATTTTTTCCAACTTTTTCTACACAAAGAAAATCATTTACGCTCAATAATTTAAGATGGCCTGATGCTACTGTCTGTGATATAGAAAGCTCATTATAAATCTCAGTAACATTCATTCTTTTATTCACCATAATTAAAACAATTATTGCATACCTGACCGGATGTACAATCACTTTTAGCTGGTTAATGTTTTCCTCAATTTTCTTCAAGTTAATTTTACCAGTAGTTTTATAATTATTTAAATGATTGTTCGACATTAATATATATTTTAAATTTTCATTTATAATTATTATTACATTATGTTAACAAAAATAAAATTTTTATTTAGGTAATAGAGTATTTTTTAATTTTTTTATTAACATCTTTAAAATCTTTTACCTCAAAAATTTGAACTAATTTTGAACACACTCCTGATTTTAAATAAAAAAAACGAAAAATTTATGATCAGAAACGCCATAATCTACTATAGTTTCTTTCTCCTGTCATTAACAGGATTTGGGCAAGGCTCCTATCAGGCATATTACGGGAACCTGCATTCTCACACGTCCAATTCGGACGGCAGCAGTGAACCTGCTGATGCATTTGCATATGCACGTTACACGGCAGGGCTGGATTTTCTTGCCGTAACAGATCACCTTGAACAAATTGAAGAGATTATTTTCATCAGTGAAGAATGGTCCGGATGCCAGGATGATGCCAACAGCGCAACTGTAAACGGTACTTTTGTAGGTATTGCAGGCTGGGAATGGGGCTCCCCGCTGCATGGGCATGTGAATGTATTTAATACAGGAAGCCTGATTACTGATGCAGCCAACTTATGGTACACTACCGATTTGCCTGCGTTCTACAACTGGGTATTGACACATCCTCCTGCATTTGCACAATTCAATCATCCGGGTGACGGAGAAGGTTATATTCTGACCAACTGGAATGATTTTGAATACATTGATCAAGCCAACGATAACGCTTTCCGTTTAATAGAATTTCAAACGGCTCAACAGGCTGCAGACTTTTATGAAAATGCTCTTATGACAGGACGGCACCTCTCGCCTGTCTGGAATCAGGATAATCATTCAGCCGACTGGGGGACAAAAAACGATGGAAGGGCTGGTATCTGGGCTACATCGCTCACCAGGCAAGCAATATTTGATGCGATAAATGCAGGCCGCACTTTTGCCACCATGGATAAAAACGCAAAGATTTGGGTTGATCTCAACGGCACTGATATGGGTAGCCAGGTACCTATTCAAATGTCCATGCCTTTTCACTTGTATTTGTCCGATGCCAATAATGAATCATGGATCTCGATACAGCTGGTTACAAAAAATGGATTATTCATGGACCTTGGGGCTCATACAGGCAACATAGATACAACATTTAATATAAACCTGACCACTGATGAATGGGTTTTTGTCCGTGCCATACAGGCCGACAGCAACTATTTGTGGTCTGCGCCTGTGTATGTTACCGGGACTTTAAGTAATATTCCAGATAACAATGAGGAAGTGTCGTTTCAGCTCTTTCCAAATCCGGCAAGCGGGTTTTTTACCGTAAATACAAATGAACCGAACAGCGTCATCGAAATATTCAATATGAACGGGACATTGGTTTATACCAAAGAATTTCAAAACAATATTCACCTGAATTCCGGATTACTATCTCCGGGGGTCTATCTTGTTAAAATATCTTTTGCGGGGAGGATTTTTTCTAAAAAAGTATTAATAACCGGGTAAGGGCGAACCATTGACAATAAAAAAGGGATAGGTTACCCCATCCCTTTTTAAATTCCAAGAAAAATTCTACTTTACAGCATCAACAACTGCTTTGAAAGCTTCAGGGTTGTTCATGGCAAGATCAGCCAGTGTTTTGCGGTTGAGTTGAATGTCTTTTTCGTGAAGTTTCCCGATAAAAACAGAATAACTCATACCATACTGGCGTACACCTGCATTGATACGGTTGATCCATAATCCTCTGAAGTCGCGCTTTTTGTTGCGACGGTCGCGGTATGCATAACACATACCCTTTTCATAAGCATTTTTGGCGACGGTCCAGACATTCTTTCTTCTTCCGAACTGGCCTTTAACCCTGCTTAGGATCTTTTTTCTTTTTTGTCTTGATGCTACAGCATTTACTGAACGTGGCATAATTTTAAGTTTTTTGCTTCAGCGCTCTCCATGATGAGAAACTTGTATGCTGAAGACAAGTTAATAATTGAATTACTTAACAGGCAAGCATTTGTTTCACTCTTTTTTCATCCACCTTTTCTACAGTTGTAGAATAAGTAAGGTTTCTTTTCCTTTTAGTGGTTTTTTTCGTCAGAATGTGACTCTTGTATGCGTGTTTTCTTTTAATTTTTCCGGTACCGGTAAAATCAAGTCTTTTCTTGGCTCCGGAAATTGATTTCATTTTTGGCATTTTATCTGATTTTATAGTGTTATCGATTATTTTTTTGGTGTCAGTATCATGATCATTCGTTTTCCTTCAAGCTTTGGCAACTGATCAGGTTTACCGTAATCCACCAGTTCCTGGGCAAATTTCAGAAGAATAATTTCTCCCTGTTCTTTATAAACAATGGATCGTCCTCTGAAAAAAACATCAACTTTTACTTTACATCCTTCCTGCAAGAATTTGATGGCATGTTTGACTTTAAAATCAAAATCATGGTCATCGGTGTTAGGCCCCAGCCTTATTTCTTTAATAATAACTTTGGCGGCTTTGGCCTTCATTTCTTTTTGTTTACGCTTTTGTTCGTAAAGGAATTTTTTGTAATCAACCACTTTACAAACGGGGGGCGTTGCATTCGGGGATATTTCGACGAGATCGAGGCCTTGTTCTTCGGCTATATCCAGCGCTTCACGGATCGGGTAGATTCCCATCTGGATATTTTCACCAACTACACGAACCACTGGTGCGGTAATCTTTTGGTTAATTTTATGCAGTTCCTCTTTCTTCACAAATCCTCGTCCCTGATATCCTTTTCCCTGGTGTAAATTAAAATTTGTTGCTATAACTTGTCCTCCATTTTAGTTAATACTCATTTTTATTTATTCGATCATTTTATTAATCTCATCGTTAATAAGAGCCGCAAAAGCTTCGATAGAAAATGAGCCAAGGTCACCATGGCCCTGCTTCCTGACAGATATAGTATTTTCCGCTTCTTCTTTTTCTCCTACAATAAGCATGAATGGTATTCTGTCTAACTCAGCGTCTCTAATCTTTTTTCCGGCTTTTTCGCTCCTGTTGTCAATTTTGCCGCGAATATCGTAATTAT
>DAOQAT010000086.1:0-10834 GCA_035354195.1 Bacteroidales bacterium | reverse complement strand
AAGGAGAAGAAAAAATGGGATTTATCGAAAGTGCCTGGAGAAGCCTGATGCGTACATTAGACGCCGGGACAATGGGTGGTGATGCCGGATGGAGTTTCAGGTTGCTTATGCTTCTGGTAACCATCGGCGGTATTTTTATTGTTTCAACATTAATTGGTGTATTGTCAAGCGGTATCGAATCAAAGCTGGAGGAACTCAGAAAAGGAAGAAGTTTTGTAATTGAAAAAAATCACACCTTGATCTTAGGCTGGTCACCGAAAATATTTACCATTATTTCAGAATTGGTCATTGCTAATGAAAATCAGAAAAAACCGCGCATCGTGATCCTTGCCGACAAAGACAAAGTGGAGATGGAAGATGAAATCAATGATAAAGCAGGCGACCTGAAAAACACCAAAGTTATATGCCGCAGCGGTTTGCCAAACGACATTGGGGATCTGGAAATTGCAAACCCACACGAATCTAAAAGTATTATCATTCTTGCACCTGACGGTGAAGATGCCGACTCACAGACCATTAAAACGATACTGGCCGTCACCAACAATCCCAACCGGAGAAAAGAACCTTACCATATCGTTGCCGAAATAAAGGAAGAACGTTTCATCGATCCGGCAAAAATCATAGGGAAAGATGAAGTGGAATTACTATTGACCGACGACCTGATTTCCCGTATCATGGTTCAGACATGCCGGCAGTCAGGCCTCAGCGTTGTTTATAGTGAAATCATGGGCTTTGAAGGGTCCGAAATGTATTTTAATAATGAACCCGGGCTTGTCGGCAAAACTTATGGTGAATCGTTGCTTTGGTACGAGGACAGCGCTGTAGTTGGGCTGAAGACCGCTGAAGGTGATGTAATGGTAAATCCGCCAATGGACAAGGTGTTCAAAGAAGGCGACCTGGTCATGGCCATCACGGAAGATGACGATACCCTGATAATTGCAAAACAAAAAGGTACTGTGGATACTGCCAAAATCCGGGGAACAAAAATTGAAAATACAAATACAGAAAAGACGTTAATTCTTGGATGGAACCACCGGGGCAAGTCGATCATCAGGGAGATGAACAACTACGTACAGAAAGGATCTGAAATAACGGTGGTTGCCAATAGCGAAGATGTTGAACCATTTATTAATGAAACAAAAACAGCATATCAGAATATTGTTGCCAACCATGTAAAAGCTGATACTACGGACAGGATAGTGCTGGAATCACTTCATCCCGAAAGTTTCAATCACATCATTGTATTATCCTACATTGATGAAATGGATACACAACGCGCAGATGCTAAAACCCTGCTAACGCTGCTCCAATTACGCCATTATTCTGAACAGAAAAATACTGATCTCAGCATTGTCAGTGAAATGATGGACTTACGCAACCGGGAGTTAGCGGAAGTAACCAAAGCTGATGACTTTATCGTAAGCGACAAATTGTTGAGCATGTTGCTGGCCCAGATATCAGAAAACAAATCGCTGATGCGGGTTTACAATGATCTGTTTCAGGAAGAAGGCTCGGAGATTTATCTTAAACCTGCTGCCAATTATGTTGAAATTGGTGTTCCTGTTAATTTTTACACCGTGGTGGAATCTGCCTCTCTTAAAAATGAATCTGCCTTCGGATACCGCATCATTGCTGATGCGTTCAACCCGGCGAATACTTACGGAGTGAAAATAAACCCCAATAAATCAGAAATGATCACTTTTGCTGATGGAGATTGCATCATCGTGATGGCTGAAAATTGATGGTTCCGCAACTAAGAACTTTCGTTTTCATTAACTGATTTCTCACCGGCTACAGCTTAATGCGTAGTCGTTTGTAATAATATATCGGGCGTTTAGGGCACAATTCACAAATATTCACTACCTTTGCCGCCATATAAATAACAGTGTTCCAAGCTAAACGTTTTACCATACATTCCTTTCTTTGTGCTGATGCCATCGCAGGGGTATATAACCAATAGCATACAAAAGCACAATTAAAAACAATAAATGAAAACTTTTGAAGAATTAAATATCTCACCTGAGATACGAAAAGCCATTAATGAAATGGGCTTTGAAAACCCGATGCCCGTGCAGGAAGAAGTCATACCTTTCATGTTGGGCGGGAAAAATGATGTAATTGCATTAGCCCAGACGGGGACAGGAAAAACCGCAGCTTTCGGGCTTCCGCTGATTCAGGAAGCAGATGCAAACAATGCATTACCCGGGGCATTGATACTCGCCCCTACCAGGGAGCTTTGCATTCAGATCACCGGTGACCTCACCGACTATGCAAAATATTGCGACAAAGTAAAAATACTTCCGGTATATGGCGGTACCAGCATCGAAACACAGATTAAAGCCCTAAAAAGCGGGGTGCAGATCGTGGTTGCCACTCCGGGACGTTTGCTCGACCTGCTGGAACGCAAAGCCGTAAAATTAAAAAACATCACCCGTGTCATTCTTGATGAAGCCGATGAAATGCTGAACATGGGTTTTCTGGATGATATCAATGCCATTCTTGCTGAAGTGCCCGAAGGCAGGAACACCCTGCTTTTTTCGGCCACCATGCCCAACGAAATTGTCGGTATCTCAAAAAAATACATGAACAAGCCGGTTGAAATAACCATCGGCGTAAGAAATTCCGGAGCTGAAAACATCAAACATGTGTGTTATACCGTTCAGGCCAAAAATAAATACCTGGCCCTGAAACGTATTGCCGATTATAATCCGGCTATATACAGTATCGTTTTTTGCAGGACCAGAAGGGAGACACAGGAGATTGCCGACAAACTGATTGCCGATGGCTACAATGCCGATGCCTTGCATGGCGACCTTTCGCAGGCTCAGCGCGATTCGGTGATGCAGAAATTCCGCATCCGGAACGTACAGTTACTTGTTGCTACAGATGTTGCTGCCCGGGGCCTTGACGTGGACGACCTTACCCACGTAATCAACTATTCATTACCCGAAGATCATAACGTATACGTACATCGAAGCGGACGGACAGGCCGGACTGGAAAAGCAGGTATTTCGGTGGTCATTGTAAATCTGAAAGAAAAATCCCAGCTTAAGGTTATCGAGAAAAAAATCGGCAAATCCTTTACACATGCTGAAATTCCTTCAGGACACGAAATTTGCGAAAAGCAATTATTCCATTTTATCAACCGGATGGAGAAAGTGGAAATCAATCATTCACAGATCGATACCTACCTCCCTTCCATTTTCAAAAAGCTTGAATGGCTTGAGAAAGAAGAGATCATCACCCGGTTCGTGTCGCTAGAGTTCAACCGCCTTCTGGAGTATTATAAGAAAAACTCCGTCAACATCAATGTTACAGAAGACAGTAAGGCTGACTGGAAAGAAAAAAGTAAACGGGACAAATTTGAAAATTCAACAGGCGAAGGTTATGCACGATTATTTATAAATTTGGGGAAAACCGATGGTTTTTATCCTGCTGAATTAATTCAGCTTATAAACGACCATACCCGTGGATTAAAAGTCCCCATCGGCCGCATCGACCTGATGAAAAATTTTTCATTTTTTGAAGTGGAAGAAGGTTATGCGGATGAGGTTCTCCATTCCATGAAAAATATAACGCTGGATAACCGTGACATTATAGTTGAACGTGCCTCCGACAAAAACTCCAGTCAGAAGGATGACAGAAGCTCCGGAAATAGGCGCGGAAACGATAATTTCGGAAATCATAACCGAAATGAAAGGACCGGCAAGCATTCTTTTGATGACCGTAAATTCCGGAAAAAGCCACGTTCTGAGAATGCTGAAGGATCAAAAAAGGATGAAACGAATGATGGTGAAAGCATTTTCAGAAGAAATAAAAAATTATTTCGTGGCGAAGGGGCTTCCGAGATGGCACAACTAAGAGACAGCAGGAGCTTTTTCAAAAAACGCAAAACAGAAAGCAACGACCGGCGATTCAAGAAATCCAGAGTCAATAAGAATAAAGGAAAGAGACGCAAAACAAACTAGGATTTTCTGTTTCAGAATACGAAATGTTTGGTATTATTGTACCACCAATGATACGGTGATCACATTGCACGCTGCGAAAAAGCCCAGTGCTCCGTTGCTTATATTGGTTGGGACATTGGCAGGCGCTGAATCAAAGAGCCCGCCTTTCCATGTGGTTTCAGAAATCATGGCACGTACAAAATCAACATGTTCTTTAGTCAGAGAATATTTACGTTCCGTAATTTTTGTCCCTGCCGGAAACTTAATACGTTCTATTTCAGGAGCAAATACTTCACTCACATCAAGCGTGGGCAGGCTATAGTAAAACAACCGTGCCGTGCAGCTCGCAGAATCCTGTGTGCTGTATTCCGGCAGTTGTGACCAATCAAGCAAAATCTCATACATCGCCGGATGAATGGCATTATACGGGTTGGCAACCCAGGTGATGTGATACAGGCTTTCACCGGGGTTTTTGCCATAACGAAGATTCTCAAACGGTGTAACCGGGACACTTTGTGTTTTGGCAGAATATACCGTCCCTTCGGATGTTACAAGCAATGTGTACAGTACTCCGGGTTTCGCTGAAAAATTATTTTTCGTAATATAAAATCCGGGGTTACCGGGCTGTTCCGTCAGGAACCAGCTCGAGTCTGCATCGCTTATGATCACGCCGGCGCCTGAAACAGCCTGGGGAGTCATGTTTAACTCAGAAACAGTCCGGCATACATGTATGGAATGGGTTCCCGATTCATTGGTAAGAATTCCATCAATTACTATCCGGGGTGTTTCCTCCGCCTGAATCGGCCATTCCGCCTGCTTTTCGCAGGAAACAAACAACAAAAGGCAAAAGTAAAATATGATCTTTTTCATCAGAATCTGAATTTATAATTTAGCGATGGGATAACACCTGCCACGGAAATTGTGGTTGGCACAAGCTCATAGCCTTTGCTGTTATCCGAAGGTACCACAAAATTCCCACCATCATCCATTTTATTAAAATTCACAGAAAATGGGTTTTTCCGGGCATAGGCATTATAAAAAGTCAGTACCAGGCTGTGCTGATATTTCCGGAATGATTTATTCAAACGCACGCCAACCGAAACATCCAGGCGATGGTAGTCGGGCAGGCGGTCGTTGTTCTTGGCGCCGTATACCGGAACCGTATACCCGTTGTAATAATAAAATGCCACAGGGGTTGTGATCGGGTTACCGGTCAGAAACATCCAGTTAGCTGCAAAAAACCAGCGTTTTTTCGTATCGTACGAAATATTGACGTGGATATTATGAGGGCTGTCGTAATTGGCAGGATACTCAGCATCATTGTTTATTCCTGAAATTTCTTTAAAAGACCGTGAATAGGTGTATCCAATCCAGCCCGTAAGTTTTCCTTCGGGCTTGCGGAGCATAAGCTCAGCGCCATATGCACGCGCTTTGCCAAAGCGCAACTCTCCTTCAATCAACGGATTGAACAGCATGTTGGCGTGATCTTTATAATCAATGGTATTGTGAAACCACTTATAAAACCCGTCAACCGATAACAACAGCCTGGAGCCAAAAAGATGCTGGAAAAAGCTCAACCCGATATGATCCGTTTTCTGTGGCTTAATATTGGGCCCGCAAGGAACCCACACTTCCAGCGAAGTGAAAGGCCCGACAGAATTTGTCAATACCTGCATGAACTGGCTCGTCCTGGAATAACTTACTTTAAGCATTGTTCTTTTTGTAAAACTGTAGCTCATGGTAAATCTGGGTTCCGGGCTAATATAGGTGGAATATACCTTGCTTTTTTCTATTAAGGTTGTATCAAAAACCCCGTAAAGCGAATTGAAAGAATACAGTGTTGTTGGGCCAAGGTCTTGCCATACGGGTAAACGCACCCCATAGTTCAGTGTGAACTTCTCTCCTATTTGTTGTTCATTGCTCAGGTATAAATCATATTCCAGCGATGAATACGGGGAAATCACCGGAGCATGTTCCTGCATATCAGGATTGGTAAAACTGACGTTCCCCGGATTGAAGGTGCGATAACTTAAGGACAACCCGGCCCTCAGCGTATTATCAGGGTTGAGAAAATATGAAAAATCCGTTTTAAATGTCAGATCCGTGATGGCCGATTTCCAGTAATTTTTTTCCTCACGCGATAAGTACAAAAAATAATTATAACGGCTGTAATATGCAGTGGTATTAGAAAAAAGCCGGTTGTTAAAAATATGATTCCAGCGGAAAGTCCCAAGCAAATTGTTCCAGGTTATCCCAAAGGTATTAAACGACGACTGGTTGATCCGGCTATACACATCCTGCCCGCCATAAAAAGAAAGGAAAAAACGGTTGTTCTCGTTTGCTTTTAAATTTATCTTGGCATTTACATCAAAGAAACTCATTTTTAAATTCTTGTTCAATTTGAGCACAAAAGGAATCCAGCCAAGAGTAGATTTTCGGGCGGAAACATAAAAGGAGCATTTGTCCTTTTTTATAGGAGCTTCGATAGATAAATAAGAAGTATATGGGCCAACACTTCCCGCAAATCCGAATTTTTTCATGTTTCCTTCCCTGATCTTGACATCGACAACAGAAGACAAACGCCCGCCGTATTTTGCAGGAAAATCACCTTTATAAATTTCTGCATCATTGATGGCCTCTGGCGCCAATGCAGAGAAAAAACCGAATAAATGAGACGGATTATAAATGGGTGCTTCATCCACCATAATAAGGTTCTGATCGCTATTGCCACCCCGGACATAAAACAATGCCGAACCGTCACCATAAGTTTTTATTCCCGGTATGGACTGAAGTGTTTTGATAAGATCGAAATCCCCGGCAAATGATGGCAGATGAGAAATTTCTTTCGGGGATAATTTTATGACACTCATTTTATTAGTGAGTATGGCTTCTTCCGGCGAACCCGATTTTATTTCCACAGCCTTGATTTCTGTTTTGTCAAACTCCAGTTCTTTTGACACCTGCAGGTTCTCCTTCAGATCCACTGACTCCCCAAGGCTTTTGTAGCCCACAAACGAAAACATCATATCATAACTTCCTTTAGGAATAGTAAGCGAATAAAAGCCATAGGCATTGGCAGCAGTGCCAAAAGTTGTTCCTTTTGCGTAAACATATGCGCCGATCAGGACCTCACCGGTAGCGGCATCCTTAAGATATCCGCTGATGGTGAACCTCTGTTTATCGTCGATTTGCTTTTCGGTTATCGGTTCTACAGTTTTTTTAAGCGCTTTAAGTATCACCTGATTTTCAACAACCGAATATTCGATGTTGTTTTTTTTCAGTAATTCGTCAAGGATGCTCCGAACACTGGCATTACGGGCCTTAATGCTTACCGGTTTTTCGACCGGGATATTTTGTGAACTGTACGAAAAATTGATGTTAGCTTTTTGGCCTATCTCATTGATGACTTCGCTAAATGGTTTGTTTTTTATTTTGAGTGTGATTTTCAGGTCCAGGTTTTGAGCAGGTAAAACAAACGCAGAAAATAACAGCAAGAGAATTACAAATGTTTTTCGTAGCGTTTGCATATTCAGGTTCTTGAGAATATTAATGGCAACCTTCACCCGAAAGTATTACGGTGCTGCCTTTTCTGCTTATTTGTACATCAAGCGTAGAGCTTATTACATTAAGCACAGAGGCCAGCGATTGATTTTCAAAAGCAGCAGTCATCCTGCAATTGCCAAGATCTTCTGACGAAAGCCTGATGTCAGCATTATAAATCTTGTTTAAGCGGTAAACGATTTTGCTCAACGGCTGGTCAATAAACTCAATTTTCTCAGAAATTGATGGCATTATATTTTCTGTCGCGGATAACTCATTTTCTGTTTTACTAAGTGACGTATTTTCTCCTGCCGTCAGGATAATTTTATTTTCAGGCTTGTCTGAATAATATACGGCAACTCTGCCGGTAGTAACCTTCACTTCCACGGTGTTGTTGGGAGCATTCGTGTTCACATAAAAAGAAGTGCCAAGGACTTCAACAGAAATATTACCGGCTGCAATAAGGAACGGTTGTGACTCGTTGTGCCTGACTTCAAAATAAGCTTTGCCTTCCAGCTTGATCTTTCTTTTTTCTTCTTTGAATTTTGACGGATACTCTATGGTAGTGCCCGGGCTTAAGGTAACATTTGTTCCATCGGGTAATGATGCTTTTGTAACCTCGTTGGAGGCTGTCAGTACTTTGTTTTCAACTTTAGTAAAAAACGGGGCCAGGAAGTAACCTGTAATTGCAAGAATAATAATGACAGCAGCAACCTGCAGGACGCGTACCATCCATATTTTCCGGCCGTATTTTTCAGGTTTTATGGTATAAACTTCCTGATTGTTATTACCGGGAACGGAAATCGCAGTTTTCAATTTCGTCCATTCATCATCAACGTTGACAGACTTTTCGATAGCGGACTTATTTAATAATTGAAACAGCTTATTTTCCTTATCAAAAATTTTCCGGTTGTTTTCATCCACCATGATCCATTCGGCAAGTTTTTCAGCCTCTTTCCCTGTTGTATCTCCGGAGAAATACCTGTTAATCAGGTCATTATAATATGTAGGATTCGTTTCCATCATTAAATCACACCTAATTTACACATCATCCTTGTTTTACCCTTATCGTATTAATTATTTTTCATAAAATATAAAATCAACAGAACCAATGTAATGTAATCAGCCAGCCTCAGCCTCATATGTTGTAATGCTTTCGACATTTGCGATTCTACCGTTTTTACAGAAAGTTGAAGCTTTTCAGCAATTTCATGATATTTAAGTTGTTCAAAACGGTTCATCACAAATATTTCCCGGCATTTTTCAGGGAGCTCGGCAATAGCGGACTCAATTTTTTTAGTTATTTCCTCCACAACGAGAAAATCTGTTGATTCAGCAGGCATCTCACCAAACAAATTTTCTGTTATAAGAAGGTCTTTATTAAATTTCCGGTTATCGCGCAGGTAATTCAGGCATTTGTTAGATACCGAAGTGGCAAGGTAAGATTTGGGTGATTTCGACAGATCGATAACACTACGCTTTTCCCAAAAAGCAACAAAAACATCCTGAACAATCTCTCTGGCTGTTTCCAAATCTTTCACATAACGCTGTGCCAGAAAGCACAAACCTTTGAAATGCTCGCGGAAAAGCTTTTCAAAAATATCTTCATTCAATGTCCTTATACTGTTGTTCTCCGTGTTTTGCAATTCAGAAAGATATTTGTTTATGCAAAGATAATTGAACTTCTTTAAAATTTCACATGCTCATAAAAATGAACACTACCCCTAATCTGGGCAAATAAAAAAGCCCGATCCGGCAGTTGGCGGACCAGGCTTTTTATCAATCAGTCATCTGTTTTTCTTACAACAAACCTCTTTTCTTAAGCAAGGGTTCAATAGAAGGATCCTGCCCACGGAATTTGCGGTACTGAACCATACCTTCGCCATCACCGGATTGCTGCAGGCAATATTTGCGGAATTTGGCAGCAAGGTCCTTATTAAAGATATCCCCTGATTGTTTAAAGGCATCAAAGGCATCAACATCAAGTACTTCGGCCCAGGTATATACATAATAACCGGCAGCATAGCCACCGTCCCAAATATGTGAGAAATACGTTGAACGGTAGCGGGGCAGGATTTCGGGAATTAATCCGATCTTATCCATAGCGGCTTTTTCAAAAGCATTGACATCTTTAAAGTTTGGCTCGGTTAAATCATGATAATCCATGTCAAGGATAGAGGCTGCCAAAATCTCAGTAACCATGAATCCCTGGTTGAATTGCCCGCTTTTCTGGATTTTTTCAATAAGTGCATCAGGAATAACTTCACCGGTTTTATAATGTTTTGCATAAATTTTCAAAACTTCCGGTTCTGAAGCATAATTTTCCATAAATTGTGATGGCATTTCCACGTAATCCTGAGGAACGACACCGGCTGTGCGATTGTATTTTCCTTCTGATAACATAAAGTGTAAGGCATGACCGAATTCATGGAATAATGTTTCGGTATCATCCCAGGTCAGTAATGATGGAGTGTCTTTGGTTGGCTTAGTGGAATTGAATACCAGGCTTACGATCGGGTCAACTTTTTTACCGTCACGCCAACCGGCGCTTTGGAAGGTAGTAGCCCAGGCTCCGGTTCTTTTTGTTTCGCGCGGATAATAATCCATATACAGAATTGCCAAATGTTTACCATCAGCTTCCTTCACTTCATAAACTTCAACATCACTCTGATAAATGGGAAGATTGGTGAGTTTATTAAATGTGATGCCGTACAATTTTGTAGCAACATAAAACATTCCATCGCGGACATTTTCTAATTTGAAATATGGTTTCAACTGGTTTTCGTCGAGGTCGTATTTTTCTTTACGTACCTTTTCGGCATAATACCACCAATCCCATGGTTGCAATTTGAATTTTCCACCTTCCTTGTCGATAATTTTCTGCATTTCCACCACTTCGTTTTTAGCCATTTTCAATGCTGGTTCCCAGAGCTTAGCCAAGAAATCATTCACGGCTTCAGGGGTTTTGGCCATATTGTCATCAATCACATAAGCTGCATAGCTCTTGTATCCAAGCAAATGGGCTTTTTTCACACGCAGGTTTGCAATTTTTATGACGATCTCTTTGTTGTCATTTTTGTCTCCGTTGTCGCATTTCATAAAATATGCACGGTAAATTTTTTCACGTAGTGCACGGTTCTTTGCATACTGCAAAAATGGTATCATGCTGGGCTTGGAAATAGTAAAAATCCATTTACCATCCATTTTCTTTTCTTTGGCAAGTTCAGCGGCTCCATCAATAGCACTTTGTGGCAATCCGTCAAGATCAGCCTTGTTATCAATAACCATTTGGAAATCTTTATTTTCATTTAACAGGTTTTCACCGAATTTTAGTGACAAAGTGGCCA
>DAOQAT010000085.1:0-10989 GCA_035354195.1 Bacteroidales bacterium | reverse complement strand
GAAGTTGGAAGTTGGAAGTTGGAAGTTGGAAGTTGGAAGTTGGAAGTTGGAAGTTGGAAGTCGGAAGTCGGTCCGCTGCGGCGGACTCAGTGCCCTTTTGGTTGGAAGGTTAGCAGGTTAGCAGGTTAGAAGGTTATCCCGATAACTATCGGGAGGTTAGAAGGTTAGACGATAATATTGGCTTGTGGCTCATGGCTCATGGCTCATGGCTCCGCAGCGGCGGATCAGAAGGCAGAATGCAGTCCGCCGCAGCGGATGTGAATTCAGAATTAAGGAAAGACAGCCGAATTAGAGTTTCAGGAGTTTTTCCCGGTAGATGGCGGAAGCGGTTTTGATCCCGACTAAATACATTCCACGTGGCAATTGTTCGAGCGGAAGCTCAATTTTATCATTGCCTGCCGGGTACTGATTGTTAATTAATTCCCTGCCCGAAACGTCTGTGACAATTAAAGTAATACTTTCATTAATAGCTGTTAAATCAATGGTTAACAGGTTTGTTGCCGGATTGGGATACATAGAAATAGGAGAGGGGCTTTCCAAAGGTTTTACTGAAAGCCCGGCCGGTTCATGGTAAATAAATTTAGCTGAAACATTGTTTTGTCCCTGCTTGTTAATTTGTAAAACCGGTTCGTGGTATCCTTCAGCCAGCCATTTGTATTCGGTAACGTTACGGTTAAAGCCTAAACCAAATCCAATTGAATCGTAATAGATAGTGTCATAATAGGTTACCATGGATTTTACACGTATTACACTAAAGGTATCGGCAGGCAGGTAAAGTGTGCCCCAGCCATCCACAAAATTCACCCGGTGCCGCTGCTGTCCGTAATATCCGAGACTTGGAATGTCAGCGTGAAATTCGGAATCGGAAGTGTCCCTGGCGCCATAAGCCACCGGGAAATTGTACCATACATCAGGGTTGTCAAATTTTAAGGGCAAAGGGACACTGTTGATTTTGGCTCCCAGGCCCAGCATGGCAAAGCGCGATGATGAGTTTTTATAAAAATTGTATCCTTCAGAAATTTCTATCATGGGTATGGTTTGCATTTCCTGAGGCTGAGCCACGGTGGCTTTACTGTCCTGATCGAAAGGATTGGCGTAAACTGCCATATAGGCCAGGTTGGTGGCATTGACACTGACAAAAGTGTCCAAGACCTCTTCCGATGGTGAAAGGGATGAAAAATCCCAGATATAAGCCGTGTCGGTGTTCGTATAATTCAGTCCGCTCATGTTATTGGTGGTGCTGAACCTGATGGTATCTCCCGGCACAGGCATTTGGCTGCTGTCGATAACAACCTGTGCGTTAGCACACAGTGCCATTAAAATCAAAATACATGAAGTGTAAAATGGTTTCATATTTTTTTCAATTAAAGATAAACATTGTAATTAATTAAAAATGAGTGTCATGTTTTTTTATTAGAAGGTTTTCTATGGCTTGTAAAGCTTTGTAAAATCGTGCAATACCTGTACCTTCGATAACCTGAACACGTGCGTTTCTGTCTTTCAGCTCTTTATAATACCAGTCGAAAAAGAAGGAACGGAGCTGAGGATGTTCGCGCTGCGGATCTGACTCCCACGGTATATCCACATTACATAACAGGTAGAGGTCGTAGGGATAGTTCAAAAGGTTTTCGCTTACCCAATCCGGGCATTTATGGTATTTGTGTTCAGCCCATATTTTAATTACGGTAAGTTCTGTATCACAGACCAGCAAGCGGTTTGCATTTTTTTCTGACTTTTCCTGTGCCGCGATCTGGCCTTTTGCAATGATTTCAAGGTCATCATAGTTGTATTCACGATTGAGTTTATCAATATATTCACGGGCATATTCCGGAACAAAAACCGTATGGTAATGAGCAGCCAGTTCTCTCGAAAGCTGAGACTTTCCGGTCGATTCAGGCCCGGTAACAGCGATCCTGATCAAACCGCCTGAAGTTTTTTCAAATCCTTTTTCCATGTATAAAACCCGTAAACAGCAAGTATAGTAAAAATAAAATACAAAGGCGCAAACGCGTACAAGCCTTTAATAAAATATAAAATGGTGCAATTGATATCGATAACGATCCACATCAGCCAGTGTTCGATGATTTTCTTTCCCATGGCATACGTGGCGATGATGCCCCAGACGGTCAGCAGTGAATCCCAGTAAGGAAATGCAGCATCTGTATAGTTTGCAAATAAATAGCCAACCCCATATGACAGGCTGAATCCTAATACCAGCATTATAATGAGTTCTTTACTCCTGATTTTCCTGACGGGTAATTCGAATTTTTTTTCACCTCCAAAGATCCAGTTGTACCAGCCGTACAGGGTCATCACCAGGTAAAACACCTGAAGGACCACATCCGCATACAATTTTGCCACAAAAAAAACATACAGTGAAAGTGCCACATTGACCAGGCCAACGGGCCAGCACCATATCTTTTGCTTTGCCGTCAGGTAAACGCCCGCAATGCCCAGAACGGAGGCAATGATCTCAATATAGTTTTCGGTGATCCAGTTCATAATAAGTCAGAATTAAGAAGTCAGAATTAAGAAGTCAGAAATCAGAAGTCAGAATTAAGAAGTCAGAAGTCAGATGTCCGCTGCGACGGAAGAAATGAAAGTTGGTCATATGAGTCAGGGGTTTAGCTGAGGTTACATTTTCAGATCCGCGTTAATCACTTTCATCACAAAAACAGAGTGTGGTACAGAAAAAGATTTTTCAATTTCATTGGTCAGAGCATCCATTACATACCTGTACTCGCCAAAGATCTGAGTACTCATGCCGTTGGTTTGTGCCGTTAGCTCTTTGTATGTATTTATCCGCTTGATAAAATCAATAATGCCGGGCTTGAATTCGTCCTTAAGAGGGTAATAACTAATGTCCACAGAAACTTTCATATAAAAATATTTTGGTGCATGCAAATATACATTCAAAATTATTAGTAATTTTGAAAACAAAACCTGAATGGTTTAAATCCCTATAATAGTTATTAACAAAAGGAAAAGATGTTGCATTTCAGGTTCCGGGGTTGCATCTGACCTTAAAAAAAACAAATGAATGAAAAGAATTTTATTATTTCTCGCAATCGGAGTGTTCGCCATGTTTCTGGTCAGTTGCTTAACAGTAGAAAAGAAACAGTACACGTTTGAATTTACCGGCAAAGATTCCGGAAAACTTACCATCAAGTACATTAACATCATGTCAAATGTGGATTCGGCAGGTTATACTGAAACCGTGGATTTTGACGAATTACTCAGCAGTTATATCAACGGGACAAAGATTGAAGAAGCTTATCCAGAAGCGACCAATATTTCAAAACGCCTGTTTGAAGAAAACGGTGTACTTTGCGGCGAAGTGATCATGGAGTTCCCAAGCCTGAAAGCAGCGCGTTTGTACCAGTTCGACAAAAAAAGCCCGTATATGTTCTATGCGAGCTCTGTTGATGGTGAAAGCTATGTGGAATCAAACGGAACCTATGGCGGCGACAATATGCCTGTGGTGATGTTCCCCACCAAACTGAAAAAACTTGTGGTCACCACCAGCGTCAGCAAACCTACAGACGAAAGTTATGTGAGCCTGCTGGGCGAATATGTTAAATGGAAGAGAAACTAAATTTTTCAGAAAGGCTTCTTCGGGAGCCTTTTTTTTTAGGAATTATTTTGAATGGAACAAAAAGCGTTACTTTGCCCTGAAAATTGACAACATGAAAAAAATATTTTTGCTGGCAGGATTTTGCCTGTTAATAGCTGCATGCACCTCAAAACATGAAAAAGCCCTTGAACTGAATAAAAGCGGCATACAAAAAATGTACAGCCATCAGACGGACGAGGCCCTTAAGGATTTTGACAAGGCCATAGAACTGGACCCGCTCTTTGATCAGCCTTATTATTACCGAGGAAATATTAAATATGGCGCCACTGATTATCAGGGGGCATTAGCTGATTATACAAAAGCCATTGAGGTCAATCCCGGTTTTGCCGATGCTTATTTCAATAGGGGTAACCTGTATCAATCAATCAACCAGCGTGAAAAAGCCTGCGCCGACTGGCTCAAAGCAGAAGAACTCGGTAAAGAAAACCTGACGGATGTGCTTAAAAATTGCCGGTAACTAAACGTTAAACCGGATGTGCATGATATCGCCTTCTTGCACGATGTAGGTTTTCCCTTCGACATAAAACTTCCCGGCAACCTTGCAGGCGCTTTCAGAGCCGAGCTTTACGAAATCATCATATTTCATTACTTCTGCACGGATAAATCCCCGTTCCAGGTCGGAATGGATCACGCCTGCAGCCTGAGGGGCGGTCATGCCGTTTTTAATGGTCCATGCGCGTGCTTCCATGGGGCCTGCCGTATAAAAAGTCTTCAGGTTTAACAGGTGGAAGGCTGAATTGATGAGCTTGTTTACGCTGGGTTCTGCTAATCCCACATCATTCAAAAAAGCCATACGGTCTTCGGTGGTTTCCAGTTCAGCGATTTCTGCTTCCAGTTTTCCGGCAATGACCAGTACTTCCGTATTTTCTCCTTTCACAGATGCTGAAAGCGCTTCTGAATATTTGTTTCCCGTTACTGCTGAGGCATCATCCACATTGCAGACATAAAGCACCGGCTTTTCGGTGAGCAGGCAAAGGTCCCTCACCAGCTTGCGGTCTTCATCAGAAATCTCCAGCGTGCGTGCCGACTGAAAGGATTCAAAATGATTTTTATATTGCGTAAGGACTTCAAGCAGGTGCTTTGCTTCTTTGTCGCCTGTTTTGGCCGCTCGTTCCACGCGCTGCATCTTTCGTTCCACCTGGTCCAGGTCGTTGATCTGCAACTCCAGGTCTATGATTTCTTTGTCTCTTACAGGGTTTACCGATCCTTCAATATGGGGAAGGTTTTCATCATCGAAACATCTGATTACGTGTATGATGGCATCAGTCTGGCGGATGTCGGCGAGAAACGAATTTCCCATGCCTTCGCCTTTGCTCGACCCTTTGGTAAGCCCGGGAATATCAACGATCTCTACCGTTGCATGAACCACCTTGGCGGCTTTTACAAGCTTTTCGAGCACATAAAGACGGTCATCAGGCACGTTAACAATGGCAATATTTGACTTGTTTGAGCTGAAAGCAAAATTGGTGATTTGTGCTTTGGTGCTCGACATGCAGTTAAAAATGGTTGTCTTACCAGAGTTTGCCAGTCCTACTATTCCGCAATTCAGTCCCATAATTTTTTTTCTGCAAAGTTAGAGTTTTTCTTAATCCGGCGGATTCCATTTTGTCAAAGTGCCGAATAATTTGCGTAAGGTACATAGTTGCCTGTGCATTTGTTTGATAATCATTATGATAAAAACTTATGCAATACTTTTTAACAATCTAAAAATACGTTGGTAAATGCCATAATTTTGAAAAAAAAAGTTTATGTATTCGGTTAACGAGCTTAAAGATATTGCCACGCAGGTGCGTCGCGACCTATTACGAATGATCTTTGCTGTGAATTCAGGCCATCCGGGCGGTTCACTCGGATGTGCGGATTTTCTTACCTGTTTGTATTTTTCCATCATGGAACATAAACCCAAGCCGTTCAGCATGGATGGCATCGGAGAAGATATCTTTTTCCTGTCGAACGGGCATCTTTCTGCTGCCTGGTACAGCGTCCTGGCACATTCGGGATATTTTGCCACCAGCGAACTGGCGACATTCCGAAAACTGGGGACACGGTTGCAGGGCCACCCGACCACCGCTGAACATACGCCTGGTGTCAGAATCGCTTCAGGTTCGCTTGGGCAAGGCATGTCGGCAGCTATTGGCGCTGCTCTGACCAAAAAGTTAAATGCTGATAATCACCTAGTTTACAGCCTGCACGGTGATGGTGAACTGGAAGAAGGCCAGATATGGGAAGCGGCAATGTTTGCGGCAGCGAAAAAGGTCGATAACCTGATTTCGGTAATTGATTATAATGGCCAACAGATTGATGGCCCGGTAAATGAAGTGCTGAGCCTCGGTGACCTGAAAGCCAAATTTGTTGCCTTCGGATGGAAGGTGTTTGAAATGAACGGCAACGACATCAGCGAGGTGCTGGACATGATGAAAATTGCTAAAGCAAATACCTTTAAAAGTGTTCCTGTCGTTATACTCATGAAAACAGAAATGGGCTACGGCGTGGATTTTATGACCGGTACCCATAAATGGCACGGTACAGCTCCTAATGAAGTCCAGCTGAAAAATGCCCTTGATCAGCTGCCTGTTACATTAGGTGATTATTAATTAAATAAGCTAAAATGAAATTTCCAGGCTTATATAAAATTATTTTTCTTGTTGTGGCGGTTTTTCTGTCGTGTAATACTTATGCCCAGATCACCGTCACGGAAAATGAAAAGCCCAAGCCTAAGCCTGTTACGCGGATATTATTTGTGTACGATGCTTCTCAAAGTATGCTTGGTACCTGGCAGAGCGACAGGAAAATCACCATTGCATGCAAGCTGATGTCGGAATTGCTGGATAGCCTGAAAACCCTGAACAACCTGGAACTGGGTTTGCGCATTTATGGACATCAGAAGAATTACCCGCCTCAGGACTGTGACGACAGTAAGCTTGAAATACCTATCGGTACGGGCAATATTGAAAAGATCAAAAACAAATTAAAAACCATAAACCCAAAGGGCACAACGCCTATTGCTGCTTCCCTTGAAGCGGCAGGAAACGATTTTTCGGCCTGCGAAAATTGCCGGAACATCATCATCCTTATCACCGATGGGCTTGAAGAATGCGGCGGTGACCCGTGTGCTGTCTCGCTCGCGCTGCAAAAAAAAGGTGTGGTGCTTAAACCTTTTATCATCGGCATCGGACGCAATTTTAAAGAGTCGTTCGACTGCGTGGGAACCTATTTCGATGCTTCCACCGAAAAAGAATTCAGTAAAGCCCTGGGGGCGGTGATCTCACAGGCGCTGAATTCCACCACGGCTCAGATCAACCTGTTGGACGCTTATGGAAAACCAACCGAAACAAATGTTGGAATGACCTTGTACGACAATTTTTCGGGAACGGTGAAATACAATTTTATTCACACCTTAAGCGATCTTGGTTTGCCGGACACTTTGATCCTTGACCCTTTGCTGGCCTACGACCTTACGGTTCACACCATTCCTCCGGTAACACGCGACAGCATTGCCATAACCCCGGGAAAGCATACCACCATCGCGGTGAGCACGCCGCAGGGAACACTGGAACTAAAAGTAGGAGGGAAACTGCCATCCGTAAAAAACCTGCAATGTATTGTCCGGCAGAAAGGAAAAATGGAAACACTCAACCTGCAGTCGTTTGATCAGAAAACAAAATATATTATCGGCAAATACGACCTCGAGGTGCTCTGCCTTCCCCGTATGTATATCAGCGATGTGGAAATAAAGCAAAGTTATACCACGACAGTTGAAATCCCGATGCCGGGAATAGCCAGCATCCAACTCACCATGCGCGGGTACGGGGATCTCTATGTTGAAGAAAATAACAAGCTGAAGTGGATATACAAATTCAATGAAGAAGGGCAGCAGGAGATGTTGTATTTACTGCCTGGCAAATACCGGATCATTTTCCGTTCAAAATACGCAACACATTCGTTTTACACAATTGATAAATCATTTAAAATTGAATCGGGCGTGACAACCCGTGTGAGCTTTTATTAATATAAAAATATTCCTCTGAACACGCAGTTTTTAGGTAATTGTCTGCGAAAATCTGCGAAATCAGTGGGAAAAAGTAAAAATAGAAAAAATTCAAATGAACAGATTTCAAAAAACCGGAGATAAAGACACGCGTTCAGGTTTCGGTGAAGCATTGAACGAACTGGGACAGGAAAACCCTGATGTTATTGCTTTGTGCGCCGACCTGACCGGCTCGCTGAAGATGGATGCTTTTGCCGGGAACTTCCCTGAAAGGTTTATACAGGTAGGCATTGCCGAAGCTAACATGATCGGTATTGCCGCCGGAATGACGATAGGCGGAAAAATTCCATTCACCGGAACGTTCGCCAATTTTTCCACCGGCAGGGTGTACGATCAGATCAGGCAAAGTGTGGCTTATTCAAACAAAAATGTAAAGATTTGTGCTTCGCATGCCGGGATCACATTAGGTGAAGATGGCGCCACACATCAGATCATGGAAGATATCGGCCTGATGAAAATGCTGCCGAACATGGTTGTGATAAACCCCTGCGATTTTAACCAGACAAAAGCCGCAACCAAAGCCATTGTCAAGCATGTGGGCCCGGTATACCTGCGTTTTGGAAGGCCTAAAGTTCCGGTATTTATTCCTGAGGACGAACCTTTCATTATCGGTAAAGCGCTGCAGCTTACAGAAGGCGCTGATGTGAGCATTTTTGCCACCGGGCATATGGTCTGGAAAGCGCTGGAAGCTGTTAACCTTTTAAAAGAAAAAGGCATCAGCGCAGAGCTGATAAACATTCATACGATCAAACCGTTGGATGATGAAGCCGTATTAAAATCCGCTGCCAAAACCCGTTGTGTGGTCACCGCTGAAGAACACATGATGAACGGCGGCCTGGGCGACAGCATCGCTCAGTTGCTTTCACGCAAATTGCCTACGCCGCTTGAGATGGTTGCCGTCGACGACAAATTTGGCGAAAGCGGAACACCCGAGAGCCTGATGGTGAAATACGGACTGGATACCTTAGATATTGTGAATGCCGCGATGAAGGCGCTGCAAAGAAAGTAAAAATGGCAAAAGGAAAGAAGCGAAAACGGATATTTAAATTCTTACTTTGGTTTTTGCTGATATTTATTATCATAACGGTATTGCCGGTATTTTTTTACAAGTTTGTTAACCCGCCGATAACACCGTTGATGGTCCTGCGGGGTTTTGAAACAGATAAAAAGACTGATTACCAGTGGGTACCGATTGAAAAAATGTCGCCCAACCTGTTTCAGGCTGCACTGGCTGCGGAGGATGACACTTTTCTGAAACATCACGGGTTTGATTTTCGGGCGATAAAGCTGGCTTATGAGTCGAACCAAAAAAGTAAAAGAACCAAAGGCGGAAGTACCATCAGCCAGCAAACTGCCAAAAATGTGTTCCTCTGGCCGCATCGTGATTTTGTCCGTAAAGGGCTCGAAGCATGGTTTACCGTGCTCATCGAATTCATCTGGGGAAAAGAACGGATCATGGAAACATACATGAATGTGGTTGAATTCGGGCCGGGTGTTTATGGCGTGGAAGCCGCATCATTAAAGTATTTTAATAAACATGCTGCCAAATTAAGCAAGTACGAAGCGGCCTCGCTGATCTCGGTGCTGCCGAACCCTCATATTTACAAAGTGCTGAAACCATCGGCTTATACGCAGCGTTACCGGAGTGCCATATTACGCAGGATGGACAGGATTCCCAGAGTGAAGTTTGACTGATGCAAAAGCATCAATCCGGAAATTTATGTTAATCTTCTTTAGCTGGTTCAAATTCAACAGTGACCCAATATGAACCTGCGCCAAATTCATCAATGACCTTGTACCGATAATCATATTCCAAAGCAATGGCGGTAAATTTCAGTTTCCATGTCATCGTGACCAAACTATCTTTTTTGTCTCTCTTATAATGACTCGGCTTCCCATATTTTTTTATTAATAGAGCTTTAAACGTAACAAAGAAATCTTCCGCTTCCTTAGGCTGATTAACGCTAAAGGTGTTGCGCTGCAATACTTTGATCAATTTATTCTGAGCATCATAAAAAAGCCAGGTATTCATTCCCTGAAATTTAAATTGCGCGTCTAAAGCGTTTGGTTCTGACAATTTGCTCTTATTCTCAACAAGTACTTTCTCAACACTATCTTTTCCGGACTTCCAGTATAAAAATTCCCAGCCGTTAAAATCCTGAGCCCGGCCAGCTGTTGTCATTATAAATAAAGAAAATAGTGTTATTATTGTTTTCATGTGTTCCGGATTGAAAATGAGTTTTCCTTAATAATTTTATGAAGTTGTGCTGTCTGTATTTTAAGTAGCTTAAGGTGTTTGAAGAAAAATGCTTGCCAGGTAATCATATAAACCGGGATGTTTTCTTTTGAAATTTTCGGGATTATCAAAAAAATATTCACCCGCCACGGCCAGAAATTCCGCTTCAGACGTTAGGGCATATGGGCTGATATCAGACCTGCCTTGCTGAATATTTTCCATTTCTTCTTTTATTATTTGTAACCATGGAACAACGTAAGCATGTTTCATTAATATCTCAGGAACGCCGTCTGTGGCGCCGTCATCCTTGTCAACGAGATGGATAAATTCGTGTATGCCAACATTATTTTTTTGGTTGGCATTGTTATAAGCGTTAACCAGGTCAGGCTTTGAAATAATCATCGTCCCGTTCATATACCGGTCGCCCACCATACCAATGATAAATTGCTGGTGCCCCTCAAAACGTTGGGTTTGAAACTTCTCGTCAAAACTATTAGGGTAAATAAGGATTTCCCTCAAATTCGGATAATTGTATTCCGGGAATGCAAACATTGGGATGATAGCGCTGGCAGCCACCATGATTTTAATGCTATCGTCTATTTCTGTATCAATCGGTTCGATTTTTTTTGTCGTAAGAAACAGCTGTACGCGTTTTTCAAAACCGGCTTTTTGGGCAATATCCAAATTATTGTAAAACGTTACATGTTCTTTCAGGAGGCTTCGCCAAATCTCAGGAAATGGCTGTGCTAAAATGCGTTTTTCTTTTTTTGATTTCCACACAAAAATTACATATATCATTGCTCCAACAACTGCCAGAATAATAAGTACTACCAATATTTTATCGTAGGGTGGGAGCATAAATTTGGGGGCTATTTACTATTATTTCAAACGAGGAGTTCTCATTATTTTCATTCTTAGATATTTTGCGCTAAGTGCTTATTATCAAACGTTTGGCTTACTTTTTAATCCATTCTTTTTCACTAATTTCTTCTTTTGAAATCTTCGAATATTTTTTCAAATATGGCCCAATATTATGTGTTTTCACTAAATCATATGTAGGATTTCCATCCG
>DAOQAT010000084.1:0-11013 GCA_035354195.1 Bacteroidales bacterium | reverse complement strand
CTCCCTAAAAAAAAGTTAAGCAATGAAAAGAACATTTCAGCCATCGCAGCGCAAGAGAAAGAACACACACGGATTTCGTAAAAAAATGGAATCGGCTAACGGCCGCAGGGTATTGGCAAACCGCCGGGCTGAAGGAAGACATAAATTAACCGTTTCAGACGAAAAACAACACAAAAAGTAATTTTGTTAAAACGTTAGTGTTTTCATAAAAACATTTAATTTTGAGGAGATAATTAAGTTTGTCTCCTCATTTTTTTTAAAGAAGCCTTATGAATGTTTTCCTCTGGTTTGTTTTGATCATCGCTGTTTCCTGGGTGTTGTTTGTCTATGTCTTACCTTTCCTGTTAAAGCGCTATGTGAAACGGATGGCCGGGAAATTTGACAAACAGGCGGAACAGGAGGCCCGTTCGAAAAAGGAGGAAGGCTCCGTGAGCATCGATTATGTCCCTGAAAATCAAAAGGAAAAAGAAAAAGATGTCCCTGGCGACTATGTAAATTTTGAGGAAATTGACGAAAAATAATATTCTATGAAAAATTTTGATTTCAAAAAACTGATTCCCTATGCCGTAGCCATAGTGGTTTTTATTGCCATTTCCATACTTTATTTCAGTCCCCTGCTTGACGGGAAACAGCTTTATCAGAGCGATATCGTTCATTATAAAGGATCGGCACAGGAAATCAAGGACTTTCGCAAGGCAACCGGCGAAGAAGCCCTTTGGACAAACTCCATGTTTGGCGGTATGCCGGCATACCAGATAGATGTTTCCTATAAGACCAATGTTGCCAAAGTTTTCAATAACATCTTTAAACTCTGGCTTCCGCACCCTGCCAGTATTTTATTTGTACTCCTCATTTGCTTTTTCATTTTATTGATAACATTAAAGGCCGATCCCTGGCTTTCTATTGTCGGGGCGGTGGCTTTTGCCTTTTCATCGTATTTTTTCCTGACTATTGCGGTTGGCCATAATGCCAAGACTCTTGCCATAGCTTATATGCCGGCCATTTTGGCGGGCATCATCCTTACATACCGTGGCAAATACCTGCTGGGCGCTGCGCTGACAGCCCTGTTTTTTGCCATTGAAATATCGGTGAACCATATTCAGATGACCTACTATTTTATGATGATTATGGGGTTTGTTGTACTTTTCGAGTTTATTTATGCCATCATTAAAAAAAGCCTTGCGAATTTTTTCAAAGCAACGGCATTTTTGATAATCGCCGGAGGGATTTCGGTCATCCCGAACATTTCCAGTTTGTGGACCTCATACGAATATATGAAGGAAACCATTCGCGGAAAGCCGGAGCTGACTTCTAATAAAGAGATCCGGTCGTCCGGGCTGGATAAAGACTATATTACTCAATGGAGTTATGGCATTGGGGAAACGTTCTCCTTAATGATCCCTGAAATAAAAGGCGGAGGCGATGCCCCGATCAGTGATTCAAAATCGGCACTGGACAAGGTAGACAAAAAATACCGTAAAGAAATCGCGCAGAGCAATCATTACTGGGGCGATATGCCTTTTACTGCCGGGCCGGTGTACGTAGGTGCCTTCATATGCTTTTTATTCATTCTCGGGTTATTTATTGTAAAGGGAAAACTTAAATGGGCGTTGTTTGGGGTTACCGTGCTGGCGATATTGCTCTCGTGGGGGCATAATTTCATGGCGTTCTCGGATTTCTTTATTGATTATGTACCATTCTACAATAAATTCAGGTCAGTTTCATCCATATTGATCATTGTGGAATTGACCATTCCGATCCTGGCGATACTTGCATTAAAGGAGGTAGCCGATAATCCGAAGTTGATCAAAGAAAAAAAATCAGCTTTCTTTGCAGCGCTTGGGCTTACCGCCGGGCTGACGTTGCTTTTCATTCTGTTGCCAACGACATTTTTTGATTTTTTAAAAAATACGGAAACCGCACAATTTGATGAATACATCAAACAAGGTGCAAACCCAAGCCAGATTGATGATTTTACCAGCAACCTTGAAATTGCCCGTGTTTCGATTTTCAGGATGTCTTGCCTTCGTTCCCTTGCTTTTATATTGATTGGCGCGGGAATGCTATGGGTATACGGCTCAGCGAAAAAAATGAGCAAATATTTTCTTTATGGCGGGGTGGCGTTGTTACTGCTCATTGATATGGTTCCTGTTGATAAAAAATACCTGAACAATGATAATTTTGTTCCTAAAGCAAAAAATGAAAACCCGTTTACACTTACCAATGCCGACAAAGCGATCCTCGAGGATAAGGATGCTTCTTACCGGGTATTGAATTTAACGGTCGGCAATTTTACCACCGATGCTTCCACCTCATATTATCATAAATCTATCGGGGGGTATCATGCAGCAAAACTGCGCCGTTTCCAGGATCTTATAGAAAACCGCATTGTAAATGAGCAAGGCCGGCTGGTGAAAATATTGCAGGCCGGCGCGCCGGATTCCGTGTTAACAGCGACTTTGTATGGGCTTACCTCGCTGAATATGCTCAATACCAAATACTATATTTATAATCCTGATGCACGGCCATTGAGAAACCCTGCTGCTCTTGGAAATGCATGGTTTGTGGAACAAGTTAAGATGGTTGAAAACGCCGACCAGGAAATGAAAGCCATAGAAAATTTTGTTCCGGCAACAACCGCCGTGGTGGACAAACGTTTTGAAAAAGATATCAGCGCGTTCAAAGGTGGCAAAAATCCCGCGTCAACGATAATACTTACCGATTATAAACCAAATTATCTTACGTATGAGGCAAAAAACCTCACCGCAAACCAGCTGGCTGTTTTTTCGGAAATTTATTATGATAAAGGCTGGGACGCTTATATCGATGGCGTGAAAACGCCGTATGCCAGGGCCGACTACGTGCTTCGCGCCCTGGTGGTGCCAGCAGGCAATCATAAGATAGAATTTAAGTTTGAGCCAAAATCTTATGTGACGGGAGAAAAAGTTTCGTTGGCAGGGTCGGTACTATTAGTCCTGCTCATTGCCGGTGCTTTATTTTTTGAATACCGTAAAAAGAAAAACACCCCTGTTGAACCCGAACCATTGACAGTAGAAAAAGCTTCTGTAACCACTGTAAATAAAGGAAAGCAAAACGTGATCCCGAAACGGAAAAAATAAATTCAACCAGGTTTTGAAAAGGATAATATGATAGTAGTTGTTGATTACGGGATGGGTAATATTGGCTCCATTGTCAATATGATCAAAAGGGCCGGGGGAGAAAGCACGGTCTCTTCGGATCATGAAGTTATCGGCCATGCTGAAAAGCTTATCATCCCGGGTGTGGGTTCTTTTGATCATGGTATGAAAAACCTTAATGAATCCGGCCTGACTGATGTTCTTAATAAAAAAGTGCTGGAAGAAAAAGTTCCGGTGCTTGGTATCTGCCTTGGTATGCAACTGATGGCCAAAAGCAGCGAAGAAGGAATTTTACCGGGATTTGGCTGGGTTGATGCCGTGTGTAAAAAATTCCAGTTTACCGAAGAAAATAAAAATCTCAGGATTCCGCATATGGGCTGGAATGAAGTCAATATAAAAAAGCATGACGGGATTTTCCGGAACATGTATGATGACGCTTCCTTCTATTTTGTACATTCATATTATGTTGAATGCGCCCATGCAGAAGATATTGCTGCGACCACAGGCTATGGTTTTGAGTTTACCTCAAGCCTGCAGCATCAGAATATCTTTGCAACCCAGTTCCATCCGGAGAAAAGCCATAAATACGGGCTTCTGGTCATGAAAAATTTTGTGGAGGCCCGCCATGCTTAAGATCCGCGTAATACCATGCCTTTTGCTGAAAAATGACGGGCTTGTTAAATCAGTAAAGTTTAAAAAAACCACGTATATCGGTGATCCGATCAATGCGGTAAAGATATTCAACGATAAGGAAGTTGATGAGTTGCTTTTTATTGATATTGAAGCGACGAAGCAGGGCCGGGAGCCCAATTATGACTTGATTTCGCGCATCAGTTGTGAAGCCTTTATGCCTTTTGGATATGGTGGCGGCATTACCCGTGTGGACCAGGTGAAAAAGCTGGCCCGGTTGGGTGTGGAAAAAGTATCGCTCAACGCCTGTGCACGGAAAAACCCGGATATCATCATGCAGGCGGCCGAAGTGGCAGGTTCGTCCAGCGTCGTGGCATCCATTGATGTGAAGAAAGACATGCTGGGCAGGTACCGTGTTTTTGACTATACCGAACAACGGTCAACATCCTTTGATCCCGTGGAGTATGCGCAACTCATGGAACACAAGGGCGCCGGTGAAATTTTTCTGAATGCCGTGGACCGCGACGGAACGTTTTCAGGGTATGATACAGAGTTGATCAAGAAGGTTTCACAGGCCGTTTCCATACCTGTGGTGGCAATGGGCGGGGCCGGCAAAATTCAGGATTTTGCTGAAGCGGTAGAAAATGGCGCTTCGGCAGTGGCCGCCGGCAGTTTTTTCGTTTTTTACGGGCCACACCGGGCAGTGCTGATTACCTATCCGGATAAACAAGATTTGAAAGAAATCTTTACCAAGGATTAAATTTGAAAAATTTTCAAGAATAAAATTGGGTTGAGTTATCTATTGATTTTGTGTCAAAACCGTTACATGGTCAAATAAACAAATCTTCCTCTGTTTTGATACAGAATTTGGATATTTAAGGTTAGATAAAATTTTATCCATACTTTTGCAAAAAACAATTGAATGAAATACGCCATTATCACTCCCGTTTTCAATGAAGAAAAAAGTGTGAAATATTTGCTGGACTCGGTGGTTAACCAGACACTGAAACCTTTACAGTGGATAATTTACGATGATGGTTCAACCGATAATACCGCTGCCATAATCAATGAATATGTCAGCAGGTTTGCGTGGATAAAACTGGTACAGAATAAGGCAAAAGACAAGCATATGGCCGGGACCAACATTGCCAGGATTTTCAATTTTTGTTACCGGAATCATATTGATACCGATATTGATTTTATTGTGAAACTTGATGCCGACTTGACTTTTGAGCCAAACTATTTTGAGTCCATCGCCCGTCATTTCAGTGAAAACCCGAAACTCGCCGTTTGCGGAGGCGTTTGCCTGGTAGAAAAAAACGGTGAGTGGATACTTGAAAAAATCACGAACAAAGACCATGTCCGCGGAGCCATTAAAGCGTATCGCAAAGAGTTCATCGACCTTATCGGAGGCCTGAAAGAAATCGATGGATGGGATGCCGTGGATGAAATGCTGGCTAAATTCCATAATTACACCATACTTGCCGATCTTGAGCTTAAAGTATTGCACCACAGGCCCACCGACCGTAAAACCGGACACCTGAAAGCCCACAAAATGACGGGCCGTGGATGTTATTTCGAAGGTTTCAACTTTCTGACTGCTTGTATTTCCTGTTCCAAAAGGATTAAATACCGGCCGGTTTTCATCGGGCCTTTTGTGGCCTTAGGAACCTATATCCTGATGTTTTTCGGAAAGGAGAAGCCGGTCGTGACCAAAGAAGAAGCGCGTTTTATAAATAAACTCGTTGTTGGCAACGCTATGAAAAAGGTTTTCGGATAATACAACCTCTGGTACTGCAAAAAATCAGGCAGTAAAAAATCAATGGTACGGCAACAACAACTCTTGTTACCGGAATTACAAGGATTTTTTCCTGATGATCTTTAGTTTTACAAGCTGTTTAATAATTCCTTCTTTCGTGCGCTGTATTTCGATGGGTTCGAAAAATTTCAGCTTGTATAAAATATATGGGTACAGGCCGAGCATGGCCAGCTTGATCACCCCCGCAATCCAGATGTTTTTAACCGGCAGGTATAAACCCGCAAAGAACATCACGACGCCAAGTGCTATGGCCAAAAATATTTTTTCCCACTCAAAATTTATTTTCATTTGTTTTTCCGACAAATAAACGATTAAACTCGTATAGGTTATTTGAGAAACCAATACTGAGATCCCGGCGCCCATCATACCCAATAAGGGGATCAGGAAAATATTCATAAGAATGTTTATGAATACTACCACAAAAGAAGGAAATATATATTTTTTAGTCTTGTTTTTTAAAAATAATCCAATTTGTACAAAATAATTCATTCCCATGACCATAAAGCTTAAACAAAGGATAGGGACCACTTTTAGCCCTTCCCAGTATTCTTTGTTGTTTACCACTAATCCAAGAAGTTCCCTGTAATAAAACAAAAAAGCCAGAATGATAAAACTTATTAAGACGCAGTAATAAGTCAGCATTTTTCGGTAATAACGAATATTATTTTCCCTTCCGTCATTTCTCACAACTGACGGGAAATAGCTGATACATATAGTATGGATAAAAATCAGGTTGATAAAATTGGCAATTTTTAAACCGAAGGAATATTTACCAACCTCAGATTCATTGGAAAACCATAACAACATATACCTGTCGCTTATCATAAAAATGGTATATCCAATATTTGAAATGATGATTGGTAAGCCAAAACGAATTGATTTAATAATTAATTTTAAGTCTATTTTAAATGTGCATCTTGGTATTATTGTAAATGCAAGTGTTAATAGAAGTGTAAGCCCACCACCAAGCAAACGGGCGTATAGTATCCCGTTAATAGAATAAGAAAGATGAAGAACAAAATAAAGAGTAAAAGCAAAACTGAGCACTAATTTTAGTACATTATAAATCAGAAACTGAAATGGTTTACCTTCATACTGAAGTGTTTGTAATGGAATATTAAACAATACTTCTACCAGGATAATCCACATTACAATTTGCAAATTCATCTGTTGTGAAGAATATCCAACCAGCAGAGAGGCAACATTTCCAGAGAACAATAAAAATGGTGTTATTGCTAATAATGCAAGAATGGCATTACCGAAAAAACCATTAAAAAGATAAACACCGTAAGTGCCCTTATCTTTTTCGATATAAAAATACCTTTGGTGAGCGGAGCCAATTCCAAAACTAAATAAGGTGGAAAGAAACAAAATTATTATTTCAAAAATGGAGAGTATCCCGAAATCGCTAATGGGAATTCTGCTGATATACAAAGGAATCAGTAAAAAGCCAAGCATCTTATTCAGGATGTTGCCAAATCCGTATACAAATGCTTGTTGCCCTACCTTTCTTAATTTATCAAGCATAATTAAATATATTCTGCAAAGTTAAGATGATTAACTAAAAAACTGGGTCTTTATTATCTATTAAATATAAACTGTTTATGAAAGGTTACTGTGATATCTTGGGAATCGGTAATAGGGATTAACAAACTTACAAAAGATTGGTTGATTAATGAAATGGTCAGGGCAACAAGGGCCGTCATTTCCGATATGTTCATTTCCAAAAGGTATTAAATTATTTCCTTCTTTTGAAAATATAGAAATCACAAAATGAAGTAGTAGAGGCTTTGGATTCAATAAATGGGAACTTATTAGGAATATGCTCAATAAGCTCAAACTCATTTTTATTTTCTTTAATCCAGTTTGTGAAATTTCTGGGTTTTACATGCTGAGAAAATACTTTCGGATCGTCATTGTCGTAAGCATATATAATTACTGATTTTTCTGCGATATCAAAAAGCAGGTTCAGGTAATTATTAAAAGTCTCCTCTTCGACAAGGTGAAACAGTACGTCCAGGCTTAATACCAAGTCGGCTCTATGATTAGGGGCCTCATTCATAAGGAGAAATTGTTTGCTTTTATCCTTATTGAATTTTGTTTTACATTTTTGGATAATGAGAGGACTTATGTCAAATCCTATATAGGAAGGAATATTAAAATATTTTAACTGATTCCCGTCACCACATCCGAGTTCAATTACAGATTTAATTTCGTTTTTAGCTACAAAATCGTTGATAACATCTGCTTTGAATTCAGCCAGATTATAATATGACCCAGCCCCTGAGTTACCGCCTTGCTTATAACGGTTTATCCAGTATTCTTCGGAGTTTGTGAATGTTGCAGGCTTAAGGAATTTGTTTTTTATTAAAGGAGGAATACTGGAAATGAAATTAATAAATTTAGACATTGTTTCATTGATTTTGTACTGTTGCAAAAATACAAATTTTTTTCAAAGGCTCAAAAGTGCTTGTGTTTTACATTATATGGAGGCCTATCTTTGGGTTGTAATAGCGCAAGTATATATTGTCATAGAAAATTAGAATATTAGAACACTTTTAATAATTTTGTAAAATGAAAATGAATTAATTACCAAAATCCTACTTCTTACGAAATGCTTGTTTTTAAAATTTATACAACATGAGACTGTTAATAATTTCATCCCAACCATTGGTGCGGACCAGTACTTTCATCGAACTTCAATTCCAATATTTGCAGCCATATAAAATTTTGCATACGGGATATAAGCCTTATGTCTGTGATGGGAAATCGATTTTTAAATTTCCATTAAATATCAATTTGGTCCGGATTTTTTTTAAGAGATTGCTCCCGTTTTTTTATACTTCTTTCTATAATAAATCACTACAGAAGTACTTACTGAAAAACAAGTTTGATGTTGTTTTATGCAACTATGGTACTCAGGGCTCAAATGTATCGCCTGCATGTTATAAAGTCGGAGTCCCGTTGATTGTACATTTTCATGGGTATGATGCATATACCTATTCAATTTTAAAAAAATATAACAAAAAATACAAAGCCATGTTCCGCCAGGCAACCCGTTTTATAGTTGGCTCGGAAGATATGGTTCGTCATCTCGTATCCCTGGGAGCGCCTAAAGAAAAAATTGTGAAAATTCTTTGTGGTTTTGATGCTAGATTTTTTGTTGAAACAGACCCTGAAAAAAACGATAAGCGATTGTTGTTTGTTGGCAGATTTACTGAAAAAAAAGCTCCTGATATTCTAATCCAAGCTTTTAATCATGCATTGAAAAAGGTACCTGATGCCCTGTTGATCATGATTGGCGACGGAGAGTTATTTGATGGAATCAGCGCTATGATAAAAAACATGGGATTAGAAAAATCTGTTCAACTTATGGGTTGGCAGTCCTCTGAAATAGTTTCGCAGGAAATTAAAAAGGCACGTGCTTATGTCCAGCACTCCCGTGTTGCTAAAAATGGAGATTCTGAAGGTACTGCCATCACAATTCTTGAAGCGGGCGGTAGTGGCGTACCTGTAGTGAGCACACGTCATGCGGGAATCAAAGAAACTGTAATAGATGGTGTCACCGGTTATTTATGTGAAGAAGGTGATTGGGAGTCAATGGGCAATAATATGGTGAAATTATTACAAGACCCGAAGCTAGCCGGGGAAATGGGAAGAGCTGCCCGAGCCCATGTATTGGCAAACCATACTGTTGACAAGCAAATGAAGATGATAGAAGATACTATGAATAACGTTTTAATAAAGAATCTTTAAACATCAGTCAAAAGATCTCAAATATAAATGCTGTATCCGAGCTGACGAAAAATATGGGCTTTTATTCTTTAATGAACTTTTTTATTTTAAAAATTTTATCGCCGGAAAGTTTCACAAAATATACACCGCTGGCCAGGTTGCTGATATCAATTTGAGTTTTACATTTTTTAATGTACTGTCTATTTAATTCTTGCCCGTTGATGTTGCATATAGTAAGCGTGGATTCTGTGTTTTTTGGTTCAAGTTCTATGGTTAATGCGGTGTTAGTAGGATTCGGATAGATGGATATCCCGTTTTCGTTTTCATTTTCATTAATAAGGCTTGCACTGGAATCTATTATTTCAACAGTCTGGCAGGTTGCACCGGAACATCCGTAAATATCATTGTAAACATAAACCAGGTTATAGGTCCCGGCCTCTAGCACATTCGGGCAGAACGTTCCGTTATAGACACCGGTACCATAAAAATTTCCTCCCGCCGGGGTCCCAGTCAATGCCACGCATGTATCAGAAGTATAATAGGGCGAATTTAACCCGTCAATACTCACATCGATTGAGGTGCCGCAAGGGTTGCACAATTCTTCTATATCTTTCTCTGTCAATGCCCTGTTCCAAAACTTAACGTCATCAACCTTACCGTTCATGTAGTAACCTGATGCAGGCATTGACATTGAACCTAAATGCCTTCCAATACTTCCAGCATTGTTTGTATAAACCAAACTACTGCCTGTTCCGGAATAATAGCCATTATCATTAATGCAATTAACATAAATATCCATATCCAGCGGTCCACGGAAAATAGCAATAATAAAATACCATTGATTTTTATGTATACTGGTTGTGCCGGTTTTCGTTCTTCTGGCATCTGCCAATCCTACTCCGCCACCATCTCCATAATTTAGGCTGATCACGGTATCTCCTGTATTGACATTTGGAGCAATATTAATCCAACATCCTGTGTATTGTGGTTCATAATAATCCGTTGTAAAAATCGAATAATAATTATTTATGTCATTAAAATTTACCCATAACGATACAGAAAAAGGCAGCGGTGGTTTGAGGTGTGCGTCATTAGGAAGGTCTATGTAATCATCAGTTCCGTGCAGTTCATAGGCGCTGTTGGGATGTCCAAACCTGTCTGTTGTGAGCGTGGCTCCATAAACAGTTCCGTGGTAGCCATTCCCGCTGGCGTCATTGGCATTGCCGTTAAAAGGGTAATACAGCAGTAAGCTGTCGCTTAAACTTTGTGCATTTAAAACAGCCCCTGAAAACATTGATAAAACTATTAAAAGAAATAATTTTTTCATTTTTTTCCTCCTTTTTTTATAGGTTAAGAGATGAATAAAATAGCACTAACATGTGACAAAAATAAATAAAATTATTACAATAAAAATATAAAAAAAATATTTTATCAAACTATTGTTAATGTATAAATTGAATTAAAAACAAAACTTTCCAATCGTCAGAAGGATTTTTGGCAATGCTTAGATAATAAAGGGCAGATTTGATTGGGCTTTACCGCTGGTATTAACCTTCGCGGCAAAAAATCAAAGGTCCGATTTTTTAACACCGAGAACTGCCATTGCCTTGTATATTCTGAAGAACAATTTGTAGTAAAACGAGTTGAAATAAGAGGGGTAATCATGAAAAGATTTTGTCGGGGCATTCATTA
>DAOQAT010000083.1:0-11236 GCA_035354195.1 Bacteroidales bacterium | reverse complement strand
TATGCTTTTCTTGTTGACAAAAAGGCAAATAAATTACAGATAAAAAAAGCTGTTGAAGATTTGTATGAAGTAAAGGTCGAAGAAGTGAATACCATGATTTATGCTGGTAAAACCAAATCAAGGTACACCAAAGCGGGCTATATTTCGGGACGTAAAAATTCAACGAAAAAAGCTATCGTTACTTTAGCACAAGGAGAAAAAATAGATTTTTATAGCAATATTTAATAAAAATGGCATTAAAGAAACTTAATCCAACAACACCCGGTCAACGCTTTAAAGTAATTGGTGCGTTTGACGAAATTACGACCAATAAACCTGAAAAGAGTTTACTGGCAAGCATTAAAAGATCCGGGGGCCGGAACAATACCGGTAAAATGACCATGCGTTATATTGGGGGCGGTCATAAAAGACAGTATAGAATCATTGATTTCAAGCGCGAAAAGGAACTTGTTCCCGCAACAGTCAGCACTATAGAATACGACCCAAACAGAAGCGCACGCATTGCGTTATTATCCTATGCTGATGGTGAAAAAAGATACATCATTGCACCTCAGGGTTTAAAAATAGGGCAAAAAGTAGTTTCCGGTAAAGGTATCGCACCTGAAGTAGGAAATTCGCTGTATTTGAGTGAGATACCATTTGGTACCATCATTCATAATATTGAACTCAGGCCTGGCGAAGGTGGAAAAATGGCTCGCGGAGCCGGTACATTTGCCCAGCTGATGTCAAGGGACGGGAAACATGCGGTTATCAAATTACCTTCAGGTGAAACACGATTGATACTTCAAACATGCAAAGCCACTGTTGGTATGGTATCCAACCCGGACCACAGCCACGAGAGATCAGGTAAAGCCGGCAGAACCAGGTGGTTAGGCCGTCGTCCCAGAAACCGTGGTGTTGCCATGAACCCTGTTGATCACCCCATGGGCGGTGGTGAAGGTAAGGCATCCGGCGGACATCCAAGAACCAGAAAAGGTACACCGGCAAAAGGTTACAAAACCAGGAACAAGAAGAAGATGTCCAATAAATACATTATCGAAAGAAGAAAGAAATAACAATAACACTTTTAGATAAAAAGATATGAGTCGTTCGTTAAAAAAAGGTCCGTATATCAATGAAAAGCTTGAAAAGAAAGTTTTTCAGATGAATGAAGCCAAGAAAAAAAGTTCCATTAAAACATGGTCGAGAAACTCCGTTATTTCTCCTGATTTTGTTGCACACAACATCCTGGTACATAACGGTAACAAATTTATCCCTGTATATATTACAGAAAACATGGTTGGCCATAAACTTGGTGAATTTGCTCCTACCCGTATATTCAGGGGCCACGCCGGAAATAAAGATAAAAAGTAATAACACAGCTTCAAAATAGAAAATATCATGGGAGAAAGAAAACGCATAAGTGCCAACAAAGCTAAAGAAGCTAAAAAAGCAAAATATTTTGCACGGCTTTCCAATTGCCCTACATCGCCCAGAAAAATGCGTCTGGTTGCCGATCAAATCAGGGAAAAAAATGTTGATAAGGCTTTATTCTTATTAAAAATGTCACCAAAAGAAGCTTCGGGACGTTTGCACAAACTTTTGCTTTCAGCTATTTCAAACTGGCAGGCAAAAAATGAAGGGAAACGCCTTGAAGACAGCAATCTTTTCGTTAAAGAAATTTTTGTTGACAGCGGCAGGCAGTTAAAACGAATTCAGGCAGCTCCGCAGGGACGTGCACACAGGGTTAAAAAACGTTCAAACCATGTTACGTTGGTCATTGATTCACGGAATGTCGAAGTTGAGGCCCCCGAAGTCAAAAATGAAGTAGCAGAAAAACCTGTTGTTAAAGAAAAGGCTGTTAAGGCTCCAAAAGCTGTGAAGACAGAAAAGGCTCCAAAAGCAGAAAAGGCTCCTAAAAAAGAAAAAACGGTTAAGGCCGAAAAACCTGTAAAAGCCGAGAAAAAAGAGAAAACAGAGAAAAAACCAAAAGAAAAAACTGAATAATAAACAAAATAAATAATTCCAGATGGGACAAAAAACAAATCCAGTAGGTAATAGATTAGGGATCATCAAAGGATGGGATTCAAATTGGTTTGGCGGCAAAAGTTTTGAAAGTAAACTTATTGAAGACAAAAAGATCAGAATTTATTTGAACGCTCGTTTGTCAAAGGCAAGCATCTCAAAGATCATTATCGAACGCACACTAAAACTCATCACAGTTACTATAAATACTGCGCGCCCGGGAACAATTATTGGTAAAGGCGGCCAGGAAGTTGACAAACTTAAGGAAGAGCTGAGAAAGATCACCAACAAAGAAATTCAGATCAACATCAATGAAATAAAACGTCCGGAACTGGATGCTTATCTGGTAGCTGTTTCTGTTGCAAAACAGATCGAAGGCAGAATCTCTTACCGTCGTGCTATTAAGACCAACATCGCATCTTCCATGAGAATGGGCGCAGAAGGGATCAAGATTCAGACCTCAGGCCGTATTGGTGGCGCCGAAATGGCACGTACCGAACAATACAAAGAAGGCCGTATTCCTTTGCATACCTTACGTGCTGATATCGACTATGCACTGGCCGAAGCACATACCACTTACGGAAGAATCGGGGTAAAAGTGTGGATTTGTAAAGGTGAGGTTTATGGAAAAAGAGAAATCGTTCCTACCTCTGCCAATGTGAAAGAAAGCAAACACGAAGTTCCTGGTGGAAAAGAGCAGGGAAGAAGAAGAAGAAGAAAATAATTAATCATAAGCTTAATTTTTAATACTTACTGTAATGTTACAGCCGAAAAAGACAAAATACAGAAAAATGCAGAAGCAACGCATGAAAGGAAATGCTCATCGCGGGCATCAGATTTCATTTGGTTCTTTTGCAATAAAAACATTGGACGAATATTGGATCACGGGACGTCAGATCGAAGCTGCACGTCAGGCCATCACCCGTTACATGAAACGTGAAGGTCAGTTGTGGATCAGAATATTCCCCGATAAACCCGTAACGAAAAAACCAGCCGAAGTCCGTATGGGTAAAGGAAAAGGCGCTCTCGAATATTATGTGGCACGTGTTACACCTGGCAGAATCATGTTTGAGATCGATGGTGTTCCTTTTGATGTTGCTAAAGAAGCTTTACGTCTTGGCGCACAAAAGCTACCGGTACATACCAAATTTATTACACGAAGAGATTACATTGAAGAACAAAAATAAATATCAATGAAACAACAAGTGATCAGCGAACTTTCGACGAACGAACTTCGTGAAAGATTAATAGAAGAGAAAAAGCAGTTTTCAAAATTGAAAATGAATCATGCGATTTCTCCTCTGGAAAATCCGATGAAAATCAAGGATTATCAAAGAACTATTGCCCGCATGCATACAGAATTGCGTAAACGTGATTTAGCGGGCGATACTCAAAAGGTTGAGATAGTTACCAAGAAGACAAACAGCAAAAAGTAAAAAACTGCCATGGAACGTAATTTAAGAAAAGAAAAAACCGGTGTTGTTGTCAGCAACAAAATGCAGAAAACCATTGTTGTGAATGTTGAAAGAAAGGTCATGCACCCTAAATATGGAAAATTTGTGAAGAAAAGTACCAAATTTATGGCTGAAGACGCAAACAACGAATGCAACATTGGCGACACCGTTAAAATAGCTGAAACAAAGCCTTTAAGCAAAAACAAATGCTGGAGGTTAGTAGAAATAATCGAAAAGGTTAAATAACATGATACAGCAAGAATCAAGACTAGTAGTAGCTGACAACAGCGGCGCCAAAGAAGTTCTCTGCATCAGAGTCCTTGGTGGAACTAAAAGAAGATATGCTTCTTTGGGCGATAAAATTATCGTTTCTGTAAAAAGTGCTATACCGGCCGGAAACATTAAAAAAGGTACGGTGAGCAAAGCAGTTATTGTAAGGACCTCTAAAGAAGTCAGAAGAAGCGACGGTTCCTATATCCGTTTCGACGACAACGCAGTAGTATTACTTACTGCCACCGACGAACTCCGCGGAACTCGTATCTTCGGGCCTGTGGCAAGGGAACTGAGAGAAAAACAATATATGAAAATTATATCACTGGCACCGGAAGTGCTATAAAAAATAAAGTTATGCGACTGAAATTACATGTAAAAAAAGGTGATAGTGTTACTGTTATTGCCGGAGATTCTAAAGGCCAGCAAGGCAAGGTGCTGAAAGTCAGCAACGAAAAAAACACCGCCATTGTTGAAGGAGTGAATCTTATTTCGAAACATACCAAACCTAATGCAAAAAATACTAAAGGTGGTATTTTAAAAAAGGAAGCCTCCATCCACTTGTCAAACCTTATGGTGAATGACTCAACCGGAAAGCCAACCCGGATCGGCAGAAAAATTGATGAAAAAACAGGCAAATTAGTAAGGTATTCTAAAAAATCAGAAAAAAAGGAGACAATTAAATAATGGAATACAAACCAAGACTTAAGGAAAAGTACGACAAAGAAATTGTTCCTGCGCTTACCAAACAATTTCAGTATAAAAATAACATGCAGGTACCAAAACTTATCAAGATAAGTTTAAATCAGGGTATAGGCGGTGCTATTGCTGATAAGAAAATGATAGAAACAGGCATTGATGAAATGTCGATGGTGTCAGGACAAAAAGCCGTACAAACCAAATCAAAGAAAGACATCTCAAACTTTAAACTCAGAAAAGGGATGCCGATCGGTGTTCGGGTGACACTTCGCAACGAAAAAATGTATGAATTTCTTGACAGGCTGATATCAGTGGCCATTCCCCGTATCCGCGACTTCCGTGGTATCAACGACAAGGGTTTTGACGGAAAGGGAAATTTCTCATTTGGTATTACCGAACAAATTATATTTCCTGAAATAAATATCGATAAGGTTGGTAAGATCAATGGAATGAATATCACCATGGTTACTTCCGCCAAAAACGATCAGGAAGCTTATGCGTTATTAAAAGAATTTGGATTACCATTTAAAAATCAGAAATAACATGGCAAAAGAATCAATAAAAGCCCGCGAGTTAAAAAGGGAAAAGATGGTTGAAAAGTACAAAGAAAAAAGACTTCAACTGAAAAAAGACGGTGATTATATCGGACTGCAGAAATTACCAAAAAATGCATCACCCATTCGTCTGCACAACCGTTGCCATCTCACCGGACGCCCCAAAGGCTATATGCGGCAGTTTGGTATTTCACGTATAAATTTCCGCGAAATGGCTTTGGCCGGACTAATACCGGGAGTAAAAAAAGCCAGCTGGTAAAATATTAATATAATTAGTAACAATAAAAAGATAAAAAATGAACACGGATCCTATTTCAGATTATTTGACAAGAATTAGAAATGCCGTGATGGCTAATCACAGAATGGTGGAAATACCTGCTTCAAATCTGAAAAAAGGTATAACAAAAATTCTTTTCGAAAAAGGATATATTTTGAACTATAAGTTTGAAGATGCTCCAAAACCGGGAACTATAAAAATTGCTTTAAAGTACCACCCTTCTTCAAAAGCATCAGCCATCTCAACTTTGGAAAGAGTCAGCAGCCCGGGATTACGGCAGTATGTCAACGCTGAAGAACTGCCCAGAGTTGCCAACGGACTTGGCATTGCCATCATTTCAACATCACAGGGTATCATGACCGACAAGGAAGCAAGAAAACTAAAAGTTGGCGGTGAAGTAATTTGTTACGTCAGTTAATTAAAGGAGAAAAAAGCATGTCACGAATTGGAAAATTACCGATTGCATTACCTGAGAAAGTTCAGCTCACAGTTTCTGATGATCACATCGTAACTGTTAAAGGGCCTAAAGGCGAACTCAAACAGAAAATCGATCCTTCAATAAAAGTTACAGTTAACGGAAATCATATTGAAGTTGGAAGAGAAAACGACGAAGTCAGAGCAAAACATGGACTCTATCGTTCACTTATTTCAAATATGGTTCATGGCGTATCTGAAGGATTTAAAATAGTACAGGAACTTGTTGGCGTTGGTTACAAAGCCGAAGCCCAGAATAATTTACTGGAGCTTTCTTTGGGGTATTCGCATAACATCTTCATCCAGATGCCTGCCGAAGTAAAAGTCAGCACGGTGAACGAAAGAGGAAAACCTCCTACAATTATCCTTGAATCTATTGATAAACAACTGATAGGCCAGGTGGCAGCGAAAATCAGATCGTTACGTAAACCTGAACCATACAAAGGCAAAGGTATCAGATTCCAGAACGAAGTTGTAAGAAAGAAAGCCGGCAAATCAGCCGTACAAAAATAACGTAAAACATTAAAACTCATTGAGTAATGGCTATTAAAAATTTCAAAGATTACAGAAGATTCAGAATTAGGCAAAGGATCAGAAAAATCGTAAAAGGTACGGCCGAACGCCCGAGAATGTCGATTTTCAGAAGCAATACCAATATTTATGTGCAGCTGATTGATGACCAAACCGGAAAAACACTTGTAACGGCTTCTTCACTTGACCCGGAAATTAATTCTGCAAAAGTTGATAAAAAAGAAAAAGCAAAAATGGTTGGCAAAGTGATAGCTCAGAAAGCTGTTGAAGCCGGCTTTAACGCTGTTGTATTCGACAGAGGCGGATACTTATATCATGGTAGAGTAAAATCATTAGCTGATTCAGCAAGAGAAGCTGGTTTAAAATTTTAATAATATATGTCAAACGCAAATATCAAAAGAGTTAAGTCAAGCGAGATCGAATTCAAAGACAGGTTAGTCAGTATTCAAAGAGTAACCAAGGTTACCAAAGGAGGAAGAACCTTTAGTTTTTCAGCCATTGTGGTAGTCGGGAACGAAAACGGTGTTGTGGGTTATGGCCTCGGTAAAGCAAAAGAAGTTACTGCAGCCATCGCAAAAGGTATTGATGATGCCAAGAAAAACCTGGTTAAAGTCCCGGTATTTAACGGCACAGTTCCTCATGAACAATACGGGAAATACAGCGGCGCTTATGTTTTTCTGAAACCAGCTTCCCCTGGTACGGGAGTTATCGCCGGTGGCGCTATGCGTGCCGTTTTGGAAAGTGTCGGCGTAAGAAACGTGCTGGCAAAATCCAAAGGCTCGTCTAACCCTCACAGCGTAGTTAAAGCTACCATGGACGCCCTTATTAATATGAAGGATCCATATACGGTTGCACAGTTAAGAGGCATTTCATTGAGCCAGGTTTTTAATGGTTAACAGCTTAATAAAAAAATAAAATAATGAAAAAGATTAGGGTAACACAGGTAAAAAGCGGAATAGACAGAATGGCTATCCAGAAAAGGACACTGCTGGCTTTAGGCATAAAAAAAATGCACCAGTCTGTTGAGTTGGAAGCAACTCCCCAGGTGGAAGGTATGGTCAGGGCCGTCAGACATTTAGTAACAAGAGAAGAAATTTAATTAAAAATATTATAATTTATACAACATGGATTTAAGTAATCTGAAACCGGCAAAAGGCTCGATTAAAACCTCTAAACGTATCGGCAGAGGCCAGGGCTCAGGAAAAGGCGGGACTTCCACCAAAGGAAATAAAGGCGCACAAGCAAGATCCGGTTATTCAAGAAAACCAGCTTTTGAAGGCGGTCAGATGCCGTTGATCAGGAGAATACCCAAATTTGGTTTTACAAATTTTAACAGGGTTGAATACAGCGGTATCAATGTGGATACACTTCAAAAACTTGCCGAAGAAAAAAATCTTACAGCTATTGATATCAATACCCTTATTGAAAACGGTCTTGCTTCCAAAAAAGAACTAATAAAAATTTTGGGCAGAGGGGAACTGAAATTAAAGCTCAATGTTACAGCACATGCTTTTTCTGCAAGTGCAATAAAAATTATTGAAGCACAAGGTGGAACCGCAACAAAAATTTAATGAATGAAACGACTGATAGAAACCATAAAAAATATATACAGGATAGAAGATCTTCGTAAAAGGATCATCTTTACCCTGGGTATAATAGTAATATATCGTCTTGGCTCTTTCGTTGTTTTGCCCGGTATCGACCCCAACATGCTCGATGCTTTGCAAAAACAATCAAATGACGGTTTGCTCGGGCTGCTTAATATGTTCTCAGGCGGGGCATTCGCCAATGCTTCAATTTTTGCACTTGGGATCATGCCTTATATTTCTGCATCTATCGTTGTTCAGTTGTTGGGTATGGCTATTCCTTATTTCCAGAAACTTCAGAAAGAAGGTGAATCCGGAAGGAAAAAGATCAACCAGATTACCCGTTTTTTGACTGTTTTGATTACTGCAGCACAAGCTCCTGCCTATATTGGAAACATTACCAGTCAGTTACCGAGTGAAGCTATTTATCCGTTCATGCCCGAAACATCACCCACGGCGTTTTTCTGGGTATCATCCGTGGTGATTTTAGTTGCAGGTACCATGTTTGTAATGTGGCTTGGTGAACGTATTACCGACAAAGGAATCGGCAACGGTATTTCTCTGATCATTATGATTGGAATCATTGCCCGCTTACCATTCGCCCTGGTTGGTGAATTTGTTTCACGCGTTGAAGAACAGGGTGGAGGGCTGATTATCTTTGTTGTCGAATTAGTTGTCCTGGTGCTGGTAATTTTAACCTGTATCCTGCTGGTTCAGGGAACAAGGAGAATACCTGTACAATACGCAAAACGTATAGTCGGCAACAAACAATATGGCGGTGTCCGTCAGTATATTCCATTGAAAGTAAATGCTGCAGGTGTAATGCCCATCATTTTTGCACAGGCCATCATGTTTATACCTCTTACGCTAGCCGGTTTTGCCAATATTGAAGCATTATCAGGATTTGCCAGGACATTTTCAGATTTTAACGGTTTCTGGTACAATTTCACGTTTGCCATATTTATTATTGCGTTCACTTATTTTTATACTGCTATTACGATTAATCCAAATCAGATGGCAGAAGATATGAAGAAAAACGGAGGTTTTATTCCCGGTATTAAACCCGGTAAGAAAACAGCCGAATTTATTGATAATGTAATGTCCAAAATAACCTTGCCCGGATCTATTTTTCTCGCTTTTGTAGCTATCATGCCTGCATTGGTGAGGCTAATGGGAGTTAACACGCAGTTTGCACAGTTTTTCGGTGGTACTTCACTGTTAATTTTGGTTGGTGTTGTTTTGGATACCTTACAACAGATTGAAAGTTATTTGTTAATGCGCCATTATGACGGGTTGACAAAGTCGGGAAGGATAAAAGGCCGCTCTGCCGCTGGGTATGGGCAAGCCTCCATGTAAAAACCTTGACGGATGATATATTTAAAGTCCGAAGAGGAGATAGAGTTAATAAGAAACAGTTCTTTGCTTGTTGGTAAAACTTTAGCTGAAGTAGCCACCTATTTAAAGCCAGGCATTCAGACAATGGTTCTTGATAAAATTGCCGAAGAATACATTAGAGATAATCAGGGAATACCGGGTTTTAAAAATTATAATGGTTATCCCGCCACTCTTTGTATTTCGGTAAACGATCAGATCGTACACGGAATCCCAGGAAAGAAAGAGATTAAAGACGGAGACATTGTATCAATCGACTGTGGCGCGATATTGAATAAGTTCAATGGAGATTCTGCTTATACTTTTGCTGTCGGTGATGTGAAACCTGAAATAATGGAATTGTTGAAAAGAACAAAAGAATCATTGGACAAAGGGATCGAAATGGCAGTTGCAGGAAACAGGATCGGGGATATTGGTTATGCCGTTCAGCGTTATGTGGAAGGATTTGGTTATTCTGTTGTTCGCGAACTTGTGGGTCATGGGCTTGGAAAGCACCTTCATGAAGAACCCCAGGTTCCCAATTATGGAAGACGCGGTTCCGGCCACAAACTTACCGAAGGGATGGTGATCTGTATTGAGCCTATGATCAACCTGGGAAAGAAAGAGATCATTCAGGAACGTGACGGCTGGACCATCAGAACAAAAGACGGGCAACCTTCGGCACATTATGAACATGTGGTGTCGGTCCTGAGAAATCAAAGCGAAGTATTATCAACATTTGCGTTTATTGAAAATATTAAAAACGATAATTTAAAAACAATAAATTAAAATATAAAGCTAACAATGTCAAAACAGAGTTCAATTCAGCAAGACGGAACAGTCCTTGAATCGCTTGGAAACGCGATGTTTCGGGTTGAGTTGGAGAATGGCCACGTGATCATCGCTCATATTTCCGGTAAAATGCGGATGCATTATATCAAGATTTTGCCCGGTGATAAAGTGAGGGTGGAAATTTCACCCTACGATTTGACAAAAGGAAGAATAACATTCAGATATAAATAGTAAAACGATGAAAGTACGTGTATCAATCAGAAAAAGAACCCCCGATTGCAAAATCATAAGAAGGAACGGGGTGGTCTATGTAATTAACAAGAAAAACCCAAAGTATAAACAAAGACAGGGTTAATATTTGTAAATAATTATAATAAAATAATATATGGCTAGAATTGCTGGTATTGATTTACCAAAAAACAAAAGAGGCGTTATCGGGTTGACGTACATCTACGGTATCGGAAGAAGTACAGCACAGAAGATATTGATGGAAGCCGGGATTGATCCAAATAAAAAGGTTTCCGACTGGGATGATTCCGATCAGACCAAAATCCGTAACATCATTACTGAAAAAGTAAAAGTGGAAGGAACCTTGCGTTCTGAAGTTCAAATGAACATCAAACGACTTATGGATATAGGTTCTTACAGAGGCATCAGGCATCGTGCCGGATTACCAACCCGTGGACAGAGTACAAAAAACAATGCCCGTACACGTAAAGGGAAAAGAAAAACCGTTGCTAATAAGAAAAAGGCAACTAAAGGATAATAATTAGTGTTTTTAAACAACAGAAAACCAATAATAAATTAGTTATGGCAAAAACAGCTGCTAAATCAGCAAAGAAAAGAATTGTAAAAGTTGACCCTATCGGTAGAGCTTATGTCTTTGCTTCGTTCAATAACATTATTATTTCCCTTACCAATGCTAACGGCCAGGTTATTTCGTGGTCATCCGCCGGTAAAATGGGATTTAAAGGATCGAAAAAGAACACCCCGTATGCAGGCCAGATGGCTGCAGGCGACTGCGCAAAACAGGCATTTGATCTGGGGCTGAGAAAAGTAAAAGTTTACGTAAAAGGCCCCGGTGCCGGAAGGGAATCATCCATTAGATCAATCAGTGCGTCCGGAATTGAAGTCACCGAGATTATCGATGTTACTCCATTGCCACATAATGGCTGCCGCCCGCCAAAAAGAAGAAGAGTTTAATTTTATTTAATATATTTCAGA
>DAOQAT010000082.1:0-12029 GCA_035354195.1 Bacteroidales bacterium | reverse complement strand
ATTTTGTTTGATATACGTAGAAAGATAAGAGATTCCTATCGGATAAACCGGATAGGGAACCGCAAGGGTGTTGAGCGATGCTATTAAAATGGTGTTTCCTGGTTTTGTCATACTGTTTGATTCCAGAAATTATAATAATTAAACCATTGTAACGGGTATTTTCTGACCATCATTTCCAGTGTGGAAGCATAGTCATTTACGGCCTGCTGCAGTCCGGCTTCACGTGTTTTCATTGAATTGAACCCATGAACCCATTTTTTTTCCGTTGCATAAATATGATAAAACTTCTTCCCTTCTTTCATGGCAAAAGCATATAAAACAGGCACTTTGAATTTCCCGGCCATATAATATGGGCTGATGGGGAATTCAGCGTCTCTTCCCATAAAATTGCAGGTCATCGTTCGGTTACCTTCCATGAAACGGTCGCCGTTCATGGCAATGATTTCTTTATTCAGTAATGCTTTTTCAATTTTTTCCAGGTGGTCGAATCCTTCTTTTATAATGATAAAATCCACTTTTTTATTGGATAAGACATTGGCCAGGTATTTATTGACCCGTTCATGTTCGGCTTCAAACATGAGGATATTGATCCGCGTATCAAACTTTTCCAGCAGTTGGCCGGCGATTTCCCAGTTTCCTACATGGGCATTCACAATGATACCGCCACTATTCTCATCAACCAGTTCCCGGATGCGGTAATCGTCGCTGAAGTTATAGCTGAAGTTGTGCTCAGCCCCTGATAGTAAGGCGACTTTATCGACAAGGGTTTTGCCTAACATGCAATAATTTTGATAAACACTGAAAAAGGATTTCACCTTACTGAATTTATGAACTTTGTTAAAATAAAAGTAGGTGGTTTTAAATGTTTTATGTGATGAGAACAGAAAATAAACCGCAACGATTTTTAAAAAAAAATATGCAAATGATACACCCAGATGTTTGATGATAAATACGAAAAATTTATAACCAGAAACACCTCCGCGGGTTTTTCCTTCCCATTCGGCCATTTTAACCTCCGGGTCTATCAGGCGTTTGCGTTAACCCTGGTAATTACATAATCGTAAAAATCCTGAAGCGTTTTTACATTGGCCATTTCTTCACCTTTAACTTTAAAACCAAAGGTTCTTTCAATAATTACAATAATATCAACAAAATCAAGACTGTCAATACCCAGATCGCTCTTCAGTAATGCTTCGGGTTTCAATTGATCAGCTTCGAGTTCGAACTCTTCAACTAAAAAGACATTGATTTTATTGATGATTTCTTCTTTGTTCATAGGGTTTTATGAGTTTTTACAGAATTTTTTTAACAATAATGGATGAATTAGTGCCTCCGAAACCAAAAGAGTTGGACAAAAATACATTAAAATCTTGATTTGCAGTTTGCTTTACGATATTTAGTTTTTCCGAATACTCATCGGGTTCTCCGAAATTGATGTTGGGCGCGATGAAGGAATTTTGCATCATCAGGGTGGAATACACGATTTCGCTGGCTCCTGCCATCCAGCATTCATGGCCCGTCATTGATTTTGTGGAACTCACCGGCGGCCTGTGATGGCCAAAAACATCAGCAATGGCAATAGCTTCAGAAATATCCCCGTGGATGGTGGAGGTTGCATGGGCATTGATATAGCCAATGTCTTCCGGCTTCAGGTTGGCGTCTTTTAAGGACATTTGCATGGCGCGGTGCAATCCGTCAATATTTGATTGTGAAATGTGTTCGCCATTCGATGAAAAGCCATAACCGATGACTTCACCTAAAATAGGTGCGCCTCTTTTTACAGCGGACTCGTAACTTTCCAGGATCACCGTGGCTGCGCCCCCACTGGGAACAAGCCCGTCGCGGTTTTTATCAAACGGGCGGGACGCTTTCTGAGGATCAGATTCACGGACCGAAAAAGCACTTAATGCATCGAAGCTGCCCATCGAGAAAGGATTTACTTCCTGAGCGCCACCGCAAACGACCATATCCTGCATGCCGTTTTTAATAAAAACATAACCCAGGCCAATGGCATGCGATCCGCTGGCACAGGCGGCGCTGACGGTAAAATTGACGCCCCTTAATTTAAAGATCACCGAAAGGTTCATGCTTACCGTAGAATTCATGGCCTGGAAAATATAGCCCGAGCCAAGCAGCATGGTGTCTTTTTTCTCGCGGACAATATCAGTTGATTCAATCACAGCAGCCGACGAACTGTCGTTGCCGAAGATGATACCGGCTTCATGGTTTTGCAGGTAGTCATTGTCGATGCGGGCATTCTTTAAGGCCTCAAGCGTTGAAAGGTAGGCATATTCGCCCTGTTCGGCAAGCCCGACACGCAGCCTTCTGTCGAGGATGCCCTTCAGATTGGGCTTTTCCAGAATTCCTGACAGCGCAGAACGGAACCCAAGATCTTTGCGTTCTTTCATAAAACCGATCCCGGACCGGCCATGATATAATGAATCTTTAACTTCGTCCAGATTTCTTCCGATACACGAATAAATCCCTAAACCTGTGATGACTACTCTGTTCATTTAGTTTTATGTTTGTCTAATTTATTTTGTTTAACCATTAGCCATTAGCCACGAGCCACGAGCCATGAGCCACGAGCCATTAGCCATGGCTATTGGCTATTGGCTATTGGCTATTGGCCATTGGCCATTGGCCATTGGCTATGTATATATTCCTCCATTTACTGAAATTACCTCTCCTGTGACATAAGATGATTTATCGGAAGCAAGGAAACCGACTACTTCAGCCACCTCTTCGGCTGTTCCAAAACGTCCGACAGGTATCATTTGTTTCAGCATGTTTTCGTCCAGGTCTTTGGTCATGTCAGTCCTGATGTAACCCGGAGCTACCGCATTCACCGTAACATTTTTCTTTCCGACTTCCTGTGCCAGGGCCTTGGTCATGCCAATTACACCGGCTTTAGCAGCGGAATAATTAACCTGTCCCGGCAAGCCTTTAATGCCTGACAACGAAACCACGTTGACAATACGTCCATATTTGTTGATCAGCATATCCTTAATGAGCCGGCGGGTAATATAGAACAAGCTGTTCATATTGGTGTTTATCACGTCGTTCCATTCTTCATTTTTCATCCACATCATCAGGGCGTCGTGACGGATACCGGCATTGTTAACCAACACTTCAATATAGCTATCAGGATTGTTGGCGTACCATTGTTCAAGCGCTTTTTCAATGCTGTCCGGTTGCGAAACATCAAAAGGAATCAATTCACCGGTCCCGCCTTTTTGTTGGATAAGGTTAAGTGTTTCTTTTGCAGCATCTTCACCCGATAAATAATTTATCAGCACGTGATATCCCATTTCAGATATCTTAAGGCAAACGGCCCGGCCAATGCCTCTGGAACCTCCGGTAACTAATGCAATTTTCATATTTCGATCTTTTTGAAAATCAATAGCATGAATTTATTACCCGGGAAATTATAAAAAACCAAAATAAAAAATTACAAAGTATTGATTGATATTTAGTTATGTTTGAATAATTGATTATATTAAAAACGAGGTGCAAAGATAATATAAGTTTTTTAAAAATTAACGATTTTCGTGTTTCTATTGTTTAATAAAATGCCGGTTTATCCCTAAAATATTTGCCGGGAAACACCACATAGAATGGGCAAACATGAAATATATTTTTTGATTTCTTGTGATACTTTAATATGTAAACAGCTTATAATGATCGTCTTGCTAAAAAATCAGCCTGTATTGCGGAATGATCATAGTTCCCATCTGGTAAACATTATAGGTTTTGCCGGAGTTTTTATCAAAGGCAATATAACAGATATTTTTCTGGTTAAAAATGTTCGAAATTTCCAGTCCGCATTCTAATGCGAGTTTGCCACCGCCCATACGATACGCCATTTTAAAGTCGGTACGGGAATAAACCGGGAACTGTTTGGAAAAAGCCTGCTCGTCATAGTAAACGGTTTTTTGTGCGGCGTAGGAGTCCGTTTCGTTTATCGGTGTGTAATAACGTCCGGAGCCCACGGTTGTTTTCAGGCTTATGGTGAGCGATTTTGTTGATTTGGATGGTTTGTTTTTCTTCGATTTAAAACGAAATTCCTTTCCCCCGAGCAGGTTCACGTTATATCCGCCGTTAAAGGCAGAATTTCTCAACACCTGGTCGCTGCCCCGGTATTTAGAAATGGCATACGATGCGGTTCCGAGGTAATAAAAACCTTTTGACAAAAACCTTTCGGCGGTCAACTCAATGCCGTAATTATATCCGGTTCCATGGTTGTAAAGATTGTCGGGAGCCAGAATTTCAAAAGTGGCGCCTTCGTTAAGCATGGAATAGCTGCTGCTTCGCGAAGCTTCAACAGGTATGTCGTATAAATACTGGTAATAGATTTCGGTTTTCAGCCTCGTGTTTTCTGTGATGCTCCATTCGTAGGCCAGCACCAGATGCAGGCTGCGTGAAAAATCCAGGGCCGTATTGGAAAGCCGGTAGCTTGCGTCGTTGAGTTTTTCCTGATTGTAAAATATATTGGCAGGTATCATCTGGCTGTGCATGCCAAATCCCAAACTTAAACTGTGCAGCGGAGCCACATTCCATTTCAGCCCCAGGCGCGGTTCAACGGAAACGGCATTGTTGTATGCGAATAATTGCCCGTTTGCGCCCAGGTTCATGGTGAAGTTTTCACTGATACGGAACTGCCAGTCGATATAGGCCTGAAAAAATGCTGTATAGCCCTGGTAATCCCTGCGCTTGACAAAAAGGCCGTTATCGTGATGGAAAATGCTGTCGGTAATCTCGTTATATAAAAGTGCAGCTTTGATGCCGGTTTTGAAATTGTGCCTCGAATTTAATTTGTGAATAAAAAAGATATTGCCCAGCAGCTTGCATTCCCGGTCGGAGCTCACCTCATAAGGGTATGTCTCGCGGGTATCAGGCGTTACAGAGTCATAATAAAAATCAAAATTGTGGTAGGTGGTGGCTAAAGTGAACTTGAAATAGCTGGATTTATTGAGCAGAAAATAATCTGAAATGCCCACCACAGCCTGGTTGGAGCGGTTGGTGAGGTTCCAGCCGCGGGTGCCGTACATGTCGTTCCTCTTTTCCGTGGTGTCTCTTTCGCTGTCGAGAAAGTTGATATAACTCATGCCGCCGTAACCAAAAACGGTCAGGTTGCCGATTTTTGTTTTCGGCAGATTGACCTTGAAAAACAGGTCCTGATACCGTGGCACACCTTTGCCGGTGCCCATCTGCACGTTCATCAATGCAAACAGGTCGAGGATGGAAACGCGGTAATCGACAAAATAGGAACTTCCTTTTTCCTTATTGATCGGGCCTTCGGCTCCGCCGCCGATGCCGTTATAGCCAATATGGTACGAAAACTTATGCCGCACATTATTTCCATTCACTGATTTCAGGTCGAACACACCGGACAGCGCGTTACCATATTCGGCGGGAAATGCGCCGGTAATAAAATCCGAATTTTGCAGCATATAATTCCTGAAAATCCCGATCGGGCCGCCGGAAGTACCGAAGGCTGCAAAATGGTTGGGGTTGGGAATATCCACATCATCGAGCCGCCATAGCAGGCCGGTAGGAGAGTTTCCGCGTATCACGATGTCGTTGCGGGCATCACCGGAGCCTTTTACTCCTGCATAGTTTGATGCCATGCGCGACACATCGTTACGTGTGCCGGCAAAAAGGCCGGTTTCCTCGATGGTATACCTGCGGATGCTCACGGTTGCCATGGTATTTAAGGGCGTGGTGCGGTCGCTCCGGGCTGTGATCACCACTTCTTTTCCCTGGAAAGCTTTTTCCTCAAGCTCCACATCAATCGCTAATTCTTTGTTGCCATTTATTTCAAGGTTTGAAATAATCACGTCGGAGTAGCCGAGGTAACTGATTTTAATATTGAACTTTCCTGCGGGGACATTTTCGATACGAAACTTCCCGGAAGTATCGCTGGCTGTTCCGATAAGCGGGTTGCTTCCCACAATGATGATGTTGGCGCCGGGCAGGGGATACTTGGTGATTTTATCGGTGATCGTCCCGTGCATGGTTTGCGTCTGGTTTTGCGGGTAAACCAGCGTTGGCAAACTAAGCAGCAAGGAAAGTAGGATTATCTTTAAGTATCTCATACAGAAATGCAGGGATACAAAAATACATTTTTATATGTTCCGACACAGCGGAACATAAAGAACACAATCAACAAATCACAATCAACAAATCTCAAATCCGGCGGCGGACAAACAAATTCCAATTTCCAATTTTCAAAATTCCAAAGCGCTGTTTGAAAAATTGGTCATTGATTATTTTAATATTGTTTGAAATTTGTTTTTTGGAATTTAATGATGATTCCCTTACGAATTACCAAATCGCAAATACCAAATCGCAAACAAATACCAAATTAAAATTTAAAAAATTCAAAACTGCAGTTTGAAAAATTGATCCGCGGTGGCGGATTAGAATTTCAGCGACTTCGCAAATCCCGTTAAGGCGGACAAAGAAAAAAACCACACAAGCGTTTAGAAAATTGGTTATTTGTTGTTTTGATATTGTTTGTTATTTGGCATTTGTATTTTGGAATTTTAAATTTTTAAATTTCTTCGTTCGGCGAAGGTTCCACCTTCGTTGAAACTATTATAACAGGCTGTAGCCTGTAAGAATAATGATGGCTTAGGCTGGAGCCTAAGCCGAACTGGGAGTTGATCCGCCGGGGCGGAATTTCAGCGGATATAATTCGTTCATAGAAAATGCTTATATGTAACAAAGGTAATGAAAAAGGGATGAATCTACGTTCATGCTATAACTTTTTTGAAGATTAGGTTTGCTGTCAATAAAAATATTTTAAATTTGACAATTAAATAGAATGACAAAAACAGTTTTATAAAACAGGCATGAGCCCGTTTATCAAAATGTTTGCGAAATCAATGAACCCATGATGAGTCAAAAACGCTTAAACAGCAATAATAATGAAAATAGCCCTGAAATAAGCATTTATCCTAACCCTGCCAATATCGTACTGCACATTGATTGTTTACAGTCAATTAATATGCAGGTTATGTTTTATGATTATACAGGAAAACTTGTTTATAACACAACATTGAACGAGCTGAAGAATACAATAAATCTGGATAAATTTTGCACAGGTTTATACACTTTGCGAATTTTAAATAATAATTTGCAAATCCGGACTGAAAAAATTACTATTATTAATTAATTTATTTAAATTTGAGTACCGCGAAGGCGGTACTCTTTTTTATGATAAAAAAAAATTTATATATTGTAGTTTACATTCTGTTAGCTGTTTCAGCAAAATCTCAAAATCTTGTGCCGAACCCAAGTTTTGAAAATTTTCCAAGTGTCAATCCACAATTTTGTGATTGTGGAGCATTAAGTAGTTCATGGGGATGCGCACCAATTGATACTGTATTTTTAACTCCTCCCTGGTATAGTCCTACTAGTGGATCACCAGATTGTTTCAAACCATGTTCTCCTAGTCTAAATTATAAAGTACCTAAGAATTTGTTTGGGTTTCAATATCCAAAAACTGGTATTGGATATGCATCAGTATGTTGTAGAATATTTTGCGATGTATGCATTAATGTGAGATCATACATACAGGTTAAATTATCTGAGCAATTAGAAGCTGGCAAACAATATAATGCTGAATTTTTTATTAGTCAAATTGATAGCTCCAATTATGCTATTGACCGTATTGGTATGTATATCTCAGATACTGCTGTGTGGCTGCCATTGGGTAATATGTTTGTGTTACCATTTGTTCCCCAAATTTCAAATCCTGAATATAATTATATTACTGATACCGCTATTTGGGTAAAAATTTCGGGAGTTTACACAGCACATGGCGGGGAACAATATATTACCATCGGAAATTTTTATGATGATGTTAATACACACCAAATACTTACAGATGTTGGTTCTGATACACACATTTGTGCTTTTTATATTGATGATGTGAGTGTGACGCTCATTAATGAACCGGAAAAAGACAATTTAGTATATGTGCCCAACATTTTCTCACCTAACCATGATGGGCAAAACGATGTGTTTCGAGTACGGTGCGAAAATATTGAAACACTACACCTTACGGTATATAACCGCTGGGGCGAAAACGTTTTTGAGAGCCAAAACAAAAACGATGGCTGGGATGGAAATTACAAAGGCAAGCCATGCAGCCCGGACGTGTATGTGTACCATGCCACGATAGTATTTGAAGACGGAACGGAAACGAGCAGGAAAGGGAATGTGACGCTGGTGAGGTGAATTACGCTGTTCATTTCTTTTGCATTTCCAAAAGAAACGAACCAAAGAATCCGCCGCGGCGGAGACAGCCCTGCCGAATGCTTCACCCCGCTCTCAGAAAATAATGAAAATCTAAGCAAAGTAGTGCCGTCAGCCAGCTGGCTGACAGCAGACGCCGTTGGCGCCTTTGCAGATTTTCTATCATTTTCTGATTCACAGCCGCCCCACGCCGCCGTCAGGGCTTGCCGACGCACTCTGATTTCAGGCAACAAGATTGATTCAAATTATAATGATTAGGGGAATGTGACACTGGTGAGGTGAGAGGAGAGTTGAAAGTTGAGAGTTGAGAGTTGGAAGTTGATCCGCCAAGGCGGATTGAACATTTTCCTCCTAAATTACATCCGTTCCTTTCTTGATCAGCCACAACTTTCCGGTGTTTTCATAAAACTTTTCCAGCGGCAGTCTGGTCTTGAGCACGCAATTGAAAAAGTTGTATTTCAGCAGGTCGTGGTCCATGATCTGGTCGGCAATTTCATCATAAAAAACCGTTCCCGGCATGGGTGTTAAAATCGTGTAGCCCGCATATACCACGGGATGAGAGGCAGCATAATCGGCCAGCGCCTTGAAATCATCTTCGGTGTAATCGTTAGGAACTACATAGTTGCCGCGCAGCATGATGCCGTTTTGGTCGAAAACCTTTATGGCTTCCTTGATCAGCGATGCCTGTGAGTCTTTGCGGTATCTTTTCAGTTCTTCGTCACGGAATGATTCGAAGCCGCAGATCACTACTTTCAACCCCGCCTTCGCCAGTTTTTCGATGAGCCATGGATATTTTACCGTGGTGTCGAAGCGGATATCCATTACGTATTCCTTATCAATTCTTTCTTCGATGATGCGGTCGAACAGCCGGCTGATAAATTCCACATCCACAATGGTATTCGCATCGGCAAAGCGCACAATCTTATATTCGGGTATCAGTTTCAGTTCTTCGATGATACTTTCCAGGCGCCTTTGATAAAACCGTTTGTCGAACTGCGGCCATATCGAACAAAAAGAACACTGATACGGGCAACCCAGCGAAGTAAACAAGTATGTGGCGGGAACGGGCCTGCCGCCCACGATGTAGGTGTTGATCCAGCGTTTCAGCAGGCTGCGGTCGGGCATGATGAAATTTTCGTTTGCAGGATTCCACTGTGCACGCGGAGGTTTTGTAAGCTGCAGAACATTGTTTTTGTTAATGTACAAACCACCGATATGTTCAAAACTTTTGTTTTGGGAATGCGCCATCACGACTTCCCTGAAAATATCTGCCGACTGGCCCTGGCACACAATATCTACTTCAGGCAGCGCAAAATCTTTTAAGGAAAGCACCGTGTGTAATCCGCCGGCAACCGTAAGTATGCGCGGATTGAATTTTTTTGCTTCCCTGAGGATCTCGATTCCGTAAGGAAACTCAGACGCAATACAAGTTACACCGACAATATCGGGATTGGTTTCTTCCAGATATTTCCGGATCAGTTGAACGAGTGGTGGTGAGTCGGGGAGAAGGTCATATTCGCCTTTCAGGTCAACCAGCGTTACATCAAAATCTTTGACAGCGGCTGCAATGGTAAGCAGCCCGAGCGGCGGGCCAACCAGCTTTTTATGAATAAAGCGTTTCGCTTCTGCCGGGGCATATTCCAGGATTTTGTTTTCCGGAGAACGGGGCGGGTTGACTAATAATATTTTCATAATAAAAAAGCAGGGGCAAAGGTAAAGTTTTTTAGCCCATGAATTTATAAATTAGTCAAATTTGGCAGCGCTTGTTTAGGAATCGGTATTTTATAATTATTGAGCCTTACTCTTTAATAATCTTAGCCGTTTCTTGAAAATTACCATTACTAATTTTTACAAAATAAATTCCTGCTTTTAATGCGGAAATATCAATTTGCAGTTCATTCACCTTGATTGAACTTTCAAATACTTGCCTGCCAAGGCAGTCATATATTTTAACTTCATTTTCCGACGGTGAATTTCCGCTTAATTTTATATTTATTTTGTCTTTACATATTGTTGGAAAAATACTAAACTGTGGCGGGTTGTAATCAATTTGCTGAACGTTTGTGGTTATTTCAAAAACCGGTCGTTTATATAAACCCTGAGAAGTTGCAATATAAATAAAATCCTCAATTTTTTTAATTTCCCATATACCAGTAGAAGGATTAAGTCCGTCATTATACGCCTGCCAGGTACTTGCCGTATCATAGGAAATGTACACCCCTTCATCGCAGCCTAAAAGCAAGGTGCCATTAACATTCAGCAATGAATGGCTAAGGCCCTGGCCAAAATAGCTTACATTTGAAAAACTGATTCCATTATTATAAGATTTTTTCATACCAAAAGAACAGGAAACAATCAGGATACTGTCATTTATTTTAGTTACAGCATCTATAGTATGGCCGGAATTATACGGTGGATTGGAAGGTGGCAAATAAAGAATTAGTGACCAGCTGTCCCCGAGGTTTGTTGAACGATATAAATATCCGTAAACATCTCCGCCTTCCCAAACACCTATGTAAATCTCATTATTATAAGAATAGAAAGAAGAAACTTCAAAACCTGTCAGCGGTAAAGTCAATAATGAGGAAGTATCAGCTGATAGATCAAAACGTTTAATTTTATTTGGACTTGAATTAGTTTTGGCACAAAATAAATGACCATTATTTATTAACATTTTACTCTGGTCGAATATTCCGTTATCAAACATATTCCAGTTAGTTCCGTTATTAGTACTATAATAAATTTTATCATAAGAACAGAAAATGGTATCTCCATATGAATCAATATCCGTAACGCCCCAAATAGATTCTAATCCATTATAAGAAGGGGCAAATGAATCGTTGCTACAGCTAATGAGAACACCGTTAAATTGTCCTTGCTTGCCAAGAAAGATGCAGGGTGATTTATATTGTATGGTTCTGAAAGCTGTTGAAATCGAATCTACCATAACCCATTGCCCCTTTGTGATGCTGATGGTTAATGATAAAAATACAAATAAAATAATTCGTTTCATTATTATTCAATTAATATTTTTTTATTTGTAGAAATTTTGCTGGTTTTAATTCCTAAAATATATAATCCTTTATGAATGGTGCTTACATCAATTGAAATGGATTCATTTGGACTTTGGATATGAAAAGATTTATCAAAAACTTTTATCCCATTAAGATCAATTAATTGAAATTGGATATCACCGATTTGCAATTTCGAAATAATTTGAAGGTTTTGATTAACAGGATTTGGAAATATTTTAAAACTATTATCAGAAAAATCATTTATTTGGACTGATGGATTGTTTTTCTTGCCGAAAAATTTGAATATAAATGGTCCCATTCCGCTTGGCTCAACTTTAATAATATAAATACTGTCATTATTATAAAAATTTCCGTATCTTAGTCCGCCTGATGTTGAGTCAAAAAAGGAGGAATCTAAATTTAATGAGAATTTAACATTATTAAGCTGCCCGATATCGTCATTTGCAATAAATACATTCGTATCAACACTTGATGCTGTTAAATGTACAATATCAAAAAATTGAGCTGTATCGCCATTGTGTGATTGAGTTAGCATGCATTCATAATCTCCCAAAAAATAATCCCTAAAATATGATTGTGACATTATCATGTTATTTGATAGGATAACCAAACCAAATAAAAATATTGTTTTTAATGTTTTCATAATGCTAAGTATACTTAATGTTGAATTATGATTTTAAAGTAAGCATCCGGTAAACTGCATCTTGTCGGTGTGAGCAAAGATACGCA
>DAOQAT010000081.1:0-12086 GCA_035354195.1 Bacteroidales bacterium | reverse complement strand
TTATCAACCGCTCTGTGCCTTTGATCTATGACGAATATGTGGAACGTGAATTCGGAACGGGCGCATTGAAAGTTACTCCGGCACATGACATCAACGACTATAATTTAGGGATCAAGCATCATTTGCAAACGATCGACATTTTTAACGATAACGGTACCTTGAATGAAAAAGCCCTGCTTTACGTCGGCGAAGACCGTTTTGCTGCCCGTAAAAAAATGGTGGATGAACTCACTGACAAGGGATTTCTGGTAAAGACAGAAGATCTTTTAAACAAAGTCGGCTTTTCGGAACGTACCGATGCGGTTATAGAACCCAAACTTTCGATGCAGTGGTTCATGAAAATGGCTGAACTTGCCAAACCGGCGCTGGATGTAGTGCTTGAAGAAAAAGTCAAATTTTATCCCCAGAAATTTCTGAACACTTACCGCCACTGGATGGAAAATGTCCACGACTGGTGTATTTCGCGGCAGCTCTGGTGGGGACAACGCATCCCGGCCTTTTACCTGCCCGACGGAAGTATTGTGGTGGCCAAATCTTCGGAAGAAGCCCTAGGAATAGCAAAAGAAAAACTCCAGCGTGAAGTCTCCCTTTCAGAAATAACACAAGATGAGGATGTGCTCGACACCTGGTTCTCTTCATGGCTTTGGCCTATCTCTGTTTTTGACGGGATACGCCATCCGGAAAATCCCGATATTAAATATTACTATCCCACCAACGACCTGATCACCGCACCCGACATTTTATTTTTCTGGGTGGCGCGCATGATCATGGCAGGACTGGAATACCGTAAGGAAATTCCCTTTAAAAATGTTTATCTCACCGGAATGGTTCGGGATAAGCAGGGACGTAAGATGTCGAAGTCGCTGGGTAACTCTCCTGAACCTATTAAGCTGATCAATACCTTCGGTGCTGACGGTGTCCGCATGGGAATGCTGCTGGCTTCCCCGGCAGGCAACGATTTGCTGTTCGACGAATCACAGTGCGAACAGGGACGCAATTTCTGCAATAAAATCTGGAACGCGTTCCGCCTGGTAACAGGCTGGCAACTGGATAAATCCTTACCTCAGCCCGAAGAATGTAAAGCTGCCGAAAAATGGTTCGAAAACCGTTTAGATCAGGCGCTGGAAGAATTGAACGATCATTTTGACAAATACCGCATGTCGGATGCACTGATGACCGTTTATAAACTTATCTGGGATGACTTCTGTTCCTGGTACCTGGAAATGATAAAACCGGCTTATCAAAAGCCTGTTGACGCTGCAACTCTGGAAAACACCATCGATATTTTTGAAAAGCTGATGCAGCTGCTCCACCCTTTTATGCCGTTCATTACCGAAGAATTGTGGCAGCAACTCAAAGAAAGGAAGGAAGGCGAATCCATCATGATCACACGTATGCCTGTTGTGAAACCTTATGATGACCTGATGTTGCAGTCGTTTGCTTTCGTTCAGGAAGTGATCTCACAGATACGAACCGTGCGCAAGGAAAAAAACATTCCGATGAAGGAAGCCATCGTACTCAAAATCCGCAAAAACAACGAGGAAAAACCGGATACCACCTTTGACAAAATAGCCGCAAAACTCTGCAATATAGAGCAAATTGAATACGTAGATGAAAAACCTGAAAACTGCCTCACCTTCCTGGTCCGGTCCACTGAGTTTTATATCCCGGTTGGCAGCAGTATCAATGTTGAAAGCGAACTTGCAAAGCTTAACGAAGAATTGAAATACCAACGCGGTTTCCTGGAATCGGTAAATAAAAAACTCAGTAACGAACGGTTTGTGAATAATGCCCCGGCCGAAGTTGTCGCCATCGAAACAAAAAAGAAAACAGATGCCGAAAGCAAGATCCGGATCATTGAAGAACAGATACGCTCACTGAAGCAATAACATAGTTTAATAAGCGTTTTTTTACAAAGAAAAACTGATGCCTGTAAATTTTTGTTTTCGTTTTTCATGTTATTTCCTTTTGATAATTTTTGCTTCCTGCTTTTATTCATGCCAGACAAAGAAAAGTTGTACTGCCGGCTGCCAAAATAGTAAGGTCAATGAAGTGAGTATACAAAAACAAAAAAATGCAAAGCGTACAGCAAAGAATATGCATACCACAACCCTTACAGGCGCTTCTGCCAAAGACCTTGATGCATATTTTAATGATAACTCAACAAAGCCAAAGGTAAAAAACAAAAAAAAGCAAAATAAAACCCCGAACAAACCAATATTATAATGGCTCTTAGTTGTTTTACCGATCCCTCAGTTACGCCGGACAACAAAGCTCTTGCAGCGGCGCTTTCATCTTCATTTTCGTGGTGGAATGAAATCAAAGACTTTGTTTTTCAACAATACCCCATGACGGTTGAAGAATGGAAACACTCCGGGAAAAACTACGGCTGGGGCTTTCGGCTCAAAGATTCGAAACGGGTAATTGTGTATCTGACCCCGGCGGATGGGTTTTTTCTGTTTTCCATTGTTTTCGGTGAAAAAGCCACACAGGAAGTACTCAACAGCGACATTTCCGAAGATATTAAAAAGACACTTCGCGAAGCAAAAGTTTATGCGGAAGGAAGGGGTGTCCGTTTAGAAATCACCTCCAAAAAAATGATCAGCGATGTCAAAAAACTGGTCCTGATCAAGTTGAAAAATTAGCATTCGCAATTACTTTCCATCAAAGTATTTTTTCGCCAGATACTTGTATTTCAATAAATTATATTGTAACTTTGGGTTAACCCAAAAAAATATAATTATGAAAACATTAAAATTACTGGCTATGCTTCTATTTATGGTTGCAATAGCTGTTTCATGCAAAAAAGAAGAAGGTCCTGCAGGGCCTCAGGGGCCGGCAGGCACAAATGGAACTGATGGTAATGCAAACGTCACGGTATACGGGTTTGGCGAAACCTTGTTGAACTCAGGAAATTCATATTGGGTTTCATTTGAACCTGCTGGCCTGACGGCAGGAATGATTGATTCGAGTCTATTTTTGACATACTATCTTCCATCCGGAGGGGGTTATCCATGGTATCCAACCGGGTGTATCGGGCCCGACGGCGCTTACCAAACGAAACTGATGCTGTATAACTCGTTCCAGATATCCGTAGATGTCAGATTATACAATCCGGATGGCACCGCCTATTCCGGAACGGATGTGACCTGGGATTCGGTAAGAATTTTTGTAGTTCCTGCAACTACTTTCAGACGTGCTGAGGCTGATAATGTTGATTTTAACAATTATGATCAGGTAAAAAATTATTTCCCCGAAAAGTAATAAGCCAAATATCACAATAAAGCCTGCCGACAATTTCCGACAGGCTTTTTTTATTTTATCAGGCCTTATGAAGAATTTACAGATTAATCAACATTATCAATAATTTGAAATATAAAACAGGCAGTATTAAAGATTGCCAGGTCCTCCTAAGTCAATAATTTTTTCTATAAATTATGTTAATTTGAGTACTTTTGAACAAATTATTAATTGTTATACTATGAAAAAATTAAAATTATTAGCGATGATCCTCTTTATTGGGATAATAGCTGTATCATGCAAAAAAGAAGAAGGCCCCACTGGGCCTCAGGGACCGGCTGGAACAAACGGCACAAACGGTAATGCCAATGTCAAAGTGTTTGGCTACCCCAAAGACACCTTAAATGCTGCAAACTGGTATGAATTAGAGTACTCACCTGCCGGCCTGACTGCCGGTTTAATTGATTCAAGCGCCATTTTCATTTATTATTCAGCATATACCGGCCAATGGAATATGGCCAATGGCATGGGGCCCGGCGGTAGCTATGCAACTATTCAATACACCGATGTCTGGTCTACACCCTATGTAGCAGTATATTTAAAAAATGCTGACGGTACCGCCTATTCAGGATCTGATGTAGTCTGGGACTCTGTAAGAGTATTTATTATTCCGGCTTCAACATTAAAAGTTGCAAAACAACAAAATATCAACTTCGACGATTACAATGAAGTTAATACTTATTTTGACGCGAAATAAAACCTGATTATCTATTTTGCAAAAGCCTGTTGGAAAATTCTCCGACAGGCTTTTTTTATGCAATCAATCTCAGCATCATTGTGTATTTTTGCATAAAATTTTGTTACCATGAAAATCTCTTATAACTGGTTGAAACAATATACCGGACTGGAAACCGATCCCGAAGAACTTTCCCTTATGCTCACCAATTGCGGGCTGGAAGTGGAAGCCATGGAACATATTGGTATTGACAAAACCCGTCTTGAAGGTGTGGTCGTTGGACATGTTGTTGAAAAAATCAAACATCCGAATGCCGATAAACTCAGTCTCACCAAAGTCGATATCGGTAAAGGCAATTTGCTTTCCATCGTATGTGGCGCCCCTAACGTTGATCAGGGCCAAAAGGTCCTGGTGGCAACCATCGGAACAAAAATGAAAACGCCAAAAGGTGAATTTGTAATACAAACCACAAAACTGCGCGGCGAATTGTCGGAAGGTATGATATGTGCCGAAGACGAGCTTGGCCTGGGTGATTCACATGCCGGCATCATGATCCTGGATGAAAATGCTCCAATAGGCACACCCGCAAAAGACTATTTTAATGTTGATGAAGATTACACCTACGAAATCGGGCTGACACCCAACCGCTCCGACGCTACCTCACATATTGGCGTTGCCCGCGACGTACTTGCCGTTTTGAATTGTAAAAACAAAAGTGAAATAAAACTCCGGATCCCTGATGTCAGCAGTTTCAAAACCGATAACCACCAATTGCCGATTGATGTTATCATTGAAGACCCCAAAGCGTGCCCGAGATATACCGGATTAACCATCAGCGGGGTTCAGGTAAAGGATTCCCCGGCTTGGCTGCAGGAGAAACTCAAAGTCATCGGGTTGCGCCCGATCAACAATATTGTTGACATTACCAACTATGTGCTTTTTGAAACCGGACAGCCGCTGCACGCCTTTGATGCAGGCCAGATCAAGGGGGATAAAGTGATCATAAAAAAACTTGCTTCCGGCACAAAATTCAAAACGCTGGATGGTGTTGAAAGAGAACTTTCTTCCGACGACCTGATGATTTGCAATAGCGAAGAAGGAATGTGCATTGCAGGTGTTTTCGGGGGTGAAAAATCTGGAGTTACCTCACAAACAAAAAATATTTTTCTCGAAAGCGCCTATTTCAATCCCGTTTCAATTCGCAAAACATCGAAATACCATGGACTGAAAACAGATGCGTCGTTCCGCTTTGAACGGGGCGCAGACCCGAACATCACGGTTCATGCGATCAAACGCGCGGCATTACTCATCAAAGAAATTGCCGGCGGTGCCATTTCATCAGAAATTGCGGACGTTTACCCGGAAAAAATTGAAAACCGTGTATTCGATTTTTCTCTGGACAAGCTGAATATCATAGCAGGTAAGACTATTGAAAAAGATCTGGTGCTCAACATTCTCAACTCACTGGAAATTGAAATAATCAACAACCAGGACCGCAAGCTTGTTTTATCGGTCCCGCCATTTAAAACCGATGTGACAAGGGAAATTGACGTAATGGAAGAAATACTCCGCGTTTACGGGTATAACAATATTGAATGCAGTGAAACCCTTCATGCTTCGCTGAGCTATTCACAGAAACCTGATGGGGAAAAATTGCAAAATATCATTTCTGATTACCTTACAGCCAACGGGTTTTATGAGATCATGACCAATTCGCTTACCAGTCAGGATTATTATGAAAAAAACAGCAACCTATTTGATCCCGGCCTGCTGGTACATCTGGTAAACCCGTTAAGCAAGGAACTAAATGTGATGCGTCAGACGCTCCTGTTTAGCGGCCTGGAATCTGTTGAGTTCAATAAAAATCACAAAAATCCGGATACCTTCTTTTATGAATTCGGAAAAGTTTACCAGTGCATTCAAACGGGTTCCGAAAATCCGCTTGACAAATACAAAGAGCACAAACAACTTGCAATTTTTGCGAGCGGAAATATCGTAAACCCCAACTGGCACGGCAAAGAACAGGCTGCGGATCTTTATTTCATAAAGGCTTTTGCAGTCAACGTTATGCAAAGGTTGGGCGTGGATACAAAGAGTCTTAAAATTGCGGAAAATTCAACTCCGGAACTTTATACAGCACAGTTGACGTATTACCATGACAAAACCCGGCTCTGCGATCTCGGACAGATCAGTCCGGCAATTTTAAAACAATTCGATATAAAAGACGATGTTTATTTTGCCGTATTGAACTGGGATTACCTGGTTTACGGAATCGAAAAACAGACAGTGAAGTACCGGGAAGTAAGCCGTTTCCCTGAAGTCCGCCGCGACCTTGCCCTGTTGATAGAACGTTCGGTAAAGTATTCGGAAATTGAACGTATCGCATATGAAACAGAACCGAAACTGATGAAAAAAGTGGAGTTATTCGATATTTATGAAGGGGAAAACATCGGTAAAAACAAAAAATCCTATGCCGTCAGTTTTATACTTCAGGATGAGGAAAAAACCCTTACCGACAAGCAAATTGATGAAACGATGAACAAACTTATCGAAGCATACAAAAACAAACTTGATGCAACTTTAAGATAATCCAGAAACTAATCATTACCAAAAAACTATGTCCGGCAACTTGTTTAATTCTATCGTTTTTGGCCCTGTAAAAAGCCGTCGGTTGGGTGTTTCACTCGGCATGAACATAGTGCCGCCCCACATTAAATTCTGCTCGTTCAACTGCGTTTACTGCGAATGTGGCTGGACCGAAGCGAGCAATGTGGAAAATGCAAAATTTGATCCCCCCGCAGAAATCCGGGAAGAACTTGAAAAAACACTGATCCGTCTTAAAGAACAGGGTATCGTTCCGGATTCCATAACCTTTGCAGGCAACGGTGAACCAACGATACATCCGCAGTTTGATCAAATTATCGATGACACCATTGCGTTGCGGGATATGTATTTTCCTCTTGCCAGAGTTACGGTATTGTCAAATTCCACCATGCTTTCGGATGAAAGAGTTTTGAAAAGCCTGATAAAAACTTATAACATCATGAAGCTGGATGCCGGTACTGAGCATACATTCAGGCTTCTGAACAAACCGCGGGTAAAAATTACGCTTGACGAAGTCATTGAGGGCTTAAAAAAATTCAACGGCAACCTGGTGATTCAAACCATGTTCATACGCGGAAAAATCGGCGAAGAAATCATCGACAACACTACCGGAGCGGAACTTGAAGCCTTGCTTCAGCATATTGTTTCTATAAACCCGAAAGAGGTGATGATTTATTCACTTGACAGAAAACCTCCTCTTGCAGACCTTGAAAAAATCAGTCGGGAAGAACTTGAGAAAATTGCCGTAAAAATAAGACAATTGAATTTTAAATGCAGCGTTTATTAAAACATGTGGAAGCAAAACAACAACCATCTTGTCCGGGTTTTTGAGTTCAATGGCTTTGCCAGGGCGGTTGAATTTATGAACGGCATAGCATTGCTGAGCATAGAATCCGAGCACATACCGTTCTGGGAAGAAAAAATCCATCTGGTCGTTGTGAAGCTAAAAACCAACCACAATATGGAAAACATTTCAGAAATTGAAAAAAAAATAGTGGAAGAAGTAGAAGAAATTTATTTTCACATATGACCTGTTTATGTTGAATTATGATCCCAAAATATTAGTTGCTTTTGGAGAAGCTGTCAGCGGGAACAATAAAATATTCCACTGGCTTGCCGAAAACGGGTACATTGAACTGGCATCACTCGCAAACTGCATCAATTCTGATAATGCAGCCTTTTTTTGGTTGTTGAAGAACGGTTATCCGCATCTTGCCATATTGAGCAATGCCATGGACGGCTATGAAGATGCCTACAAATGGCTTAAAGAACACAATCTGAATTTTTTAATTGTGTTTGCCGATGCCTGCCGTAATAAACCCAAGGCCATTGAATGGCTCAAAGCCAACAAACTTGAGGTTTTCGTGCACCTGTCAAAAAAAATCTATGATGTCCTTGAACAGCAACGCCGCGATAATTACGACTACCATAAGGTGAGATTCAGATAATTTCAGAATTAAGCCCCGATAGCAATCGGGAGCAGAAGTCAGAATTAAGAAGCCTACCTGATCCGCCATTAGCGGACAGTCGGGCAGGTCAGAATGCAGTCCTCTGGAATGCATCAGTAGCAAGAAACTTAAAAATTTCTAACCAAATTATTGATGATTTTAATGGAACTGCGGAAGTTGCAAATTTTCTGAATGACAACAATTTTATACCGATTTGAAAAATAATATAGTCCAAACTTCATTTCAATTGTTTGTACTATTTATTTTTCTATCGGCATAACCAAAGTAAGAATTTGTAGTACGTCTTTGGACTATCTACAAATTCACTTTGGTATTACTTAAAATGCGTCATCTTCAATACCGCGCAATTTGAATTTTGTTCGCCAATAAAGTCAAGGCGGACCGTGTAAATAGCGGTTTGCTGGTTATCAGTGGAGAAAGCCACCGTATGTTTTCCACTCATCTGAGTTTCATTTACAAGTTCAGATACACATACTCCAAGCGTATTATAAACGCTGAGCTTTACCTTACCATTTTCCGGTAAGTTGTACGTTAAAGTTGTGGTACCTTTGAATGGATTGGGGTATCCGGTAAAGTCAAACCCGGCTTCAGTGTGGTTACCCTGAACGAAAATTTTGGGCATCAAAAGGTAATCCTCATCTTTCGCCTCTTCACCATATTGGTCTGCAATTATACCCGTTCCGAAGAGTTTAAAATCAAGCTCCCCGGGTTCCAGCTCATAAAGCGGGCGGAAGCCAAGGTAGATCATAATATCATTATTGGTAACGTCAAAGAAATTTGTGGTGGCAAACACCACCCTGATGATCCCGCTATCATCCGATACCAGCAAATCATCATTATTATCAATAATTTCCTGTAACGTGGGATTAATCTTAAACACCCCATTGCTATCGCTGGTATTTGGCATAGAAGCACTCTCCAGTTTAAATTTTTCTTTTGGATAATATAATTCAAGACCCATTGCAGAAAAATCATTTATCGAAGAACTGATGCGCAAAGGGATTTCCAGCAAGCCGGAGCTGCTTATGATCATACTTTCTTCTGCAATGGAAATAATGTTTTCATCCGGAATTGGTTTTACCTGCGACCATGTATTGGTTGAGTCACGGTATTTGCTGCTGGATGCATTGTAATCACCATAGCTGATAACAGGAATTGTTACATTCACGTTGGCGCCATTAACGGTAACCGTTGTATCAAGATTCACCCAGTTACCTTTGGGAAAGTTTTTGGCAGGGTCACTAGGCGAAGCCACCTTTGCTTGTATTCTTGCTTTATCAATTGAATTAATTGCACTGTTATTATCCACATTTGCCGCTTTCTTATATATCCTTGAGAAGTTTCTCGAAGGATCAGTAGTAGTATCAGAGGCAATTAAATACATGATCATGGATATATCCACCGCGTTCACATCATTGCACCACTGCATGGTATCGGCTGTGTATTTGTCATACGAAAGGGTGTAATTACCATTAAATACATTCGCAAAAGAAAATGCTCCGTCTATATCTGTGGTGTCGCGGGCGATTTCGGTGCCTGACTGGTTTTTCAGTATTACAATTTCTTTATTGATATCGTAAATTCTTGAATCATAAGTAGGCGGATTGGGCGCTGTACCGGCATTTGCCTTGCCGGCATACATGGTTCTTCCGGTTATATGGACACCACCAAAAGTAACCGTAACAGTATCGGTTGAGACACAGTTGTTGTCTTCAACGGTTAAGGTATAAATTGTGGTATTAGCCGGAGAAGCCAATGGTTCCGCTATGGCGGTATTATCTAAGCCGTTATCGGGCAGCCAGCTAATAGTGCCCGGCCCGTTTAATGAGGAGCCTATTGAAATTTGCGTTCCTGTGAACGTTGTATCAGTGCCTGCATTTGCAACAGGATATTCATTAACCTCCATAACGATTTCGTTAGAATAAGCCGGGTTGTTTAAAGTACAGCTCAAATTTGATGTGAGCTTACATTTAACCGTATCACTCATTGATAAGGTATCGCAGGAATAGGTGGAGCTATTACCGCCAACGTTTTCACCATTCAACAGCCATTGGTATGCTGGAGAAGTGCCTTGATTAGTAGCTGTAGCCGTAAAAGTGACTAATGTTCCCGAACAAACCACATTTGAAGGAGCGGCAGTTATTGCCACGGTCATCGGAGTTGTTAATCGTTGTATCCGGTTTCCGGCGGCATCGGTGGTAAACTCAAAGATGTTTTGAGCCATGAGGACATTGCTAAATCCTAAAATAAAAAGAAGTAATATTAGTTTTTTCATTATCTTAATTAAATTGTTTTCATTTTCACTCGAAATGTTAATTCACTAGATCGTGGTGGGTCAATTTAAAACATAATAATAGATTATTTGTAAGGTTTGAAAATCCACAATAGTAATATAATAATCCCTCTTATCAACGTTGTCGATTTTTATTTTATAAAAACCACGACTGTCTTGTTTCGAAATATATTTATAAATTGTAGCATCAGGTAGGTTTTCTAAAATCGGCAGCTTGAAAAATTTTAATGAAGTACAATTATTGGTTAAATATTCACACTCAGATTTATCAAACTCATAGATAACTAATGTGTAGCCATCGCCTGAAGCATTTTTGTTCCATTTATCTTCAAAGGTTTTAAGCTTAATTTTTTGTGGTAGTTTAAACCCGAGATTTCTATTTAAAATATTTTCTGGGCGGTTACAACTAAGAGCAAAAAAAACGATTAATAAAAATAAAATAAATTTAACCAAATTTTTCATATTTTTAAATTATGGGTAAGTAATTGTGAAAGGTTTTCCTCCGCCTAATTGCCAATTAAAATAACGTGTTATCATTTCAGCTGTATAAGATCTTTTACCCCATGGTTTTGGATCTAAATCCCATAAATCATAAAAACCAATTGGTTCAAACCCAGATTCTTTATCATAACTAAAAATCATTGTTGCTCTTCCAAATGCAAGATCATAATCAGTTTTGTAAAAGTTAACAGGGATACAATAATTTCCATCACTTGTTAGGGTAAGGTTATTCCATTCAATTGCATTGTTTTCATGGGCTTTAAGATAAATATCATCAAACCTTTCTTTTGACAACTCATAACCTGTGTTTGAATTATATTTAAAATAATATTGTAATTCTTTGGCAAATTCTCTCGGACTACTAAGTTTATCAACATTACTAACAATTTCTTCTTCAGCGAAATATCCTAATGAAAAATCAGTTCCATTACTATAATCATACTTATCAGCAACTTCATCCTCCTCCGGGTTCCCAAAAAGCCCAGGCATCCCAAAAACATTTTTAAGCATATTATTAATAGCAGCAAGCTCCATTTCAATGGTTGCCTCAGTGGTTTGAAATACAATTGCATTTGACCCAAAATCAAATCCACTTCCTCTTGATCCGCTACCGCTTCTGATTATAGACGGCTGAAATCTATTATGTAAATTCATCATACTGGTACCATATATCATACTTGCGTGGCGTGCTGCGTCTATCGGGCTCCAACTCCACCCACTCGGGTCAGTATATTTAAGTGGATTATTAATAGCATAGCTATACCTGTTGTAGCACTGTGTATTGTTTGGGTTTTGTACAATAATATCAGGGCTTAAAAATCTTCCCACTACAGGGTCATAACATCTGCCATTCATATTGATAAGTCCAAACTCGTCTAACATCTCATGGAAAGTGTATCCCCTGTGCATAAATTGCGGTTGTGGTATGCTGTCGTATGTCCAGTTTGTCGGGTTGCGGCGCCTTCCCCAGGCATCGTAGCTGTATTCTTCAACAATGGAGTCATTCTGGTTCACTAGTCCTGTAATTGTGCCCTGTACATCGCGCCGCAGAAAATACAAATCCTCATTAATTAATACTGCTGTAACACCATTGCCGCCTGCTATGTAACAATATTGCTTTACGTTAGCGGTAGCGTCGGTTTCTTTTTCGCACATACCGCAGTATATCCGGGTTTTTACCAACTGGCCGTTTTCATACAACTGCATTTTACGGCGTTCCATATCGTGTATGGTGCAAGTGGTA
>DAOQAT010000080.1:0-12161 GCA_035354195.1 Bacteroidales bacterium | reverse complement strand
GCGTGGTTACAGGCACCACACCTTCGGGGCATTCCAGAAATTCAATGATTTTATCAGCGTTATAGGTGGTGGTTCCCAGGTAACAAATACCAAGTCCGTTGGCTTCAGCAGCCAGCGCTACGTTTTGTGCGGCAAGCAAGGCATCGATGGCGGCCGTCATGAACGAAAGGAAATTATCGTATCCCGGCTCAGCCTTACGCTGCAAACACCATTGGCTGAACCGGTGGAAATCGGCGCAGAACGTCAGCAATACCGGAGCCTGTAGCACCATGTTTTGTTTGAAATGAAATTCCCAGAGTTTCTTCTTGCGTTCTTCGTCGCGGGTAACGATGATGCTGTATACCTGCATATTGCCCGTGGTGGAAGCGCGGGAACCGGCCTCAAGCAGTTGTTTCAGCAGTTCGTCGCTGACCGGTTCATTTTTGTATTTACGGATGGAACGGTGTTCGAAAATAGTTTTTAGAGTTTCCATATAGCTTATTTTTCTTTTATTCTTTTTATGATTTTTTCGTTGGTTAGTTCTTTATAGGCATCTTTACCGATCCACCGGGCGGTTGCATCTTCGCTCAGCATGAGTTGTTCGGCTACGATTAAGGCTTCTTTATGCAGGTGCACATTTCTTTTTCCGATCTGCCTTAAGGCCCAGTTGACAGCCTTTCGCACAAAATTTCGTTTGTCGGTTGATTCACGGACGATCAAAGGCAGAAATTCAAGAAACTGCCGGTCGTCCATTTTTTTTGAATGTACCGCAAGGCAGGCCATCATGGTAAATCCGGCTCTTTTCACAAATTCTTCCTGGCGGGCGGACCACGCGATGGCTTTTGTTATGGCAAACCCGGTCTTGTCAAATAAGTTGCTGCAACATTGGTCGCAGATATCCCATGAATTGAATTCTCCGGCCCATTGCTCCATTTGTAGTTCCGTCACCTGTTTGGGATCATCAATCATGGTGCCCATGATCCGTGCTTCATGAAAACCGCTTTCCCAAAGTTCTATGGCAAGCGGGTGGTTTTTCTTATAAGATTTTGCATGCAACCGCAGCACGGGAAGCGGCACACCGAATGCTTTTCCGGTGGCAATACCAAAACGGGCCATACCATTGCGGCGGGTTTCGTCGGTTTGGCTTTTGAGGAATTGAATTATTTCTTCAGATTCTTTCATTTTATTCGATCATCATCAGCCCGTCGTTGGTGGCAACCCATTTCCTGTTTTTGGAATCAACGGCAATTTTGTTGACAAAGAAGCTTAAAACACAGGAATTTAATGGAGTGTAGAGTTTCCAGCCTGTTTCAGCCCATCTGATCAATCCCGTATTGGTAGCCATCCAAAAAATAGTATTATCGTCCTGAACCATTTTGTAATCACAGAACTTAGGCAGGCCGCTGTTTTCAGGGTCGAAGACCGACCATTTGCCATCGTCTATTTTTATGAAACCGCTCCAGAAAACTACCCAGACCAAGCCTTGTTTGTCGGTATAGATATAATTTACCTGGTTGTTTGGCAGCTTTGAATTATTTTTCTGAAATACTTCCCATTCACCGCCGTTAAACTTTGCGAAACCGTTGGATGTGGCTACCCATTTATTGTTTTTGGCATCAACCGTTACGGCGTTTACCACATTATCAGGCAGGCCGGAGTTGGCGGTAGTGTAAATGTTCCACTCTTTGCCGTTGAACGAGGCCAGGCCGGCATCGGTGGCAAACCACAAAACGTCGTTGTTGTCCTTCGCAATGCCTGTAATATGAGGGTTTGGTAAAGGGCAACCGGCAGGCGAATAGTTGATCCATTCATGGTCGTTGAATTTGTAGACACCGTGATACCGTGTGCCGATCCACTTATTATTTTCCTGATCAATAAAAATCGTAGTGACAAATTTGTCCTGCAAGCCGGAATTGGTGGAATCGAAAACTGTAAAATCTGTGCCGTCGAATTTTACCAAGGTCCCGCCGAAAAAGCAATCTCCGGTGGCAAACCAGATGTTGTCGTCGTTGTCAACCGCAACCGTTTTAATGATGTTGTCCGGGATGGCAGAAGTGACGGTATCGAAGGTTTTACAGGTGAAATCATTATTCTGTGAAAATGAAATACCACTAAAGCACCACAAGAGCAAGGTAAAAAGCGCCGTATTTTTCATCAGGGTTTCTTTGGTTTGTATTTCGATTGTGTTAGTATTTCCTGCGAATTGATGTTCCCGATCAGCTTTGCCATGTTGTTCTTTTTATCCTGCTCCATATATTTGCTCACAATGCGCCAGCCGATCCAGCTCCCGGTGCGGGGCGGCGAGTTTTTTGAAAACGAAGAGGTGAAGGGCGCTTCCGTAAAAAACTTCTTGATCGCATTGTTGTCTTTTGAGTACAGAAGTTTGTTGTCGATAAAAAATGCCCACATGTTCGACTCGTTCTCAGTGCACCAGTCAAGCTGTTTTTTCGAATATTTGAATTTTATGGTGTCACTTTCTTCCGGCATCATCACATCAATAAAATACTGTTTTTTCCCTTCATAGATCATGTAGTCGAGGCAGGTTGGGTCTTTCATTTCATAGTAACAGTGGTATTCTGCCATGGCTTTCATACAATCCCTCACGATATATTCTTCCGACATGGTTTTGCGCATAAACAGCGGCAACCCCATGGCCTGGTATAGCTGATAGTCATTGCCGAGATACATATCCAATGCGATCAACAGCACGCTATCGGCATAAATGATAGGATGTTCAACATCCATCCCGCAGATATAAGTATAAACTTTGGGTGTTTTTTTTCCGGGGAAATAATAATTGAAATATGTTAAAGCAGACGAAAGTTGTTTTTCCAGCTTTGAAATGTCCGGGAATTTTTTCTGGCTGGTTTCGTAGTTTTCCACCATCTGCGGGTCGTTCAGGTAGTCGCGGATCTGGCTGATGTTGTTCTGATCGTCAAGGTCGCCGTCAAGAAAAAAGCTGTATCTGGGTTTAATCTTTTTCAACCCGCTCTGAAGGCTGTCTTTATTGATGGTAAACAACGCTTTTTCGTAACGGTCAATAGTCACCTTTACGGTTGTGTCCTTCAGTTCAGGCAATTTTTTTTCCTTGCTGCGGTTACAGGTGCACGAATAAAAAAACAAGGTGGTGAAGATTATAAAAACCAGGATTATCAGCCGTTTCATAAGTTGATGGATGTATTTCAGCATAAAATAATTTGTGAATTCAGCGTCGATATTTTTACAAAATTATCAATTTTAATGGTAAATCATTGTTTAATGTATTATTTTTGTATAAAAAAAGTTATGAAACAATCAGTAAAATACTTGATTTTGAGCGCTTTATTTATTTTTATCGCCAGCGCTTACACACAGGCCCAGGACCGCAAATTTAATTTCGGTATTCATATTTCACCGAACGTGAGCTGGGTAAAACCCGATGTTGATGGTGGAGAGTTTTATAAATATGAAGGCGATGGTGCGCGTTTTTTGATGGGGTATGGCGCTGATTTCAATTATTTTTTTATTGACAATATCGGGATAGGCACCGGCGTAAATGTAGTTTACAACGGTGGAAATTTAAAATATCCTACCGTGTATTATCCTACGGATCCTTCTACCGGATATACTGTAGATACCATTGAAAGTAATTTATACCGCAAATACAAATTGCAATACCTTGAAGTACCTCTCGTATTGATTGGAAGTACAGGGGATCTGATGGGAAAATTTTCCATCTATGGCAAGTTTGGCTTAGGCACTTCATTTAAACTCAAAGCCCGCGCTGATGATGAGTACAAAGTTAGATCCACCCCGGATGTTTCCTATACGCAAAAAAACACGGATATCAGCAAACAGGTTCTGTTTATCAAAGAATCTATGATCATTGGCGTTGGCGGAACCTATAAATTTGCAAAAGTAATTTCCATTAATTTCGGGCTGAACTTCAACAGTGGATTTACCAATATCTTCCATGACTCATACAATGAGGAAGTTGAACTCAAATACCAGCTTGACAATAACATCAAGCGGATACAGGAAAAAGGCAAAGCCAGTTATATTGAGTTATATGCCGGAATCTTATTTTAATCATATTGGTTGAAAACCCCGGCTAATGAAAATCGCTATTGCTCAGCTCAATTTCCATATTGGCAATTTTGAGCTGAACACCCTGAAAATTATTGATGCCATTCATCAGGCAAAGTCAGAAAAAGCTGACCTGGTGGTGTTTGCCGAACTCGCAGTATGCGGTTACCCACCGCGTGATTTTCTTGAGTTCTCTGAGTTTATCGAATCATGTGGGCAATCCATAAATACAATTGCTGCGGAATGTGTTGGCATTGCGGCTGTGGTGGGAGCCCCATCGGTCAATCCTGAAGTGGCGGGCAAGAACCTTTTTAATTCTGCATATTTTCTTGAGAACGGTACGATCCGGTATATTCAGCATAAATCCCTGTTGCCGAATTACGATGTTTTTGACGAATACCGGTATTTTGAGCCAAACCGCGCGTTTGAAATTGTTGAATTTAAAAACAAACGCATCGCGCTCACCATCTGCGAAGATATCTGGAATGTGGACCCGGATCCGTTGTATGTGTTGAAGCCGATGGAAGAATTGAAAAAGTTAAATCCGGACCTGCTGATCAATATTGCGGCTTCTCCGTTCCATTACGCTCAGCACGAAATACGCAAACAGATCCTGGAAACCAATGCAAAAGAATACCGCCTGCCTGTTGTTTATGTTAATCATGTTGGCGCGCAAACCGAATTGATCTTCGACGGCGGATCCATGGTGCTTGACAGCAATGGCAACACCCTGCAGCAACTTCCATTTTTCGAAGAAAAAATTTCTTATTACAACACCGAAGAACCATCCCGGCCGGTTGCAGACATTGAAGTTTCTACAAAGACGAAACGTATACACGACGCGTTGGTGATGGGCATAAAGGATTATTTTCAAAAAATGGGTTTTACCAAAGCCATCCTGGGCCTTTCCGGCGGTATTGACTCGGCGCTGGTGCTGGTGCTGGCTGTGGAAGCGCTGGGAAAAGAAAATGTGCTCGCGGTGTTACTGCCTTCACAGTTTTCTTCGGAACATTCGGTTACCGATGCCATGCAGCTTGTTGAAAACCTGGGATGCAACTACGAAAAAATTCCCATCGAAACGGCTTTTCAACATATTACCAATGTGCTGAAACCGGTTTTTAAAGATCAGCCGTTTAATATTACCGAAGAAAATATCCAGGCCCGTCTCCGGGCTTTGTTGCTGATGGCGGTTTCTAATAAATTCGGATATATTTTGTTGAACACCTCCAACAAAAGTGAGGCTGCTGTAGGCTATGGCACGTTATACGGCGATATGTGCGGCGGCATTTCCGTTTTAGGCGATGTCTACAAAACACAGGTTTACGAATTGGCCGCGCTTATCAACAGGGAAAAGGAGATAATACCGGTGAATACGATCGTCAAACCGCCTTCGGCTGAACTGAGGCATGATCAAAAAGACAGTGATTCCCTGCCCGATTATGCGATCCTCGACGAAATACTTTTTAAATATATTGAACAAAAAAACGGCCCCAAAGAATTGATCAGCATGGGATACGACCCCGGTATGGTCCATCGTATTTTAAAGCTTGTCAATACCAGTGAGTACAAACGTTACCAGACACCACCCATCCTGAGGGTGTCGCCCAAAGCGTTCGGCATGGGCCGCAGAATGCCGATTGTCGGGAAATATATTTCATAAAGCAACCAAGGTTCTGCATGATTGACTGGCAGCCAACGCTGTAGATAGTGTTGCGCTGCCTGAATTACAGCTACCGGCAAAAAATCTTAGTATGACAGGATTTATAAAATCTTAAATAAACTACCTTTGCAAAAAAATTGCTCATGCTTTCTTACATAAAACTGTTTCGTCCGGTTAACCTGTTGATCATTGCTGTAACTCAATACCTGGTGATGTTTTGCATCATCAAACCGTTCATAGCAATGAACAATTGGGGATTACAGATGAGCAACTTTGATTTTGCCCTTTTCGTTTTTGCTAATGTGTTGCTGGCTGCCGCCGGTTATGTGATTAACGATTATTTCGATACCGATACGGATGCTATTAATAAACCTCAAAAAAATATGGTGCTTGCAAAAATCCCGCGCAGGCAGGCTTATCTGATAAATATTATTCTGAATTCAATCGCGTGCGTCATAGGTTTTTACTGCGCCTATAAAGTCGGTTCTTTAAAACTCGGCTTCATTTTTATTGTCATTTCCCTGGTCTTGTATTATTATTCTCTTAAATATAAACGTCAGTATGTCACTGGTAACATCGTAGTGGCGCTGCTGATGGCCTATACGGTGCTTTCCGTGTGGCTGTTTGAGTTTTTTGCGATCAGGTCCAATCCCGATGCTTTTATCGGCCTGATGCGTTCATTCCGCGAAATTTCGTTGTTTGTTTTAGGGCTTGCGGTATTTGCTTTTCTGACCACGCTGGTTCGTGAAATAATCAAGGATATGGAAGACTACGAAGGTGATAAGGCTTGTGGGTGCGATACGATTCCGGTACGAAAGGGAATAAGTTTCGCCGGCAAAACGGCGATTTGGATTACGGGCCTTACCATGCTGCTGTTAGCTTTCGCCCAGTTTCTCGTATATAAAGATTATTCCATACTGACATGGTACCTCTGTGTTATTCAGGCGCTGTTTATATACCTTATCGCAAAAATCTTGAAATCTAAGGAAAAATCAGAGTTTCATTTCTTAAGCATTTATACAAAAATGATTATGATAGCCGGATTGCTTTCCATACAAATACTCTATACTTATTTCTGACATGACCTTAACAGAAAAACTTCAAGACTACCGTATCATTCTGGCCTCAGCCTCACCGAGACGCCAACAGTTGCTTGAAGGACTGGGCTTTGACTTTGAAGTGATTGTCCGTGAAACAAAGGAAAACTTTCCTGCAACATTAAAGCAAAGCGAGATTCCCGTTTTCCTGGCTTCACTGAAAGCGGACGCCTTTGACCCGGATGAATTTGGCCCCCAAACCTTGATAATCACCGCCGACACCATTGTCTGGCTTAATAATCAGATCATCGGTAAACCCGAAAACAGGGATCATGCCATCAGCATGTTAAAACAATTGTCGGGGAATACCCATGAAGTATACACCGGGGTTTGCCTTAAAACCAATAAAGCCATTCATTGCTTTTCCAGTTGTTCAAAGGTTACCTTCCGGCATTTAAGCGATGCAGAGATTAACTGGTATGTTGACACGTATAAACCTTATGATAAAGCCGGCGCTTATGGAGCTCAGGAATGGATAGGCTTCATCGGCATCGAACATATCGAAGGGTCTTTTTATAACGTCATGGGTTTGCCGACTCAGAAACTTTACGTCGAACTATGTAAATTGATTTAATCGCCCGTATTTAAGTTTGTTCCAATTAATAATATATTTTATTCCTTGCTATTTAATAAAAATTGTAGATTTGCGGAAAATAAATCCTAAAAAAATAAATTATGAGAGTTTTTACAAAGTTGATGTATGCATGCCTGCTAACAATCTTGTCATGCACTATTGCCTTTTCGCAGGCAAAAAAAAGCAGCTCAATTAATCCAGCGGGACTTGTTGGGCAGAATAAAACAAAAGCCGATGTCAGCGCCACGATGGGATTTGTAAATTCATTGAGCGGCCCTAAAGCATTGTTTGATTTGTTGTTCGAGTTTCCTGTAATTACAACCGGAAGCGCAGGCGTCGAAACAGATGGACAGAATTTCTTTGTTGCACGCTGGAATGCAAACTTGTTTTACAAATACAGCATGACAGGTACGTTACTTGACAGTTTTGCAATATCAGGAGTTTCCGCGATACGCGACCTTGCTTATGATGGCCAGTATTTTTACGGAGGTGCCAATGCCAATATCATATATAAAATGGATTTTACAACCCATACGCTGGTTGGTACTATAACACTTCCTGCTGCTATCACGGTTCGTCATATTGCCTATGATCCGGTAAACAATGCTTTATGGTGTGGCAACTGGAGTACTGATTTTTCACTGGTTGATTTAAACGGAAATGTGTTAAATACCATACCCGCAACTACGCATCTTCAAACAGATATTTATGGTTCTGCTTATGATAATTATACTCCAGGCGGGCCATATTTGTGGCTGTACAGGCAAACCTCGGCAAATGCCAACGACTTGGAAAAAATTAATCTCACAACAGGAATTTCAACAGGTGTAACTTTAGATGTCACCACGGTAGTGTCAGGGCTTACAGCTGATAACTCGGCCGGTGGCCTGGGAATCTATGAAAATCCTGCAACCCATAAAGCTATTCTTTTTGGCCTTGCTCAAAATGCCAAGGTTTGGGGGTTAGAATTAAAAGACCTCCAGGTGTTTTCAGATGACCTGGGCATTACGGCAATTACAAACCCGGTTAGTACCGATACGCTTACCGCTTCAGATTCTATTAAAGTAACGATTCGGAATTATGATACCATTGCACATACTAATATCCCCGTTAATTATGTGATCGATGGCGGCGCAGTGGTTCGCGACACATTGTTTGCCACAATTCCGGCAGCAACATCTGCGAACTTAACTTTTTCACAACCCTATGATTTTTCAATTCCGGGTCACGAATACCAAATTGTTGCTTATACTTCATTTGTTGGCGATGCTAACAATGTAAACGATACGGCAACAGTTATCGTCTCAAACCGATGGGATGTTGCTTCATTAAGTATTGATATGGCTTCAATTGTCGGCGTTGGCAGCAACACACCATTAGCCACAGTTAAAAATAACAGCACCATGGGCACCACATTCGATGTAACTATGAACATTACGGATGGATACTCCTCCACAAAAACAGTTACGAACCTGATGCCCGGAGCTTCATATCAGGTTACATTCGATCCGTGGACTGCGACATTAGGTGCATATAATGTCAAAGTATATACTACATTATTAGCCGATTCATTACATACCAACGATACGATCAGCCAATCAGTTGATGTTCAGGCGCTTGTTAAGGTTTTTGGGTATGTTGCATACGACCCGGCTACTTCAGGAGCATTGCCTGCCGGGCCTGCATATACCTACCTGCAGACACCGCAAAATATTGTTTCATTGGCAGATCAATCATCACAAAATTTTATCAGCTCAGGAACCTGGGGCCCGCTGAATAAGTGGTATGGTGCAGTATACGGTGACAATGATCTTATCAGTATCGACACGCTTACAGGCGCCCGTACTGTTATTGGTAATATTGGCTTGAGTATAAATGGTTTGACTTTTGATCCCTTAACAAACACCTTGTACGGTGTTTCTTACGATGGTGCCAACAGCGTATTATATAAAATAAATGCAGGCAGCGGCTATCCTACGATGATTGGGAATGTTGCAGCGGGAACTATGATAAATTTAGCTTGCAGCCCTTCAGGCCAGTTGTATTCGGTGAGTGTTGATGATGATAATTTATATTCTATTGATAAAACGACCGGTTCAGGAACAATTATCGGTCCCGTTGGATTTGACGCCATGTATGCTCAGGATATGGAATTTGACCAGCACACCGGCATTTGTTATATGGCTGCTTATAACAACACCACTGGAACAGGAGAACTCAGGACTGTCAATGTAACCAACGGATCAACCACTCTTATCAATGCGTTTTTACACGGCATCGAAATGACCAGTTTGGCCATACCTTATAATTACCCGATTCCTTCATGGGATGCTTCAGTGATCTCTTATGTAAATATACCGTCAGCCTGCGACCTTGGTACTGAATCCCTTTCTATTGGTGTAATGAACTTTGGTGCTAATGCGATAGTTGATTTACCAGTAGCTTATACTGTAAATGGTGGAGCAGTTGTATTGGATACCATTACAGGTACCATCAACCCTGGGCAGACAATGGCATTCACCTTTGCTGTTCCTATCGATCTTTCAGCCGACGGAGTTTATAATATTGTTGTTTACCATTCACTTTCTTCCGATGTTAACCTTGGTAACGATACTTTGAAATTCGTTGTCACCAATGTTGTTCCGAAAACTATTCCTTATACAATGGGATTCGAACCCGCTGATGATTTTCTGGGCACTAAGATCATTGACAACAACAGCGATGGTTATACGTGGTTTTTAGCTTCTACCGGCGGAAATACAAATCCATATTGCATGGAATACAGCTACAACTCAGCTTCCGCTGCGGACGACTGGTATATTTCTTCATGTATAAACCTTGAGGCAGGTAAATCCTACAATCTGATGTATTATTATAAGGCAAATTCTGCGGATTACGCTGAAAAACTCAGTGTTTATTTAGGAAACGACAATACCGTTGCCGCCTTAACCACCCTTATTGATGAAAAAGCCAACATCGTGAATACCACTTACAGTCAGGCTAGTGTGAACTTCACCGTACCTGCAACCGGTACCTATTACATGGGATGGAAATGCTACAGCGCTGCCGACATGTGGAATCTGTTTCTTGATGATATCAGCATTGCCGATGTTACCGGTGTAGAAGAAAATAATGTGAACCTCAATGTGATGGTTATGCCAAATCCTGCCATTGATCAGTTTACAATTCTTACATCGGAGAATGGCTCTGTGATAACAATTACCAATGCGCTGGGCATGATTGTTTACAACGGAAAAACAAATGATAACAAAACGGTTATTAATGCCGCGGGTTTCCAATCAGGCATTTATTTTGTAAAAGTTGAATCGCAAAATGGTACTCACATACAGAAAATTATAATCAGCAAATAATAGTTGAAATCATTTTTTGAAAAGGCTGTCGCGTTCTGCGGCAGCCTTTTTTTATGTTATTTCGGCGCTAAATACTACTTTTGCATTCAAATAACTCGTGATGATATCCGTCAATCAAATATCAGTTCATTTTACAGGGGAATACCTTTTTGATAATATTTCCTTTATCGTGAACGACCGCGACAGGATCGGGCTTGTCGGGAAGAATGGAGCGGGAAAAACGACATTGCTCAAAGTTTTTGCCGGGCAGCTGGAACCTGAAAAAGGTTCGGTGGCTTATCCTGCAGGAACCACCATCGGCTATTTGCCGCAGGAACTTATTACCGACAGCCGTAAAACGGTGATCGAAGAGACACTCACGGCTTTCGATGAGGTGCGGAATATTAAAAACACCATAAAAAAGATCTCTGAAGAGCTTACCAATATTACCGATTACACATCGCTTGCTTATGGAAAGCTGGTTGACAAGCTGAACCATGCTAATGAACAATACAAGATACTGGGTGGAGAAACGATACAGGCCGATGTGGAACGTGTGCTGACCGGCCTGGGCTTTGACCAAAACGATTTTGGCCGCGGAGTGAACGAATTCAGCGGCGGCTGGAAGATGCGCGTTGAGCTGGCCAAACTGCTGCTGAAACAGCCTTCACTGCTATTACTCGATGAACCTACCAACCATCTTGATATCGAATCCATACAATGGATGGAAGATTTTCTGTCCGGCTATAAAGGCGCGGTGATCCTGGTTTCGCACGACCGGGCCTTTCTTGACAATGTCACCAAACGCACCGTTGAAATTTCCTTAGGCAAAATCTACGATTATAAGGCAGCATACTCCGATTACGTCATGATGCGTGAAGAACGCCTCGAGAGCCAGATTGCCACGTTTAATAACCAGCAAAAACAGATCGAACAGATCGAACGTTTTATTACCCGTTTCCGTTATAAGTCAACAAAGGCGCGGCAGGTCCAGTCGCGGGTGAAAATGCTCGAGAAAATGGACATAGTGGAATTAGACGAAAGTGATGCATCCTCCATCAGGTTTTTATTTCCGCCGGCGCCGCCTTCGGGAAAGGTTTCTGTAAATATTGAGAAAGTCTCGAAAAGCTACGGCCCCAAACATATACTTGCAGATATCAACCTCATCGTTCCCAAGGGAGAGAAGATCGCTTTTGTCGGCAGAAACGGCGAAGGCAAGACCACACTTGTGAAAATACTGCTGAACCAGATCGACTACACGGGTAAGGTTTTGCTTGGGCATAATGTCATCGCCGGGTATTACGCGCAGAACCAGACCGAAATGCTCGACGGTGAAAAAACGGTTTTTCAAACCATTGATGAAGTTGCCGTAGGTGACATCCGGCCAAAAATAAGGGCGCTGTTGGGCAGTTTTCTTTTCGGCGGTGATACGATTG
>DAOQAT010000079.1:0-13025 GCA_035354195.1 Bacteroidales bacterium | reverse complement strand
ACTCTTCATTGTAAAATTTGATCTTAAATGTTCTCAAGATTTACTATTCTTCTCAAGGTTATTGACAAGAGATACTTTCTCTGTTCTTACCTTCTTCAATATTTTCAAAGAACTTTCTTTTTTTGTTTTCCCATCCTTATCAAATGGGAGTGCAAAATTACTACCTTTTTCTTTATCTCCAAATTTTTTTTCACTTTTTTTGAAAATATTTTTTAAATCATTAATTTTCAGTGAAATAAATTTAAAAATAATTTGAAAGAACTGTTTTTTTTTGTCCCGTTTTGTAATCGGGAGTGCAAAGATAAACATCTTTTTTTAATTCCAAGGAATTTTTTAATTTTTTTTTCTACGATTAAACATCAAAGGCTGCCACAGCTATTTCCCGCCCACACAATCAGCGAATTGGCAACCTCAAATAAAATTTGGCAGGCTGCTATACATTATTATAATAGTATAATTTGTTAGGTCTGTATTTAGTTATAACTTCGCATACCAAACAACTCTAAAAATGAAAAGGCCTTCCCTCGTTTGTTTATTCATCCTATTTATAAGCCTACTTGTTCCCTTTACAAGAGTTAATGCCCAGGAAGAAAATAACCAAAGCAAGACAGCATCTTATCAGGAAGCATTTAAAAAGACTTTTTTTACCGGAGGTAACCTCGGGATGCAGTTCGGAACCGTTACCATGATTGATGTGTCACCTCAGTTCGGTTATTACGTTCTTGAAAATATTTCGGTTGGCGTAGGCTTTACCTACCAGTTTATCAGCGACCGCAGGTATGCTCCGCCCGCTACGATGCATGTTTTGGGCGGCAGAGTCTTTACTAATTTGCATTTCCCCTTTTATAACAGCATCTTCGCGCACGGCGAATATGAGTACATGGCATACAAAACCAATGTTTTCAGCTCAACGATGTTGCCCGAATGGATCACGTTATCAAACGTTCTGGCCGGTATCGGTTATCGGCAAAGGGTTTACGGCAGGTCGGCTATTACCTTTATGATCCTTTGGAATTTCAATGAATCACAATATAACCTATACAGCAATCCGGTGATCAGAATGGGATTTGATATCGGGTTATAATAATAATCAAACTGTGCACTCATCTGTAGTTCGCTCATCCGATGACTTGAAGTCATCGGATGAGTTCCATAAAAAAAGCCCGTTTCCGGGCTTTTCCAATTATTGATCAACAGCTTGTTAAACCGATTTTAGCACTTCCAGCATTACCTGGCAAATGGCCCTCAGCTTACTTTACTTGAGAATTGTAAATGTTCAATGTTTCAACACTCAATGCTCAGGGTTTATTGCTCAGATGATTTGTCTGTTACACAGACTTCAAAACATCCGTCAGCAAATCCCAGCATTTCTGCACGGTATGAATCTCGATCTTTTCACCAGGGGCATGAACGCCCATTAAGGTTGGTCCGAATGAGATCATATCCATACCCGGGTATTTTTCACCGATAAGCCCGCATTCAAGGCCGGCATGTATGGCTTTTACCAATGGATCCGAACCAAACAGCTTTTTATACGACTTTTTAGAAACTGCCAGCATTTTGGAATTCAGGTCGGGTTTCCATCCCGGATAGCCGTCTGCGTGAGAGATCTTCACCCCTCTGTGTTGAAATGCACAATCCACCATGTCCACCATATCCTGTTTGGCTGATTCAATGGAGCTGCGCTGGCTGGTAGCGATCTTGATTTCATTTTCTTTTAGCAAAGGAATTTCTTTATCATCGGCTTCATCCTTTTTATCGCCTTTCATCTTTACCGAAGCCAGGTTGGTAGAAGTCTGTACCAGGCCCTGTATGTCCGGCGACATGGTGATAACTCCGTGCGGACAGCCATATAGGCAATTCAGCAAGGTCTGCTGGGTTTTTAAATCGATCACTTGTGCCGGCTTTTTAGCTGCCGTGCATGTGATATTCAACTTAGGCTCATTCGTCTGGTATTCGGCTTTGATTTCCTTTGCCAGTTTATTGAAATAAGCCGCAAATGCGGTGGTATTTTTTTTCGGTATTACGCAACTAGATTTTCCTTCCCGAGCTATTGCATTGCGCAGGTTTCCGGCTTTGATATACGTGATCCGCCCTTCAAACTTATTTGAGATATTCCACAGTATGCGGTTCAGGATTTTTACAGCGTTCCCGCGGTTTTTGTTTATATCCTCCCCGGAATGGCCTCCCTGCAGGTCGCTGACGTTGATCAGAAACGCTTCATGGTTGGCTGGAGTGGATTCCTTTTTATATAAAAACCTCGCCACCGTGTCTCCTCCACCAGCACAGCCGATGGTAAATTCACCGTCTTCTTCCGAATCCAGATTTATAAGCATGCGGCTGGTAAGAAAATCCGGTTTCAGTGAAAAGGCGCCTTTCAGCCCTGTCTCTTCATCAACGGTAAACAAACATTCAATGGGCCCATGTTCAATAGTTGTTGAAGCGAGTACCGCCATCTGCAAAGCAACACCAATTCCGTTGTCTGCGCCCAGGGTTGTTTCCTTTGCGATCAGCCAGCCCTTTTCGATGACAGCATTTATAGGGTCTTTTTCAAAGTTATGGACGGTATCAGAGTTCTTCTCGCAAACCATATCAATATGGCTTTGCAACACAATGGAAGGTGATTTTTCCCTGCCCTTCGTTGCCGGTTTCCGGATGAGGACATTTCCAACCGCATCCACTTTTGTTTCGAGTTTCAATTTTTCACCGAACGCTTTCAGATAGGCGGTAATCTTTTCTTCTTTTCCGGAAGGCCTTGGTATTTGCATTATTTCAGCAAAATAACCCCACACGGGTTTGGGCTTGAGATTGAGAATTTCCTGGTTCATATTAAAATTAGTTTAGAATTTAGAGTTAAAAGTTGGGAGTTAAAGTTCATATTATACTTGTCGTTTCCAGCATCTTTGAAGCAAGGTTTTTTCCATATTCTGCACACTTTTTCAAATCTTCTTCTGATGGTGTAAATTTAACAAAAATGCTTTCAGGGACAACATTCAACTTCAATGCTGAGAGGTTCGCCGGAATGATCTTTTGCGCTTCACCACTCCAGCCATATGATCCGAAACATCCGGCCAGCTTGCCTTTATCCCTGATCGGATTGATCAAAGCAAAAAGTGTATAAATCTGCAATAAGATGTTTTGGTTGATCGTGGGGCTGCCAATAACAAAACCGTTAGCTTCGGTAAGCTTAAAGTCCAGGTCACCCGCTGACAATTTTTCTATATCACAAAGGTCAGTTTCGATACCATCAACTTGTGCGGCGCCTTTTGCGATGCTTTCTGCCAGCATTTTCGTTTTGCCATAAGCGGAAACGTAGGCGATCAATAATTTTCCCTTTTTCGGGTATGAAACGGCTTGCTGAGTGTATTTTTCAGAAAGGTCAACATATTTTTTCCAGTCATGGGTAAGTAAGGGACCGTGTCCGGTACATATGGCGCGGATTTCGAGCGGACGGATTTTTTCGATCCCTTTCAGCATGAATTTACTGAAAGGTTTCAGGATCACATCAAAATAGTATTTAAAGGCTTCTTCAAAATCACCGACCTTATCATCGTACATTTCAGGGTGGCAAAAATGCGCGCCGAAAGAATCGCAGGTGAACAGTACCTTATCTTCTTCCAGATATGAATACATGGTATCCGGCCAGTGCAGGTTCGGAGCGTTGATAAACCTGATGGTTTTATTGCCCAGATCCAGCGTATCGCCATCCTTTACAATAATGTGCGGGAACTCCATGTTCATCAGATCGGTCATGAATCGGATCACACTGCCTGTCCCAACGATCTTGGCTTTTGGCGCAATTTTCAGAAGGTTGATAGCATTGCCCGAATGATCGGGTTCTGTATGATTCATAATGATATATTCGATCTCTTCCGGGTTTACAAGCCTTTTAAGTTTTTCCAGGTAAACATCCCAGAATTTTTCCTTGGTAGCTTCAACAACAGTCTTTTTTTCAGCATTGATAAAATATGAATTATAGGTCGTGCCGAATTTCGTCTCCATGACAATATCAAAGGTGCGGATATCCGGATCTAAAACACCTATCCATTTCACATCCTTAGTAATGTCCAGTATTTTTTTATCCTCCATAATGGCTTCAGTTAATATTATTAAAAGTCAAATTCTATCTGGATCGCCCCGGGAAAATCATTTTTGTCTTTAGGTTTTTTGGGGGCCTTCTTCCCTTTATCGGGATTATCTTTAGCAGAAGTATCGGTATTTTTTTCTTCCTGATCATCCGTCAGTTTTGTCTTTTCCTGCTTAGGTTTTGAACCCTTAGCCTTTTTAACAGGGATTTCAGGCTCTTCCCGGACTGCAGGCGCTTCTTCAACGGAAATATGCTGGATTTTTATGCTATTTTCAGGTTCATTAATTTGTTCTTCCTGCAAATTTTCTGCGATCTCCTCTGATTCCGGGCTGGTTGATTTTTCTACTGCCGTGCCATCTTCTGCATTTATACCAACAGCCTGTTCGGTTTCAGGTGGTTCATTAATGATCCGGGTTAAGGTCAGGATGGTATTATTTGAGAGCCTTTTTCCCTTGGCTTTAAAACTTTTGACACCAATAAACTCTACCAGGTTAATAGTTTCAGAAGGTTTGCTGCGTGCATTTTTTATTTCGTAGGTCAGCTCCACCGAAGGGTTCGGTTCAGGCATAAATTCAACCATGTACGACCCCTGGCTTTCGCTGATGAAGCTGGATTTTTTTTCGGTAAATTCCACCGTAAATCGTTTGGCAAAAGTGCAACCCAGCTCACCATCAAAATAAATCGATGTGTACACTTTTTCGGGATCGTATTTTTCGATAATAAAAAGGTCTTCATCGAAATGGATCGACAAATCATTGCTATAAATTTTGAAATGCCCTGATTTCATGAACGTGATGATCTTGTCTTCAGGCTCGAAAGCGCCCAACAGCCTTCCGCGTTGCTCCGTATTCAAGCGGTTCACACTATCGTCGAACCACACATCCCGCGCACTAAGCGTCGACACGCCGGAGTCTTTCAACGTGATTTTTCTGACAGGATTCTTTGACAGGATATTACCGATAGACCCGCGCCCTTTTATGGCAAGGGTACTGAAATCGAAATCAAAAGAAAGGATTTTCAACCGTGGTTTTGGCCTTAGGCTCACATTGACAATTTCCGCTTCACCATTGGGGTTGGCCGTAAAGTATAAAACCTTTGAGTCTGCCTTGCCTTTAGTAAGCGAATATTCTTTATCCCTGTTTACCCCATGCACCGCAAAACGCTTTACCATAGCCGCACCATTCTTCCCGTCGCGATATACCATGTTGTAAATGGTGCGTTCATCGTTTCTTTTATACACGGCCGCATGAATGATATTTTTCCCGACAAAAACTTTGTCGGCCACTTTGGTTAACATAAAGGTTCCGTCTTCCCTGAAGGTCAGAATATCGTCCAGATCGGAACAATCGCCAATGTATTCATCTTTTTTCATTCCCGTTCCGATAAATCCCTCTTCGCGGTTCACGTATAATTTTTGATTGGCAATGGCCACCATGGTAGCCTGGATCACATCAAAGTTTTTTATTTCAGTTTTCCGTTCGCGTCCCTGGCTGTATTTCTTTTTGATCCTTTCGTAATACGTAATGGCATATTCTACCAGATGATCGAGATCGTAATCCACCTGGTCAATATCGTCCTTTAAAGAGTTGATAATATCTTCAGCCTTATCGGAATTATATTTCGATATGCGGTCGATAGGGATTTTACGAAGGCGGTGAATATCCTCAACCGTAACTTTACGGACAAAGAGTTTCGCAAAAGGTTTCAGGCCCTTATCAATGGTTTCGTCGATTTCTTTATCGGTTTTAGATTTCCGTATAAGCTGATAAACCTCTTTTTCAATAAAGATGCGCTCTAACGTTGCAAAATGAAGTTGTTCGAGGCATTCCGCTTTTTCGATTTCCAGTTCCCGCTGAAGAAGGTCAAGCGTATGCTGGACCGATTTTTCGAGAATTTCATGTACGGTAATAAACCGTGGCTTTTGATCCTCAATGATACAACATATCGGGGAAATGCTGGTTTCACAGGCGGTGAATGCATATAGCGCATCAATGGTGGTGTCAGGAGATACGCCCGGGGCCAGATGAATAAGTATTTCAACTTTTTCAGCGGTGTTATCTTCAATTTTGCGGATCTTGATCTTGCCCTTATCGTTGGCTGCAACAATGCTGTCAATAAGAGAAACCGTGGTCGTTCCGTAAGGGATCTCGTTGATGACGAGGGTTTTTTTGTCTTCCTGCGAAATCTTAGCCCGTATCCTAACCTTTCCGCCGCGAGCGCCGTCATTGTATTTTGAAAAATCGGCCATGCCGCCGGTAGGAAAATCAGGGAGGATTTCAAATTCTTCGTTATTCAGGTGCTTGATACAGGCATCAAGGATTTCAATAAAATTATGAGGCAGGATTTTCGAGGACAATCCCACACCGATGCCTTCTACACCTTGTGCGAGCAAAAGCGGAAACTTCACAGGCAGTGTCACCGGCTCCTTGTTACGCCCGTCGTATGAGCTTTGCCAGAGAGTAGTTTTTGGATTAAATACCACTTCAAGTGCAAACTTTGAGAGGCGTGCTTCAATATATCGAGGGGCTGCAGCGCTGTCGCCTGTCAGAATGTTACCCCAGTTACCCTGCGTGTCAACCAATAAGTCTTTTTGTCCGAGTAAAACAAGGGCTTCACCAATGGAGGCATCACCGTGAGGGTGATATTTCATGGTGTTACCGATGATATTTGCGGCTTTGTTGAAACGCCCGTCATCGAGCTCTTTCAGGGAATGCAGGATACGGCGCTGAACAGGTTTCAAGCCATCGAGGATATCAGGAACTGCCCGGTCGAGATTGACATACGAAGCATAATCCAGGAACCAGTTTTTATACATGCCTGTCAGGTGCATGGTCTTATATTCCTGAGCCTCACCTGAATTATCAGGTATATTATCACTCTCGTTGCCTTTTAAAATTTCATCTTCCATAATGGTTCCGCGGTATCATTTCCAAAAACGCAAAAGTACGATTTCTGAAGCAAGAAACAGCAATGCCAGCAGCACAAAAGTTTTCCACAATTTTTTCCCCTGGTTAAGCTCCGTAACAACGGCAGAAAGAGATTTTGCCTTCCCTTCGATCAGCATGGTGTTTTTCAGGTTATTTTTATCAATAAAGCTGTTTATTTCGTCTGTTGTATAACATTTCATATCCGACTCAGCCTTATCATAATTAAAAGCCAGGCCTGCAATATCCTTCTTACCATCCGTAAGCCTGTAATTACCGTTATCCTTTATCTGGTTATGCATCAGCAGCGAAATCCGCCCGTAATAGTTTTGAATCTGAGGAATGACCTCGTTGTTGCCATTTGTATTTTTCAGCTTTAATATCAGATCTTTTTCATCTTTCATTGCCGTTAAAACTTCAATGTTGTCGTCTTTGCCAATGACATAATAAAGCCGCTGCATAATGCGGCTCATCAAGGCGATTTTATAAATGGTCGGGACAAACAACGCATGTTTCGGGAAATTACTGTATTCGGTCTGCAAAGGAACCGACAAAAGAAAAACCTTGCCCCTGCCACAGTCCTGAACGCTCAGAAACAGCTCATTATTCTGAAGTTTCATCAGGTAATCCTGTGCCGACCTGCTGATACGGCTGATTGAAAAATAGGAGGTAACCTGCGGCATATCCATATTTTGAGGCACACTTTCAAACACATCGGCATAAAGGGGGCTATGAAAGTTTATGTCAGCAATTTTCTGAGCGGCCGTATTCAATACGGTATAATAATTTGAACCCAGTGAAGAAAGGAACCTTTTATAGTTTTCAATATTCATCGTGGTGGCGGGTATAACAAGCAAATGCCCGCCATTGCTGACAAATTTCTGAAGTTCCAGCGACAACCCCGAGGAGACTTCATTTATTTCGTTCATTATGATTAAGTTGTATGAAGCCAACGCATTATAGTCAACCTGGTTTACAGAAACATTGTTGAACATAAATGCCGAATCTCCGGCCAATAATGAATTCAGGAACACATTGCTTTGAGCGCCATTGATGCATAACACAGGAACCGAGGGCTGGATATCGTATGAAAAATAAAATTTATCATCAAAGGTGACGGGGTTGTCCATAATTTCAAGCATGCCGATATGTATTCCCGCTTCCTTGTCAACGTAGGTAATAATGGTTCCGACGGTACTGTTTGGAGCAATATCAAAACTACTGACTGCTTTTTGCGTATTGTTTATGATAAGTTTAAGCGGAACTTTTTCAGCCACCACATCCGAATTATTTTTTACCGAAACATACAGTTTCACTTTTTGGCCGATCAGATGCACCGGAGATTCAAACCAGCATGAATCTATGCTCAGGTTTGCCGTCTTATTTGATTTAACCGGGATAAAGTAATATGCAGTTGCCGTGTCGGTATTCAGCTCTGAAAGAGAGGTCGTGGATTTCTGAAAATCGGAAATAATATAAGCAATATGGCTGCTGCCTTTCGATTCAGTAAAACTTTCTGACTGCCTTTTGATGATTTCAGGCAGGCTGCGTCTAATGGGGCTGTATTCTACATCACGCAACATGGCAACAAACTCATCACGGTTGGCAAACTGTAAATGCCGTGCCTCGAAGTCATTGGTCACCAGTTGAAAATGATCTGAGCTGCGGTATGCTGAAACAATTTCAACCGCTTTGGTTTTTGCCTCCTCGAGCAGGCTCCCCTTGCCGCCTTCGGCCTGCATACTGTATGAATTGTCGAGATAAATGCTGATGTAATTTATAGCTTTTGGATTGGTGCTTTGCCTGGCATGCGGCACATAGGGCTGGGCGAAAGCAAAGACCAGGGAGGCAATAGCCAGTATTCGAAGGGCCAGGATGATCAGATGTCTTAGTTGGGATTTTTTCTTTGTTTCCTGTTTTACTTCTTTAAGGTAGCGAACATTAGTAAAATATACTTTTTTATATTTACGGAAATTGAACAGGTGAATGATCACCGGTACAGCTACTGCAAACAAGCCAAACAAAAAGTATGGATTAAGAAATGCCATGTGAAAAATAAACAGCAAATTTAGGTAAATTTTAGATAGGAAAAAAGGAAAGCCACAATGCAAAAACTTCAAAGCACAATTATCAAATTTCAAACAATGATTAAAATATTAAATCTCAATTTTTCAAACCATTACTTTGAAATTTTGTATTTCTAAATTGAATTATATTTGCTGCGGCGAGTGGTTGGTATTTTAGTTTTGAAGTTTATTTCTATTGATTTGTTGATGAATATATGCTCTTGGTGACGTTTAAAATCCAGTTCCTTGTATTAAAATTCTGCCCGCAAAAAAAGCCCTTTCGGGCTTTTTTTATTGTTTTGCAGCTTTTTTAGCTTTTTTCTCTTCTCTTTTTTCTTTCAAACTTTTGGTTGCTACTTTCTTTTCTTCTTTTTTCTGTTTTGATTTTTCTTTGCCCATAATTTTAATTTTAAAAATTATACGATTGTAAAATTACAAAATAGTATTTTAAAAAACAGGTAATATAAATAATTTATTGTGCATGTTGAGTGGCAAAATCTTTCCCCAACGCCAATGCATTTAAGTTTGTCTGAATTATTTCCTCACCTTTCTTCCCGAAAATCATGCGGATAGCTTTTTCAAGTTTATCATAGGTTATACCCAGAAAAGGCGCAGCCGCACCAAGTATAACCATGTTTGCCGATTTGGCCGCATTGATTTCCTTAGCCATTTTATCAGCGCTCACGAGCAGGTGACGTGGAAAAGCTTGTATTTCGGTGTGTATTTTTTCTATTTCCGGATAATTCGGAATGTTGACAAATGGTTCATCATTGGTGATCAGCCATCCATCGGCCGAAAGCATGGGAATATAACGCAGCGACTCCATAGGTTCAACAGAAATGATCAGGTCGGCTTTTCCACGAGGAATCAGGTCGGAATAAATCTCACGGTCGGAAATTCGCAGGTTGGATGAGACATCCCCTCCCCGTTGGCTCATTCCATGAACTTCTGCCTGCTTGATGTACAAGCCCATATCAATGGCAGCATAACCAATTACTGCTGCAATGGAGAGAATACCCTGACCGCCAACACCGGCTAATATGATATCTTTTTTCATTTTACTTGTTTTTATAGTTTTTAATATTCATTTTAACATCAGAACACATCATTCACAAAAGGATTTGTGACTTAGTGTGGCCACTTCTGTTAAACTTTTTCTTCCTTTTTGTCTTTAAATTTATCACGCATCCGTTTGTTCAGTGCAACGATGCATTCACGTGTCGGAATGATTACAGATAGGCCCTGGTAAGCCAATTCTTTTTCAAAGATTTTCACGTTTTCTTCGTGGTTTTTCTTTAAAGGTTTGATTATATGCACATGTTCCGGATCGGCTCCCATGCCTTTGCAGATACTTTCCACTTTACCTGTTGCAGCCGATTTCTGTCCGCCGGTCATAGCCGTGATGCTGTTATCAAGAATAACAACAGTGATCGGAGCATTGCTGTTGATCGCATCAAGCAAGCCGGTCATACCGGAATGAGTAAAGGTGGAATCCCCGATAACAGCCACTGAAGGTACCAGGCCTGCATCTGCCGCTCCTTTTGCCATGGTTATGGAGGCGCCCATATCTACGCAGGAGTTGATGGCATTGAACGGAGGTAACGCGCCAAGTGTGTAGCACCCGATATCAGAAAAGACACGGCCTTTACCATACTTTGCAATAGCTTCATTTAGCCCAAGGTAGGTGTCAATATGCGGACAACCATTACATAATGAAGGCGGCCTTCCCACAACAACCTCCGGAACGGTAAGAGGTTCTGCTTCTTTAATTCCTAATACTCCCGCAACAATATTTGGGTTTAGTTCTCCGTCGCGTGGCAGGGTTCCGTCAAGCTTTCCTTTTACCTTAATCCCTTTATTGAGGTAACCCCTCAGCAGTTCTTCAATCATCGGGGCACCTTCTTCAAACACCAGGATTTCTTCGCATTCATTGCATAGTTTTTCAATCATTTTGCGGGGTGCGGGATACTGCGATATTTTCAAAACAGGGTACGGGACAACCCTTTCCGGATAGTTCTCCATCAGGTAATTGAACGCTATACCAAAGGTAATGATACCCATCTTTTTGTTATTTCCATCGATATAAACGTTGTAAGGCGACTTTTCGCCTTCTTCAACCAATTGGCTTTGGATACCCAGGAGTAATTTATAACGCTTGCGTGCAATGGCAGGTAGCAGGACATACTGGCGCATATCTTCAGGAAGTTTCATTTCGTTCTGCGCCCTTTTGGGTTTAGGGACAACACCCGAACGGGAATGTGCGAGGCGTGTGGTGATACGCATCAGCACCGGAACGTGATATTTTTCTGAAAGGTCAAAACCATAATGGACCATGTCATAAGCTTCCTGCTGATTGGTCGGCTCAAGGATCGGCAATAAAGCAAATTTTCCATAAAACCGGGAATCCTGTTCGTTCTGTGATGAGTGCATCGAAGGGTCATCGGCGGCTACGACGATAAGCCCCCCGTTGGTCCCGGTAATGGCCGAATTCACAAAAGCATCAGCAGCCACGTTCAGTCCGACGTGCTTCATACAAACCATCGTTCTTTTTCCTGCATAGGCCATCCCGATAGCGCTTTCAACAGCAGTCTTTTCATTGGCAGCCCAGTTGGCTAAAATACCTTTTTCTCTTGCCTCTTTCGAATGTTCTACATATTCGGTGATTTCAGTCGAAGGCGTTCCAGGGTAAGCATATATGCCAGAAAGGCCGGCATCAATAGCGCCCTGGGCAATGGCCTCGTCTCCTAACAACATTAATTTTTGCATATCTATAAAGTTTGATTTCTTAATTCAATTTTGACAAAACTACATAATTATTTTATTTTCGCAAAGACAAATCTCAATTTTTAAGCAGAATGAAAATATTGACTATTGGGTCAGACAAAACTTTTATTATAATTTGGCCAAACTAAAAAGAGTTCCTTTTCCGCAAGACAAATATCTGTCCATTTATCTGTATGAAATTTCAAGGCAACCATAGCCGAAGGAGTTAAAAAAAATTGTTCTTCATGTAATAAATTGTTGGCAAGGCCGGTGATGTGCGGGTTATGCCCAATGATAGCCAAATGGCACATTTCATCGGGTTGCGCAAAGATTAAATCAAAATAAAAATCAACTCCAGCTGTGTAAATACTTTTTTCTATTACGATTTTATTTTCAGGGAAATCAGTGTTAACTGCAATTCCTTGTGCAGTCTGTATTGCCCGTACAGCATGGCTTGTGATGATATTATCAAAGCGTACTGAAGCTTTATTCATATACGCACCCAATTTATTTACGCTTTCAATACCCTCATTTGTCAGGGGCCGTTTATGATCGGGTATAACGCCATGTTGAGCTTCTGCGTGCCGGATCAGAAATAGTGTTTTCATTTTTTTTAAATAAAAAAGAGACTGTCTCAAAAAAACTCTGTGCAACTCTGTGTATCCTCAGTGTCACTCTGTGCAATTTTCTATTTCTCGGTCACACGGAGCCTGCCAGACTGAAGTCATTCAGGCAGGGTTCACAGAGAAGACACAGAGAGCCACTGAGAAAAATAACAATAAAAATTGGCTTTGGGGGCAGCCCCTTTTATGAACATTCAATTTTATTAATAAGCAAACAATGGGAAATCCCTCATCATTTTCTGGACCCTATCGCCCACTGAGGCTATCACGGTTTCATTTTCGAAATTGGCAATAACTTCGTCAAGCATGTCAACGATCAACGGCATGTGTTCTTCTTTCATGCCGCGGGTGGTGATAGCAGGCGTTCCCACACGCAAACCCGATGTGGTGAATGGTGAACGGCTGTCGAACGGAACCATGTTTTTGTTAACCGTGATGTGAGCCCTGACCAGGGTGTTTTCAACAACTTTACCTGTTATTTCCGGGAATTTCGTACGAAGATCAATTAGCATCAGGTGGTTATCGGTGCCGCCGGAAATAACTTTATACCCTTTATCCATAA
>DAOQAT010000078.1:5444-13277 GCA_035354195.1 Bacteroidales bacterium | reverse complement strand
CGGTTATATCAACTACGTTAAAGGAGCAAACATTGCTGGCTTTATGAAAGTTGCTAATGCTATGCTTGACCAGGGAATCTTATAATTGGGGTTTTTATTTATAAAAGAAAAGCTGTTTCATTTTGAAGCAGCTTTTTTTTTCTCATGTTTTTGATAGAAGCAATTTGGCAGAATCTGAAATAAATGTAAATGCCCTTCAATTCTTATCCATTCCTTTTATAATAAATTCGGTACGGCGGTTTAGCTGATGTTCCTGCTCTGTACATGTTGATTCTGTGAAATCTTTATCACAGGGGCAGTTGTTTAACAACCGGCTTTCACCATAACCTTTGCTGCTGATGCGTTTTGGGTCAATGCCTTTGCTGACAACATAATTTGCACTTGATTTGGCACGGCGTTCAGAAAGTTTGTAATTATAATCTTCCGAACCATGGCAGTCGGTATGTGAACTCATTTCGACACTGATTCCCGGATTTTCTTTAAGAAATACAACCAGTTTATCAAGTTCTTTTGCAGCATCAGGGCGAATATTGGATTTATCAAAATCAAAATAAATATTTTCAATTCGGATGGAGGCGCCGAGCGTGATTTTTGACAGATTGAAATCAATAATGGATCCGCCAGGCATGATGGATGAAACCGTTTCATATTCTGTAATATATCCTTTTTTAGAAGCAGCAACTTTATATGGAGTATCCGGCAAAAAATCCGGAGAATGATAAGCTGAGGTATCGCCGGTATTGCAGGAATAAACAATACGGTCGCTGTTATCCATAATTTCAATCAATACACTGTCCATACCGGTTACGTTATCGCCGGTTTTTTCAAACACTGTTCCTGCAATAAAGTATTGGTTTTTCTTATTTAAGAAGATTTCAAAGGGCTGGCTGTTATTGGCAGGGGTATTAAATTCGATATTATTTTTAGTTATATAACCATCGCTTTGGGCAATAATGTTTAACTGATGCCCGGGTAAAAAATCCGCTACAAATTTTCCTTCATTTTCTTTTAATTCAGATTTTTCGCCGGTTTTACTATCAGTGATTTCCATGCTGGATGCAAGCAGTTGCCTGTTCTCATGATCCATTACAAGAAATTGGTAAGGCAGCATTTCCGGCGCTACAGACGTGAATTCAAAAATGTCATCGTTCAGGTCATAATTGGTGCGGTTTGAACTGAAAACTCCCTTGTTTCCGTCAGGGAAGAAGTCAATGCCAAAGTCATCAGCCGTGCTGTTGACCGGTGCCCCGAGATTTTTTGGGGACCCTAATGGAAGCCCGTTGTTATCCAGGTTTACAGAAAAGATATCCAAACCACCTAGCCCTTCCTGGCCGTTGGATGAAAAATACAATTTATTACCCTTAACGAAAGGAAAAACTTCTTCACCGGCAGTGTTAACCCTTGTTCCAAGATTTTTAGGGCTTGTCCAGGAATCGCCTTCCCGGGTACACATCCAGATATCGTTACCGCCGGCTCCGGCAGGCATGTCCGAAACAAAATAAAACCATTTGCCATCGTCGCTGATCGCAGGATGCGTGAAGTTGAATTCTTTGTTGTTGTATTTAAAATCAAGCAGGTACTGGTAGGCAGTCCCTTTTTTGTTGAGTGAGCCTGCATATAACTGCATTTTTACCTGTCCGTCTTCAGCTCTTACAAGTTTTGTATCAACCACATTATTGCGTGAGAGGTAAACCGTATTTGACTGTTTGCTGAAACTGACAGGTCCTGCATTATACCTGTTGTCGATGGCGTGTGGAAAACTGCGGACAGATTTGTATTTCCCGTTGCTCTTTTTCTTAGTGTAATAAAGTTTGAAAAACTCTTCATTGTTCCATGTGTTGATGTGATTTTCCACATGTGCCTTTTTGCGTGATGAAACAAAGACAATTTTATCATCGAGTATCCTTGGCGTAAAATCGTTCAGCTCAGAATTGAAGGGCAGGCAAGTTACCTTATAATATGCGGTGTCCGTGAAAAATTTTTCCAGGTCGTTCATGGCCTTTAAAAATGTTTCCCCTCTTGAATCGGCATGGTATTCGGCCATATATTTTTTTGCTTCGCTGTAATTGCCGGTTTCCATGAGCGCCTGAGCATAGTAAAGTTTGTGGATGGGTTGGGCAATGCCTTTATCGACAATGATTTTATAAGTGGAGGCGGCCTTTTTCATAAGGTTCTGCTTGCGATAGCAATCGGCAAGTTTGATCCACGCCTCATTGTTACTGCTGTCCTTGTTCAGGACTTTCTCAAATCTTTGGGCGGCACTGGCATAAGCCATGGCATCATATAATTCATTGCCCCTTATAAAAGTCGATTTCTGAGCAAGACTATTCAATGAAAATGCAAATACCAGGACAACAGCAGGAATCAGTACTTTATTTAGTTTCATAACTCAAACGATCATGGTGTAAACAAAACATTTAAAAATATCTTGGGTTAGCTATTTTTTTGCCTTTGTATGCAAACAGGTAGGAGAGCGCAATTTCGTGCGAACCACTGGACACCTTGTTTATTTTTGACAAAGAATAATCATAGGAATAACTGATCATAAACTGCGGTACCACATAAACGCCTACAATTCCCGAAATGTCGGCCAGGCTGCGGTATGAAACACCAAGCCAAAGCCTCTTCTTGATAAGGGCATTCAGGTTTACATCAAACTGTACCGGTGAGTTGATAACAGCCTTGAGCATCAACTGTGGTTTTAGAGTGAACGCTTCGTTGATTTCAAAAGCCCTGCCGACGGTAAGGTAATAATGAAAACTTTTAGGTTTGAAGCTGATATTTTTTATTACACTACCGTAACTTCCCATGGTGACATTATCGTCAATAAGCCTTGGAATCGACAAACCAACATAAAACTTGTCAGTATGGTATAATATCCCGAATCCAAAGTTTGGCGTGATGACATTTTCTGAGTTAGCTGAAAAATAGGGATCATCAGGGTCTGTTACAGCCAGCTCACCGAGTTTCTCATTCTGAATATGTATTCCTCCCATGACACCAAAGCAGAGCCTTCCTTTTTCGCTGACTTTGGCCCGGTAAGCATAGCTGACATAGATCAGGTTTCTGTTAAGTACACCGATCTTTTCGTTCAGGTAACTCAGTCCAAGCCCCATGGAACCTTTATACAAGGGAGAGTGTACCGTAATACTCGTGGTAATTGGTCTCCCTTCAAAGTTAACCCATTGCTGACGGTGCAGGGCTGTGATGGACAGCGCATCTTTATATCCGGCATAAGCAGGGTTAATAAACATCTCATTGAACATGTATTGAGTGAACATGGCATCGTACTGTGCGCTGACATTGGAGTTTATTCCTTTAAAAAGAACTAAACTGATGGCTGTCACTGTTATGATTATTATCTTTTTCATATCCTTAGGTTTTTAATAGTTAAAAATGATGATTAGTATTTAATAACAACAAAACCTTCTTTTGGCGGCCGGTCATCTTTGTTGTATTCAAAGATGTAATAATATGTTCCAGTCGGGAGCTTGTTGCTTCCCATGGTAAGCACGTTGTCTGAGAGGCCGCTCCATGAATTATCGTAACGGCTCATATAATAAACCTTGTTGCCCCAACGATTGAAGATGGTCAGTTCATTATCAGGATAGTTTTCGATGCCCAGGATGACAAAGAGGTCATTTTTGCCATCACCATCGGGAGAGATCGCCTGAGGTATGAAAACATCTTCCGGTGTCAGGGTAACCGGAGTACAGTCGTTTTCTCCGACATCACCAGGATTGCCATTCCCGTTGGCATCGGTAATATACCCGTTATCGGAAGTATCAGTAACCATAACCCCGAGCAACCCGTAGCCGGTGGTTATGGCTGTGTTGCAGAAGGTCTTCATGGATCCTAATACTTTAACCCTGACAGTAAATGTGATGGTCCCCGAATTTCCTACATCAAGATAGCTGGTATTGTTAACGAGCAGATTGATATCGCTGTTGCCATCAAAAGAAAGGTTGGGCGTCAGGTTATTATTGGAATGTGGGGCTTCCAGGATTGAGAACGTTGTTGAAGAACCGAAGACAGATACAAGGTCATCCGTAACCTGGATATTATCTATCCTCTCATTACCAAGGTTTTCAACTGTGATAACATAGGTAATGTCAAAGAAGTTGTCGTCCTGCGGAATAACGCCGAGGACCATTTTTGCCAAACCTAAAACAGCGGGATTCGTGCCGGATGTTACCGTAACAAATACGGTTGCAGTAGAACATACACCATTGGAATCACAAACCTGGTAAACAAATTGGTCATTACCGGTAAACATGTTATCAGGGGTGTAAGTGATATCACCTGTAACAGGATCAACCGTTGCTGTTCCGTTTGAAGGCGGGAAAACTACAATCACAGTGGAAGGGTTGAGGTTGTTGCCACAGTCGATATCATTGGCAAGCACGGGTATTAACACGGGCGTGTTTGCTGGTGTGGATGCCGTATCATTGACAGCCAAAGGAGCACTGGCAACATTGACATTTTGAACACAGGTGGATATATTTCCTGAGGCGTCAGTTGCGGTCCATATTACCTGCGTAATTCCGATAGGGAGTGTGGTGGCTGCATTGTTTGCGATGGAAACAATTCCGCAATTATCGTTGAATGTGGGGAACCCTAAAATTATGCCTGTAATATTGCAGGCGCCGGGTGCAGATACCAAATTGAGGTCAGCCGGACAGGAAATCGTAGGCGGAATGGAATCTACCACGGTAACAATTTGTGTACAGGTTGAAGCATTACCTGCATTATCAGTTACGGTCCAGATCACCATCGTATTTCCTGTTTCGAAAACTGAAGGCGCATTGTTTGTTACGGAAGCCACGCCACAGTTGTCAGAAGTTACAGGTAATCCGAGATTAACTCCTGTGGCGGTGCAGCCGGTATTTGTGGAAACCACAACGTCAACCGGGCAGGTGATAATGGGATCCACATTGTCAATTACGGTAACAATCTGGGTGCAGGTGGCCGAATTACCGGCAGCGTCTGTAGCAGTCCATGTAACAGTGGTGTTTCCTAATGGGAATGCCGCCGGGGCATCATTGATTACGGATGCAATGCTGCAATTTTCAATAATAAGAGGATTTCCCAGATTTACACCGGTTGCGGTACATCCGGTATTTGTTGGTACAGTAATGGAAGCCGGGCATGACAAAACAGGGCTGTCGTCATCCGTAACGGTTATTATTTGTGTACAGGTACTGGTATTTCCTGAAGCATCAGTGACAGTCCAGGTTACCGTGGTGCTTCCGATCGGGAATACTCCCGGAGAATCGTTCATCACGGAAGCAACAACGCAATTGTCGCTTGTTACAGGAGTGCCCAGAGGTATGCCTGTGGCGGTGCATCCAACATTAGTAGTCGTGTTAATATCAGCCGGGCAGGTAATTGCTGGAGCAATGGTATCAATAACCGTGATCGTTTGTATGCAGGTTGCTGCATTTCCGGAAATATCAGTAACCGTCCATGTAACAGTGGTAATACCTAATTGAAATGCAGCAGGGGCGTTGTTAGTGACAGAGGCAACACTGCAATTGTCTGCAGTTACTGGGCTTCCCAAATTAACACCTGTAGCTGTGCATCCGGTGTTGATATATGCCATGACATCAGCAGGACAGGTGATGGTAGGCGTGATAGTGTCTAAAATCGTTACCGTTTGCTGGCAGCTGGTTGAATTGCCTGCATTATCAATTACTGTCCAGGTCACCATAGTGATTCCAAACGGGAAAACAGCAGGAGCATCGTTCATAACGGTATCAATGGAGCAATTATCGGAAACAGCTGGTAATCCAAGCGAAATAGCTGTTGGATTGCAGCCACTATCCGTATAACCGACCACATCGGCAGGGCAGGTGATCGTTGGAGGATCATCATCAATAACAGTCACCAGTTGGGCGCATGAGGTGGAGTTTCCGGAGTTGTCCACAACAGTCCACGTAACAGTCGTGTTCCCTAATGGAAAAGCAATAGGTGCATCGTTATATATGGTGTCAACAGTGCAGTTTTCAATTACAAAAGGATTGTTTAAATCAACACCGGTGGCTGTACAACCGGAATTTGTCCCGATAATAATGTTCGCCGGGCAATAAACTAACGGGCTGACCGTATCAACAACAGTGACCTGCTGTGCACAGGTGCTGGTGTTTCCGGCATCATCGGTAACCGTCCACGTTACGGTGGTTATACCTAAAGGATACACACCGGTTCCGTCGTTCGTAACGGAAGCAACATGGCAATTGTCGCCGGTAACAGGAACTCCTAGAAATACACCGGTTGCAGTGCACCCAAGGTTGGTGTATGCCTGAACATCAGGAGGGCAAATAATAGTTGGAATAACATCATCAATAACTGTTACCAATTGCATACAGCTTGCTGAATTGCCCGCGTCATCGTATACGGTCCAGGTGACCATGGTATTTCCAAGCGGAAATGCGAGTGGTGCGTTATTGATAACAGTATCAACATGGCAATTATCAGAAGTTACAGGTGCTCCCAGTGAAACTCCGGTTGCGGTGCAGCCGCTGTTGGTGGTTGCAATTATAGTTCCCGGGCACGTAATGGATGGATTTACGTTATCAATTACAGTCACAACTTGTGTGCAGGTGTCAGAGTTACCGGAACCGTCTAAAACAATCCATGTAACCGTTGTGTTTCCTAATGGAAAAGCAGCAGGAGCATTATTATACATGGTGTCGACACTGCAGTTTTCAATAACAAAAGGAGTTTCTAAAACTACACCGGTGGCTGTACATCCGGTATTTGTATTAACCGTAATGTTCTGGGGGCAATAAATGATCGGGCTGACATTATCGGTAACAGTAACCAATTGGGAACATGTGTTTGTATTACCGGCATCATCGGTAACCGTCCAGATCACGGTAGTAACTCCCAACGGAAAGACACCTGTTGAATTATTTGTTACTGTAGCAACATGGCAGTTGTCGCTGGTAACAGGGGTGCCGAGAACTACGCCAATGGCTGTACATCCATTATTTGTTGTAGCCAGAACATTTGAAGGACAAGTAATAGAAGGAATAACATCATCATTGACAGTCACCAATTGAGCACAGGTAGCTGTGTTTCCTGAGCCATCGGTAACCGTCCAGATAACGGTTGTGATTCCTAACGGGAAAGCCGCAGGAGCGTTATTGGTAACGGAAGAAACACTGCAATTATCATTTGTGGTGGGAATACCCAGGCTTACGCCGGTGGCCGTGCATCCGGTGTTGGTAGAAGCGATCACATCCGCCGGGCAGGTGATGGTCGGGTTAACATTATCCAAAATGGTGACCAATTGTGTGCAGGTGTCCGAGTTTCCGGAACCGTCAACAACAATCCATGTAACCGTTGTATTACCTAATGGAAAAGCAGCAGGAGCATCGTTAAATACCGAACCAATAATACAGTTCTCAATGATAACAGGATCACCTAAATCAACTCCCGTGGCGGTGCATCCGGCATTGGTATAAGCAACAACTGCAGGAGGGCAATAAATAACAGGGGCCGTATCTTCAGTAATAGTAACCAATTGAGCGCAGGTACTCACATTTCCGGCATCATCCGTCACGGTCCATGTAACCGTGGTTGTACCGATAGGATAAATACCCGGAGCATCGTTGGTAACAGAGGCCACATGGCAATTATCGCTGGTAACCGGAGTTCCCAGTGAAACACCGGTAGCGGTACATCCCAGGTTGGCTGACATATTGATGTCGGCAGGGCAAGTAATAGAAGGAACAACATCATCATTGACAGTCACCAATTGAGCACAGGTAGCCGTGTTTCCTGAGCCATCGGTAACCGTCCAGATAACGGTTGTGATTCCTAACGGGA
>DAOQAT010000078.1:0-5344 GCA_035354195.1 Bacteroidales bacterium | reverse complement strand
ACCGTAACCTGCTGGGTGCATGTTGCGGTGTTAGCAGAGCCGTCTGTAACGGTCCATGTTACAGTGGTAGCTCCCAGTGGAAATGCTGCAGGTGCATCATTAGTAACAGAAGAGACGCTGCAATTATCTGATGTTACCGGAATACCCAGAACTACACCGGAAGCCGTACAAACACCTGCATCAGTATTCACGACAACATCCGGCAAACAGAAAATAGTCGGATTAATATTATCATTTACTGTTACTAATTGATTGCATGTGGCAATATTACCTGCTCCGTCAGTAACGGTCCATGTTACCGTGGTATTACCCAACGGGAAAACGGCCGGTGCATTATTTGTAACTGATGCAACGCTGCAATTGTCAGCGGTAACAGGCGTACCCAATGCAACATTTATAGCTGTGCAGCCATCGTTGGTTGTTGTAATTATATCGGCCGGGCAAGTAATAGAAGGAACAACATCATCATTGACAGTCACCAATTGAGCACAGGTAGCCGTGTTTCCTGAGCCATCGGTAACCGTCCAGATAACGGTTGTGATTCCTAACGGGAAAGCCGCAGGAGCGTTATTGGTAACGGAAGAAACACTGCAATTATCATTTGTGGTGGGAATACCAAGGCTTACACCGGTGGCCGTGCATCCGGTGTTGGTGGTAGTAACCACATCAGCGGGGCAGGTGATGGTTGGGACGATATTGTCAATGACCGTAACCTGCTGGGTGCATGTTGCGGTGTTAGCAGAGCCGTCTGTAACGGTCCATGTTACAGTGGTAGCTCCCAGTGGAAATACAGCGGGCGCATCATTGGTAACAGATGAAACACTGCAGTTATCAAGGGTTACAGGTGTAGTAAGCACCACGCCGGAAGCAGTGCATGATCCGGCATCGGTTGGGATCTCAATATCCGGCATACAAAAGATGGTCGGGTTTACATTGTCATTCACGGTTACCGTTTGGTCGCAGGTTGTAATATTACCTGCACCATCTGCGACAGTCCAGGTTACAGTGGTATTACCCAAAGGAAATACAGCAGGTGCATTGTTTGTAACGGAAGCAATGTCGCAATTATCACTTGTAACCGGTGTCCCCAAGGAAACATTTATTGCAGAGCAACCATTGTTAGTTGTTGTAATTACATTTGCAGGGCAGGTGACCACTGGCGGCACAGTTTCAAAATCTATTTGTGTGGTTGATGTGGTCACAGTACCGCAGGGAACACTGCTTACTTCGCAGTAGTAGGTATTCGGAGTAGTTGTGAGGTTGCCGGGATTATAGGTCTGGGTGGTGACACCGGTAGAAACGCCATTCTGGTACCACAGATACGTATAACTACCTGTTCCGCCGGACCCGGTTGCGGTGAATGTTCCAGGGCTGGAATTGTAACAAATCGGTGATGTTCCGCCACTGATGCTGGCTGTGAGATCATCATAAACCAAAATATTGATGGTGCTCAAACCATAACAAATAAGATCGGAAACAGCATACGTATAAATGCCGCTCATAATTGGTGTTGCATTTGCCAGGGAAGGGTTTTGTGAAGTGGAAGAAAAGCCGTTAGGCCCTGACCAGACGTAGGTTGGAGTGGTACAGGCTAAATTCAGATTGCCAATACTGCCGGTTAAATCAATGTTGTCAAGGTAACATACAGGATTGGTAATTGCTCCTGCCGTAATCCCAATACCATTAATATTATAATAGGCGCCGTAGTCAAAAGTCGTTTGAATGTATGATGCAGGGTCTGTGTGTAAGGCATTAAATAAATTTATGGCGCCCAACCACATGTTTGGTCCTGCAAAGAAATACTGAGCATTTATGGGACTGTATGCCTCAATGAAATACCAAACCCGGAAATTCTGATGCGTTTGAAGTAATAGATAGCTACCCGCTTGTTGAATAGGTATCGGTGTTACACCGTCAGTTAATGTTACTCGTATCCTTACTCTTGCAGGGACAGCATTGTCTGTGATCATAACGCCACCAGAGTTCATATAACGGTATGTGGTGGTGCCGGTAAAACACATCAAACCATTGTTTAGGTTGGTGTTTGGGTCAAGGCTGTTAAAGGTGAGGTTATGGTAAGTTGGTGCGCCCATGCAATATCCGTTAAGTACAGGCATCGTGGTAGGATATCCCCAATTACTGCAAACCGGCCAGGCTGGATTGGTGACTGTTATTATGGCGCCGCCCATTCCCTGGTCCGTGGGACTGCCAGGAGGTGTTATTATAGTTCCGGCAGGTGTGCTGGCCGATGTTACAGTATAACTTGGCGAAAATGGGCATTGTCCATAGCTTGTTTTTGTATTAATAATTCCGAATGAAATTATAAATACTAAAAAGATAATGCCTGCTTTTAAAAAGAATTTATTGATTTTCATATAGATTATTTTGAATTTATTTAATGGTTGAAACAACGGATCAAGGATTAATAAATAATTATTTTTTTGCTTACTATTTTGTTGTCGGTGTTAATAACGCATATATATAGGCCTTTTTTTAAGTCTGCACCTGAAAAATCAATTTTATAATCGCCGGTATTAAACTGATTATTTGCAATTAAGGCTACCTGTTTTCCGGAAATGTCAAAAATTCTGATCTGAACCAATGTTCTTTCTTTCAGGCTAAATGTTATGGTAGCATTGTCATTAAAGGGGTTGGGGTATATATTAAAATCAAATGCTGAAGCAGGATTAGCTACAATAGGTTTTTCAATTCCGGCAAGCCACCCGTCGAAATTAAGATTGTCGATGTACAAAATGGAATTCCCTCTCGGCCTGAATTTATATGTTTGTATGCTGATCGAAGCGCTGTCAGGGATATCTGTAGGATGGCTGTAATTGATATAGACAATAAAACTTTTATATAAAGGTTCGATTGATGAATGTTGGAGGTATCCTGCACCGATTTGCAGGTTGTTTTTAAACATCATTACGGTTATGGTAAGGCTGTCGTTATTTTCAGGGAAATATTTAAAATAACCGGTAAGTGTCTGATGCCTGGCGCTAACCTTAAATTTAGAATTATAATCGTTTCCGGAATTTATCCTTCCGCTAATGGTATCAAGGGGGGTTACATGGTTTCTGATTTTGGCCGCATACAAACCTGAAACAGCATCGCTGGTCCGGACCACAGGTATCCTGGCAGTATCGCCAGCCTGATAATTAAAATTATTTGAAAACCAACTTACCAGGCTGATTTCATTCAGATCAATCCAATCTTCAAAATCATAATTCGGAAGTGTAAGGCTTGCACCTGTTAAGCGAAGGTTATCGGCCATCAGGAAATTAATACTGCTTAAAGGGCCACTCGCATTCATTACATTGGTACAGGTAATTCCGATAACCATAGAGTCGGGAATATCAGCAGAAGAATACTGAAGCGGAAATTTCAATTCGTTGAAAACTCCTGATGAAGATCCATGAATTTTAAAAACATTGCTTGACAGGTTAACGCCTTGTTTTTTTAAAAACATGATGATCAGGGCAGTATCACCCGCGGGAATATCATAATTGAAGCAACCTATCAGTGAGTCGGGCCTTTCGTTAAAAGGTATCCCGCCGTTAAAGGATGTGCCGTTATCAGAATTACCAATCAGAATGGCTCCGGGGTTGTTATGAAGGCTGTCGTTGGCAATACGGACGGCATAAGAGCCATGGCAGGATTGGCTTACCTTTGAAATATTTCCAATCGAAAAGTTCCATAAATCGGGTTGGGTAGTCGTGGTGGTATCCCATAATTCAAAATTGAAATTGGGGATTTCGGGTTCACCGGTATAAAATATCATGTCTGTACCATACACGGTAGCTACAGGATTTTGAGCTTTTAACCTGTAATGATAATACGTGTCGGGGAGCAGGTTGCTCAAAAGTAATGTTGCACTGACAGGTGTATCAACGGTATCATTAACTTGCATCGGGTCGGCCCAGATCATATCGCCATAAGCTGTTGTAAGCCCATACTGAAAATCAAACGAAGTATTGAAGCCGTTGGCGTTGCCAATCCCGTTCAATTTTATTGAGGTGGCCGAAATATCAGAGGCGGGCAGGGTGGTGGCGCTGGGCCCGTTAAATTGTGCAGGGCTGTATCGGTAAATAATTCCCCACTTTCCAACAATATATCCGTAACCCGAATCGAAAAAACGAACGGAATTAAAATCAAATGAGGGAGAATTATCCGGTAGTAGCAGGTCCTGCCAGGTGTCACCACCATCGGTTGTGTGTAATGCGGTGCCATCGTTTCCAACAGCATAACCTTCTGTTGCGTTGATAAAATATATATCATTAAGCATGGGGGCCATATTGTCGCGGATTATCGCCCAGGTGTCACCACCATCCGATGTTTTAAGTATAGTCTGTATTGAATCCTTGGTGAGATTTCCTCCAACAATAAATCCAACATTTTCCGATGTAAAAAAGACGGCAGTATAGTTTCTGCCACCTGCATTTCCAGGAATCACTTTTTGTGTCCAGTTTCCGCCTGCGTTGGTGGTTTTAAATAATGTCCCATGATCGCCAACGGCATAACCGGTATTGGCAGTTGGAAAATGTATCGAATGAAAGCAATATCCCAAATTGTCCTTAGATACCGACCAGTTACTGCCTCCATTGGTGGTCTTTATAATAGTTGCTATTGAATCGTTGCTGGGGTTGCCTCCGGCAATGTATCCGTTTAATGAGTCAGTAAAAAAGATACTGTAATATTGCCGTGAATTCATGCTCCCGGCTAAGGCAACCTGATCCCATGAAAGGCCGCCATCAATAGTTTTAAGAACACATCCGGAAGCGCCTGCTATGATTCCGTTCATCTTATCCATCATAAATACTGATTTCAGCCAGGGTTTCGTAATGGTATCGGTTATCAATTGCCAGCTGATCCCGGCATCATGAGAATAAAAAATGGACTGGATAGAATCATTTGTTTCATTTCCGCCAACCATATAAACATGATAATAATCCTTAATAAAAACGGAATTCACATGCCTCGAATGGATGGCATAAGAATATGACCAGCTGCTTTGTGCTGAGACAGAAAAGTTGATTAACAGTAGTAGTAAAAAATAGTATACGTTTTTTTTCATTTTAAATTGTATTTAGTTGTCAAAATTCATACTTATTAAAACACAAATACTCCAACAACTGTCTGTATTTTGGCGTAATGGTATCGAAACAAATTTTGGTAATGAAAGTATTATAAGTTGTTGGATTAATAGTTAAATACTTATTAATATTGCAAAAATATAAGAAATGTTTGATGTCGCAAAGGAATTTTTTAAATATTCGTAAAATTTTATTGACAATTTTTTAAACAGAGATATTTTGCTAAACACCTTATTATTTTCAGATTATCA
>DAOQAT010000077.1:0-13323 GCA_035354195.1 Bacteroidales bacterium | reverse complement strand
ATTGTGGTTCTGAATGTCGTGGGTTCGAATCCCATCTTCCTCCCCAAAAGCCCTGGTGACGGGGCTTTTTTTATTCCTTTATCGTCCCGGTGAACGTTTCCAGAAACTTGGCATAGGTGGTTTTCTCATGCGCATTGTCTCCGAAAAAATGCAGAATAGGTTCCAGTTCTTTGGCGGATTTATAACCTATGACGGTATTGAGGATCTCAAATTTTTCATTCAGTATGACAAAAGACGGGTACGACATACGCCCCTGCAATAACGCGGTGGCAAGCTGATGGGTTGATCGCGAAGATTCAGGGCTGGGGTTTACATAATAACTTCCGTTGAAAAGCACCGTATCTTTCCGTTCGGCATTGAGCTTTACCGGGTAATAATGCGCCGCCATATAACTCCTGATAATGCTGTCAGCGAAAGTGCTGGCATCCATTTTTTTGCACCAGCCGCACCAGTCGGTAAACACATCAACAAATATTTTTTTAGGATTCTTTTTATTCAGTTCCAGGGCTTCTTCAAACGAATACCACTTGAAAGCCACCGGTTTATTTTTGTTTTTTTGTGCAAAGGTGAAGCTAACCAGTATAAATACTGCAAGGGTGCTGAGAACTATTTTTTTCATTGATTTAATTTTTCAGGTTTTATTTTCAAATTTCAAGGGATTGTTCTTTTTTCCTAATTCTGAATTCATAATTCTGCTCCGCCGCGGCGGACTGACTTCTGCATTCTGACTTCTAAATTCTGCCTTCTGAATTCTGAATTATTCCGTGCAAAGATAATACGAAATTTTCGGATAATTCTTCTCTGTGATGAGCGCTGAATTTTTTATTTCGCTCACCGACTTAAAAACACCGTGTTTCAGGCGGTAATTGATCAGCGAAAGCGCAATATTGTGGCCAATGTACGGATGTTGTTTCAGCTGTTCGAAGGTAGCCGTGTTTATGTTGATTCTATGAATGGCCTTGACATTAATTTCGATAAAGGCTTTAATATCATTAAATTTGGCGCTATCCATTTTCGGAACTTCCATCAGTTGTTCCTTTGCATTAAATCCACCAAGCCGGGTCCGGTACTTGATTATTTGCGATGCAAAATAATTTCCTATCCCTTTTATTTTTTTCAGTTCTTCTTCGGTGGCAGTATTCACTTCCACTTTGAAAATTTCAACATTTTTTGCAGCCTTATTGTTGGCGTATGTTGGGGCTTTTATCTCAATATAGGGCTCCAGCGCTTCATATTCCTTTGGAGAAATGCAGTACATTTTTTTGAAATCTTCTTTTTTAAAAAATTTTCCTCCTTTTGACCGGTATTTTAGTATGGACATGGCTTGTTTCGGAGAAAGGCCCATTTCAACAAACCCATCATAAGGTAAGGTGTTCGGATCGAAAGCAACAGGATTCAACTTTTGCTCCACCGCAGAGGCATTGGCATCATAAATATTGAAAGGCTCTTTGTGGCGGTATGTTTTTGGTTTTACAGAAACCACTTCCTGTGTTTTCAAAAATTCATTGATTTCAGCATCAAACCGGGAATAATCATACGTTTTGTGGGTTATTAAAAATGGCAGGATAATATTCAGGATGATCAGGCAAAGGATCAGAAAACACAAGACCAGCAAGCCCCGGCGCTCGCTTTTATTGAATGTCAGGTAATCTTTAATATATTTGACCAGTTTGGTGAACATGAATCAAATAAAATTACAATTTTTCGGTAAATATATAAAAAAACAATGTTTGAATCTGAAGATAAACAATTAAAAAAATGTTGGCAGTTGTATTTGCTGAAAAATAACCACCTACGGCTTGGGAAGCTGTTTATGTTTCATTTCGTAATTGTATATCTGTGCAGCGTTTGCGGAGTGGTGCTTGGTACCAAGATGCAGCGGGATGGTGGCCCCGATCAAAACAACGCCACCGGCAGCAAAATACCATTGGAAATCACCGTCACTGAGCCATTTGAAGGCGGAATACCCGACCAGCACGGCTCCGGCTAAGGTCATGAGTAATGCCGGGTTGTTGTTACGTTTAGCCATCATGACCTCGTCGTTGGCATCTGCAAAAGGTTTGCACAAATCTTCAAGTTTCATCAGCGAAAGTTTCTTTCCCTGGTAATCAAGGTCCGTTGTCAGCATCCTGCGGTCAATAGAAATGGTGTCCAGGGTAAATGCCTGAGCCTTTATAAATGTGGGAATAAGTATCAGCAAAAGAATTATAAATGGGTTTTTCATTTTGAACAAGTTAGTAATAGAAGTAATAACAAAATTAAAAAATAATATTCATCTGAACTCGTTCAAAAACATTTTATTGTAACACATAAGGTTGAAGTTGATTATTTTTGCTTCAAAATAATTCCGATGAACGGCGATCCACAAGTTTACGAAACACTTCAAAAACTGAATATTCCGTTTGAATACCTCGAGCATCCCCCCGCTCCTACCATTGAAATAGCAAAACAATACTGGCAGGGCCATGATGGACAGCATTGCAAAAACCTTTTCTTTCGTAACCATAAAGGCAACAGGCATTACCTGGTGATCTTCGATTGCGATCAAAACCTTGCCATCCACGACATTGAAAAAATGCTGAAACAAGGGAAGCTCACGTTTGCCTCAGAACAAAGGATGCAGCGCTACCTGGGATTGAAACCCGGCTCTGTCTCAGCCTTCGGATTGATACACGATATTGAAAATCATGTCCACGTTTTTATCGATACCAACCTGCAAAAAGCAGAAAAAATCAGTTTCCACCCCAACGAAAACACAGCTTCGCTGATCATCAGCTTCACAGACTTTCTGCGTTACATGGAGTTTATAGGAAACACCTACGAATTTATCAAGCTGTATTAGTTTAGCTGTGTTTCCTGCCTGTTGCGGTTTTTTATGAAGGTATACAAAATCACGGACAGCAAAATAATAGAAGCTCCGATATAAAACTCGGTGGTCATGTGTTCGGATTCACCGAAAATGAAATAGGCGGCTATGATGCCATAGACGGGTTCGAGGTTTATCGCCAGTACCACCTGGTAGGCCGACAATTTTTGCATGATCTTTACGGTAGCCGAAAAAGCAAAGGCGGTGCAGATAACGCCTAATATCAACAGAAAAACAAGATCGCTCCATGTGGGTGCCGGAACAAAAGCTGAGCTGCCTTTGGTGATAAGCAGGAATATCGTCACCACAATAAATCCGCTGAACATTTCATAAACCGTGGTGATGTTCGGTTCGTATTTCAGTGCGATCTTTTTGTTTAATACGCTGAACAAACTCGCCAGAAAGGCGCAAATGATGGTAAAAATTATTCCTGCCACATAGCGTGTTTCAAACCTGAAAATAATGTAGATACCCAGAATAATGATCAGTCCGATGATTACCTCCAGTATGGAAATTTTTTTACGGTTTATCAGCGGCTCCAGGAAACTGGTAAACAAGGTGGTAACCGACAAACAGCCCAGTGTAACGGAGACATTGGAAACTTTTATGGCATAAAAAAAACATATCCAGTGGGCCGCAATGATGATCCCGATCAGCGCCAGCATAAAGACACTTTTAGGCGGGAGGCGAAATGATTGCTTGAAAATCAAAATAAAAAACATCAGGGCGACCACAGCGATCATCATCCGGTACCAGACCAGCTCCACAGCCGGCAATTCTATGAGCTTCCCCAAAATAGCCGTGAAACCAAGTATGATCACTACAAAATGTAGTAACAGATTATTTTTTACCAGGTCTTTTTTCATAGTATAAGATCCTGCAAAAGTACACAGATTTTAATTGAATTGACATGTAACGCATTTTGGTTATATTTGCGAGTCAATCATCAGAGAATGCCAGCCATTTCAGAATTCATAAACACTCCGTTTTTTTTTATCATAGGCCGCCCCCGTTCAGGGACTACGCTGCTACGGCATCTTTTTGATGCACACCCGAACGTGATCATTCCATCGGAATGCAACTACATCCTGGCTCTGTCAGGGAAATATAAACACACGAAAAAATTCAGCCGGAAAACACTGGAACATTTTCTGGAAGACCTGAAGCAAACCAAATCGTTTGATACGCTCAGCATGGATGATGAATTGCTGAAAAAAAATATTTTTTCGGCACCTGAAAATATTACATACCCGGCATTGTGTAAAATCGTTCATGCCACCTATGCCTCCATTCATGACAAGAAAGAGATTCTGCTCATCGGGGATAAAAACCCCGCTTATTCGTCCGAAAACTTTACAAAAATTTTTTCCCTTTTTCCTGAAGCAAAATATATTCATTTGATCAGGGATTACCGCGACCAGGCAACCTCCCTGCTGAAAGCAAAATTTAAATCATTATCTCCGGCTTTTATTGCGTTGACGTGGAAAGGGTCGCTCAAAACGATCAACCGCTGCAAACAAAAGCTTCCTCAGAATTTTTTCACGCTGCGTTATGAAGATTTTGTCAGAGAGCCGGAAAAATATTTTGGGGACTTATGCTCTTTCCTTCAGATACCAAATGATGCAGCTGTTTTTAACTTTACGGACAAAAAAGAAAAGTACATCAGCTATCAGCCGGGAATCAAGTACGAAACACATCATAAGAGCCTGTTTCAGCCTATCAATGAAGCACGTGTCGGTATCTGGAAGGATTATTTGAAAGGCAATGAACTGGCAGTAGCCGAAAAAATTGCCGGTAATATGGCACAGGAGTATGGATATGAAAAATCGTCCAACAAACCTGGCGTCCGGGTTACGCTTGCAGCTGTCAGATGGGAATTTACCTATATATTTCTCAAAGGATTAAGAGCGTTTTTATCTATTTTGACCATAAAGCGAAGAAATGATTTTGTTGCCAGGCTCAAGAATAGTAAGGTGGCAAACTTCGTATACTATAAGATAATTTTCAGAAGTAAAACCAACCAATAATGTTTGCCAACAAAAACATTTTTAAGGAAATAGCCGGCATTTTCACAGGGAATATTGCTGCGGTATTTTTTGGTTTTTTGAGCGGAATAATCTTGTCCAGGGTCCTGGGGCCTGAGTTGAAAGGGGTGTACTCCACACTGATCGTGATCCCGGGGATCATTTCAAGCGTCATCATGCTTGGCTCAAGGCCTTCGGTTATCTACCACACCGGCAAAAAACTAATGACCAACCAACAGATCGTTTCCGCCACATTTTTTTTATGGATGACCAGCAGCATCATAGGAATAATAGTTTTTATCGGCGCTTACTGGTTATTGCTTGACAAAGTTTATACAACCTTGATGATCTTATTGGTGATCCTTTATATCCCGGCCAAGTTGGTCATCACACATTCCGGAAGTATCTTTCTGGCCAACCTGAAGTTCAAAAAGGCAAACATGATGAAATGGCTGACGGCCTTACTCACACTGATCACCATTTTTATTTTCGTTTTTGTCCTGAGGTTATCGGTGACGGGTGCCCTGCTGGCCTTGTATTCAGCCACTTTTACGGTTATGGCCATCGCCATTGTAACCATCGCAAAAGACTACGGGATTAAAATCAGATTTGACAGCCATGCCATCAAACAAATCTATAAAATGGGGCTTATCTATGCCCTGGCCTTGTTCATCATTCAGTTAAACTACAGGATCGACATACTTATCCTCAACCTGCTATCCTCTAAAGAAGAAATCGGTATTTACACCGTTGGCGTTTCCGTAGCAGAGAAACTCCTTCAATTGCCTGTGGCCATAGGTATTGTGCTCATTAGCCGCAGCGCTGCAACTATTAACCTGCCTGCCATGGTCAAGGACACGAGCCGTTTGCTCAGGCTTTCATTTTTGATCATATTGATAGCTTCAGTGATATTGTTCCTGATCGTTCCCTGGATTGTCCCACTGATTTACGGAAGTGCTTTTGCACGCAGCGCCCAGGTCATTCAGAATATTTTGCCCGGAATCTGTTTCTTTGTCATTGTAAGGATTTTAAGCAGCAGCATTGCAGGTTTTGGCAAACCCTGGGTAATGCTCGCCATTTTTATTCCGACGCTCATCCTCAATATCATTCTTAATTTTTTGTGGATCCCGGATTATGGCTGCATTGGATCGGCCTGGGCAACAAATGTCAGTTATATTTCCGGTTCCATCGCAGTACTTTTTGTATTTTCGTACATAACAAAAACTCCGGTCAGGGCAATCATTGCCTATCAACGCGAAGATTTTATGTTCCGGAAATTTTATAAAGAGTTTAAAAAAAGAAAGAAAAATGCCAGGGCAAACATTCAGGACGACCAGGAAAACCTCACAGAGTAAGAGAAAAATTCATGACTGGTCCAAATGAACATATAAGCGTTCCATTTTTCTTTGTCGTGGGCAGGGCCAGGTCGGGAACGACTTTGCTGCGTTGCCTGCTTGATGCACATCCCGAAATTAATATCCCGCTCGAATGTGCTTTTATCATTCATCTGTATTCGAAATACGGCAAAACCACTTTGTGGAACGAACAAAAGATTTTGTCCTTTTACCATGACCTGAATCAATATCCAAAGTTTCATTTCTGGACCATTGATAAGGATAAACTAAAAAATGACCTGTTGCAATGTGCAGGAACTAACTCTTACAGCCAAATCTGTAAAGTGGTTTACATGAATTTCAAATCATTTTTTCCAAAAAAAGAAATAAAACTTTTAGGCGACAAAAACCCCTCCTACTCGTTCCACACAAAAAAACTGCTTCAGTTATTTCCCGAAGCGCGGTTCATACATATTACCCGGGATTACCGCGACAATATCCTTTCGATCATCCATGCAAAATTTGAAACAAAAATCTTCTCCTCCCTTGCCTATCGGTGGAAATATTCAAACAAACAGGTCCTGAAACAAAAAAAACGCACACCTGATAGATTTTTTACCTTGCGCTATGAAGACCTTGTTGCACAACCGGAGTTATACCTGCGCCAGATCTGCGACTTCATCGGAATCGGATTCGATCCCGGGATGATTGATTATCATGCAAAACTCGACGAAATGCGTAAGATCTACCCCGAAGACCTTATAAACCGCCATCATAAAAGCCTGTTCCAGCCCATAAACACCGACAAAATCTACGCATGGAAAAAGCTGCTAACCGAAAAGCAGGTCCGGATATGTGATACGGTGGTCGGGCCTTTTGCCGAAAAAATGGGGTATGAACGTAAATACAAACGCAGGTTTTTCATGTATCTGTATTGCCTGCCCGGCATGCTTTACGGCAGGGCGCTGTATTTTTTTATGGGGATCATTCATAAATTACCGTTGAAAATCCGGATGAAGATCGTGAATGGCCTGGCCATTATCTTTAAACATGACTGGAAGATGTTCCAAAAATCAGAAACCGTCACAAATAAATAACATTAACTTTTTCAGCTAAAACCTGTGGTTCGGCATACGTAAGGATTTTCTCAACGCTGTCGGAGGTTCCGTCTGATTTGTCGTCACTGTCGAAAGTCAGGGTAATAAAATCATTAGATGGCAAATGGCTGATGACCTGTTTCAGCTTTTCGGCCTTTTCTTCGAACTGTTGAAGCGTCAACATCATGATCACAAAATCATCATTCGTATCGTCTGTAATGGTAAAACCGATGGCAAGGTTGTATTCCACCGCCCGGGCATTTGATTTCAGCACCTTTATAAATGTTTTATCCCAACCCAGAATGTAAAATGCAATCTCGATCATCAGGTACGAAACCAACATAGGAACAATTGAATTCACATACCTTTCATCCCAGATAAACAGGCCGCCTTCAGCGATTTTAGCATCCCAGTCGATATTTTTATCGTTAACCAGCCCTATTTTTTCAGATTTATACTCGATGATATAATAAAAATTATTCGGATTGTTTATGGTTTTAAACCAGGCAGCCTGCATCTCAGGAGTTATTTGCCCGCGATAATGCATATATTGGCTTACATCGGCAGAGTTTCGCTTGGTACGTACCAGTTCAAGGTCGGCTTCGGTCAGGCGGATGAGCGTAATACCGTATTTGCTGATCCTCATAAAAGCGATTGTTTAATGGCGTAAGGCGGTTTCTTATTTTGCACCATATAAATACGGATCAGGTATTCCCCGATGATGCCGAGGCTGAATATAATGATCCCCGTTGAAAACAGAATGGTAACAATGACCGAAGTATACCCGTGAGGAACGTGGAAAAGAATTTTTTTAATGATAAAATACACGCCCAGAATAAAAGAAATAAATGCCGCAAAAAAGCCCCCAAAAACCATCATTTTCAAGGGTATGGCCGTATAATAGATCATGAGGTTGAGGCTGAGTTTAAAGAGTTTCCATCTGGAATAACCCGACCTGCCTGATTTTCTTTTTTCATGTTCTACCTTCACAAAAGAGATATCTCCCGTGTACCAAAGTAAAAGCTCATCAATGAACACAAAATTCTGGGCATGTTCCAGGATTTTACCGGAGAGTTGTTTGGTGATCATTCTAAAAGAAGAACCTTCGCCCGGCGCATTGTAAAACACTTTCGCCCCTTTCTTTATCACCCGGCTGCCAACGTTCCTCAACAGGCTATGCTTTTTCTTTTTATAACAACCGTAAATAAGATCAGAAGACGTTTCCTTATATTTTTCGATCAGCTTCGGGATCTCTTCAGGCGGATGCTGAAGATCGTCATCCAGCGTGATCAGGAATTCTCCTGAAGCATGCGCCAATCCGCAAAAAATGGCATTATGCTGCCCGAAATTATGAACAAAACGAATGGCTTTTACAACTTCAGGATGCTGGTTTTTCAACGCTGTAAGCACCTTCCAGCTGGTATCCAGGCTCCCGTCATCAACGAAAACAAGTTCGTAGGTCTTTCCCAGCTTTACAAGACACTGCTGAAGACGGCTGAAAAGCTCTTCTAAAGTTTTGCTGCTGTTATAAACAGGGATTATCACCGAATATTCTGTACCTGGCATTTTAATTTTTTCTGTACCAAAAGTAAAAAAAATTTATTGTGATTTAAAATTAATCACAAACTTCCTCCCAACGGAATATTTATTCCGGTGATCCAGCGCGAAGCATCGGATAATAAAAAGCATACCGGCCCGGCTACATCTTCAGGATCACCAATACCCAGCGGATGCAGCATCTCAAATTTCTTCATGGCCTCCGGTGAAGCATGTTCTTCTGTAGCTTCATACATAGGGGTTCTTACAAAACCCGGCAACAGGCAGTTGGAGCGGATACCTTTCGGCGCCAGTTCCAGTGCAAGCACCATCGAAAAACCGGAGAGTGCGGATTTTGAACTGATGTACAACGAACCGCCGTAATAGGGAAATTTGGTGGCTATGGTCGAAAAAAAGACGATGGACGAATGATCCAAAAGTTTCTTTTTGCTTAGTATCCGGGTGGTCAGCAGCACCGGGGCATAGTAATTTACCCGCATCATATCGTCGATATGCCGTGACCGGATGAATTTCACGGGAATGGGAGCGGTAATGCCGGCGCAGTGGACCAGGCCGTTCAGTGGCGGAAGGCCATCAGCCAGGTTTTCAATGGCTTCATCTGTTGAGAGATCTGCAATAACCTGCTTGTGCCCGTCACCTTTCAGCATGAGAAAGGTCTCATTCAAACGTTCCGCATTTCTGCCGGAAATGATTAGCGTTCCCCCGCATTCTGAAATAGTGGCAGCACACTGCCTTCCGATCCCGGAGGAAGCTCCGGTAACTAAAAAGGTCTTACCGCTCAGGTCAAATAGTTTGTGCATATTATTACCGGTCTATAATTCTATGATTTCAGGACAGCAAATGTTTTCCGTTTCAACATACACCGAACCCCACGACAAGCCCACACCAAAACCGCAAAAAAGCATATTCAGCTTTTGCGACGTGACTTGCTGCCTTAATTCCGACACGATGGTTGTAGGTATAGATGCGGAACTTGTGTTCCCGAATTTATTCAATGAATAAGGAACCTTATCAGGTGCCAGTTTAAGCTTTTTTCGGACCGACTCATTGATGAGCAGGTTAGCCTGATGAAAAAGGAAGTATTCTATAGTGTCGATCGGGATATTATTATGCTGCAACAACGCATGAATGTTTGGCGCTACTTCACGTAGAGAGAAATTGAAAATAGCAAAGCCATCCAATGCGATCTGTAGTTTGTTCCGGATGATGCCTTTTCCGTAGCTTTTATATTCGAAAGATTTTTTTGTCGGGTAATTCCGCATGCCACCATCAGGAATGATGATTGCCTTATATCCGGAGCCATCCGACTGTAAATTGAAATGCATGGGCGCCGCATTTTCGTCATACTCCAGGGCCGTAGCAGCTCCTGCATCGCCAAACAACGGGTACGCAGTTTTGTCGCGGTACGAAGCCAGCGGGGTTACATCGCCAATCAGCATGAGGGCTTTTTTAATGTTGCAATGAGCGATGTAATTAGCCATAAAAGACAATCCGTAAACATAACCCGAGCAACCCAGGTTCATGTCGATGGCCAGGCAGGTTTTGGGCAGGCCCAGCTTATCCTGAAGGATGCACGCTGTGGCCGGCAACAGAAAGTCGCGCGACTGCGAAACAAAAATTACCAGCTCAATTTCCTCCTTATTCCATTTCAGGTCTTCGATCAGTTTCTTTGCAGCTTCATAACACAGGTCGGAAGCTGTCATCCCTTTTGTGACCACGCGTTTTTCAACCACACCGGTCTTTCTGATAAGAAGCTCGCGCTCCTTGTCACTGATCCATTTATAATCTTTGTTCGCAACGATATTCTTTGGCACACAAGTGCTGATACCTGCAATACGGGTATGCGGTATGCTGAAAAGAGCCATTATTTTTTAGCTTTTGACGTAATGATGTTGAACAGGTCCTGGATCGTTTTTGATTTCTGAAAATCCTGCGCTACCAGCATCACATCGTATTCGCTGTCCACCATGGCAATCATGGTCAGGGCATTCACAGAATTCCAGTCGAAAATATCACGAAACTTGCTTTCCGGTTTCAATTTGCCGGGAGTCAGGTCTTCGAACTCGTTTTCAATCTTCAGAATAAAATCTTCGATATTCATGGTACAAGATAATTATTTTCAAAAGTAACATATTTTTAATAACCTTCAAATCTCAATCAAAAAAACCTTCTTTTGAAATTCGCAGTTTTAACTGGCTCCCAAAAACTTTATTTATAATTTTTATTGAATATAAAACCAGATTTGCCTCAAATGGAAACCTAAGGTTTTTATTCCTGAACCGCCAACGGATCAGGCCATAAAACAACAACCTAAGCATAAAAACCACCGGGCTCCAATACCACCGGGCTTTTTTGTATAACATAGGGTCTGACATAGGAAGGTAAAAATCAATAAACCGCCATGCCTTATAATAATATTTTTTCTCCACCCATGGCATTCGAACCCTTTTAAACGTATGTTTTGCCCAGCCCTCCAATGATTGCGGCGGCTTATATCCGTTTTGTAAGGCCAGCTCATAAAGATCGGTGCCGGGATAAGGGGTATAAAAACTAAGCAGAAATCTGAATTGCGGATCAATAAGTTTTGCTTCCATCAACAGGCCCAGGGTCGCATTGAAATCACGTTCGGGATCCACCGGAAAACAGACCATTGCGGTATAGAAAGTTTGTATGCCATATTTGTGAAACATTTTAGAACAGGCGATATTATCTTCCACCTTGTTATTCTTTGCAATTAAATCAAGAACCACCTGATCTCCCGATTCCGCACCAATAGAAATCATGGCGGCTCCCGATTGCTTCATGATTTCAAAATCCTCTTCTTTAAAATGCGTCAGCAGATGAGATGCATGGCCCTGGGTGAACCATTTAATATTCAAATTGCGTTTGATCATTTCTCTGCATAGCTCCATGACAAACTCACGGTTCACAAAAAAGTTGTCATCATCAAATTTTACCCCGTCAATGTTACCAACCTTAATAAAATACTCAAGTTCATCAATGATTTCCGGCACGGTTTTGTGGAACCATTTACGTTCATATACCAATGCCAAGCTACAAAAACCACATTTATAAGGGCATCCCTGCGTTGTTATGTACCGGATTGACCTTTTTGCGTACCAGTTGCTGAAAATATAGTTGTTTATATCAATCAGAGTAAAATCAACCTTTGGATAGCTGAAGGCATCCTTGTATTTTTCACGGGGGTTTAATATTATCTTTCCATTTTTTTTAAATGCTAATCCCGGAATATTATCGAAACCGGTACCATTCATCAAAGCAATCAGCAATTTCCTGAAAGGTTCTTCCCCCTGCCCCATTATGACAAAATCCACACGTTGGTTTTCAAGGGTTTGTTCCGGCAATATGGTCGGGTGCCAGCCGCCCCATACCTGAGGTGCATCGGTAACCTTCCTGGCCAATTCGGAAAAACGCAATGCGCCCACCAATTGATAACCGGTCATGGTGCTGATACCAATCAAAAGGATGCGTCCGGAATATTTTGTTACGATAGGCTCGTAATTCTTGTCAACACATTCATCAATCAATACTACATTAAGCCCTAGGTCACGGATGTTACGCTCCAAAAACAACAACGTATAGGGTACCCGTTTCTTTAATATTCCACCTTCCCAGGGTAAGGGATGAAAAAGAATTACGGTATCTTTAATCATTGATTTTTATTGTATTAACAAATGTACTTAAAATTCACCGGCCATGTGAAAAACTACAAAATAATCAAATTAATTTGGTGTAAGAACCCAAAAAAATCACCAGGTATTCAGGACAACTTATTTAATAAAGGACTCTATGGCCAAACGATAGGAATCAATACCCAAGCCGGCAATCAAGCCTTTACAGGCAGGAGCCAGCAACGAAGTCCGGCGGAAATCCTCGCGTGCAAAAATATTGGAAATGTGAACTTCAACAACGGGGACAGGAATAGCTCGTATAGCATCCGCAATAGCCACAGAAGTGTGTGCATACCCGCCGGCATTCAAAATAATTCCGTCATACGTAAAACCCACCTGTTGAATTTTGTTGATAATTTCCCCTTCAATATTGCTTTGAAAATATTCCAGGTTAACATTCGGGAACTTTACGAGCAACTCTGCAAAATACTCTGTAAAATTCTTTTCTCCGTAAATATTTTTTTCCCTTATCCCCACCAGGTTTAAGTTGGGCCCGTTGATGATGATTAAATTCATGATATATTTTTTAATAATAAGTATGGGAGTCAATAATGACGTACATAGAACATAACAGCAAACATCCCCTGACTCTTTACAAATTTACACTTTTATAAACGGAAAAAGGCGTAAGAATAAAAAAATATTTATTTTTGTCCCAATTAATAATAGGGGTGCCTTAATACAAGGGCTGAGATTACACCCTCTGAACCTGATCCGGGTAATGCCGGCGTAGGGAGTAAGGGTAAACTTAAT
>DAOQAT010000076.1:0-13581 GCA_035354195.1 Bacteroidales bacterium | reverse complement strand
GCGCCACAAGCGCTGAGACGTTCACGGCGGATGTAGCCGCTATGTCCATTCCTTGCGGTACGTACTATATATTTTTCTGTATAGACCACCTGGACCAGGTTGCAGAATCGAACGAAAACGATAACGATTGGTATTTCACCTCACCCCAGGTTACCATTCCCTGTTTGCCCAACCTTGATTTTGCTTCAGGCACTGGAAGTTTATCGGTTACCGGAACCAGCATCGACCTTGCAGTCACCGTGATCAATAACGGTTCAGATAATGCCGGGGCCAGTGTTTTGGGGTATTATCTTTCTCCGGATTATAGTATCACCACCACACCAAACTATTTAATAGGTTCTGATGCAGTTGCCACCCTGGCCGTTGGCGCCACAAGCGCTGAGACGTTCACGGCGGATGTAGCTGCTATGTCCGTTCCTTGCGGTACGTATTATATTTTTTTCTGTATAGACCACCTGGACCAGATTGCAGAATCGAATGAATACGATAACGATTGGTATTTCACCTCACCCCAGGTTACCATTCCCTGTGTGCCTAACCTTGATCTTGCTTCAGGCACAGCCAGTTTATCGGTTACCGGAACCACCATCGACATGGCAGTCACCGTGATCAATAACGGTTCTGATACTGCCGGTGCTAGTGTTTTGGGGTATTATCTTTCTCCGGATAATAATATCACCACCACGCCAAACTATGTAATAGGTTCTGATGCGGTTCCCACCCTGGCCGTTGGCGCCACAAGCGCTGAGACGTTCACGGCGGATGTAGCCGCTATGTCCATTCCTTGTGGTTCGTATTATATATTTTTCTGTATAGACAACTTGGGCCAAATCGTAGAATCGAACGAATACGATAACGATTGGTATTTCACCTCACCCCAGGTTGCCATTCCCTGTGTGCCCAACCTTGATCTTGCTTCGGGTACGGGTAATCTGATTGTCAATGAAACTAGCATATCTGTCGATTTCTCTTTGATTAATAACGGTTCAACAAATACCGGAACCAGTGAAGTAGGATTTTATTTGTCGCAGGATGCATTATTTTCCACAGAACCAAATTACTTATTTTGGACTGCAGCAATACCAGCATTGGGTATTGGGGCAACATGTGCTGTATCTATAACAGAAGTGGATGTGGCGGCTATGTCCATCCCAAATGGCACCTATTATGTATTTTTCTTCATTGACCACCTTAAACAGGTAGCCGAATCCAATGAAAATGACAATATCTGGTACTTCTCAACTCCGCAGGTAACCGTACCTGAAATCACCGGATTTGCAGACGTCGATATATCGGAGGGACCGATTCTTTATCCTAATCCGGCAAATGAGTTAATAAATATTGATTTACATAACTCTTCATTGACCGGACGTGCAGATGTAAAAATATACGATAACCTTGGGCAACTTGTTATTAACAGACAAGTATTTCTGCCAAAATTTTCATTGGAAATAAAAGGATTGGAAAATGGTGTCTACGTGTTGAATATATATAATGAAGGCTTGAATAAGACTGTGCGTTTTGTGAAAGAGTAAACGAAACGGATAGTTTCGATTATTAAGGATAAAACGAATTAAATAGTTGGGGGATTATTCGTCCTCCTGTCGTCGGACTCGTGAGCCCATGGTGGGGAGGCTTCAAAACATTAAAATCTGCCCGCTACGCGGGCTTTTTTTTGTTTTCCGGAACACCTTCAAACAAGTTTGCATTCTCCGCAATATTGATCGGGATTACTCGTCCTCCTGTCGTCGGACTCGTGATCCCATGGTGGGGAGGCTTCAAAACATTAAAATCTGCCCGCTACGCGGGCTTTTTTTGTTTTCCGGAACACCTTCAAACAAGTTTGGGTGTTCCGGAAAACAAAAAAACCGGCTGGCGCCGGATTTTAATGTTTTGGCGGAGAAGGGGGGATTCGAACCCCCGGTCCGTCTTACGACGAACAACGGTTTTCGAGACCGCCGCAATCGACCACTCTGCCACCTCTCCTTAATCTCTCCTCAAATAGAAATGCAAAAATACATTTTATTCTGTTAATACAATTCTGTATTTTTTTATCAATCCCATGAAATGAAGTTTTTTTTTTACTTTTGAATAGTAAAAATTACAAAATACAGACTCCCAAAAAACCTTACTATGTCTTTTTTCAAAAAAGTATTTTCTAATACAACCGTAAAAGCCGAGGAAGAAGCCCTTGTTGACTTTGATGTAACCCTCGGCAGGTATACCGAGATCAACAAAACCGCTGAACAACTGTCATACTGGACCAGGGCGCAGGATGATTTTTTACAAAAAAAACATATAGACTCGTTCAACAACCTGTTGCTCTATATGAAAGACCCGAAGGTGGACAACATAAAAATCAACAGAAACGGCAACGAACTGGAATTTGAACTGGTGCAGGGTTCGAAAATTGTGAAGGGTAAAGCCAACGAAAACAGGTTTATGGCTGAATCCCGTATCGCCCGGTTCGATAAGCTCAGCGTCGCTTTTTTACGCAAACTCATGAATATGAACTATGTGCTTCAATACTGCCGCTTTGCCATAAAGGACGATATGATCTTTCTTAAGTTTGACAGTAAAACTATGGACGCTTCACCAAACAAAGTATATTATTCGCTAAGGGAACTCGCGTTGAAATCAGACAAAATGGATGATTTGCTGACCGGCGAATTTGAGTCCCTCCACCCTGTTGACATTGACCATATCATAGAAATACCTGAAGATAAAAAAGAAATCAAGTATAAGTATTTGCAATTATGGATCACCGAGACACTGAATAAAATATCAGGATTAGACGAAGGAAAATTGTCCGGAGGCATTTCGTATTTGCTGCTGAGCCTTTTATTCAGATTAGATTACCTGCTCATGCCCCAGGGCAACCTTTTTGACGATATCGAGAAGATCAACGGCATATACAATATCAAAGACAACAAAAGTACCCTTGAAAAAAACCGCCTGATGATTGAGGAATTTAGGAGCATGCAAAGTAAAAATAAAGAGTATTTTTTTAAAAACTTCTACGAATCAAAGGCGACATTTGGTTATGTAACCGCTACTTCACACAAACAGTTTTATGAATTTTTACTGGAAGAATTTAAAAATACCCAGTGGTATTACGACAACAGGTACGACCAGATCGTAACCGCCATCTATGAATGGATGATCGGGTATTCGTTTTATTATTATGGGCTCTTCCCCGCCACCAACGACTTTCTTAAAATTGCATACCGGGTGCTGTACCCTGATTATTTCAAAGAAATAGGATACAAACAAAGCCTGTACGACCCATCAACCAACACATTGAACAAAACAGCCATCGAGAAAGAAATGCAGAGAGTGATTGCCCACTACATAAAAGATTATCCGAAACTAGCCATTCTGTATGCCAACATCAAGTATACCTCCAATAACGAGTTCCTGTATACTTACCTGAACGAATTAACGTACCTAAATTTTTCAAAAGCATGAGTGCCATCATCGACGTTTTTAAAAACATCATTATCCAGATTGCCACACCATATGGCAGCGGGACCGGTTTTTACAACAAAGAAAACCACTTATTTATTACCAACTACCACGTAATTGCAGGCAATGATGAGGTGATCATCAGCGGTAAAAAATTTAAAAAAACTACGGCAAAGGTCATATATTTTGATCCTTTGTTCGATCTGGCCTTTATCCAGGCGCCTGAAAATTTAGACATCGAATCTGCGCCAATCTCATCAGTACCTGTCACCGAAGGTGATAGCATCATTGCCATTGGGCATCCTTATGGATTAAAATACACCGCCACCCAAGGCATCGTTTCAAAAGCAAGCCGCATGTACAATGAAATAAGTTATATCCAGATCGACGCGGCCATCAATCCGGGAAATAGTGGCGGGCCATTGGTAAATAAGAACGGAGAAGTGGTGGGCGTCAATACCTTCATCATCGCTCAGGGCGAAAGCCTTGGTTTTTCGCTGCCTGCCAAATATTTGCAGGAAATCCTTACCGAATATGCACGCCTTGAAAAACAAAAAGCCATCCGATGCAAATCCTGTAAAAAGATCTTAACCGAAAGCCAGCTTGATGGCACTTATTGCTCAAACTGCGGGTCAGAGATCGATATGAATATCCTGAGGCCAAAGCCCTATATCCCGGCAGGTGCTGCTTTCAAGGTAGAGCAGATACTTCAGAAACTCGGGATTAACGTAAAAGAAACCCGCATCGGCAACAACACCTGGGAAATCGAACATGGCAGCATCAAAATAAAAATAATGTACAACGCCGATACCCATTTTGTAGTTGCGGATGCCTGGCTTTGCAACCTCCCGAAAGAAAATATTATCAACGTTTACGAGTATTTGCTAAAAGAAAATTACGATAGCGAAGGGCTTGTTTTCAGTGTAAATAATCAGGCAATACTGCTTTCGTTTATTTCATTTGAAGATGATCTTTCCATTGATCTGGGCTGCGAACTGATAAAAAATATCATGTATAAAGCCGATTATTATGATGATATTCTGATCGAACGGTTTCAGTCGCAACTGATAACCATCGAAGATGACTAACCATATTATTTTTTAGCCTCCGGGTGCTCCCGTCAGAAAACATCAACAACCTGAATGGTATTGTTATTAAAAACAGCCGTATCGCCTGGTTTTAAGCCTTTCAGCACCTGATAAAGCGGAACATTCGGGGATATGGCAACATATATTTCCTTATCAACGACAACTTTCCCAAGGCTAATGGAAACAAAGAGTTTTTGTTGATTGGTTATCACCACAGCGCCAAACTCAACCACCTTTTTTATTTCTTCAGGTTTGATCATTTCCAGCGCCGTGATCTCCTGATTTGCCTTTTGCAACTGCTCTGCAAAAATATCGCGCCGCCGCAACATCTGCGAACGGAACGCATCGTACCGGTCTTTGGGAGCGCCATAATCATTGGCCATCTGCTGATGTTCGTCCATTTCCCGGGTTAAATTCTTTATGGTCTCCAGATGATGCTGTTTGCAGCTTTCAATGATTTTCGCTTTCAGTGTGGTTTTATCTGACATAGCATGATCCTGATAAAAACAATTTGATTTTTGGTCCCTGATAATTTTTTTATTTACTCCTCTGCTTCACGGCTTCAAACAAGATGATGCCGCATGCCACCGAAACATTTAACGAAGCAATCTCTGCTGTCATAGGTATTTTGACTTTTTCATCAGCAGCTTTTATAAGTATCTCCGTAATTCCATCTTCTTCAGAACCCATGATCACGGCGGTCGGAACAGTCATGTCCGGCTCATGATAAAGATTTTCCGCTTTTTCGGTACAGGCAATTATCTGAAGCCCGGATGATTTAAGGAATTCAACCGTCTTGATCAGGCTTTTACTGCGGCATACGGGTATTTTGTGCAAAGCGCCAGCAGAGCTTTTTATAGCATCGGCGCTGATGCGGACACTGTTATAATAAGGAATTACAATAGCATCACATCCTGCACACACCGCAGTACGGGCAATGGCGCCAAAATTCCGCACATCCGTTATACGGTCAAGTACTAATATAAATGGCGACTTCCCCTTTTCAAAAACGTAAGGGATAATATTTTCAATTTCAGAATAAGAAACATTGGAAATATAGGCAATGATACCCTGGTGGTTTTTTGTGGTAATACGGTTCAGCTTTTCAATCGGGACAAATTGATACGGAATGCTGTGCTCGGCCAGTTGCGCACGTAACTCACTGAAAACCTCCGAACGCAGGCCTTTCTGAATTAAAATCTTATCCACTTCTTTTCCGGCATTGATCGCTTCGATAACCGGGCGCAAGCCATAAATGATTACATCTTTTTCCACAAGGACAATTTTATTGCAAACTTATGAATAAAAATGAAATAAAGGCTGTTCCATACCGATTATTGGTCACTTCATGGTGACGGCCACTTCTTTGAGCTGCCTGCCTCCCGATATTACTCTAAGCCAGTAGGTATTGCCTTCGGTGAACACGTTGTTGGCAATCTCGTAATCATAAGCCTGGAATCCGGTATTGAACGGCACTCCAGTAAAAATATCGGCCACTTTTTTCCCTTTGCTGTCATAAACCGATAAGGTAACTGTCCCGCTGTTGGGCATGTCCCAGTTGATCTCTCCCTTAATTTTGTAACCGTTATAAATTTTATCCGGATAGGAATAATCATAATTGAAGCCGTTGGCTTTTTCAGATTTACTATGCTTTATGGCAAATTCAACAAAATCCCGTAATTTTTTTGCTTTTGCGGCATCATCTCCGCTTATATTGCTTGGGGAAATGCTGTCTGTTAGCGCCCAGACCGCCTGCTGCCCGAGATTATTCTGGCAATCCAGGTTTTCGATCAGCTGAACCAGCTCGTACAGATAACCTTCAGCCATACCTTGCATGGTGTACACATTTTCAGGACGCGGCGAGCCGCTGTTCTTCTTGGTACAAAATGCGTTGATCGTAAAATCGCTGGTGTTGCCCGGCCCAAGAGCAAACATCTCTGTCTTCGACACCATCATACTTTGCACCGAATCCTTGTAACATCTTAGTTTACGGCCTGCTTCAAGTTTTAGCTCCAGGCGTTGTGAAGTAATATTTTTTATACTCAGCGAAATACACCGGCCGTAATGTGAATTCGAATTTTCGGGTGTTACTCCCCGGCCTTTAAACACTACTTTGACCAGTTTATTCTGAACGGCTTCGAATAAGGTGTACGAAGCGGTTTCGCCGGCAAAAATACAGGAACTCAAAACCAGCGAAAAGACAAAGGTGATCAGTTTTTTCATACACAGGTTTTTTAGGGGTTCGTGTAAATGTTACTTCATATAAAAAAGTTTTATTCAGGCATAGACAGGGATTAATAAATGACAAACGGAAAACGTGACTTTTTAATCTAAAATTGCATGTTTATCAATATTTTTCAGAAATTTGCCGGAAATATTTTTTGTGATCTTTTCTACTGCATACCTGCCCCCTGTTGAGTTTTTTATCTATGCGTCAAAAACGGATGAGTTGATCATTGAAGCATGTGAAAATTTCATCAAACAAACTTTCCGTAACCGTTGCTGCATCTATTCTGCAAACGGGAAGCTCAGCCTCAGCATTCCGCTTGATCATTGCCGCAGGCAGCAGTTACCAATTAAAGAAGTTAAGATCGATTATTCGATGCCCTGGTACAAAATGCATTGGCGGGCAATAACAGCGGCTTACAACAAATCAGCTTATTTTTTATATTACCGCGATAATTTTGAAAAATTCTTTTCCGGTAATTATAAATGGCTGATGGAATTTAACAACGACATCATTATTGAATGCCTCAAACTTATCAAGCTCAATAAAAAAATTGCCTATTCTGATTCCTTTATTAAATCATATGAAACGGGCGACCTGCGCATGAAAATCAGCCCTAAAATTAATTCTGAAATTGATTTCCCTTCATACACGCAGGTTTTCGATGAAAAACATGGTTTTATAAGCAACCTGAGTATAATAGATTTACTTTTTAACTGTGGGCCCGACAGCGGAGAATACATTAAGGATATAGCACAGAAGGTATTGTGAAAATACAAATACCAAATTTCAAACTCCAAATAACAAACAAATCGCAATTCACAATATCAAAATTCAAAGGAAAGAACTTAATAGACTGCCTATTTGGAACAAACAAATCACAATCCGCAACTGATGTAATAAAACATCAAATTACAAGCATCAAATTTCAAATAAATTTAAAATTCCAATTTTTTAATTTCAAAACCGCTGTTTGAGTATTTGGTCTTTTGATATTTTGATATTGTTTGAATTTTGGAGCTTGTATTTTGGAAACTTTTTGTCCGCCTGTGGCGAATTTGGTCATTGTTTGTTTGGGGAATTGTTTGTCCGCCGCGGCGGATTAAAATTCAAAACGGCTGTTTTGAAAATTGACCATTTGGTACTTTAGTATTGTTTGTAATTTGTATATTGTTTTTTGGAATTTTTATCAACCAATTTTTCATTTTTAGCCTCACATTGCCGGGTATTCAATCCTGACATGATGCATGCTGATAAGCCTGTTTTTAAGCACAGATTTTACGCGGGTAATATCTTTCATGGTGATGTTGGCATTTTTCAACTGCTTGCATTCAACCAGACCATCAATAATCATATCGACCAGATCATCAATGGATTTTTTATCAGGTTTTTTCAGGCTTCTCGCTGCAGCTTCCACGGAGTCGGCCATCATCATCAAAGCGGTTTCTTTTGAAAACGGCAAGGGCCCCGGATAACTAAAAACATTTTCATTGATGTCACCGTTTCCCTGCTTTTTATATAAGCGGTAAAAGTATTCCGTCTTCTTGGTGCCATGATGCGTACGTATGAAATCGATGATCTGTTCAGGTATGCCGTATTTCCGGGCTACGATAATGCCTTTTTCAACGTGTCCGGTTATTATTTTCGCACTTTGTTCATAACTGAGTTTTTCATGCGGGTTATTTTCATTTAACTGATTTTCGATAAAATAGCCCGGGTTGTCAATTTTTCCAACGTCATGAAACATGGCTCCTGCCCTGACGAGCATAGCATTGGCATCGATACGGCGGGCAGCTTCCTCGGCCAGATTGGCAACCTGAAGCGAATGCTGAAAAGTGCCGGGAGCCTTTTGCGATAATTCCCGCAGTAATTTATTATTGGTATTTGAATACTCGAGCAGCGAAACATTCGTCACATAACCAAAAAGCTTTTCATAAATCAATATTAACGGATAAGAAATCAGCGTGAGTAAAGAATTGAAGGCAAAATACATGAAATTATTCAGGCTGATGTCCAGATAACTGCCTGACTGCATCATAGTCATACCCACATAAATCAGAGAATAGGTAATGAAAATATAAAAGGAAGTTATGAAAAACTGCGAACGCTTTTCAAGCCTGACCGTGCTGATAATGGTTACCACACCGGCGATCAGCTGTAAAAAGATAAATTCAAAGCCGTCGGGAACAAGAAAACCAATGAGTATAATGCTGATCAAATGAACAAACAACGCAAGCCGTGTATCGAAAAATGTGCGTATCATCAGCGGCACGATGCATAGCGGAAGCACATAAATATATTCATAACCATAACGCCGGATCAGAATACTGGCGGACAAAATCACGAGTAACAACACCGAAAGGATCAGCAGCATCTTTTTATTGTCGGCAATGATATCAGCGCGAAACTTCACCAGAAACAACACCAGCATTACAAAGGCGATGATGATCAGGATCGCCTGGCCCAGCATAAGAAAATAATGATTATGTATGCTCCCTGATTTTCCTTCATATTGTTGTTTCAGGGATTGCAAAATCTGAAAATGCTTGTCCGTGATCAATTCACCCTTGGAAATGATACGCTCATTTTTTTGTATATAACCTTTTGTGGTGGAGATGTTTGCCAGGGCTGCATACTTCTCCTGGTTCGTATATTCAGGGCTAAAGACCACATTCTGTATCAACACATTTTCAAACAGGCGAAGCAGAAAATCCCTGTCAATATTATTCCTGCTGTTTAACCGGGTTATAATGTAATCATGGGCGCCTTGCAGGGTGAAAAGATCATAAAGAGGCTTTTTTTCTGCCACATTGCCGTTAACCACATAAATATTGTAGTTGTCGTCTTTATTATCAATCACTTCATCGTACCTCAAAATACCTTTTTTATAAATTGTATCAAAAATCGCCAGGCAAATGTCCATCTGGTATTTCTTTGTCTCGGCGTTGGCCGTTTTGAATTCCTCGTTAAACCTGCTTATCAGCATGTTTCGTTTGGCCAGGACCATATTTTTATCCGAAATAAAATACGGGATGCTTTCTTTGAGGATCTTCTCTTTTTCGCTGTTAACTTCATCTTCCGTTTTATTGATGGCAAAATCAAAGGGAGCGATCAGGTCTTCGTACATCCAGGGCTTGTTCTCGGCAAAATGATATTTGAACTTATATTCTTTGGGGAATAAAGCCAAAATGAGCAATATGGTACCTGCGATAAAAAGCGATTTATAGAAAATGGAAAGCCGCCTGGAATTTTTATCATTCAATACCATCATCAGCAAATACAGATTTGAGGTATGTAAAAGTAGCTAATTTTTTATTTTAAATCAAAAAGGTTTGACCTTGATTTTTAATAAAAAATGTTTGTTGGGTTCCGCATTGGGCTGAACAAATGCAGATTTCAGTTCCTTCCGGGTGTATACTGCACACAGCGTGTTTGACACATGATACAGGTTCTTTATGCAATCTTCGGGACAACCATCCAACATACCTGAAAGCACGTTGAACCGCGGAGTTTCTGTACTCAGGCCGTAATCGTGCCAGACAATAATGGAATTATCATCTTTCAGCAGTTTAAAAGCATTCTTTGTATCATTGATAACGGTTTCCGTATGATGGTCCCCATCCAGAAAGATCAGGTCGAATTTTTTATGCAAAGAATTGAAGTCAAAAGTCCGGGAATCGGCTTGTATATGCTCAACGTTGGCCAGGCCCTTTGAAAAAAAACGGTGCATCCCGATATAGGCTTCGTCCAGCCCCATTTCACGCATTTGATCATCCGGATAATTGACTGTCACACAGTTTTTTGCCAGCGGAGCCACATTGGCCACGCTTTCGCCGCGCCAGGTACCGATTTCAAGATAATCTTCCACCTTGTTGTTCCGGCAAATGCTGCGCAGCAAAGCAAAATCGGTAGGCAGCGAAGAGCCTTCCAGAAAGCTGTACGGGGCAATTTCTTCTTCCCCGGAAATAAAATCAGTAATATCAACCGTGGGCAAACCTTGAGGCAGCTTATATTTCCGGGCCACATAACGTTGTTTCACCTCCTCATCATCATTGATAAGATTGAGCAGGTATGGCTTCCGTATGATCAAGCCCAGAGCCCGTAAAGCTTTTGAAATTTTATTCATTCCGTGGCGCTTTATTTTTGCAAAGATATTGTTTTAACGATAAATAATATCCCGAAAAATACCGGGGCAACGGCAGAAGCTCCACAAATTTAATTTTGGATTCCCGGCAGAAAAACCAGGTTACAAAAACTGTAGTGGCCAGGTATGAAATAGTGGCCGTGAATGCAGCGCCCAGATAGCCGTATGCCGGAATAAGGATCACCGACATGATGATAGTGATTAGTAACCCGATAGCCGAACCAATGCTGTTGACGTAATATTTACCTGTTCCGGAAAAATAATGCCCAAGGATCAGTGCGTTTACAAAAACAAGCACCCCGGGCGCCAGCAACCACATGATACGGTTGATATCGCCAAAGTCTTTTCCGAAAATAAACGAATATACCGACCCGGGCAACAGGACCAGTGGAATCAACACAAAAAACGACACCAACAGGCTTATCCGTAGCAACTCCGCGCTAAGGTCCTGATTGAACTTTTTATCGGAGGTGTTCGAAATCTTTGAATACTGAACCAGAGCCACGCTGCTGCTGATCATCCACACCGATTCGGTGATGGAAACCCCGTTCGAATAAATACCCACAGAATCGTAGCCCTGGTATGATTCCAGAAAATAATAACTCACCCTGAAACTCAGCAACTGCGTGATGTGCGCCAGCTGGTTCATAAAACCATAGCGGAACAACATACCGATGGCCTCACGGTAGGTTATTGATTTGTCCGACTTTTGGTTTTCAATATAGGGCAACAGAAAAATAAGGCTGAAAACAAATGTGAGCCCATAAGCGATGTACAGTGAATAGATATAGCCGTATATATCAACAGAAATTCCCGAGACAAAGAACACGATCAGCGCAAGTATGGTCAGGGCGACCTGCGTGAAATTTAGGATATTGACCGCTTTAATATTTTCTTTGCCAAGCAATACAGAACTGTTAACCGAGGCAAGGGAGTTGATAACGGTAAGTAAAGCCACATGAAAGATATACTTTTGTTCGATCAGCGGGAATAAAAAAAGTATAAGGGTAAAAAGGCCGCAAACGATGAAACTCCAGACATAAGAAGGGATCAGCAGTTTTCCAAGCGGTAATTTTGGCGTAAGGTACACCAGAGAAGCGCCACCGATGATGTTGGCAAAAATGAGTATTAAAGCGATGGTGGTGATTATGATCCCTTGTTCCCCTTTGCCTTCGGCGCCAAGATACTGCGAAATAACCACAGCGATCAGCAAACTGATGATGGCTGAAGACAGCCTGACGCCGAATGTTTTAAATATCTTTAAGAACAAAGTACCTGTTTATAAATTTCAAAAAATTGCTTTCCTATCACATTATACGAAAAATGCTCTTCCGCGTACCTGCGGATCTGGTTTTTATCGTAGTTACGACAGTTATCAAGCATCGTTTCCAGCTGAACAATGAGTTCATCAATGTTTTGTGCCTCTATAAGAATGCCGTTTGATTTTCCGACATGTTCCGCGATGCCGCCCACATCTGATGAGAGTACAGGCAGTCCGCAAACCATGGCTTCGGGGATCACACAGGGGAAATTTTCATAATTGCTGAACAGCAGCAGGAAATCACCGTGCTGCATGATAGCGGCCACTTCATCAGTGGTTTTCCGTCCGTGAAAAACTATTTTTTCTGAGATGCCCAGCTTTTCAAATTTTCGTTTGTACTGCTCAAAATCACCGTCGCTGATCACTTCAAAAATAAAATCATCTCGCTTATCGATCAGATGGAACAAGGCGATCAGCATACCGCTGAAATTCTTCTGCACATCCAGTAAGGAAGACACATGTATGATGCGCTTCAATGGCTCATTCCGTTCAGGGCCGGGAACAAAAAGCGAAGTGTCCACCACATTGGGAACCACCGAGTACTTGCCTTTGACCGACATGGCCTCCATGGCATTCGCCAAATGGCCTGTTACAGGCATGAGCCTTGATGATCTCTTTGCAAAATACCTGAAGAAAAAGAGCTTTTTGCCTGGTTTGTTCGGATCTTGCGGAAGGTAAGCGGTCCAGTGTTCAGAGATGACGTATGGGATTTTTTTTGTCAGATGAAACAAAAAAGCAATAAGTCCGACCGGAATCAAAACATTTGCGTGGATGATATCAGGCTTTTCCGATGTTCCATAAATTTTCTTAAACCCGTAAAAATATGCCTTGACATAACGGAAAAATTTGAACAAGGGAAAATGAATCTTCGGATAGCCAAGATAAATTATATGAGACGTAACATTATTCAGAACCTCTTTTTGATACTCATATTTATTTTTGAGCGAAGGATCAAAAGCCACATGTAAAAAATCAACATTTGCATACAGGGCAGCCGCTTCGGCATGTTTTTGCACAAAATTGCCGTCGGTAGGCCTTAGCTTTGTCGGGTACCAGCTCGAAATAAATAATACGTTGATGTTGTGGGCTGACATAATTGCAAAAGTAATCCAAATAACGATTTTTTAACCTTCTTATTTTCAGAAAATAATTTTTATCCTGATCTATTCACAAATGAGAGAAGTGAAATTTGTGAATGTGCTTGGCCATAGCGGGCAGCAGATCAGGTAAATCCCGACAAAGAAAATATATGAATGGAGCAATCCAGGCCGGGTTATCATGTTTTCTTTTGTCGGCCCGAAGGGTGAAAAATTCTTATGAATTTTTCAGGTTATGT
>DAOQAT010000075.1:0-13992 GCA_035354195.1 Bacteroidales bacterium | reverse complement strand
CAACACCCTTGCGGTTCCTTATCCGGTTTATCCGATAGGAATCTCTTATCTTTCTACGTATATCAAACAAAATTTACCCGGATATACGGTTGAACTTTTTGATTTCAACCTGTCTAAACCGGAGGAGTTTATTGATAAACTGAAAAAATTTTCGCCAAAATACATTGCCGTTTCTATCCGGAATATCGACGGGGCTAATTCCTATGATCCGACAAATTTTATCAATGGATACAAGACCATCATAAACACACTCCGCCAGAATTATCATGGCGATTACAAGTTGTTAATGGGCGGTGCGGGATTTTCCATTTTCCCTGAGACGATGTTTGATCTGTTGAAGCCTGATTATGCCATTGTTGGCGAGGGTGAAGAAAGCATCGTTGAACTTATTACAAGGTTAGACAACGGTTTGCCTGTGGATGAAATCGGCGGGCTGGTTTTTGAAAAAAACGGAAAAATAACCGTCAATCCAAAAAGGCTTCACACTACCGACCTTTGTCTTTCTTTTGACGAATCACTGATTGACTTTTACTGGCATAACAGCGGTATGCTTAATATTCAGACTAAGCGCGGTTGCCCGTTCAATTGTGTTTATTGTACCTACCCTATTATCGAAGGCCGTGTTGTGAGAACGCTGAACACCGATCACATTGTGGAAACCATCAGCAAGCTATACCACGACAAAGGGATTGATTATATTTTCTTTACCGATTCGGTATTCAACATGAAAACGGATTATAATGTTGAGCTTGCCGAAAAAATCATCAAGTCCGGGATCAAAATTCACTGGGGCGCTTACTTTTACCCAAAGGGCATCACGGAGGAAATATTAAAATTGTATAAAGCTTCCGGGCTAACCCATGTAGAATTCGGTACCGAATCGATCAGTGAACAAACCCTGAAAAGTTACGGCAAACATTTTACGGTTGATGACATCATTCAGCAATCGGAACTCTGCAACAAACTGGATGTGCCTTTCGCACATTTTCTGATACTGGCCGGTTACGGAGAAACGGATGCCACCATTGATGAAACTTATGAGAACAGCAAAAAAATAAAAGACACCGTATTTTTCCCTTTTGTGGGTATGCGGATATATCCGGGCACCAGGCTTTTCGACATTGCTGTCAGTGAAAATATCATTGATAAAAACGACCTGTTGCTGGAACCGAAATACTATATCTCAAAAGAAGTTACGCTCGACACACTGAAGGAACGGGCTAACACAACCGGCCGGCGCTGGGTTTTCCCCGATGAAGATTCGTCAGAAATTCCAAACAGGATGCGAAAATTACGTAATAAAAAAGGCCCTTTATGGGAATATTTAATCAAATAATGTATGATAGCACAAGGTGATGATATTCTGAAACTTATTCCGCAAAGGCCTCCCATCGTAATGGTTGACAAACTGATCTCAGCCGTCGATAAGAAAACCGTCAGCGGACTTTTTATCAAACCGGATAATATTTTCGTTGAAAACGGGCACTTGCAGGAACCGGGCATCGTTGAGAACATTGCACAGTCGGCGGCGCTGGGCGTAGGGTACATATGCCAAACTAAAAACGAAAAAGTCCCTATCGGGTTTATCGGCGCGGTAAGTAACCTGAAGATATTCTCCCTGCCTGCGGTCAATTCAGAACTTCGAACCGAGATACAAGTTGATTATGAAGTCTTTGAGGCAACACTAATCAGCAGCAAGGTGTTTTGCAACGAAAAATTGATTGCTCAGGCCGAAATGAAAATTTTCCTGAAACCGGCTAACTGATTCAGAATCATCCAAAGCACAAAAATTATGACCGAAAATAACAAAGATAAAAAAAATGACAGCCATATTGTTGATGCGGAAAACCTTGTAGTTGACAATAGAAGATTCAGGATTACGCATTATAAAATGGAGGAGGATGGACAATATTCCCATTTATTGGCATCAGACTGGGGCGCCCGCGATCCTATTGTGAACCAGAGTTGGGATATTGTTAAAGAACGAATTCGCGTGGCAAAAGAAAAAGTTCTGAAAGGTGAAATAAGCCCGATAGCTTATTATATGGAAAAATGCATTACCGACGTAAGTACATTAGCCAAATATACAGGTATGGCCAAATGGAAGCTTAAAAGGCATATGAAAGTAAAAGTTTTTAAAAAACTAAATGAAGAAACCCTGAAACGCTATGCAGATTTTTTTGAGATCTCCGTTGAAGAATTAAAAGATATTGACCACCTTAAACTATAAATTCTGTCGCTTATATGAAGCTAAATTTCGATCACATGCAACTTTCGGCACATTGCGAAAGTGGTGCTACTGTAAACCTGCTTGGATATTATAAGATAAATATTGATGAACCCATGGTTTTTGGCATTGGTGCCGGTTATTATTTCGGTCACCTGCCATTTCTGAAAATGAATTTTTCGCCTGCCACCACATTCAGAGCTTTGCCGGGCCGGGTTTTTAGCCGTACGTGTCATGCCCTTGGAGTGGAATTTGAGCGCAACACTTACCGAAATGTTCAAAAGGGTATGGATGAACTGGACCGTGTTCTGGATAAAGGCATTCCTGTTGGCCTGCAGGTTGGCGTTTTCCACCTGCCCTTTTTCCCTGCCGAATATCGTATGCATTACAATATGCACAACATGGTGGTTTATGGAAAAGAAAACAATGAGTATTTTGTAGCTGACAGTGTCGTAGAAGGTGAAAATAAAATTTCATATAAAGACATGATGAGGGTCCGATACCCGAAAGGTGCTTTTGCTACCAATGGCAGAATGTATTACATCACCAAAGTTCCCGACCAGATTGATCTGAAAGGCCCGACCATCAAGGGAATAAAAAAAACCTGCCACGAAATGCTTGACGTCCCGTTCTGGATGGTGGGAGTTAAAGGTATCCGCTTTTTTGCCAGGCAACTACGCGGCTGGCCCGAAAAGAAAGGAAATAAAATTGCTTCCCAGTACCTGATGCAGGCCATCCTGTCGCTGGAAGAAATCGGCACCGGCGGTGCGGGCTATCGTTTCATTTACGGCGCCTTTTTAAATGAAGCCGCCGATCTGCTCCAAATTGAAGAATTGAAAGAATTATCGGTCGAGATGGGCAAAGCCGGAGACCGCTGGCGAAATTTTTCATATCAGGGAGCCAGAAACTGCAAAAACCGCTCTGAACCTGAGTTCTCTTACGACCTGCTGGCAGATATTATTCTTGATTGCGCCGACCGCGAAGAACAGATCTTTAGAAAATTAAAAAAAATAAAATTTTAAATTTCCGGCTCAAAGTTTCTACTTTTGATGTCCGGAAAACTGAAAATTTACTCAATGGCTACAGAATCCATTATTGAAATAGTTGACTTGTGTAAAACTTACAAAGGCTCGAAAAAACCTGCAATTGATGGTATTTCAGTAAAAATTAAGCAGGGAGAAATCTTTGGTTTGCTTGGGCCTAATGGTGCGGGTAAAACCACCACCATATCCATTTTATGCGGACTTTTTGCCCCTACAAAAGGTGACGTTTATATTGATGGGCTTTCTATCCGAAAGGATATGGAACAGATAAAATCGATCATCGGTATTGTTCCTCAGGACATCGCCCTCTACCCCAGCCTCACTGCCTATGAGAATTTACGCTTTATCGGCAGGATGTATGGATTAAAAGGGAAAATTCTGAAAGAACGTATCAGCATGTACGTTGAATTGCTGGGCCTTGAAGACAGCCTGAAGAAAAAATTAAGTACTTTTTCGGGTGGTATGAAAAGACGAATTAACCTGGTGGCGGGTTTGCTGCACAATCCTAAAATGGTGATTCTCGATGAACCTACCGTTGGTGTGGATGTGCAATCAAGAAACCTGATGGTTCAGTATTTATATGATCTCAACAAAACAGGAACCACCATCATTTATACATCGCATTATTTGCAGGAAGCAGAATGCCTTTGCCATCGTGTGGCATTTATGGATAAAGGGAAAATTATTACCATAGGCTCTCCCAGAGAATTGATTTCTGATACACCCGGATGCCAGACTTTAGAAGAAGTTTTTCTTAAATTAACAGGAATAGATTTGAGGGATTAAATAACTGTATGAATAAATTTTTTGCATCATTTGTTAAAGAAATACTATTATTGGTCAGGGATAGGGCCGGGATGCTTTCGCTCTTTGTAATGCCGTTAATCCTGGTCTTTGTCATGACATTGATCGAAGATACCGCCCTGGATTCTATGGTCGACAAACAGATTTCCATGCTTTACTGCAACCCTGAAAATGACAGCCTGGGCATAGCCATTAAAAAAGGAATTGAAGATACCAAAGCTTTCACCATCATAGAAGAGCAGGATGGCAAAAAACTTAATAAAGAATTGGTCAGGCAATTAGTTGCCGAAGGGAAATATCCTGTAGGGGTTTACATCCCTGAAGGGGCCACCGATACCTTAAAAAGCAATGCCCGCAAGGTCGTGCTGAAAACATTTGCCGATATTGGGCTGGGTTCCGGCGCTCCGGTGAATACCAACTATGATTCGGTGGTCATCAATGTCTTTTACGACCCCGCCACCAAAAACGCCCTGAAAGCCGTGGTTGAAGGTGCTATCGGCCAACATTCGTCTAACCTTGTCGGTAAAATGATCTCTGATATGTACACCGAAACTATTTCTGATATTTTACCCGGTGAAAAAAAACTGAATGTCAATTATCCCCAGATGATCAGTGTTGATAAGCAGTACGCTTCTGCACCGGATAACTCCATCATACCGAATTCCACCCAGCATAATGTGCCTTCCTGGACACTGTTCGCCATGTTTTTTATTGTAATTCCGCTTGCTTCAAGCATTATTCAGGAAAAAGACGGCGGAACCTATATGCGCCTGGTGACCATGCCGAAAACTTATATGACTACGTTCATCGGAAAAATTGTGGTTTATTTTATTGTCTGCCTGCTCCAGGTAACTATTTTATTTGCTATGGGCTATTATATTCTTCCTTATGCCGGAATTCCGGGCCTTCAACTGGGAACGCATTTTGACGCACTAGCCATGGTGGTATTATCTGCATCTTTTGCCGCAGTCAGTTTCGGAGTGCTGATGGGGGCTTTTGCTACAAGCTATCAGCAGGCAGCATCCGTCGGTGTTATCCTTATCATTATCCTGGCTTCCTTCGGCGGGCTGTGGATGCCTGTCTATTTTATGCCAAAAAGTATGCAGGCAATAACCGTATATTCTCCACTCAGTTGGCCACTGACAAGTTTTTACGACCTCTTTTTGCGAAATGCCGACCTGAAAGATGTCCTGCCAAATATCATCAAAACCCTCCTCTTTGGCACCGGGTGTTTTATAATCGCCTTTGCCTATAAGGCTGTAAAAAAAGTTAAGTAATCATGCTTTCAGAATTCACCAAAATAAATGTCCGTTTTCATGAGGTTGATTCCCTGCGTATTGTATGGCACGGACATTATCTGAAATATTTTGAGGATGGACGCGAAGCTTTTGGCCGTAAATACGGAATTGGCTATATGGACGTTTTCAGTGTCGGGTTGATGACGCCTCTGGTGAAAATCTCCTGTGAATATAAACGGCCCGTTAAATACGACGATAACGTGATGCTTGAAACCAGGTTTGTCAATACCGAAGCCGCCAAGGTTATTTTTGAATTCATATTGTTCAACGAAACCACTAAAGAGGTCTATGCAACCGGCGAAAGCACACAGATATTTCTCAATGAAAAAAACGAATTGATGCTGACCTCTCCGGAATTTTTCATGGATTGGAAGAAAAAGTGGGGTTTACTGACCTAAAAATTACCATAAAAAAAATCTACCTTTGCGATAAATTTATGTACCATGCCTGATGTTTTTGTTTGCGGTGAAAATGTAATAACATCCCTTGGGTTTACTATTGAAGAACACCTCCAAAAAATCAAAGAAGATATCAGCGGTGTAACGTTGGTTAACGATAAAGTTTTATATCCTGAAGATTTTTATGCCTCACTGGTTGATACAGAAAGACTTGAAAATGAGTTTTCCGCATTGGCTGACCCGAAGAAATTTACCCGTTTCGAAAAGCTGATGATCCTTTCCGCTTCAAAAGCCCTGAAGAGTAATCCGCTCATTGATGCAGCCTCCCCGAAAACACTTTTTGTCCTGTCCACCACCAAAGGAAATATCGACCTCCTTGAAGAAAAAAAACGGGATATTTTCGAACCTGAAAGGATACATCTTTGGAAGGCAGCAGAAATTATTGCCACATTTTTTAATAATCCCAAAACGCCTGTTGTTGTTTCAAATGCCTGCATTTCCGGCGTTCTGGCTATTTCGAATGCCGCCAGCATACTGAAAAACAGCGATTACGAAAATATTATTGTTATCGGTGGCGACATCGCATCTGAGTTTGTAGTTTCAGGGTTTCTGTCGTTTAAATCGCTGAGCTTTGGCATTTGCAAACCCTTTGATATCAACCGCGACGGGCTTAACCTGGGCGAAGGCGCCGGCACGCTGATCCTTACAAAAGGCATTGAAAAAACCGGGAATGGCATCCGGGTAAAAGTTCTTGGAGGCGCCTGTAACAATGATGCAAACCATATTTCCGGCCCATCGCGAACCGGCGAAGGACTGATGTTAGCAGTAACCCGGGCCATAAAAAACTCAGGGCTTACCGTAGATCAGATTGATTTCATCTCGGCTCACGGGACAGCCACACCGTATAACGATGAGATGGAGTCAAAAGCATTCAGCAGCGCAGGATTGAGCGATGCCCCCGTCAACAGCCTGAAAGCCTACTTCGGGCATACCTTGGGTGGCGCCGGTACCATAGAATCTGTCATGGCCATACAGGGAATGAGGCAAAATTTATTGTTCAACACCCTGGGATTCAAAGAATATGGCTTACCTGAGAAGATCAATGTGATTGGCCGCCTTACCGAAAAAGAACAAAAATATATCTTAAAAACAGCCTCCGGATTTGGAGGTTGTAATGCTGCTGTTGTATTTGCCAAAGAATAATATTATGCTAATAACCAAAACAACACATATTTCGCATAACAAGGTGTGGCTTAATGATCAGGTTGTTTATCAGCAGGAACCTGAAAGCAATTTTCAGGATTTCATCAAACCGGCCTTTAAGGAGCTTTGTACCCCTTATCCCAAGTTCTACAAGATGGACAGCCTGAGCAAGCTGGCCTATGTGGCTTCAGAAGTGCTTTTGAAAGATACGGATTTGTTGTCGAAATATTCCAAAGAGGAAATCGGCCTTGTTTTTCTGAACAGCACCTCCACCATTAACACCGACAGGGAACATCAAAAGTCGGTCAGCGGCAGGGCAAATTACTTCCCAAGCCCGGCCATTTTTGTTTATACACTTCCCAACATCATGCTTGGAGAAATTTGTATCAAAAACGGTTTTTTTGGGGAAAACCTGTTGCTGGTCTCCGAAAAATTTGATGCGGAAATGTTACACCGGCAAGTCAAACAGCTTCATGAGAGCCAGCGGCTGCAGGCCTGTATCACCGGCTGGGTTGATATTGATGAAGATAATTACCAGGCTTTTATCATGCTGGCAGAATCTGACTCCATAGTTGATAATTCAAAAGAATTTTGTACTTTTGATGTCGCAACTATTGAAAAATTATTTAACCGGTAATAAAGAACAGATTATGGAAGAACAAGAATTAATTGAAAAACTCAGGATAGAGATTATAAAACAGCTTAACCTTGAAGATTTAAAGCCCGAGGATATTGACCCTGATGCTGCTTTATTCGGCGAAGGTTTGGGGCTTGATTCTATTGATGCACTGGAGATCATTGTGTTGCTTGAAAAAAATTACGGTATTAAAATAGAAGATCCCAAAGAAGGTAAAAAGATATTTGCATCCATCAGAACGCTGGCTAAATTCATCCTGGACCACCAAAAAGCCTGATAGTTCATGAGTAAAAGAGTCTTTGTTACCGGAATGGGTATCATTTCCGCCTTAGGAAAAAACCTTCCGGAAAACTTTGATGCTCTATCCCACTGCCGCTCAGGTATTGGTCCCATCCGCCTGCTCGACACCATCCACAAAGACAAAATACCTGTTGCCGAAGTTCCTTTTTCAAATGAAGAACTCGCAGCGCTGTTGTCGTTGCAAAACATTGACAACCTGACACGTACTTCGTTATTAGCCATAAAAGCTGTCAAAGAAGCCGTAGAAACCGCGCAGGTCAATGATTTCAAAGGAACCGGGCTGATCTCCGCTAATACGGTGGGCGGCATGGATAAAAGTGAACAGTTTTATTATGATTTTCTGAAATTAAAAAAGGTAAACCCGTTTTTCGAAACGCACGACTGCGCCGACAGCACCGAAAAAGTGGCCGATTATTTCGGCATTGATGAGTTTATGACCACGGTCAGTACTGCTTGTTCCTCCGCATCCAATGCCATCCTTCTGGGAGCCAGGCTAATACAGAACGGCATGCTTGACCGCGTAATTGCCGGTGGCACAGAATGCCTTACCCGGTTTCACCTGAATGGGTTTAACTCGTTGAAAATATTGGATAATGAGCCCTGCAAACCTTTCGATAAAAACCGTGCGGGTATCAACCTTGGAGAAGGAGCAGCGTATATTGTTTTAGAATCGGAAGAACTCGCTGCAAGCCACGATAAAGAATACTTTTTTGAATTATGCGGATGGGGAAATGCCTGCGAAGCTTACCACCAGACCGCTTCCTCACCTGAAGGTGACGGCGCTTACCTCGCCATGCAAAAAGCGTTGCAGATGAGCGGATTAAAGCCTTCCGACATTGCTTACATCAACGCACACGGCACCGGCACCGATAATAATGATATATCTGAAGGCCGTGCCATTGAACGGCTGTTTGCGCCAAACATACCGTTTGTCAGCTCAACCAAGCCGTATACCGGGCATACAACCAGCGCGGCCGGCACCGTTGAAGCTATTATCAGTTTGCTGGGCATGAAAAATAATATGGTTTTCCCAAATCTGAACTTCAAAGAACAAATGCCGGAACTTACTTTTAAGCCTGTAAATCAAATAATTACAAATATTGAACAGCAACACGTTTTGTCTAATTCATTCGGCTTTGGAGGAAATAATACAACTCTTATATTCTCAAAGGTTTGAGTAAATATGAATTAATTCAGAATTCAGAAGCCAGTCCGCCGCGGCGGATCAGAAGTCAGAATGTTAGAAATCAGAAGAATTTGAAGTCCAAAACATAATTGCAATGATCACAAAGTAAAAAAACCGCAAAGTACGCAAAGAAGACAAAAAAATATCAAAAGAAACTTTATCAACTTAATTAACCCATTTAACCTAATTAACCTAATTAACTTATTTAACTCAATCTCTTAATCTCTCAGTCTCCCTGTCTCATAATCACCAAATCAACTATACTCTAAAAAATATAACCTAAAAATGTCCTCCTACATCTCCGGAATCGGGTGCATTTCTCCGCAGAAAACTTTTGAAAACGATGATTTTCTGTCTTATCCTGTAAATCAGCAAGCGTTGTTTTTGCAATGCATCCAGCCCGAATCATACAGGGATTATATTGATCCTTTATTATCAAGGCGCTTGAGCCGCATCATCAAAATGGGCATCACTTCAGCCCTGGTCAGCATAAAAGAATCAGGAATCGGCATGCCCGGAGCTATCATAACAGGTACCGGGCTGGGCAGTGTGAAGGACACCGAAAAGTTCCTCACCACCATGATCGACAATAATGAAACCCTGCTGAACCCGACCAATTTCATGCAGTCCACTTACAATACGATCAGTTCACAGATCGCCATCATGCTGAAATGCTCCAATTACAACACCACGTATGTCCACCGCGGTTTTTCTTTCGAGTCGGCCCTTATCGATGGCCTTGACCTTATGGAACGAGGAGAAGCTGATTCAGCGCTGGTGGGTGGCATTGATGAAATCTCTGAAAATCATTTTTATATTTCCGGACTGGAGGGCATGTGGAGGATGCAGGCCGAAAACCATCTGGAACTGCTGAAAAACCCGGGTGAAGGAAGCATTCCCGGCGAAGGTTCGGTATTTTTCACCCTGACAAAAAATAAGGTTCCTGACTCCTATGCCAGGCTATGCAGTTTAAAAACTTTGTATAAACCAAAATCAAAGGTTATCATCCTTGATGAAATAAATAATTTACTGAAAGACAATAATTTATCAGCTTCAAATATTGACCTTGTAGTTGCAGGCCTCAATGGCAACAGCCAGACAGACGCAATATACCATTCCGTTTTAAATGAATTATTTACAAACCAGCCAGTTGCCGCATTTAAGCATTTATGCGGAGAATATCATACCGCCTCGGCTTTCGGATTATGGCTGGCTTCAAATATCTTAAAAAAACAGCGGATACCTCAGGTTGCCCTTTACAAAGGAGCAGCGCCCAAAGATATCCGCCATATTTTATTCTACAATCATTTTTCCGAAGCTCAGCATACACTTATGCTTCTGGAAAATGTAAAATAAAGATTGGAATTCTATAATCTTATCGCCCGTAAATATTGAATCCCTGACAGATTGACGGATCCCGAGCTTACAGTACCATAATAGGTTATTTTTAATTCAATCGTACTCGTGCCAAGCAGTATAACTTCTTTATAACCTGATTGTCCGAAAGGATAATTTGACGTCCATCCTGAGGCAGGAATGAAATTGGTAGCAACACCATTACTGGGGAAACTCGGCGTGGCATCGTTGATGGTGATCGCCCATGCACAGTTCAAACCGGCCGAAGATGTAGAACTATTGCGCAGCGGGCTGGAGAAATATACGCCATAGGTTCCTGCCGGGACGCCAGTAAGTTGAACTATAGTAGTAACCGTACCTGTAGATACTGTGGTTGAAGCAATTGCTGTCGTTGCGTTGCTGTTTGCCGAGTAGCTTGTGACAGCATTAACCCACTGTGTTCCGGTTCCTGTGCTTGAAAGTACTTGCCCTGCAGTACCGGTTGAATTAGAAGCATCGTACAGTGCGCCTGTAAGCCTTGCATCACCTTCAACATGTAATCGTGCTGTAGGAGCTGTTGTGCCAACGCCAAGATAGCCTGTTGAATTTTGTAAAGTTAATCTGGAGCCGCCGCCTCCAAGTTCAAATATTTCCAGGTCATCTGTTGAAGGCACATTGCGCATATTCCATTGATTAACACCCTCATGTGCAAATCTAAGAGCGGCATCGCCACTAAACGCATCAATATCAACGACGCTGAAAGAGGCGGAGGATCTTACCCTCAAGCCGGTCGAACCACCGTGCAAAACATCAAGTTTATAAGAAGGGGTGGTAGATCCTATTCCAACATTATAACCATTGTTTGTGATCATCGTATCAGCTACCCATCCGGTACCATCATTCCGAAGGGTTTGACCGTCGGTACCATCCGGCAGGTCACCGCTGGTTTCAGCATAAAGTGCGTATGGCACGCTCAGCAACTGCGTAGTGCCCATATCGGTGTATGGAGTAGCTCCCGGAGGGTCCATTTCAACCTGCATCCAGTAATGGTTCTTTCCCCAGGCAATAGTATCGAACTGTCCGTCAACTACGGTTCCTGTCCCGATAGCCAAGGTGAACAGGCCGAAATCGTTGGTTATTGGTGCAAAAGTTTCCTGATAAACCACTGGCCCGGTGGCATCACCAAGGTGCATGGATACTCTTATGCCTAAACTTGCACTCTGCAACACATTGCCGGCAGCATCACGGGCAACAGCCTGATAATTAAACGATTGTGGAGTTTGGCCATAGGTATTGCTTAACAGAAGCAATAGAAAAAACGCTGCAATAATTTTTGTTAGGGTTGTTTTCATAGTATTTTGGTATTTTGTTTTTATTAATGAACTATATTGATTTTAATTGTTTTAGAATCTTTTTTCCCATTGTTGGCTGTAAAAATGTACTCAAGCAGGTAGATACCCTGGGGATAACTTCGCAAATCAAAGGACTTGAAATTTACTCCTTCGCTGACATCTAAATCAACTGTTGATATCTTTTGCCCATACAAGGCATAAATATTAATGCTACACGTTCCGCTTTCACTGGTCTCAACAGCAATTTCAAAATTACCGTCAGACGGGTTGGGTGAAATAGAAACATTGTCAGAAATAAGTACGTCTTCATTAACGGAAGCATACCAGTCGCCGGGTTGCTGAAACCCTTGTGTTAAGAAATTACCAGTAGAGGAAAATGTTTGCACCATGGTCATTTCGGCCACGGTGGCTGAAAGGGAACCGGCGGCATTAGAATAATAGCCTCCGGAGGAAGAGATCACAGTAGGAGTAAGTGATTGGGCAAATAATGTACTACCCGCAAAAACACCTAAAACTAAAAAAATAATAATTTTGATTTTCATATTTTTTGAATTTTAACAAAACAAACATACTGGCTGGTAAACCATTAATCTTTATAAACCAAATGGCCTGTAAAATAGTTATAGACCTTTGTACCTTGGATAATATAACTTGGATCAGAATTCATATATATACCGATGTTAACCTTATCTCCAGCATTTAAATGCATATCCACAGAACCGCCGGAGGATTGAACATGAGCGGTTGTTGATGTTGTATATTGTTTATCAAATCTCGTATACAAATTATCATTGACATGTATAGACAAACTGAAAAAAGTTTCAATATTTAAACCACCAATCTCGTTTCGGGCTGAAAAATTATATATTCCAGCAACAGGAGCAGTAAAAACAGTATCCTGAAAATTATCTCCGATGTCATAAACTTCCGTATTATATTGAATATAATTTTTCCAGCCAGTATTAGATACGGTAACATCTATCGCATTATAGGCATAAAATGCGACCTCCTCAGTTAATTTTTCTGCAGTTTGCGCATTCATGGCATAAGGTACGCTTAACAACTGAGTGGTTCCCATATCGGTGTATGCAACTCCGCCGGCCGGATCCATTTCCACCTGCATCCAGTATTGATTTTTACCCCATGCTATGGTATCAAATTGCCCGTCAATTATAGTTCCTGTGCCGATAGCCAGCGTAAACAAGCCAAATTCATTGGTTGTTGGGGCAAATAATTCCGAATAAACCACTCCGCCGCTGGCAGAGCCCTTGTGAAGAGATACCCTTATACCCAATGCCTGACTGACCAGCAAACTCCCTGACGCATCACGCGCTACTGCCTGGTAATTAAAAGCCTGCGGCGACTGGGCAAATGTAAAGCCCATGGTCATTAAAAAGATTAATGAAAAGATGATCTTTGTCAATGTTGTTTTCATGATTTATTTTTTTTAATTAATTATATTGATTTTAATGATTTTAGAATCTTTTTTCCCATTGCTTGCTGTAAAAATATATTCAAGCAGGTAGACACCCTGGGGATAACTTCGCAAATCAATGGACTTGTAATTCATTCCATTGCTGATATCTAAATCGACTGTTGATATCTTTTGCCCGTACAAGGCATAAACGTTAATGCTACAAGTTCCGCTTTCACTGGTCTCAACAGCAATTACAAAATTACCATCGGACGGGTTGGGTGAAATAGAAACATTGTCAGAAATAAGTACGTCTTCATTAACGGAAGCATACCAGTCGCCGGGTTGCTGAAACCCTTGTGTTAAGAAATTACCAGTAGAGGAAAATGTTTGCACCATGGTCATTTCGGCCACGGTGGCTGAAAGGGAACCGGCGGCATTAGAATAATAGCCTCCGGAGGAAGAGATCACAGTAGGTGTGAGCGATTGGGCGTTACTGTACCCCACCAAAAAAACACCTAAAAACAACAGCATGAAAATCCTTTTCTTCATATTTTTAAATTTAGTTCGACAAAAATACTAAATATTTCATCAAGATTCAATTGCTTTAACAATATATTTAATGTATTAGTTGGTATTTATATTTTCTCGTTGTACGCATTTTGCATTTTACCCGAAACGAAGGCAATAAAAAAGCCCTGAGGAAAATCTCAGAGCTTTAAAGCAATATCAGGTGTTTTAGAAACTGTTTGGATTTTATGTTGAATAAGATTTATGATGAATTTTTTAGCGAAA
>DAOQAT010000074.1:0-14381 GCA_035354195.1 Bacteroidales bacterium | reverse complement strand
AGGTTACCACAACTTAAGGTGCTGGTATGCCGGCGTATGTTAAACGTGTTTTTTTTATATATTTTCCAGCTGTCGTTAAACGCTTTTTTAAACGTAAGCGCAATTTTCCCTTCCATTTTAACGATCAGTTCACGCCAATTCAACGAATATTCATTGATATTAGCCGAACTTAGGTAGACGACCCGATCATCGATAACAATAATCTTCCGGTGATTCCGCCTGTGGTGCTTGGTAAATGCATCAAGGTTATATTTGAGCTTCATAAAATACCTGACTTGTGCGCCATTCCTGATAAGTTCATCAAAAAACGAAGCAGGCACCAAAGCGCCCCACGAGTCGATCATCAGCTTGATTTTTACGCCCTGTTTGCTTTTTTTTGTCAGGACATCCCGAAAACGGGTTCCAATCGAATCATCTACAAATTTAAAAATCTCAAAACAAATGGTTTTCTGGGCTTTTTCAATATCAGCCAGCAGTTCCGTATAAAACTTTAAAGGGTCACTGAAAACTCTGTGGCTGGCAATGCATTCTGTATGACTAAGGTTGGTTGCTTCCATTATTTTACCCTCCCCGGATTATTTGCAACAAATGATTTCCATCCGGTATACGATTTTGCATCTGCCGCCGGAGTTTTCTGAAAATAATGACACACAGCCACGCCCAGGGCATCCGTAGCATCCAGATAATCGGGCATGGATTCAATGCGGACAATCCGTGCCAGCATGGAGGCCACCTGTTCTTTCGATGCGGCACCCTTACCGGTAATAGCTTGTTTGATTTTACGCGGAGAATATTCAAAAATCGGGATCGACTTGTATAGGCCCGCTGCAATGGCAACACCTTGCGCACGGCCAAGCTTAAGCATAGACTGGACATTTTTCCCGAAAAACGGTGATTCAATTGCCAATTCATCAGGTTTATATTTCTCAATGATGCCGAGGACCTGTACAAATATTTCTTTCAGCTTTAAATAAGGGTCGGTGAGCTTATTTAATTTTATTACGTCCATTGTAATAAGTTCAATCTTTTTATCTTTGTTATGAATTAACCCATAACCTAAAATATTTGTACCGGGGTCGATACCAAGTATTATTCTGTCGATACTCACAATAACAATATTAAATGCCTAAAACAAAAATAACAAAAACCGGTAATTATTTTATAAAAATACTGATAATTATTCTTTCTTTTGGGTTCATTGCATACAGGTTGTTTTACAAACAGAATGTCTCGGAATTACTTGACGGGGTTGCTTCCGTGGTTTCTGACCAGCGTTCAATTGTACTTTTAATTGTGGTATTTATGATGATGTTTCTCAACTGGGCATTTGAAGCTGTAAAGTGGCAGTACCTTATAAAAAAAATCGAAAAAGTATCTTTTGTTAATTCTTTTATGGCCGTATGGGCGGGACTCACAACGAGTTCGTTCACGCCCAACCGCACCGGTGAATATTTTGCCCGGGCATTCATTCTGGACAAGGCAAACCGCTGGGAAGGAATTTTTATTACGTTTCTGGGGAGCCTCAGCCAACTGATCCCAACTATGTTATTCGGGACAGTAGCCGGTTTTATCTTTGTAGCCAACTTACACAACGATCCTTTCCGGGACAAACTCTTTATCTACTACATACTGCTGGGGATTTCAGTGATATTTACCGCATTGGTCATCATCCTATATTTCCGGGTATTCTGGCTGAAACGCCTTTTTCAGAAACTTATTCCCAAAAAATTCGCAGAGTTCAGGGCACATTTTGATGTCTATACAGGCTATTCGTTCAGCGAGTTATTTAATGCTGTAGTTCTTAGCATCATACGTTTTATAATTTTTACCTCACAATATTATCTTCTGATCAGGATATGCCATATTAATATTCCTTTTTGGGATGGCATCATGCTGGTTTGTTCGATTTTCCTTGTAACAACGGCGATACCAACCTTTGCCATGACAGAACTTGGTGTAAGAGGTTCCGTGAGCATCCTGTTGTTCGATATGTATTTTCAAAACAACGGCATGTTGCAGGATGTATCTTCAGGAGTTTTTCTTTCTTCGTTTATGATCTGGTTCATTAACCTGATTATTCCAGCAATAATTGGTGGTTTTTTTGTTTTCAAACTTAAATTTTTCAGAAAGTAAAATGACTGCAATCCTGATCATCTCATCCATCATTGGCGCGTGTTATGCAGGACTTATCAGCCTTTTTACCTATGGCTGGTTTAAAAACAAACCGGTTGCTTGCTCATCAAAAACGCCAAACACCAAGGTCAGCGTGATCGTTCCTTTCCGCAACGAAAAAGAAAATATGCTAGCATTACTGCAAAGCCTGTCAGAACAAAATTTTCCTTCGGACCTTTTGGAGGTGCTGCTTGTTGATGACCATTCCGGCGACGATAGCAGCGAAATTTCCAAAGCATTTATCTGTAAAAATGAGATAAAAAATTTCAAGCTACTCAGCTTATCCGATGCCGATGGCTTTTCGAAAAAGGCTGCATTAAAAAAAGGTATTGAGCATTCATGCGGAACGCTGATCATAACCACAGATGCTGACTGTATATTCAAAAAAAATTGGATCCTCACCATAGTAAATTATTACGAACATAAGAAATGCCGCTTAATCTCGGCCCCGGTAGTATCAGATAGCAACAAAGGGTTTTTTTCAAAACTGCAGGCGTTTGAATTTCTAAGTTTGGTGGCAAGCGGCGCTGGGGCGATGTCTGCCGGCAAACCCATCATGGTTAACGGCGCTAATTTATGTTTTGAACGCACCCTTTATAATGAGTTAAATGGTTACAACACCCATGAAAGCTATGCTTCTGGCGATGATGTGTTTTTTCTTTTTGAAGCAAAGAGTCATGGTAAGGATAAAAATGGACTTTGTTTTCTTAAAGATCCCGAGAGTATCGTAATTACAAAAGGCCCCCGAGACCTGAAGGAATTCATTCACCAACGTATCCGCTGGGCTTCAAAAAGCACGGCATACAAAGACACATTAGCGGTATCCACGGCACTCATTATTTTTCTGTTCAATCTGTCCATCCCGGTATTGCTCTTGTGTAGTATATTTAATTGCTGGTTTACTGTTATGGCTGCAATTTTGTTTGCTGTAAAGCTTATTATAGATTTCCCGTTATTGTTCTCTGCTGCACGGTTTGTTGGAAGGCCAGAGCTAATATGGTATTATTTCCCCATGCAATTGATCTATCCCATCTACGTTACAACAACCGCGGTTCTGTCATTCTTTATGAAGTTTGAATGGAAAGGGAGAAAACTGAGAAAGTAATAAAAAAGGTAATAGTTTGGGTCAAGATTGATTTTTAATAAATTCAGACCTTTTTTAGCAGGGCTTCCGCTACTAATAAATCAGAGTGGTAGGTGATTTTAATATTTTCGACGTTGCCGTCAATAAGATGGATGCGTTCGCCCGTAGATTCCAGCACGATGGCATCGTCCGTAAATTTTTCATCAAAATTCTGCCGGTAGGCATTTTTGATCAGGCCTGTTTTGAAGCATTGCGGTGTTTGCACTTTGTACAGGAATGCCCTGTCAACAGGTTCGTTCAACGCACCTTTCCGGATGCGTACCGATTCATTGATATTTACAACAGGAACAGCATTTCCATAATAATCAGCATCTTTAAATGCGGTCAAAATCACCTCAGTGGAAACAAAAGGCCTGACGGCATCGTGTATGGCCACGAGTGAATCCTCATCCGCAATTTTTGCCAGCCCGTTCTTTACCGAATGAAAACGTTCGGGGCCGCCATCGGCGAGTGTGCAGTTTGAAACAGCGAATGCGGCAAGTATGGATTCACACTGCTTTCGCATTTTCGGGTTGATTACAATAATAATATCAAGTTCGGGTAACGGCTTTGTGAATGCCTCAATGGTATGAATGATCAGCGGTTTTCCACAAACAGGAATATACTGTTTAGGTAAATCGGAGTTAAAACGTTTACCGGTACCCCCCGCGACTATTATTACATATTTTTTCAAACCGAAAGATTTGTTCAAAAATAATAAAAGTCGTCCACATAAATATTTGGCGAACGACTTTTAAAATAAAAACGAAAAAAAATTAAATTATCATCATAGCATCGCCGTAGGTAAAAAAGTGATACTTATGGGCAACAGCTTCTTTATATGCTTTAATAAGAAAATCGTATCCTGCAAAGGCGGCAACCATGATCATCTGTGATGACTGTGGCAGATGAAAATTGGTAATCATACAGTTGGGCACACCAAAATCATAAGGAGGAAAGATAAATTTATTTGTCCATCCGTTAAAAGGCCGCACCATACCTGTAATAGTCACCGATGATTCTACCGCTTTCATGGAAGTAGTACCAACAGCGCAAACATTTCGTTTATGTTCTTTTGCTTTGTTTATGATCTTGCAGGCTTTTTCGTCAATGATCACCTGTTCTGAATCGCATTTATGTTTGGTAAGGTCTTCCACATCGATGGTGCGGAAGTTGCCTAAGCCGGCATGAAGTGTGATTTCGGCAAAATTAACCCCCTTAAGTTCAAGGCGTTTCATCAGTTCCCGGCTGAAATGAAGTCCGGCGGTGGGAGCCACCACGGCTCCTTCGTGTTTGGCATATACAGTCTGATAACGTTCTTTATCTTCGGGTTCAGTCTGGCGTTTGATAATTTTTGGCAACGGAGTTTCACCTAAGGATACGATAATTTTTTTAAATTCTTCGTACGGGCCGTCAAACAAAAAGCGTATGGTTCTTCCTCTGGATGTTGTATTATCAATAACTTCTGCGACGAGGTTATCATTGTCACCAAAGTATAGTTTGTTCCCTATTCGAATTTTACGGGCAGGGTCCACAAGTACATCCCACAGGCGAGATTCATGGTTGAGTTCCCGCAACAGGAAAACTTCGATTTTCGCGCCGGTTTTTTCCTTTCGTCCGTAAAGGCGTGCTGGAAAAACCTTCGTATTATTTATAATGATCGCATCCCCATCCTGAAAAAAATCAAGCACATCTCTAAAAATCTTATGTTCAATGGTTTGTGTTTTTCTGTTGAGCACCATGAGCCTGGATTCATCTCTCTGTTTGGCAGGCCTTTCAACAATTAGTTCCGGAGGTAAATGGAATCTGAATTCCGACAATTTCATAATTACAAATTATTAATATAAAATACAAAAAAAAGAGTACAAAGATACGGTATTTTTTGCCAAAAATCAAGGGCTTGACAAATTAATCCATTATATGTATTTTATTTGTCTTAATAAAAGACCTGATAATCAGGGCAAAACTATAGCTTAACGATTTTCTTTGCGGCTATATTGTCCTTGGTGAAAATTTTTATGAAATACGTTCCGTTTTCAAGGCTGGAAACATCATATTTGATCTGATTCGAAGCGCCAACAGGGGTTATCTCGCTGATAACCTTTCCACTTAAATCACAGACCTGTATCTTTTTAATCATTTGCTGTACAGCATCAATAATTACAAATTCGCCGGAAGGGTTTGGGTAAACACTAAAATTTTGTGCTGCATTTCTTTCATCAGATAAATTTACAATACACGTATCCAATTCGGCAATCAATTCATTTTCAGGATCAAACGTGATTTGGTCCGGAACAAAATTCAGTTGCACATCGAAAGACTGGTAATTCGATGTATTATCAAATATGATCAGGGTATCATGGGTATCATCCGAGAACAAAACCGGAACAGGCAGTTCAAAAAAGCTGACTGAAGGATGGCTTTGCGTCTGTGAAATGGTAATCGTTACCGAACTATCGGCACGAACTGTATTAGTTAAGTTATAGATTGGGTACCCCTGCCCATAAATCCAATCATTGAAAAATTCCGTCAGGTTCATCCCTGATGAGGCCTCCGCATGAGATTTAAAATCATTTGTACTTGCAAAACCATATGCCAACTGTGCGTCGGTTATATAATTATTTAAACATGCGAACATAGCCGAGTCGCCAATTTTCACCCTTAGCATATTCAACACCATGGCTCCTTTGTTGTATGATAACCGTCCGTCGAAAATCCGGGAAACGCTGGTTGTGTCATCACAATATACCGAGCCATCCGGCAGGGAAAGTATCTGATCAAGAGCGTTGATTTTCCATGTGTGCCATGCATTATTATCTGAAAGAAAGTAATAGGTCAAGCCTGTTAAAAAAGTGGCAAAACTCTCATTGATCCATATCTCGTGCCAGCTGCTGCAGGTTACTTTATCACCAAACCATTGGTGTGCAAGTTCATGAGCCATAAGGTCATAACCGAAATTCACGAGAAAAGTCATGGTCTGGTGCTCCATGCCCCCGCCCCATCCAAACTGTGCATGTCCATATTTTTCGTTCAGGTAAGGATAATCAGAAAACAAACTGTCATACAATTGAATAACGGGTATGAGGTTGGGGGTGTTCGCCTGGGCATAGCTCAGGTCTTCAGGGTAAACGTAATTCAAAATTTCCAGCGTCCCGTTCTGCAATGAAGCATAATTGGAATAGGCAGCATAATTAGTTACGGCAATAGCAATTAAATAAGTGGCTATCGGATGCCTGTGTTTCCAGTGGTATATTTTATTGGCACCTGCTGTAGTTTCGGAAACGAGGATCCCGTTGCTTCCCACCCGGTTTACACTTGGCGTGGTAACGTAAACATCAATTGAATCAATTTTATCGCTTAATGAGTTTTTGCACGGCCACCAGTCCGGTGCTCCGAAAGGTTCAGATAAGGTCCATATTATTGGAGTTCCATTATGATTGTCTTTTATGAAAGAACCAAAACCCGCCCCTGATGGCGGCGCACCGTGATAAAAAACGCAAACAGAGTCTAATGTTCCTGAAGGAATGCTTGCAGGCAAACTAAAATTAAACGTGTTATCCAAATGAGTAAATGCCAGATTGGCATTATGATATTTCACACTATCAATGATTAACACCTGATTCAATTCAAAATACAGCTGACTTAAGGATGTGACGGCTGTAAAATACGATGTTACCGACCCGCTGATATAGTTGGTATTAGGGTCAACAAACCAATTCATCCGGTGGTATTTCAGATCATAATTGTCACCCAGTTTGGAACTGCCAACCTTAAACATATTTTCATGGCTTTTGGCTTCCTGCAACGAAATCTGGTTAATAAAATCCTTATCAGGTGTTCTTTGTGAAAAAGTAATCAGTGAAAAGGTGAGCGCAATCAGGGTAAAAAATATTTTTTTCATGTTGTGTTTATTTAGTTATAGATACGTAATATTTGTCCATCGAAACTGGTATGATACTGTTTCATTCCTATTGTTGAAGGCCCGTTAACAACAGAACCGTCAATAATCAGAAATTCAGAGCCACAACTGTTGCATTTCATCATCAACCCCGAAGGTTCAACATCCACATAGGCTGGATCTTTCTGCCAATCGTACGGGCATGCTCTTTCGAAGGCCATGAATTCATCCGTTGACAAGCGGTAAACTACAATGCCTTTATAGCCTCCGGTAAGATTCACCCAGCCGCCAACGGAAGTCAATTCTATATAGAACGTCGATGAAATATCCAGGTAAAGGTTAACATAGACATCGGGTATGGGGTCGATTTCTTCCTTTTTACAGGAAAATAATACACACACCATAACGGGAATGATTATTAATAGTTTATGACGTTTAAAAAATTCCATTAAAACAATATCAGCAATAGAACGTTATTTATTGTGGATAATTTTGTGATTATTTTATTTTAATTTATCCGTGCGGTATTATTAAACTTAATATTTTTATCGTTTCTAAACTTTATACAAAAATAACTAATCTGCTATAAAAGATGAGATTTTACAGAAATATAATTTTATTATTGCTTGCTTTAACCTTCACGGTTTCTACAGAAAGTTGCAGTAAATTTCAACAGAGCAAGCGCCAGGAGGCACAAAGGCGCAAACAGTTTGAAAAGGACAAAATACAAAAAGAAAAAGAAGCCGAACAAGCTTATGAGGATGCTATAAACCGCCATTATGCCATGCAGGACAAATCGACACAGAAGATGATGAAGCAAACGGCAAAAAAATCTCAGGATAACCGTGAGCATAAAAAAGATGGTTTTTTCAAACGTTTATTCACTCCAAAACAGAAAAAAGGCAAACCCACCAGGGGCGCCAAATAAACGTCCACTATGAAATACTTCAGAAAAAAAAATCCGGACCTTTTATTACTGAATGCTGTTTGGATTTTTTTATTCTGTATGATTTTTCCCGTTTTTTCGAAAGGACAAAACAATCCTGATATAAATTTCGACAGGATTTCATCTGAAAACTATATCGTTGCCAAGGGGCTTTCCCAAAACTCGGCATATTGTATGGCACAGGACTCCAGGGGTTATATCTGGATTGGTACATGGGACGGCCTGAACAGGTATGACGGCTACCAATTTCTTACTTTCAAATCTTCTATTTCCGGAAATCCAAACGAAATCAGTAATCAAACGGTGTATTCATTATTAACTGATAAGTCCGGTATCCTTTGGATCGGAACCGAGAAGGGTTTGAACAGCTACAACTTTAAAACCCAGAAGTTCACTCAATATAAATTCAACCAAAATAATCCTTTTAGCATCAGTGGTGACACCGTTTACTCCATAATTGAAGAAGATGATAAAACACTGTGGATAGGAACAAGTAACGGATTAAACAAGTTTGATAAAACAACCGGTTATTTTTATCATTTCAGGCTAAACCCAAACAACGCCAACAGCCTTAGCAACAACAACATCAACTGCATCCTGATGGACAAAGAAAAAAATCTATGGGTCGGAACCAATGAAGGCCTGAATTATTTTGATAAAAAAAACAAAATCTTCACGCACTGGTACAGCGACCATGGAAAAAACAACACCTTGTTGAACGATGTTATCAGGGATTTGCTTATTGATGATAACGGGAACTTATGGATATGCTCTGATGGCGGGATTGATATTTACAACCTCTCTCAAGGCAAAATCATAAAAAAATATACGCATGAAGAATCGGAAAAAAATTCGTTAAGCGACAACCGGGTGAGAACAATACTTCAGGATAATGAAGGAACTATCTGGGTGGGGACTTATGGCGGCGGGCTCAACAGGTACAACAAACTGAAAGACAATTTTAATTCCTATGAAAACGATATTTATAATAACCGAAGCCTTAGTAACGATTATATCAATAAAATTTTTCAGGATGAATCGGGAATTATTTGGGTTGCCACTGCCTGGAAAGGGGTAAGTAAAATTGATAAATATTCGAACCGGTTCAATCACATACAACACCTGACCAACAATGAGAACAGCCTTAATGACAACAATGTCTGGTCCATTTTTCAGGACAAAACGGGTAATACCTGGATCGCAACGGATAAAGGAATAAATATTTACGATCATGAAACGCGAAAATATAGCTTTATTTTATCCAACCCCTTAAAATCGAATTCACTCCCCAGCAACCTGGTACGCCAGATTTATCAGGATAAAAACGGAATCTTTTGGTTTGGGACTTTTGATGCAGGAATTTGTTCCTATAATCCGGAAACAAAATATTTCAGGCATTATGAAAACGATCCTAAAAACCCGTACAGCCTGAGTAGCAACAGAATCAATTTCATTATGGAAGACCATCAGGGAACCATGTGGGTGGCTACAGATAACGGCCTCAACCGTTTTAACCAGGAAAATCAAACATTTAAACGTTATACCAACGACCCCGGAAATAAAAATTCACTTTCAAACAACACTGTTTACAGCCTCTATGAGGATAAACATAATATTTTATGGTTATGTACGCTCGGCGGATTAAACAGGTTCAATCCTGTTACCAATGAATTTACCATTTTTAGAAAAAATTCTAATGAATACAACACCTTAAGCTCCGACAAGATATTTTCACTTTATGAAGACAAGGAGGGTATATTCTGGATTGCCACATGGGGCGGTGGGTTAAACCGGTTCAACAGAGCCACCGGCGAAATCAAATATTACCTCGAAGAAAGCGGATTGCCAAATAATGTAACGTATAACATTTTTGAAGACAAAAATAAAAACCTTTGGATATCAACTAATTATGGACTATCCAAATTCAACAAATCAACCGAAACATTTGTCAATTTCGATGTCAAAGACGGTATTCAAAGCAATGAATTTAACAGGAATGCAGCTTTCCACAATGAAAAAACAGGCGAGATGTTTTTTGGAGGGATGAATGGGTTTAATTACTTTTATCCTGAAAATATCTTGACCAACAACTATGTGCCGCCAATAGCGATTACGGGTTTTTATATTTTTAATAAACTTCAGCCGATGGAAATTTCAGATAATGATACCATATTATTATCTTACGATGACAACTTTTTTTCTTTTGAATTTGCCGCGATGGATTATTCCAATCCTTCGAAAAACAAATACGCCTACCTTCTTGAAAATTTTGATAATACCTGGAATTATTGCGATGCCTCCCGTCGTTATGCCTTCTATACACGCGTCCCACCCGGAACATACACATTCAAATTGAGAGGATCCAACAGTGATGGCATCTGGAATGAAAAGGGCATTTCGTTTAAAATTATTATCACACCGCCCTGGTGGCTTACCTGGTGGTTCCGTATCGGGTCGGTGCTTTTTATTGCACTACTGGCCTGGTATATTATTTTCCTGAGGCTGCGGAATATCCGTATCCGGCATGAAGATGAGAAACGAATCCTGGAGATTGAAAAACAGATGTTTAATCTGGAACAGACATCGCTTCGGCTGCAAATGAATCCGCATTTTATTTTTAATTCTCTTAATTCCATACAAAGTGTGGTAATTGCAAACGACACCGATAAAGCGGTCAATTACCTGGCCAAATTTGCCAGCCTGATGAGGTACATCCTTGCTCATTCGCAAAAACCGTTTGTAAATCTGAGTGATGAACTCACCGCGATGAAAATATACCTGGACGTGGAACGCCTTCGTTTTGACAATAAATTCAATTATATTTTGGATATTGATCCTGAAATTGATGAAGAGTTTCTTGAAATTCCTCCTATGATCATTCAACCATTCATCGAAAATGCAATTTTACATGGGTTGCTTAACAAGGATGGCATTGGGACGCTGAAAGTACAATTGAAACTAAAAGATAAAGAATATCTCACCTGTGTTATTGAAGACGACGGCGTGGGCCGCGAAAAAGCTGCAGAAATCAGGGCGCAGTCAGGACTGAAACATAAATCCAAAGGCATGTTCATCACCCAGAAGAGGCTTGAGATCTTGAACAGAAGCAATAAGGATCAGCTGAATGTCAGGATTACCGATCTTAAAGACAGTCAAAACCAACCTTGCGGAACCAGGGTTGAAATATTAATTATTTATAAGGAAGTCTAATTTGTATATTTTTGTGAAAAATTAATACCATGCTCAGAGCAATCATAATCGACGATGAAAAAACTTCCTGCGATACCTTGGCAGGATTAATAAAACGCTATTGTGAAAATATAACCATTGTTGCTATTGCTGATGGTTATAAATCCGGGATAAAAGCGATCCATGAACACAAACCGGATGTCGTGTTTCTGGATATTCAGATGCCGGATGGAAGCGGTTTTCAGGTATTGGAAGATGTTAATGAAGTGAATTTCGAAGTGATTTTTACAACAGCATACGATCAGTATGCTATTAAGGCTATCAAATACAGCGCCCTTGATTACCTGCTGAAACCAATTATCCCCTCTGACCTTGTTAATGCGTTGCAGAAAGTAGAGCAAAAAAGAAACGTCTCTGATATGAGCAGTAATATTAAGGTACTGCTGGAGAACATCAAAACAAAATCAGCCTCAAAAAAAATAGTTTTGTCAACCTCAGAAAAAATCCACGTTGTAGAAACAGATGATATCGTCCGTTGCGAATCGGATGATTATTATACAAGGTTCTTCTTTAAGGATGGAAAAACCCTATTGATTTCCAAGACGTTGAAAGAAACTGAGCAATTACTTGGAGAGCTTGATTTTCTCAGGCCGCACAAATCCCACCTGGTCAATACCAAATATATTAAAGGGTTTTTGAAGAACGACGGTGGGTCTATCCTTTTGTCTGATGGGTCCAAAGTACCTGTTTCCAGAAGAAAAAAGGAAAAAGTAATACATACCATACAAAATTTATAATGTAGTATCATTTTTCCGATTACTTTTTTTTTACACCGTTAACTTATTTTTTTCCGCCGTTAACTTATCGGTAAAAAAATATTCTATTTTGATTTATAAATTTGGAACAATTTATTGAAAAGTATTTTTACATCAATAAATTACTTCAACAAACATTGTTAAACTAAAAAGACAAAAAATGAATATTTGTACTCCTATTATTTCTTTTTTCGGATAAAATTTATGGCAATAAAAAAAAATATTTGGATAATTAAACCGAATATTTATATCTTTACCGACCTTTTTAAAATAGAATTTTAGAGACAAAAAAATAACATAAACTATTAAATATGCTTCGAAAGTTACTTATTACAGCAGCTGTACTGATATCAGCAAACCTGGTGGCTTTTTCGCAATCGGGGACACTTAAAGGGAAAATTACCGATAAGTCCACAAACGAACCGATTCCGTTTGCCAATATCATTATTGAACAAGGTGGTAAACAATCCGGAGGTACCACATCCGATTTTGATGGAAATTATACGATTAAACCAATTCCTCCCGGAAAATATGATGTAAAAGCCACATACGTCGGGTATAAACCAATTATGGTAACAAACCTGGTTATTGTTGCCAACCAGATTACTTTTCAGGATGTCCAGATGGAATCATCCGCTATCAATATTGAAACTTTCGAGGTAGTCGACTACAAAGTACCTTTGATCAGTAAAGACCAGACCTCTTCGGGTGGAACCATGACCTCGGAAGAAATCTCAAAGATGCCCGGACGTTCTGCTCAGTCTGTTGCTATTCAGGTTGGCGGTGTTTTTTCACAGGATGGAGACATGGGAAGCATCAGGGGCGCCCGTAGCGATGGTACCATTACCTATGTTGACGGCGTTAAAGTACGTGGTTCTTCCTCCGTACCTAAAGCAGCTATCGAACAGGTTACCGTTATTACCGGTGGTACTCCCGCACAATATGGTGATGCAACCGGCGGTATTTTATCAATCTCTACAAAAGGAGCTTCACGCGAATTTGGAATTGGATTCGAAGGAACCACCTCCCAATTTCTCGATAAATTTGGGTACAACCTCCTTGCTCTAAACGTTCAGGGACCATTGATCAAAGGCCGTGACTCGACACAAACCACTGCCCTGCTCGGGTATTTCATTGCTGCAGAATACACTTATGAAAAAGATCCCCGCCCTTTTGAAACCGGAAACTGGAAAGCGCTGGATGATGTTGTTGCACGCTTAGAGCAAAACCCACTGGTACCTACCGGACAAGGTATGGGAACATACACGGCCGGAGAATTTTTACGTAATGCGGATTTTGAAAATATTCCTGCCAAATTAAATTCTGCCAATAATGACCTCAACCTGTCAGGTAAAATTGACGTACGCACCTCAAAAACCACAAACCTTACCTTTGGAGGCACCTGGCAATATAACTGGGGAAATTCTTATGTACGTGATTACTCCTTATTAAACTGGAAGAAAAACCCGGAAGATCTATACAATTCATGGCGTGTTTATGGCCGTTTTACTCAACGTTTTAACGCAGACAATAATAGCAAGGCTACCATTAAAAACGTTTTTTACTCCATCCAGGGAGACTATTCAAAAACAACACGAACCATCCAGGATCCAGAATATAAGGATGACCTGTTTAAATATGGTTATGTTGGTAAAATGAAGACCTATTCTACACGTTCCTATGAATATGGAGTGGATGATGTTACCGGCATGTCAGGTTACATTCACAATGGCTTTGCTGATACACTCGTAACTTTTGAACAGACGGAAATAAACCCCATCCTGTCAAATTACACTCAGAACTACTATAATCTATATACAGGTGATCCTGATAATCATTACAGAAACCTTGACCAGATTCAGCTTGGCGGGGGGCTTATCAATGGCGTTTTCCTGAGCCGCGATAACGTTTACGGTTTATGGACCAATGTCGGTATACCTTACAATCAGTATTATCATGGTGAATCAACCCAGTTTGGGATTACTGCTAATGCTTCTGCTGATATTGGCAACCACGCCTTACAACTTGGTTTTTATTATGAACAGCGCAATGACCGGAATATAAGCTACAGCCCGGTCGGTTTATGGCAGGCCATTCGCCAACAGGTCAATAAGCACATTGTACAGCTTGATAAAAGCATCGAGCACACCCATGTCGTTACTGACGCATACGGTGTTTATCAGGACACTATTTGGTATGACCGCCTGGTTTCTACAAGTGAGCAAGCCCTGGTTGATT
>DAOQAT010000073.1:0-14597 GCA_035354195.1 Bacteroidales bacterium | reverse complement strand
ATTCAGGGTGTTACCGGCGCAGTAGGAGCTACAGGCGCCCAGGGCATCCAGGGAGCAACCGGCCCACAAGGTATTCAGGGTGTTACCGGCGCAGTAGGAGCTACAGGCGCCCAGGGCATCCAGGGAGTAACCGGCCCGCAAGGTATTCAAGGTGTGACCGGCGCAGTAGGTGCCACAGGTGCCCAAGGTATTCAAGGTGTAACTGGCCCTCAGGGCATTCAAGGTGTGACTGGCGCTGTCGGAGCAACCGGTGCGCAAGGCATTCAGGGTGTGACCGGAGCTGTTGGAGCAACCGGCCCGCAAGGTATTCAAGGTGTGACCGGAGCTGTTGGAGCAACTGGTGCACAAGGTATTCAAGGTGTAACTGGTGCTGTTGGAGCAACCGGCCCACAAGGTATTCAGGGTGTTACCGGCGCAGTAGGAGCAACTGGGACACAAGGTATTCAAGGCGTGACGGGCGCAGTAGGAGCTACCGGCGCTCAAGGTATTCAAGGAGTGACCGGTCCTCAGGGTATTCAAGGTGTTACCGGCGCTGTTGGAGCAACTGGCGCGCAAGGAATCCAGGGAGTGACGGGTCCCGTGTGTACCATAACTGCCCATGAATTTAATCCTATTGGAACTTCATATGTGACCGGCTGTTCAGGAACCATAACTTCCACAAAAGGTGCATGGTTGACTACACTGAATACCGGATTGACCACAGGTACAACAAATAAATTTGGGACTACAGATGCCATCCCAATTGATTATTACTCAAATAATGTTTTAAGAGGACGAGTTTCCGCCTTGGGAGAATGGACCTGGGGCGCCACAGGTACCGCCATGGCAGGAGATTTAACTTCCACAGTTGCAAATGCAACATTTCCTTGGGCCTTAAATGGATATACCAGTATCGCAGCAAATGCCGGGGCGGTTTATGGATATGCTAATGGCACGGGAGTTAACGCTATTTATTGTGTTCAGGGTGAATACAATGGTAATCAGTCAAATGGTGCTGCTGTTAGGGGAGTTGCCCAATACACGGCTGCAAGGGGAGTACATGGACAAGAAATAACGTATACCGGATGGGCAGGCTATTTTGATGGAGATTTATATTGCAGTGGAACCTATTATGGATCTGATTTGAAAATTAAAAAGAATGTTTCGACTATATTGAACCCAATAGACAAATTAATGAAACTGCGAGGTGTTGAATATGATATGAAGGTTGATGAATTCCCTGCTTTTTCATTTGATAAAAGACATAAATTTGGCGTTGTTGCTCAGGAACTGGAATTAGTTTTTCCTGATATGGTAGCTGAAAAGGAGATATTTTCAACAAACTGTAATAGGGAAAATATAGCCCCACACGAATCGATGAAAATAAAAACCGTTAATTATATTGAGTTGATACCAGTACTGATCGAAGCTGTAAAGGAACAACAACAAATAATTGATAACCTAAAACTTACAATTGATAACCTCAAACTTAAAAATGAGGAGCTTGACAATAAGATTCAGAGTCTTGAAAAAAAATAAAATAATTTTGATCGCTTTTTTTTGAGCCTGGCTTCATACTATATAAAAAAGTATAGTAAAAATATTTATGCACAAAATAGAAAAACCGCATTTTTTTCCAGCATTTTATTTTCAAATAGACAAGTCAATTAATTACAGAAGTATTGAACCATTTATTGAAAATACTAATAAGTTCGCCGGATATATTTTTGATCAAAACAAAACTGTTCGAAAAATATTATTGAAGTACCCATCTGCATTTTTTGCAAGGTTTGTCAATAACAAAAAAGAATTGAGTCAAAAAAAAACATTTATTAATGGTTTGTTTATAGTTTTATATAAGGATTTTGATGAATTTATTTCAGACAAATATTCTCCTGATCAGGTCCTAATCTGTTTTGACGTTATTTTGACGAAAAGAAATTTGAAAAACCCCTTGTCGATTATCGACCAACTTCAGGAGTATTTTTTATTCTCGGCAAAACATCCCGAATGGTTTGTTGCAGTAAGAGTAGATTTTCTTCAGTTTAGATACTTTAAAGGATTTTACGAACTGATGAATAAAATAGGAATTGATCATTTTATATTAAAATTTAAAGCGGATACAAGGAATAATATTGTCCCGTTAATTAAAAAGGCTTCTGAGATCGAACGAACCCATCCCCAAAGCGTTTCAGATAAAAACCATTTTTTTATTCTCAGAGATAAAGTTGATGCTTTGGATAACAAACTCATTAAAATACTTTCGGAACGGAATGAGATTATTAAGAAAATGAGAAAAATAAAGAACAGGAATAACATTACCTATTATGATCCTGTTCGTTGGGGTGAAATACTGGAATCGCGCAAAAGAACAGCAACAATAAACGATCTGGATGAAGATCTGATTGAAAAAATATTTGAAGCCATTCACCTCAACAACCTGAAGTTAATGCTACGTGAAAAAGATTAAAAAATCCTAAGCGTTCATCAAAGCTTCAATTTCTGCAATACTTTTTGGTATTGGTTTTCCTAAAACCCGGGTTCCGGTTTCAGTGACCAAAACATCATCTTCTATACGGATACCACCGAATCCGAGATATTCTTCCACTTTATCATAATTGATGAATTCAGTGAATTTGTTTTCGGATTTCCATAGTTTGAACAGTTCGGGTATGAAATATATACCAGGTTCAACAGTCAGGACAAAGCCGGGTTTCAGGCGCCGGCCCAAACGCAAATATGCAGTACCGAACTGGTCTATCGGGCGCACTTCATCATCATAACCCACATAAATCTGGCCGATATCTTCCATGTCATGAACATCCATCCCCATCATGTGCCCCAGACCGTGAGGAAGGAAAAAGGCGTGTGCCCCTTGTTTAACAGCTTCATCCACATCACCCTTCATCAAACCAATTTTTTTCAGCCCTTCAGCGATAATTTTGCATGAAAGCAAATGAATATCCTGGTATTTTTCACCGGGTTTGATAGCGTTGATTGCGGCAAGTTGTGAGTCCAGCACGATCTGATAAATTTCTTTTTGTTTTTGAGAGAATTTTCCGTTTACGGGAACGGTTCGCGTATGATCCGTAGCATAATGTTGCGGTGTTTCAAAACCGGCATCTATAACGAGCATATCACCCTCATTCATCAGGTTCCCGTGTGCATGCCCGTGAAGAATTTCACCTCTCACAGATAAAATCGTGGGAAATGATAATGTCCCGTTTTTAGCCAGCGCTATACCTTCCATGGCTCCGGCAACTTCGTACTCATATTTTCCCGGCCTGACCAGTTTTATCCCTTTGGTGAACATTTCATAAGCGGCCTCCATGCCTTTTTCAATCTCGGCAACCTCTTCGTTACTTTTTACCGACCGCAGGTTTACTACGGCGAGTATCAGTTCCATGGAAGCGTTTTCTTTCAATTTATCTATTGGGATATTTAGAATTTCGGCTAAGGATATCTTGCTGTTCGGGTTGTATGGCGGTAAAAAATGAATTTTTCTGTTTTGTTTTTTTGTTTCAGCAATAAAAGGTTCAAATCCTGAAAAAGGCGCTGACAATGTTATACCTGCTTTGGTTACTTTGTCTGTTAATAATGGCAACGGGCCTGTCCAGACAATGTCATCAATATCCACATCATCGCCGAAAATTATTTCCTTGCCGTTGTCAATATCTATAACAGCAGCGAGGCCGGGCTCGTCAAGGCCGAAGAAGTACAGGAACGAGCTGTCCTGCCTGAAATGGTAAATATTTTGGGGATAGTTCATCGGTAATTCAGTGTTGCCTAAAAAAACAATGACACCGTTTTTTATAAGCTCTTTTAGTCTTTTTCTTCTTTCGATGTAAACATTTGCTGAAAACATATTTTTAAATTTTAGATTTAGGAATTCTTTTTTACTTCAATAAGCAGGGACCTGGATTATATAAACTTGTTTATTTTCTGTTTTTTTTCATCAGGTTTTCAATGTCGTCTGCTTCAATAGGAATATTTTTCGTTAAATCAATGGGACCTTTTTTACTAACAAGAATATCATTTTCAATTCTTATTCCGATACCTTCTTCTTTTATGTATATTCCGGGTTCGCAGCTCAACACCATTCCTGGTTTCAGAACTACCTGCCGGGTGCCGACATCGTGTACGTCCAGCCCGATAAAATGCGAATTGCCGTGCATGTAATATTTAAAATACATCGGATTATCCGGATTTTGATTTTTAACATCGTTCGCAGTGAAAAGCCCAAGTTTTATCATCTCGGCTTCCATAAGAAGGGTAACATCTTTATTTATTTTTTCAATGGTGGTGCCCGGAACGATCAGTTGTTTTGCTTGTTTGTGTACCCGTAACACGGCTTGGTAACATTCTTTCTGACGTTTGGTGAATTTGCCGTTTGCCGGGATGGTTCGTGTAACATCAGCGGCGTAATTGCCATATTCGGCACCGTAATCAATTAGTATTAAATCTCCGTTTTTTATTTTGACATCATTTTTTATGTAATGCAAAACACAACCGTTAATTCCGGAGGCAACAATGGGAGCAAAGGAGTGCCTGTCTACACCGTTTCGGATAAATTCATGGGTAATCTCAGCCTCAACTTCGTATTCCATCATTCCCGGCCTGACTCTGTCTAAAATCCTTCTGAAGGCTTTTTCCGTTATATTGCAAGCCTGCTGCATCATTTCGATTTCCTCGGGTTCTTTGCACAAACGCAGATCAGTAATGAGTGGATTAAGTCTTTTAAATTTATGTAACGGATATTCGTTTTTCATTCGTTGAATAAACCGAAGTTCGTTGGATGGCACTTCTGTTGAAAAACGGGCATTTTCGTAAAGATTTATATAAATATGTTCGGATCGGAGAACCAGATCTTTTAACGTTTCTTCAAAGCTGTCGAGCCATTTGATGTTTTTCACTCCGGAAACAGCACTTGCCTGTTCAAGTGTGTATTTATGGCCATACCAGGTAACCATCGTTTCGCTGGTTTGAACCGTAAAAACAAGTTCCCGCATATCTTCCTTGGGGTGATCAGGACATAAACACAACACGCATTTTTCCTGATCTAATCCTGTAAGATAAAACATATCGGAGTTTTGCCGGTACGGATGAAATTGGTCGCCGTTCCTCTGAAACTCATCGTTTGAAAGAACTATTACCAGCGAGTTGGGCTTCAGTTGTTTCAGAAGCTTTTGCCTGTTTCGGATAAACAGATCGGGGCTTATAGTTTTGTATCTCATTTTATTTATAAGGATTATAATTAGCGAAAAAAATTAACTTTTTATTTGGAAAAATAAATTCAACTTTTACCTTTGCCTTTGATAAAATACAAAGTAAATTGTTTTTTCTAACTATCACGGAAATTTTTAAGTTTTTTTTGAAAAATCAAATATTATGAGCAAAATTTTAGTGTATTCCTCGATTACCAAGAAGATCATCATGGGTGCCTTCGGGCTTTTTCTTGCGTTATTTTTGCTGGTTCATCTCACTATCAACCTCCTGATGCTTGCAGGTGATGACGGCAAAATGTTTACCGCCGCTGCCACCTTTATGACAACCAACATAGCTGTAAAAATTTTTGAGTATGTGTTGTTCGGTGGATTTGGCATTCATATTCTGATTGGTGTTATTGTAACCTTAAAAAACTGGGCTTCCCGCCCTGTCAGGTATCATGTGGTCAACAAGTCACATACTGAGTTTTTCTCAAAATACATGATTTATACCGGGATTATTATTTTCATTTTCCTGATCCTTCATTTCATGCATTTCTTTTTTATCAAAGCCGGCTGGGTACAACCTCCTGCAGGAATTGAACAACATGATTTTTATCCGATGGCAATTTTACTTTTCCAAAATAAACTTTATTCGTTCATCTACATTGCTTTCTTTATTTTTCTGGGGTTTCACCTCAATCATGCGATCCTTTCAGGTTTTCAGACATTAGGCCTGAATCATAATAAATATAATAAAGCCATTAAAATCGTCAGTATGCTTTATGCAATCGTTGTTGCCGGCGGTTTTTCAATTATACCCATTTATTTTATGTTTTTCTTTTAATTCTTAGGTTCCAAATTGTAATTCATAAATCTTAACTTTAAATAAACCCCAAGCAGCTATGACAAAATTAAATTCCAAAATCCCTGAAGGTCCTTTAGCTGAAAAATGGACAACATATAAAGCAACCTGCAAATTAGTCAATCCTTCCAATAAACGTAAGTTGGACATCATTGTTGTAGGTACCGGGCTTGCCGGAGCTTCGGCCGCCGCATCATTAGGCGAACTGGGATACAACGTCAAGGCATTTTGTTATCAGGACAGCCCGCGCCGTGCACACAGTATAGCAGCCCAGGGCGGGATCAATGCGGCAAAAAATTATCAGAACGACGGAGATAGTGTTTACCGCCTGTTTTATGATACCATCAAAGGCGGCGATTACCGTGCCCGCGAAGCCAATGTGTATCGCCTCGCTGAAGTCAGCAACAGTATTATTGACCAGTGTGTGGCGCAGGGAGTCCCTTTTGCACGCGATTATGGCGGATTGCTTGACAACCGGTCGTTTGGGGGAGCGCAGGTTTCCCGTACATTTTATGCCCGTGGACAGACAGGGCAGCAACTGTTGCTTGGAGCATACAGTGCCTTGAGCCGTCAAATAAAAAAAGGTACCGTTAAACTATACAACCGCCGTGATATGCTTGATGTGGTCCTTATCGACGGCAAAGCACGCGGTATCATTGTGCGCAATCTGGTTACAGGAGAAATTGAAAAATATTTTGGGCACGCTGTTGTTCTTGCAACCGGCGGTTATGGCAATGCCTATTTCCTGTCAACGAACGCAATGGGCTCAAATGCCACTCCTATCTGGCGTGCCTATAAAAAAGGAGCCTTCTTCAGCAATGCCTGTTTTACACAGATTCACCCGACATGCATTCCTGTCCACGGTGATTTTCAGTCGAAGCTCACCCTGATGAGTGAAAGCTTACGTAACGACGGAAGGATCTGGGTTCCTAAAAAACTGGAAGATGCCCAGAAGCTTCGCAAAAAAGAAATAAAACCTTCCGATATTGCTGAGGAAGACCGTGATTATTACCTCGAACGCCGGTATCCCGCTTTCGGGAACCTTGTTCCTCGTGATGTGGCTTCACGTGCCGCAAAAGAACGTTGCGACGCCGGTTATGGAGTAAGCCATACCGGGCTTGCCGTTTATCTTGATTTCAAAGAATCTATTGCCCGTCTGGGTAAAAATGTCATAGAAGAACGTTACGGAAACCTGTTCCAGATGTACGAACAGATCATCAACGAAAATCCTTATGAAACACCGATGATGATTTATCCGGCTGTTCATTATACCATGGGCGGCCTTTGGGTTGATTATGACCTGATGACAACCATCCCCGGCCTTTATGCCATCGGGGAATGCAATTTTTCTGATCACGGGGCCAACAGGCTTGGGGCCTCTGCTTTGATGCAGGGACTGGCTGACGGATATTTTATTTTGCCGTACACCATCGGAAATTATTTATCAGCAGAAATCCATACAAAACGTATCCCCACGGATGCTCCGGAATTTGTGCAAGCCGAAAATGATATTAAAAAACAGTTGGATAAGCTGAAAAACATTAAAGGAAAACAATCGGTTGATTCTATCCATAAGAAATTTGGCAAGCTGATGTGGGAACATTGTGGCATGGGCCGCACCGAACAAGGCCTCAAAGATGGATTATCTCAGGTTCCTTCAGTAAAAAATGAATTCTGGAATGATCTTTTTATTCCCGGTGAGATGAATGAATTTAACCCTGAAGTGGAGAAGGCAAGCCGCGTTGCCGATTTCATTGAGTTGGGGGAACTGATAATGAAAGATGCTTTGCAGCGCAGGGAGTCATGTGGCGGCCATTTCAGGGAAGAGATGCAGACCGAAGATGGCGAGGCAAAACGTGATGATGAAAATTTTGCCTTCGTTTCTGCATGGGAATATAAAGGCGAAGGCGTTGAGCCTGAAATGCATAAGGAACAGCTGACGTTTGAAGTTGCAAAACCATCACAAAGGAGTTATAAATAGCCAATAGCCAATAGCCAATAGCCAATAGCCACGAGCCACGAGCCACAGCCACAAGCCAATAGCCACGAGCCACAAGCCATTGGGGAGTTTATAAAGGCAATAGAAAAAAAATAAAATGGAAAAGATTAATTCATACAGGGATTTAAAAATATGGCAGTTTGGCATTGAGTTGACTGTTGATATTTATAAATTGAGTATGGATTTTCCGATGGAAGAACGTTTTGGTCTTATAGCTCAGGTAAGAAGTGCATCCAGCTCAGTTCCGATAAATATTGCGGAAGGATGGGGTCGAAACTCTACAAAATCGTATTCTTTATTTTTGAAACAAGCAAGAGGGTCTTTATACGAGCTGGAAACAGAACTAATTATTGCAAATAAAATAGGATATTTAAGAGAAAATTGTCAAGATATTTTCGATAAAATAACAACATTATCGAAAATGATTAACTCATTAATTAATAAATTGGACAGCGATAAATAAAATCAAAAAGTAATGGCTTATGGCTTATGGCTTATGGCTAATAAATAAACCCAAATTATGAACCTAACCTTAAAAATCTGGCGCCAAAAAAACGCCGCTGCAAAAGGAAAGTTTGAGACTTACCATGTAAAGGGTGTTTCGCCCGACAGCTCATTCTTTGAAATGCTGGACACACTTAACCAGCAAATCATAACCGAAGGCAATGATCCGGTAGCCTTCGACCACGACTGCCGCGAGGGAATTTGCGGGACCTGCAGTTTGTATATCAATGGCCGCCCTCACGGCCCCAAACGGGGTATTACAACCTGCCAGCTTCATATGCGTTCGTTCAATGATGGCGATACCATCGTTATTGAACCGTGGCGTGCCAAACCGTTCCCGATCGTAAAAGACCTGGTTGTCGACCGCTCGGCGCTGGACCTGATCATTCAATCAGGCGGGTATGTTTCGGTGAATACCGGTGGTGTTCCTGATGCCAATTCGATTCCTATAAAAAAATTAAAGGCTGAACTTGCCATGGATGCTGCTGCCTGTATTGGTTGTGGCGCTTGTGTGGCAGCTTGCGCAAATGCTTCCGCCATGTTGTTCGTCGGGGCAAAAGTTTCACAACTGGCCTTATTACCGCAAGGAAGAATTGAAGCTGCCGAACGCGTGCAAAAAATGGTTGCCGAGATGGACCGTCTGGGCTTCGGAAACTGCAGTAACACCTATGCCTGCGAGGCAGAATGCCCGAAAGAAATAAAAGTTACCAACATCGCGCGCCTTAACAGACAATTTATGAACGGCAAGGTATGCGCTCAAAAATATGAAATGTAACTTTTTCTGTAATTAAAAAATATGATAAAGAAGCCGGCAGAAATGCCGGTTTTTTTTTGACGGTTCTCCGAACGTTACTTCAAAAACCATTCAGGATCCATATATTGCTTGGCATGTTCGCCGTAAGACATCACTTTGTTTTCATCAACATGGTAGGTAGCTTCTTCTCCATATACCTTTGAAAAAATTACCTGCGATTTTTTACCGTGATTGGTTTCACGGATCAACTTAACCAGGTTTGTTTTTTCTTTGTGGTATTCAATGTTGGTATGGCAATAAGGACAGAAGAACTCTACCGAATCGCCTTTCTTTACATCCAGCGTTGATGTCATTTGCCGGGCATAGTTGCCAAGTTCTGTGTGAAGAAAAACAAGGCCCTGTTTATCTTTATTGGTCCTGACGATAAGAACAATGTTGTCGTTCACATTCAAATGGCCGTTGCAGAAGGGGCAACAATAGTTTTCCATTTCTTTTTAATTTACATGATTTCTAACTATAAAGTTACGATATTTTCAGTTATTATACAAGCTTTTATTCGAAAAGCCTTATGTGTTTCAGTGGCTTAAAAACAATCCAAATTGTAATATAAAGACACGTTTTTATCGCGGTATTTCGTATTTTTGTTACATGTATCGAAAATTATTTTTATTGTTGCTGCCTTTTGTTTTTATTTATGCCTGTAGTAAAGAAGGCGATACATACAGTCCGCAGGTAAGCATTTCCAGTCCATTCGAAAATCAACTTTTTGCAGTGGACGATATCATAAATGTGAAGGCAAATGTATGTGACGACCGCAAACTTGAATATGTGAGTGTCAAGCTCCTGAACGATGATATGACACCGGTTTCAGCATCACAAACCGTTTACCCGGAGAATAATTGCACCGACATCAATCTGGATTTAAATTTTGAAAATGTCTTATTACCAACGGGAACATACTACGTACTGGTTTCGGCGTCTGACGGAGTTAATGTGGCCAACGAATTCAGGAAGATCAGCATTAAAGGACTGGATAAAAAGTTGAAATTTGTACTCGTGCTTACCAAAAATGACGGTACTGTAACTATAAATAAGATTGACAGCCTGAACAATGTTACCCAGGTTAAAACTGTGACAACGGATTATTGTGGTGCAGCCGTAAGTTCCGATGCACAGCAGTTTTATTTGGCTGGCAGATACACCGGCGATGTTTCGGTATTTAGCATGTACGACTGGCAGCCTCAGTGGAATGTTCCTATAATTGTAAACCCGCCCTTTCCTTACTTTGAGGCGATAGATGTGTACAACAGCTATTTGTATGTATCATACCGCGAAGGAATGTTTCATATTTACAACGAATCCGGGAATATCGTGGCCTCACATGTAATTGAAAACGGCGAATATCCACAGGTGTTCCTGCCTGTTAAAAATTATCTGGTCACTTATGAAGTCAGCCCTGGTAGTTCCCAAAAACATCTGATGGCGTATTTCGTGCCATCATTTTCTACATATAAAAAAATACCGGTAACCTATGAGATTCTGAAAATATTTCCAATGAGTGAGGATGAATGCCTGCTTTTTTGTAACGATGGGGATCAAAGTGTTATAAAGCTATTTTCACTGGTAACCGGGAGTGTCACCGATATGTATTATTTTACATCCGGGCTTTTTACTGATGTAACCCAGATGGAATCTACTCAGTTTCTTTTCTCTTCCGAAACTGCCATTTGGCATTTCAGTTATGATTATAAAGGATTTTCACTTTGGATTGATGCTCAGAACCCGCAAAATCTGGTTTTTGATGAAACCGAAGGTTGTTATTACTTTTCGGAAAACTATCTTAACCTTGTTAAGAAACGATTCTGGCCTTCCGAAACGATTGGTTTGTATTCTTTTCAGGACACCATCATTGATATTCTTTCGGTTTATAACAGGGATTAGCACGTGAAAAGAGAAATTATTCAAACAGCCGATGGTTCCAAAACCATTTTTATTCCGGAACTGAATGAGTGTTATCATTCTAAAAACGGAGCCCTTGCAGAATCCATGCACATCTTTATAAATGCAGGTTATCGTTATGCTGCCGAAAACAAAAAAACGTTGAATGTACTTGAAATTGGTTTTGGCACAGGGCTCAATGCATTACTTACATTGATAGAAACCCTCAGGGATAACCGTTTTATAAATTATCATGGCATTGAACCCTGTCGCATCGGGAAACAAGAGCTTGATGAATTGGGTTATCCTGAATTAACGGGTGTTCCCGGAGCAAGAGTGTACTATCAGGAGCTGCATAAGACACGTTCAGAAAATCCGATTACGGATTGTTTTACTTTGAGTGTAAGTGAGGAGAAAATTGAGGATATCGCGTTGAAAAAATCCTTTTATGACCTTGTATATTTTGATGCGTTTGCCCCTGCTGTCCAACCGGAATTGTGGCGTCCTGAAATATTTGACAAGATTGCGGCTTCTATAAGAATAGGAGGTGTTCTTGTTACGTATTCGTGCAAAGGTGATGTAAAAAGGGCTTTGAAAATTGCTGGTTTTAGCCTAAAAAAACTTCCCGGGCCGCCGGGTAAGAGGGAGTTTTTGAGAGCGGTAAAATTATGACATCTTTATTTCAAACGAAGAAAAATTTTTTATCGACGATGGTTCCACATCAACATGTTCAACATTTGCCCAGCGTGGGCCTTCGTGACACCAGCCAATAAAAGTTTTGATGTTTTCTTCACTGCCTTCGGCTTCAATGTAAACACCGCCATCGGGTAAATTCATGACAAAGCCGGCGATCCCCAGTTGGTTTGCCACTTCCAGCGTGCTGTAACGGAACCCGATTTTCTGCACACGGCCTGTAACTGTAATATTCACGTGAGTCCTCATGCTTTTCATGGATTAAGCCGCCGGGTCATCATGTCCGAAACCAGCTCGAATACCTGCAGTGGGCTTGATTTACGCCACAATACCTGGTTGAGTTTCTCCCCAAAAACCAGATAGTAATCAATCTTCCCTTTTTCGAATTCCTTTATTACATGATCCCTGAAGTTCACACAGGCAATCCACCCGTCATCAAGGTCATCAAACCATTCCTGATAATACAGATCATCTGAATAATGAAAGTTAAGGATATTTTCGCCAAGAAGGATAAATTTATTTATGCCGTTGCCTGTTAAAATATCTATTACATTTTCTTTGAGGAATTTAATATCATTGTATAGGCAGTCGTTCCATTCGCCTATCAATTCAATAATAGCATATTGTTTTTTATAATCTGCCATTAAAATTTTCAGGTACAGGGTTGCGGACCCGAAACAGTCCCATTGAGGATGAATAAAATAATTATATACGGCATTGGAATACTCGAATTCGCTGTATATATTGCCATAAAAAGGGGAGCGCGTGTCTTCCGAGGCTATATAAATATGCCGCCAGTTGTAGTATGGTTCAATGGTATGCAAAATGTTATTTTTTTATACAAAAGTAAGGGATAATTTTTAAAATAAATTTTTATAAATAACTATTTTGTAATAGAATATTTCATAATTTTGCAGCCCGAATTAAAAATAATCGGAATAATTATTAATTAATTAAAAGAAAGAGAGCGTTTTTTTATGATTATTGTACCGGTAAAAGAAGGCGAAAACATTGACAAAGCCCTGAAAAAATACAAAAGGAAATTTGAAAAAACTGGCGTAGTTAAAGAATTACGTGAGCGGCAGAAATTTACCAAACCTTCTGTAAAACGCAGGGAAGAAGTCATGAAAGCTGCCTACATCCAAAAGCTCACTGACGAAAAAAACAAATAGTCAGTTTCTTTATTTTACCAGGGAAGAATAAATCTTGCTTTTTTATAATAGAATGTATAATTTTACGTTCAGTTTTTTATAGAAGCCGGATTTATTCTTTTTTATTTGATGTTGGAACGTTTTTTACATTATTTGCAATTCGAAAAAAGATGCTCTCCTTACACGGTTATAAGTTACAAGACCGATCTGGAACAATTTACTGAATACCTTTCACAACAATACGGATTAACAGAAATATCAGGTGCTTCGCACATCATGATACGTTCGTGGTTTGTGCAAATGATGGAAAACCATATCACACCGCGTTCTGTAAACCGGAAAAAAGCAGCACTGAGTACTTTTTTCAGATATTTATATAAACAGGGCCTGATCTCGGAAAATCCCATGACAAAGGTTCTGTCTCCAAAAACATCAAAAAGGCTGCCTGCCTTCATAGAAGAGGACAGGATGAAAAAGCTGCTTGATGAATATTTCCCGGAACCCGGAAATGATTTTGTGCTCACACGCGACCTGCTTATGATTGAAATGCTTTATGTAACCGGTATGCGGCTTTCGGAACTGGTAAATCTCAAAGAAAGCGATGTGAACACCTATAATATGACTATAAAAGTGCTGGGAAAAAGGAGCAAAGAGCGCATAATTCCCTATAACTCCAGGTTAAAATTATTAATAGAAAACTACCTTAAAATAAAGGATCAGGTAAATAGTTCTTTCGGTGATTATTTTTTTATTACTGAAAAAGGGAAAAAAGTTTATCAAAAACTTGTATATCGCGTCGTAAATTATTACCTTAGCACTATTACATCACAGGATAAAAAAAGTCCGCACGTGTTAAGACATACCTTTGCCACCCACATGCTCAATCACGGAGCCGATCTTAATTCAATAAAGGAAATTCTGGGTCATGCAAATCTATCCGCAACACAGGTCTATACTCACAATACAATCGAAAAATTAAAAACAGTTTACAAACAAGCACATCCAAAAGCTTAAAAAGGAGGTTATTATGAAAGTCAACATCACTTCATTGCGTTTCAAAACAGATAAAAAACTGGAAGACTATATCCAGGAGAAAGTCGAAAAACTATCAGGCCTTTATGACGGGTTGATAGCTTCGGAAGTTACCCTTCGTGTTGAAAAAAATGATAAAGAATTAAATAAAGTTGCTGAAATACGCTTGAAGTTGCCCGGAAATGATTTATTTGCCAAAAAACAATCCAACACCTTCGAACAGGCTACAGACGTGGCTGTTGAAGCTCTCCGCAAACAATTAGTCAAGCATAAGGAAAAAATAAAAGGCCTCTAAGGCAAAAAAAAATAGAATATTTCTTTGTTGATAACTAAATAGTTCATACATTTGCAGTCCTTTTTAAAAAGAGGACTGTTTTTTTTATGTAAATATCTGATATTCATCATAAAACAAGCAGTGGCTAAGCCGGAATAGCTCAGTTGGCCAGAGCAGCTGATTTGTAATCAGCGGGTCGGGGGT
>DAOQAT010000072.1:0-15414 GCA_035354195.1 Bacteroidales bacterium | reverse complement strand
TTTTAGCAGGAGCAGCTTTTTTTGCAACTACTTTTTTAGCAGGAGCAGCTTTCTTTGCAACAGCTTTCTTAGCCGGAGCAGCTTTTTTTACTGGAGCTTTTTTTGCAGGAGCTTTTGTTACTTTTTTTGTTGTTGCCATTTTAATTTGGTTTTAAATTATTTTTGATAAAAGTACTACGAAACAATCTATTCTTTTTTTATCGAAAATAAAAAAAATAAACATATTTATTAACAAATTATTGTAGGTTCTGTTTTTTTGTAAGTACCTATTTTAAAGGGTTTCAGAAGATATTTGAGTATATTTAAAATCTGTTTTTATTTTTGATTAAAAAATTTTTTTTTAAAATTAAAAAAAAACAGGCACCAAATCTGATTGATGCCTGAAATTTCATGAGTTCCTTCACTCAGGTTTATTTTTTCTTTGCACCGCAGCACCCTTTTTTTGCAGGAGCTTTTGCAGGTTTTTCAACCTTGGTTTTGGTCGTTTTCTTTGCTGTTGCCATTTTTAATAAGTTTAAATTATTGATGTAAAAATACTTTAAAAAGTTGTCGATTAAAAGAAAACAGCTAAAAAAAATAAACATTTTATCAACGGTAAAAAACATTTTTTTATGGTGATAGAAAGCTGCTATTAATCTTTTTCTTTATTTGGGTTGTGAACGTGAAAAAAATATTTATGTAAAAATTTTATTCTGATTATAAATTAATGAATATCTTTGTGGTAGTTTATTAACCAAAAATTATTGACATGGCTTATAAAATTTCTGATGACTGTACAGCATGTGGTACATGCATTGATGAATGTCCCGTTGAAGCAATCTCCGAAGGTGACATATATAAAATCAACCCCGAAGTCTGCACTGACTGCGGCGCATGTGCTGATGTTTGCCCGGTGGAAGCTATTCACCCGGAATAATTACCACATTTTTTTTACAAGAAAACCCTTCTTAACCGGAAGGGTTTTTTTGTATTTACAGTTTTACAATGTAGGCTGAATTTGTTAATTTTGTTTTACGGGTTGTTTAAATAATATTGGTTTATGAGAAAGCATGTTGATTTTCTTGTTATCGGTTCAGGCATAGCGGGCTTGAGCTTTGCACTGAGAGTTGCTTCCAAAGGGAGAGTCTGTATCGTTACAAAATCTGAAGCAAAAGAATCATCAACAAACTTTGCCCAGGGCGGCATAGCTGCTGTTATGTACGAACCTGATTCGTATGAAAAACACATCAAAGACACCCTGATTGCCGGAGCCGGTTTGTGTGATGAAAATATGGTGCGCATCACCATTACCGAATCAACAGAACGTATTAAAGAACTAATAGAATGGGGGACCGAATTTGATAAAACCGAATCCGGAAAATTCGATCTGGCAAAAGAAGGGGGACATTCTGAATACCGCGTCCTGCACAACAAAGACCATACCGGCGCCTCCATTGAAAAGGCCCTGCTCACTGAAGTCAAACGGCACAAAAACATTGAAATTTTAGAAGACCACTTTGCTATCGATCTTATCACAGAACATCACCTCGGTGTTGAAATAAATCGTAGCACACCCGGTATTAGCTGTTTGGGGGCTTATGTCCTCAATCCGGAAGAAAATAATATTATCACAATTTTATCAAAGATCACACTCATTGCTACGGGTGGGGTTGGAAACGTATACAGTAATACCACCAACCCATCCATTGCTACAGGCGACGGTATCGCTATGGTTTACCGCGCAAAAGGGGAGGTGAAGCACATGGAGTTTTTACAATTTCATCCTACGTCATTGTACAACCCCAAAGAACGTCCTTCATTCCTTATTACAGAGGCCATGAGAGGTTTTGGCGGCATATTGAAAACCATCAAAGGAGACGAATTCATGCAAAAATACGATCCCCGTCTGAGCCTCGCTCCCCGCGATATTGTCGCGCGCGCTATCGACAGTGAAATGAAAATCAGTGGCGAAGAGCATGTCTGCCTCGACTGCCGCCATCTGGATAAAAATAAGCTCATCAGTCATTTTCCGACCATTTATGCAAAATGCCTGAGCATTGGCATTGATATTACCAAAGAAATGATCCCGGTGGTACCGGCAGCACACTATATGTGCGGAGGAATAAAAATTGATGAGTATGGCAGAAGCTCCATAAAAAATCTTTATGCCGCAGGCGAATGTGCCTGTTCGGGACTCCATGGCGCCAACCGGCTTGCTTCAAATTCATTGCTCGAAGCCGTGGTTTTTTCACACCGCGCAGCTATGGATTCCATGGAAAAATTTCAACATCTGGAACTGAACAATCAAGTTCCTGACTGGAACTCCGAAGGAACTGTCCTCAACGAAGAAATGATTTTAATTACACAAACCTCTAAAGAACTTCGTGAAATCATGAGCAATTATGTCGGAATTGTTCGTTCAAACCTCCGCCTGAAAAGGGCAATGGACAGGCTCGAAATTCTGTACCGTGAAACGGAAGAACTTTATGATCGCTCGATTCTCACTGAAAAGATCTGCGAACTCCGCAACATGATAAATGTCGCATACCTGATCATTAAAATGGCTGCTCAACGTAAGGAAAGCCGCGGTTTACATTATTCACTCGATTACCCGGATCTAAAAAAATAGTATTATGGCACTGATAAAAAAAGTAAAAGGCGTGGAACCAAAATGGGGCGCAAATTGTTTTTTTGCCGAAAACGCCACACTCACCGGAGATATTGTTATGGGTGATGATTGCAGCGTATGGTTCAACGCTGTGGTTCGTGGTGACGTTCACTCCATTCGTATCGGTAACAATGTAAACATACAGGACGGCGCCATCGTGCATTGCACTTATCAGAAAGCTTCGGTAACTATTGGGAACAACGTTTCCATCGCCCACAGGGCACTCATACATGGGTGTACCATTCAGGATAATGTTTTAGTAGGGATGGGCGCTATAATCATGGATGGAGTTACCATCGAAAGCAACAGTATTATTGCTGCCGGAGCTGTGGTATTAGAAAACACGATCGTGGAATCAGGAAGTGTTTATGCCGGTACGCCTGCAAAAAAAATAAAAAGTATTGATAAGGCATTGTTAGAAGGTCAGGTAAACCGCATCTCGCGCAATTATATGATGTATGCAAGCTGGTACGATAAAGAATAAAATGAAGAAGTGCCTTAAGTGAACTAAAGTATAAAGTGCCTAAAGTGCGTAGATTGAACTTACGTTAAAACTGCCTGGAGTTAGTGATTGATAAAAATGAAAGTTAACGGTAAAAATTACAGAACGGTATGGATGGATAATGGCTCTGTTTTTATGATAGAGCAAAACCTGCTGCCATTCGAATTCCGTATTTATAAATCCAAAAATTACAAACAAACGTGTCATGCCATAAAAACGATGATCGTCCGAGGTGCAGGAGCCATAGGCGTTACCGCTGGATATGCCATGGCACAGGCATTTTTGGAAGGTGCAGAAAAGAATTTTGAAGATTATATAACTGGAGCAAAAAATGAAATTGAAGCGACCAGGCCAACGGCAAGAAATCTTTTTTACGCGGTGGAACGCGTCTATAATGCTGGAATAAAAAATCCGTTAGATGCTTTAATGGAAGCAGAAAAACTTGCACAGGAAGATGTGGATGCCAGTAAGCGGATCGGTGAACTTGGCCATGAGCTGATCAAAGATGGGTTTAACATCGAGACTCATTGCAATGCAGGCTGGCTGGCATTTACCGACTATGGAACCGCGCTCTCGCCGGTTTATTCAGCTGCAATTTCCGGGAAAAAAATTTTTGTTTATGTGGATGAAACCCGCCCGCGAAGCCAGGGCGCGCGGCTTACAGCCTGGGAACTGAAAAACGAAAATATTCCTCATGTAATTATTCCCGATAATGCCGGGGCATACCTTATGTCGCTCGGCAAAATTGACATGGTTATTGTGGGTGCCGACCGGATCGCTGCCAATGGTGATGTTGCCAATAAAATCGGAACCCTCGAAAAGGCCATTGTTGCGAAAGAATATGGTGTTCCATTTTATGTGGCCGCACCGACCTCCACCTTTGATCTGAATTCGGGCAGCGGTAAAAATATTACCATTGAAGAACGCGATACCGGAGAAGTATTATATCAGACAGGCCCCGACAGAGATGGAACCATGCATGAGATCCTTGTCTGCGCCCCCGGCTGTGATGCCTTGAATCCAGCCTTTGACGTAACTCCTGCAAAATTGATCACAAAAATCATCACAGAAAAAGGCATTATTAATCCTCATGAAAAAGAGATTAGAAAACTGTTTTCAACATGAACAAAGAAGCATACAACGGTGTAAAATTTGAAACGGTTTTTATAAACAACGCCGCCCCGCAAAATCCATTGCTTGAAGAACTGAAAAAGTGGTGTTCCATTTTTCACGAAAAAGGATTAGCGCCGCCTTATCCGGGCGGCTCATACGGAAACCTTAGCTTTCGCATACAAGGCCATATGTTCATGATTACCGGCACCTGCATTGGCTTAAAAAATACGTTAGATGATTCCTGTTTTACGGAGGTGGTTTCATGTGATCCGGAGAAAAAAGAAATTTCTGTTAAGGGATCGCGGGCTCCTTCATCCGAGAGTTTCATGCATGATCTTATATACAGGAACAGGCCTGATGTACACGCTGTTTTTCACGGGCATAATGCGCTCATCACACAACATGCGGCAGCTCTGGGCATTCCGGAAACGCTGGAAAAAACATCCTATGGAACGGTTGAACTTGCAGAAAGTGTGCTGAAGATCCTTGACCAAAATACCTTTATCGTGATCAAAGATCATGGTTTTGTCTCCATGGCGGGGAGTATGCAACAGGCCGGTGATGAGGCATTGCGATGGCTTGAAAAAGTTAAATTGCTCTAAAACCACTTGCCCGAACCGTATGTTTGTTTCATACGGTCAGGCTGATTTTACCAAATCATCGGTGTTGCCAATTAATAAATTATTTTTGTAAAAAAATTTTTTCTGTGAACTGGACCGAAACAATTGCGTTGATTTTCTCCGGTGTTCTTGTCGGCTTTATTAACACACTTGCCGGCGGTGGAACCATCATCACCGTTTCGTTACTCATATTTCTGGGGCTGCCTGCAACTGTGGCAAACGGGACCAACCGCGTAGCCGTGATGCTTCAGACCATCGTCGCTGTTTTTACATTTAAAAAACAAAAAATTCTCGATTTCAAAAAAGGCCTGATCCTTTGCATACCCACCACCATAGGCTCTGTAGCGGGCTCCATGACTGCCGCTAACCTCAACGAGTCTGTGATAGAAAAAGTAATTGCTGCCGTCATGTTCATGATGCTTTTTTTCATCGTGTACAAACCCGAAAAATGGCTAAAGCAAAAAAATCATTTAATTGAACGGCCATTAAAATGGTACGACCACCTGGCTTATATGATTATCGGGATGTACGGCGGTTTTATTCATATCGGGGTGGGTTTTTTTCTGATTGCCGCCCTGGTACTACTTTCGGGTTACGACCTCCTGCGTGCTAACGCGTTGAAAAACTTATTGGTTATGGCTTATGCCCCTTTTTCACTGGTTGTTTTTATAGTTTATGGTATGGTAAACTGGCAGTATGGGCTTGTGTTATCCGTGGGAAACGTCCTGGGCGCTTTTATCGCGTCACGTTACGCCGGGGCATGGGGTGCGAATTTTATTCGTTATGTAATCATTGTAGTTATTATAATTACCGTGTTACACCTGCTCAATATTTTCGATTTCAATTCGCTTTTTCATTTATTTTTATAATACAATGCATACCGTTATGCAACGTGTGCAAATTCGCTCCAATTAATTCACAATATGGACTTAAGTCCAAATTATTAGTTGGTTTAATTAAGAGGTTGTCTCAAAAGTCCTTAGTGTCCGCCGCGGCGGACACTAAGGTCAAATACTCATAAATTTTGACTTTTGAGACAGCCTCAACCATTGAAAACTTCGCACAAGCATGTAAGTGATAGGATGACTACGTGCTGGCCTGCCGCTGAAGGCAGTCATCCTATCACTAAAAACCTATGATGGATAAAAAAAGCCCCGCATGGAATGCGGGGCTTTTTTAGATCATCAAAGATCATCAATGGATCAAATTCAATATCAAATTGGTCGATTTGTCGGTACCTGTGAACTCCAGTTTAAACGTATACATGCCAGCCGGCAGGTTCTTTTGTGAAAACGTTACGGAATGTTTCCCGGATACCTGAGCTTCGTTTACCAGTTCTGAAACTTTCTCACCAATAGTATTGTATACTGTCATTTTCACAGTTCCGTTTTCAGGCAGGTTATACGTGATGGTTGTTCCTTCACTGAACGGATTCGGATACCCGGTAAACTCAAACCCGGTTTCTGTTTCAGAACCCTGAACTAAAATCTTGGGCATTAACAGATAAGTTTCATCATTTTCTTCTCCGTATTGGTTCGCAATAATGCCGGAACCGGAAAGTGTAAATTCCAGTTTTCCGGAATTCATTTTTTGGTGCGGCCTGAAGCCTAAAACGATCATCACGTCCCTGGCATCTACGTCAAAATGATTGGTTGTTGCATACACCACTCGTATGGTCCCGTCTTCATCGGTTACCAATAAATCATTTTCGTTAGCAATGACTTCGTCCAGGGTCTGATTGATCTTCACGCGGCCATTTTTATCGGTGGCTTTTGGCATATAAGCAGTAACCAGGTCATAACCCTGTGGGTAGTTCAGTTCAAGCCCCATGGCTGAAAACTCATGCATTTTTGAACTTATCCTTAAGGGCACTTCAAAGTAAGAAGGATCACTGGTAGTAATAAACTCATCTGAAGTAGTAATGATATCAGCCGGCAGTGATTTCGCGCCTGACCAGGAGGTCAGAGAATCACGGTATTTACTGCTGGATGCATTGTAGTCACCGTACCCAATCAGGTCGAGATTAATGGTGAGGTTGGAACCAGCCACCGTAAAAGGTTTGTTCATGGCAGGCCAATTGCCTTTCGGGAAGTTTTTAGTGGCCGTATAAGGTGATCCGATCTTTGTTTTAATTCTTGATACATCAACTGAATTGATAGCCTTGTTCCCATCAACATCAGCCGCTAATCTGTATGTCGAAGAAAAACTCCTTGACGGGTCCACCACGGTATCGCTTGTAATTAAATACATAAGAATGGCGGCGTCTGCTGCATTTACGTCGTTACACCATTGCATCGTATCAGGCGTATATTTGTCATAAGAAAGCAAATAGTTCCCATTCATAACATTGGTGAACTGATAATTACCTGAGGCGTCACTCGTGTCCCTTGCCAGTTCGGTTCCGGACACGAAATCTTTCAATATGACAATCACGTTATCTATATTATAAAGGACGGCATTGTATGTCGGAGGGTTGGGCGCCGGCGACCCAGTGATAGCCCTTCCTGTATAACGTGTTTTACCACTGATGCTATATCCGGTTGATACAGTAACGGTGACGGCATCGGTGGCAATACAACCGTTGTTATCAACAGTTATAGTGTATGTGGTCGTGCCAGCCGGAGATGCTGATGGTTGGGCAATACCCGGATTGTCCAGCCCTGTTGCCGGTGTCCATGTAATGGTTCCCGGGCCATTCAGCGGGTCACCAATCAACACCGGTGTGCCGCTATAGCTGCAATTTGCACCTGCCTCTGCAACGGGGAATGCTGTTATGGTAACACTCATGGTCGCGGTCGTAGCACACTGGCCGGCTGTCGGAGTAAATGTATAAACCGTTGTTCCGGCGCCTGCCGTGCTGATGGCAGCATTCCATGTTCCTGTAAATCCATTGAGCGATGTCGTTGGCAGTGTTCCCGGTGTAGCGCCTACACAATAAGGCCCAAGCTGCGTAAAGGTCGGAGTAATATTAGCATTTACTACAACGCTCATCGTGGCTGTGGTTGCACACTGACCTGCAGTCGGGGTAAAAGTATAAACCGTTGTTCCGGCGCCTGCCGTGCTGATGGCAGCATTCCATGTTCCTGTAAATCCATTGAGCGATGTCGTTGGCAGTGTTCCCGGAGTAGCGCCAACACAATAAGGCCCAAGCTGTGTAAAGGTCGGAGCTATGTTGGCATTCACTACAACCGTCATTGTTGCTGTTGTTGCACACTGACCTGCAGTTGGTGTAAAAGTATAGACCGTTGACCCGGCACCTGCCGTGCTGATGGCAGCATTCCATGTTCCTGTAAATCCATTGAGCGATGTCGTTGGCAGTGTTCCCGGAGTAGCGCCAACACAATAAGGCCCAAGCTGTGTAAAGGTCGGAGCTATGTTGGCATTCACTACAACCGTCATTGTTGCTGTTGTTGCACACTGACCTGCAGTTGGTGTAAAAGTATAGACCGTTGACCCGGCACCTGCCGTGCTGATGGCAGCATTCCATGTTCCTGTAAATCCATTGAGCGATGTCGTTGGCAGTGTTCCCGGAGTAGCGCCAACACAATAAGGCCCAAGCTGTGTAAAGGTGGGAGCTATGTTGGCATTCACCACAACCGTCATTGTTGCTGTGTTTGCACACTGACCTGCAGTTGGTGTAAAAGTATAGACCGTTGATCCGGCGCCTGCCGTGCTGATGGCGGCATTCCAGGTACCTGAAATTCCATTGAGCGAAGTTGTTGGCAGTGTTCCCGGTGTAGCGCCTACACAATAAGGCCCGAGCTGAGTGAAAGTTGGAGTTGTAGATGCTGAATTCACAGTTATTGTACCGGTTGCGTTAATACTGCCGCAGCCACCTGTTAAAGGTATGGAATAATTAAAGGTGCCTGATGCCGAAGGTGTGCCACTTATGGTAATTGTATTGGATGCAAAAGCTGCTGTAACACCAGCAGGCAGGCCTGTAGGGCTTCCGATGCCGGTGGCGCCTGTTGTTGAGATGGTAATGGCAGGGCTAAGAGCTGTATTTACACACAATGTTGGTGTTGCCGAAGGTGTTCCAGCGGTATTGGCTGGTAAAACGCTTGCTATTACTGGAACACGCGGACTATAACAGCCAGCACCTTTAACGGTCCAATTAAACCAAGAAGGGAAAATTGTGGCCCCTGCAGTGCTACCGGTTATCATACAAACTCCGGCTAAAGTATAAGGATAGTCAACAAGAGTAGTTTTTCTATAAAGTGCCGAATTTGCGTTAGTAACAAGCTTGTATCCCGTTCCGGCAGGAATAACCCAGTTCAGCGTTATTGTTGTAGTTGTTGTATTTACTGTTGCAGTAGTGGTATAAACTATCGTTCCGGAACTGTTTTGCAGGGTAATAGTTTTTGTTCCAGCTGTCCCGGCACGGGCCTGAACAGAAACAAGAGTCATTGTATTATATACATCAAAAAACAGATAAGAGGCATTATTGCTGGAAGTCCCGGCAACAGTCGGACCCACAGTCTGATTGGCGCTTGGAACATTATTATTAGCATAAAAGGTAGTTGTTGTCGAAATAGACGGTGTGGTATAAGAAGTTCCGCTCCCCAAATAATTGCCTCCGGTTAAAGCATCGTACCAATAGACTGTTCCTGTTCCTGTAGCTGACAGGTTAACTGTCCCGGAAACACAAACCGAGCCGCCAGTAACCGTAGGACTTGCCGGCATATTCACAGTTATATACGAAGACTTTGTAATGGTAGGGTTTCCTACACATGAAAAAATTTGTAAAGTAACTGAATAGGTCCCGTTAGCTGTATAATAATGTAAGGGATTTTCCAGGGTGGAAGTATTTCCATCACCAAAATTCCATAAATAAGTACTACTTTGTGGATGTGCTCCGGTATTGGTAAACTGAACTATTCCAGTGCAGGTAGAGGTACTATTTGCAGTAAAATTTGCGGTGGGGGATGCGCTCGGAACCAACACAACATTAACCACAGTAGCGCTACCGTTAGTAACTGAAATTCCTGTAATGGTTTGTGAAGTATACCCCGGTGCTGAAAAAGTTAGACTATAGGTTCCGGTATTAACATATTTGTGGTAATTACCTACCGGTAGTGCAGAGTAAACATGCGAGCTATCGTTAGCCTGATCATAACCGTTCGCAAAAACCTTCGCTTTTATTGGCTGACCGGTGCAGCCATCAGTGATGACACCGCGAATACCGTAAAGTGATTCCTCCATATAATTCAAAAAAGCCTGATAATTGGTATTCCAGTATCCACCTAAATTCTGTGTCTCGATCAATTTTGGATTACTGACTTCAATGGTGACTTCTCTGCATTTCTTAAACCAATTCATATAATCCTGCCTTCCGCCGGTAATTACATACCAGTCACCACCTTCAGTTACACCACTGCCATCAGGAGCGGATGATAGGTCTGAATAAGATGTTGCATTAACTAAACGTGCGGTAGACACATAATTGGTGCAAACTCGATGCCACCATGCGTCATCTGCATTTGGGTTTCCGGCGGTATTCCATGTATCCCATGGATAATTGACGACTTCAGTTCCGCCATGGAAATTAGCGGCCATATTGAAATGATGGTTATCAGCAAAAGTTATGAAGGCTTGTGTTTCGGGCTGAGTAGCAAATCCATCCGGGTTATTTCCGGCTCTTGGATCCGGGAAATTTCGGTTTAGATCATATCCTGCCAGATTAGCTCTTCTTGAAGATGCCACTGTGGAGCCTGCAGGGGAGGACCCATAATAAGTCCCTTCAGGGTTTGCATCCGGGCAAATCCAAATTTCAGCGCCGTTCACAAGATTGGTGACCTGTGGTATGGTTCCATAGTTGGTCAGCAGGTAATTTATTAACCGCAGCATCATGTAGTACCCGGTTGCTTCATCGCCATGTAACGTTGACGAATAAAGAAATTGAGGTTCGTTTTCTGCAACATGAACATTATCAGAAATTTTTGCCACAAGAATTTTGTAATTGCCAGACTGTGTTGGCGAAAGTATCGTATCAATATCAACCAGGTCGGGATAGGTGGTTTCAAAATACAACATCATTTGTTCGTAGCAACTATATGTAGGGTATTTATCCCAAGCTAACATTTGGGCAACGGTGGTAGCCATTGTCATAGCTTTAGGAAAAACTTTAGGTATGATTTCATACGGAATATTTCTGGTGAGAAACTCCTGAAATTCCTGAGTGTTCGCATAGGCAGTGACTTCAAAACCCTGGTTGTCTGGTAATGTTTTTACATTATCAATGGACATGATGTTGGTCAGGTCATTGTTTATCTGATCCTTGGTCGCAACATTGAATTTTATAATGATTTCATCACGGTCCTGCAATATCTGCATGGCTTCCAGGGTTTGTGCTTCATTGGTATTCTGTGCAATAATGCTGCTTGTAAAACATGCAATCATCACGAAGAGGAGGGTGAAAAATTTTTTCATATTGATAAAGTTTTGACTGATATTATTTTCTTAATAGTTTGTGTGTGAAATTCGGCGCAAGATAGAAAAAATAAAAATAAAATGCAAGAAAATAAACACGAAATATTGAAAATATTTTAAATAGATGCATGAGCCTGCAAAAAACTTGAAAAAATATTTATTTTTTAGAAAACAACATTTAAATAGTCTTGAAAAATATTGAGAAACTCTTTTGATTTATTTAATGCCAGTAATGTTATGCTTTAATTCTAGAGGCTGTCTCAAAAGTTGTAATTTGTTTGTATTTAGCCTTAGTGAACCTTAGTGTGTACTTGGTGTTACTTTGTGGTTCAATTACTTATATTTACCACAAAGATGCACAAAGGTTTGCACAAAGGGGCACAAAGCACTTTTGAGGCAGTCTCTCGTTGTTGAGCGGAAATTTGAGACTAATCACGGTCAACTTCCCCTCCCGCCTTACCTGTCGGGCAGACCCACGTACAATGCTGCATTTCTATTTTTTCACTATTCGGTGCGTGTTATTAAACTCTTCTGTGATAAAGCTTACCATATATATCCCTGCGGCAAGATTACTAAGATTCATGTCCAGTTTTTTGTCAGGAAAATCGGTGTAACTGATGTTTTTTTGATAAACTAAATTTCCTTGCACATCATAAACACTTACTGAAGCTTTTTCGAAAACCAGGTTTTGGAAATCAACCCACAACTCTGATGTAAACGGATTGGGGGAATAATTTACCTGAGGATCAGATCCCGCATCATCACAAATCACCGCTATAGGGCTGAAGGTTTCGGAATGCCCGTCAAAATCGGTCTGTTTGAGGCGGTAATACGAGGTCCCGCTAAGCGGGTCTTTATCTATTGCCGAATAGAACCGCGTGCTATTGCTGTTTCCGGCTCCTGGAACACTCTTTACGAATTCCCAATCAGCAACATCGGCACTCCGTTCAATCGTGAAATAATCGTTGTTGGTTTCGGTAGCCGTTGACCAGGACAGATCCACATTATCATTATCGCATTTGGCATCAAAAGTAAGCAGCTCAACGGGTAGGGGGGACGCACATGTAATGTTACAATCACTACCGGCAAATGAAAGAGTAAAGCCTGTTCCCTCTTTTGTGTAATCGCTGATCATCAAAAAGTAATATTCTTCGGCTTTTGTGTGGACGGTATCGACCCATCCATTACCAACAGTGGCGCTTTCTTCGGTATCACTCTCAGTTGGAGACAATCCCGTAGCCCCTGTAGCCGTACGGAAAGAACAGCGAACAGGATTTCCCATTGCTGAGCAATCGGTGGCTTTGTATAATGCAAAATCATAATCATCTGCACCGCTGGCTGGAGTTATCGAAAAACGCAGGGTGCCGGCCAGGCCAGCTTTCCAGACATACCAGTTGGTATAATACTCTGAACCCAGGCAGCCCGCAGGGCATGTGGTATATAGTCCGGGGCCATTACTGGTTGCCGTAATGGTCGATGCACTACAAATAGTTGTAGCGGTTTGGCAATCGCTGTTTATAGGAGGTTTCCTGTTGGTGCTTGGCACGGTCGTCAAAATAATTTCCCAACCAGCATAATTGGTGCCCCCATCGCTATCAAACCTGAATGTAAGGCATCCGCTTACATCGGTGCTTGTTTGTACAGCGGGAGTGCTACTGCCACTACCTTGCCAGAGCGTAGGCAATGAGGTTGAACCGGATGCTCCGTTTGTGATGGTTAAAATATCGGCACCGGATTCTGTATCTAAATAAGCAAAGGTGGCTCTTACAGCCTGATTTGCCTCGGCGGGACAGAAGGTACGATAAATCCCACTGCCATCGTTATTGATATTATTCGAATAATTACCTGAAGGCCCGCCGTCGTCATAATAGTAATGAGCTGCACCTGTATTTATCAATGTCATACACGAGCCACACGAACTACTGTTTAAACCTGTTGTGGGATGATAATAGGCTGAACAAGTTGTCATGCCAACTAATAGGCTGTTTGATGTCCCGGTGTTTCCCGAACACGTAACCAGACAATGATAATATGTAGCAGCCGTTTGTGAAGTTGTTAATGTGGAGGATGTGCCCCCGGCTATGTTGGTCCAGGTACTGCCATCGGAGGAAGATTGCCATTGATATGTAACACCACCAAGGGGAATATTGTTTTGTAAGGATAAAGTGAAAATTCCGCTTGGACATACAGGATTTGCATTCGATATGGTATTACCTGGCGCAGGTGTGCCTGAACAAAGTGGCGGTTTAAGTGCAATTAAAATGGAGCCATTATAACATGCGGCGGAAATTGTTGCTGTGCCGCCACCGGTAGCGCCTGTTGTAGGTTTTACAGCCCATGCCGCCCCCATGCCAATATCCCTTGTACAATCAAAAGGAAGATCATATAATTCAGTAAGTCCTCCAGGAGAAGTAGTTGTCCATACAGAAAGAGGTTGGTTGTCGTAAAGAGCTCCAAACATTATAACAGCAGCATTTGCTGTTGCTGTTGTAATTGTAGATGCATTTAATTGGTTATCATTAATATTATTATATGTAGCTCCAGGTGCAACATCAAATGGACCGGTTGCTACATCAACGCCGCTGAATGCCACGATAGCACCTTCGCCGTCTTGTGCATCAGAATCAAGAGTAAATGAAAAATTCGCAACTGAAACGTCTGCAGCTGTGGCAATCTTATAAAGAAGTGTCGCATGGCATCTATAATAAGAAGTAAATGGCCACCACCCCGTACTATAACTAGCAATAATGCTCTCAGCAATTTGTGTCCACCCGCTTCCTGTTGCAGCACTTAAAGTTGTATTTCCATCATCGGATTGAACAATCTGAACAAACATTATATCATCCACTGCAAGGCTTGCAGGTTTGGCAATAGTTAAAGTAGTAGTTGTTGTCGTTGCAGTAGTGGTGGCTCTAAAAGCAATTTGTCCCGCCGCGTTGCCAGCAAAGGCAAGCAACAAAACAATAAAAAACATCGGCAATAGCAAACGATTAATTTTTTGCCTGTCAACAATGGCCCGGGAAATATGGTGCTGAGAAAAAAGCCAAGAGATTAGAGATGCTGATTTTTTCATATGGTTAATTGTAAATATATAAAAATTTAAATATCAAATAATTATAAATCTTGCAAATCAATGGTTTTGTCAAAATATAAAAAATCAAAAAATACCAAAAAATATATAATAATTTTCAAATTTATACAGGAAGACACATTGCGAATTTATTCTTTTTTTCATTAATATCTATGTACGATTGATAATTTTAAAAGTTACGATATAATTGAAATAAAAGCAATGAAATTTTTTTTGTTCCTCCATTTTTTAAAGCGCAAACATACATATAAAAACTTGTTAAACAAACAAAATTTTGCCAAATGTATGAAATATATTTGCATAATGCAAGATTTTTTCGATTTTTAACAATAAATTTACCAAATATGGCAGTTATATAAAAATTTTACTTCACAAACTAAAGGGAAGTTATGAAATGAGTAGTGGCGGTGCCAGGTAGCTGAAACGGCTAGGCAGGCGGGCGGGGAGTCTTTAATAATTTTCAAAAAATTTTATTTGTAGTAATAACTCGTCCCGTCACTTGAAAAATCATGCAGCCACTTATATGCGACGATGTGACAAATACAAAATAGTCACAAGGCCCGCGCCCTTCCCCTAATATTAGGGGAAGGGATTGGGATGGGGTCAGGGTAACTGTTCCAATACTTCTTACCATTTAGGCTTTTGCAGTTATTAAAAGAGGATCGCCCTATGTAGATTTGTTTAAGTTTGTTGCGTAATTTTTTTTAACAATATTTGGTCATGTCTTAGAAAACAGGCAAGGAAGTCGACCGAAATAATTCTTTGAATTTTTTTTTGTGCGACGGACACTAAAAACTTTGCACAACCAGGCGACGAGTTTCCGGGCTCTGACCCCTTCGCCAGCGCACAAGGCCCGCGCCCTTCCCCTAATATTAGGGGAAGGGATGGGGATGGGGTCAGGGTAACTGTTCCAATACTTCTTCTATTTTCTTAATCACGTTTGTAATTTCAGAAAGATCTTCATTTTTAAACCGTAAAACATAAAGCCCTTTTTCTCTTAAAACTGCAGTTC
>DAOQAT010000071.1:0-15435 GCA_035354195.1 Bacteroidales bacterium | reverse complement strand
CAGGTAATGATTTTGCACCGCTCCATGTGTTGGTCGAATCGCGGTATTTGCTGCTGGAAGCATTGTAGTCTCCATAACTGATCGTTTCAAGATTAACAATCTGATCTGCCCCGGCAAGAGTTACCTGTTTGTTTAAGGCTACCCAGTTTCCTTTGGGGAAGTTCCTGACAGGATCATAAGGCGCGCCGATCTTGGCTTTCATTCGCGCAACATCAACAGCATTGATCGCTATGTTATTATCTACATTTGCCGCTTTCTTGTAGATTGACGAAAAACATCTGGTAGGATCCTGCAAGGTGTCGCTGCCAATGAAATATTTCATCAAGGCGACATCGATGGCATTCACATCGTTACACCACATCATCGTGTCGGCTGTATACTTATCGTAGGCCAGGGTATAATTTCCATCCATGATATTGGTGAATTGATAGATCCCGGCGGCATCACTCGTATCTCTTGCTACTTCATCATTTGTCGGATAATTTTTCAATATTACGATTACATTATCGATGGAGTATATCACCGGATTATACGTTGGGTTGTTGGGTACCGGGTTGCCTGCGTTGGCTCTTCCTGCATATACTGTTTTTCCACTGATGACATGGCCAAGGCCGCCAAAAACCACGGTGACGGTATCGGTGGCAAGACATCCATTGTTGCTCACTGTAAGGGTATAAATTGTGGTTGTCGGAGGTGAGGCCAGCGGCATGGCAATAGCAGCATCATTCAAGCCCGATGCAGGTAACCAGCTAAACGTTCCAGGGCCGCTGGAAAGGTCGCCGATCTGTACAGGTACACCAGTGTATGTTCCGTGAGTTCCAGCCTCAGCAATTGGGTATGCATAAACGGAAGCAGTAGCAGCATTAGATGGAACCGAACCCGCATCATTAGTAACCACACAACGATATTGGCATCCATTTAATGATAAGGTAATACCCGTTATGGTAAGTGCATTCGTCGTTGTCCCCGAATATGTCGCATTATTTGATAAATTGTTCCAGCCGCTTCCGCAGTTTTCCTGCCACTGGTAATCCAGCTGTAATCCGGTTGCAGAGATGTTAAACGATAAACTTCCACCTTCACAACCATTAGCAGGGCCAGGATGTTTGACAATAGTCGGAGGGGAATAGCTCCTCATAATAAACCTGGAATTTGCAGCTGAAAAATCAGTAATTCCGGAGGTTACATGATACCAATCTGTAGCAGGTAAATTAGAAGTAGCTCCGGGTGTACTGGCCAAAATAGTCCAGGTACTACTGATATTTTGCCATGTTAAGGCAGCAGCGCGGGTAAAAAAGGTTCCTTCGTCTATTGTGTTCCAGCCCAAATTTAATGACGCGGTTGTTCCACCGGGTGTACTTTCATTTACCACCCAGGTTTTTTGCACACAGGTCGGGTTAGCGCTGGTAGTAGGGTTAACACCTTTCTCAACCCTTACAGCAAAAGTGTCCGTGGTTCCGGAATAATTTATTATGGCAGGTTTGTAGCTGGTAAGCGTGTCACCCACAGGAAATAAGAAATCCGTGGTAAGAGGCAGAGATTTTTTTATTAAACTTCCTGTACCATTGGTAACAATAAACCTGGAATTATCAGGATTGGTTATGTTTGCACTTGATAAGAGCGAAAGGTTATAATTTGAAATCAACACTTTGTTGGCATTCATAATAAGTGAACTGGCAACAGAAGTATTAATTGAAATAGTTTTATTTCCCGTTCCATCAATGATAAGGTTGTTGAAGGTGGTAGAGCTGGTACCTCCGATATTTTGAACCGCTCCATCAAGTTTAACATTGCTCGAAGCTCCCGAAATAAAATTGTAGTCGTTGATAAAATTTCCTGCAACGTTAATATTACCATTATTCTGGACGCTACCGTTCACATCGTTTTCAAAATTGGAGGGGCAGACAATATAAACCCCGGCATCATTTCGGATGAATGCATTGTTGACGATTTGTCCGTAGGCTAAGCTGCCAAAGATGATTAGTATTATAAAAATCGTTGATTTTTTCATGACCTGTATATTAAAATTATATTCTACTAATTTTTATTACTTGGTTTTATCCTTTTTTCACTGGTTTTGAAATCCAGCTTTTTATCTTCAAGTACCGATGGTTTTATCAGTTCCTGTTTTTCATCCTGGTATGTTTGTAATGGTAATGGAGCAGGTTCAAACCTTAGATCCTGATATTTTGAAATGATATTTCCATTTTCATCACGATCATCAGCACGATTACCAACTACGGTCCATGTAAACGGGACATTTGATTGTCCGCCCTGTAACTCTGTTACATCGAAACCTGTCTGGGTTTCATTAGACGTATAAACCCCTTTGCAATCACCCTGCAACTGAATGAATACACGCAGAGGATGATCCTGATTAACAGCAATATTTTTTGCAAAGATCGGGTCAATATCTATATGAGCTTTACCGTTAACCAGTTTCCCGGAACCATAATCCTGAAAATAGGCTTCAGGTGTTTCCGGGCAGTGAAGTGTAACCATATCGCCTTTAGTATCTTTAACAATTGTTGATACCGTCCCGTTTCCATAAACCTTGTAGGCAGTTCCACTATAGTAGTATGCAACATAGGCCCAGTTGTTAACGCTGACTGCGTTGGAAAAATATCCACCACCACTGGGACTAACTGTATTCGTAGCCCTTCCATATACGCCGACTTGAGTTCCTGTAAAAGCTCCTCCACTACCGTTTGCCAGGTAGTTTGGCCCCAAAGCATTACCTGCTCCGGCAATACCTGTTCCGGTTGCATTTAAGTTTTGTCCGTTTAAACCAAAACCTGTAGCGCCAGAAACGATTCCGATAACACCGTTACCTGAAGCGCCTGCCGACTGGCCCCAAACACCTGAACCGGTCGCATTATCACATGCGCCAATGACTCCCTTTCCGTTGGCTAATGTTGACGCTGTATATCCAGAAACGCCAGCGCCCGCAAAATATGTACTGGTAGTAGCTAACGATCCTGCAACACCAGATCCTTTTGTCTGCGTACTGGTAAAAAAACCGCCAAAACCTGCACTGGTAGCATCATCAGTGGTATTGTTCTGACCGCGTACCCCGGTACCTGTTACGTTGGCAGAAAGTCCTAGAACACCCCAACTGGAAGTTGTATTATTTCCATATCCATAAGCGCCAATATTTGTACTGGAAAATGCGCCACCGGTACCTCCACTGATATAATTAATTCCGATTCCATTTCCGGCACCGGCCACACCCGTACCTGTGGCATTGTAATTATTTCCTGCAACAGCGAATCCGGTATTTTGAGAAGTAATTCCCCATACACCATAACCATTGCTGGCTCCGGCTGCAGCATTGTTCCATCCATAAACACCGTCACCGGTAGCATTAGTGGTTAATCCATAAACGCCCACTCCCGCTGCTGATGCGTTTTCGCCCCATACGCCATTAGTCTGGCCTGAGGTTCCTGAAGCGATACCTCTTACACCGCTAGCATCATTTGTTGTTGAAGTAATGGAACCAAGAACACCATAAACTTTTGCATTACCGGTTTCTGAACCTTTTATTGCGGCAAAATCAGTTGTAGTATTTGTGGTTATTACATCAAAAGTGTTTGCGGGTGTGGTTGTTCCGATACCAGCATTTGTTCCATTGTCATAAATTATACTGCAGGTAGCTGAGGCTCCAGTAGATTTTACAACATAATTGGCAACCCCACAACCAACGGGTCCTGCAGGGCCTGTTGCTCCTGTTGCTCCGGCAACTCCGGCGGCACCTGTGGCTCCGGTAGGTCCGGCAGGGCCTGTTGCACCAGCAGCGCCTGCGGCACCTGTGGCTCCAGTGGGTCCCTGAATACCTTGTGGCCCAATTGCCTGAACCCATATTGTACCATTAAAATACCAAAAGCCAACTGCCCCGCCAACCATGGCTGCATTGGTGTTGTATACCAGCAAGGAAGTTGCAGGGCTTGCAATAGTTGTAACATCATTTATTGATGTTAATGAAACACGCGGGATTAATAATCCCTTAGAGGTACTGCTCACATCCAGCATGGCTGAGGGATTTGCCGGTGTACCTGCAGTATTGATGGATACACCTTGCTGCGAATAGCCGTTCACTGTGCTTAAAATGCAAATTGCAGCTAATAACGGCATTAACAGTTTTTGTTTAAGAGCTTTGGTAATTTGTAACTTTGATTTCATAGGTGAAATTTTATTTATTAAAGTTTTTGTTCTGTTTTTCATTTAAGGTTAAAAACCTGATTCCATAAGAAACAAATTATTATTAATCACGATAGTGGAATATAAATTATTTCTTAATTGGGATTTCCGGAGCTTTCTCATGCGATGTGCTTGAATTAACAGGTATTGCATTTTTCCCATCCAAATTACGATTTTTTCCATCACTTCCCGAATTATAAAACTTCTTGGCAGATTCCTCTCCTGCAAAGATCGGAGCCGATGGAGGAGTGTTTTTTAATTGCGTTTGCATACTTACCAATTTCTCCCAGGAAGGGGGATTTTCTATAAGTTTATTAAGATCTGAAACAAGTCGCTTTAGCTCAGCTGCTTCTGTTGCATCTGTAATATTTGAGAACGTTATGTTCGGTACAACAAAATATGTAGTAAAAGACGTATTAATAACATCAGCAGCCGCACGAGCTTCTGTTGAATGTAATTGGACGTCGAAAATTGCAGGATTCAGCTTAACATATGTTCCAATCCTGGCACGTGCATCTTCATTTAAAGAGTTCTGAGAGAATAGAGCGCCTGAAGATAAAACTAATAATAAAATTAATATCGTTTTTTTCATAATATCTGAATTTTAAGTATTAACGTTTTAATTCAACCACATGTAACTGATGGCCATAATAAGTCATACCTCCGCTGGGATAGTACGTCCAAAGTTCATAAGTATGAGATCCGGCAGCCGGCTCATCCATCCATTGAATATGTACGGTCTTATCTTCATCATAATTACAGATTTCGCTGATTTCACAGAGCCTTACTCCATCCCGGTATATATAAAAACAAACATATGAGTCAGTGGAAGTTTTATAAAAATCAACCTCTCCGTGTACCCAGACAATACTGTTTGTTGTGCCCGTACCATGAGTGGTAATTGGAATCGACCTTAACAAATAAGATCCTGTAAAATATGGAAGGGTTGATTGTCCATATTCAATTTCCTGGTTATAAAAATCACCGGTCAGTTTCAAGGAATATAAGGATGTTGCAGCTGAACCATCATAGGTATAAGAATTTGCAGCAAGTTCAGCCCTCACTGAACCAGAGCTATTTGCTCCTACCACACCTGCACTTATTACATAATCCAGGAAATTATAACCAGCAACGCCTGCGGTGTATTGATTTCCCCAATAGCTATACCCTTTAATTGCCGCATCAACACTATAGGCATCCCATCCGGTTCCACCATTTGTGGGTCCTGATGTCCCACTTCTGTATCCGTAAATTGTTGCCATACCAGTGCCATAGCTTGTCGATGGCCTATAAATATACATTTTATAATTATCATCAGGAGTAATGCCAATCCCAACATTCCTGTTTGCATTTTCATTAATTTCTGTGCAGGTCGCAGCAGCGCCATCAGACTTAATGACCATATTGGCTGTTGTGCAGCCTACAGGTCCTGCAGGACCTGTAGCTCCAACCGGTCCCTGAGTACCGGCAGCACCTGTAGCTCCAACCGGACCCTGGGCACCAGCAGCGCCAGTGGCTCCAACGGGGCCCTGAATACCTTGCAAACCTTGAGCCCCTGTAGCACCAACGGGTCCCTGAGCACCGGCAGCACCTGTGGCTCCTACCGGTCCCTGAGCACCGGCAGCCCCGGTAGCTCCGACTGGTCCTTGTATCCCCTGCGGACCAATGGCCTGAACCCAAATTGTACCGTTAAAATACCAAAAACCAACAGCTCCTCCGGTCATTGCCGCATTTGTATTATATACCAACAAGGAAGTAGCAGGGCTTGCAATGGTAGTAACATCATTTATGGATGTTAAAGATACACGAGGTATTAAAAGCCCCTTTGACGTACTACTTACATCCAGCATAGCCGAAGGATCGGCCTGGGTGCCGGCGGAATTGATGGACACGCCCTGCTGTGAATAACCATTTATGGCGAATAAAATGCAATATCCAACTAAGAGCGGCATTAAAAGTTTTTGCTTAAAAACTTTTACAATTCTAAACTTTGTAATCTTATTATATTAAATTAAAGTTTTTGTTCTTTTTCTTGTTAAAAGAAAACCGGGATAAAAATTATTTCTTTTTTAAATCTTCATTATTCGGACGTTCGATTTTGACCTTTAAAACAACGACATACTGAAACTCAGCATCTGAATTGGTTTTGGATTTCACAACAAAAGAGTTTTTTTCTTTAACAGCAACGAACAATTCTTTGTAATCTCCCAACGGAGTTAAAACGACGGTATAATCATTTACTGCAAGGTCATTTGCTAATTTTATTACGGCTTCTCCGCCCACTAACTGGGCACTTCCCGCGTCAACCAACTTTACACGTTCTATTGTTTGGGTAGTTTGTGCCATACAGGTAACAAAAAAACCCATAAATACCATAATAGCTAAAATCTTTTTCATATGTTTTATTTTAATAAATTATCAAATAAAAAAATCATAAATTATTTATCAATTTAACCTGATATCAATTCTTCCCTTTAGAGGACTAATATATTTAGGAACAAAACTGAACTAGTTTTTTAATACATATATAACTAAAACACCTTCGGCAGCCTCTGTAGAAATTCCTCCAACAGTAATACTACCTGCACCACTAAACCTAATTGCCCTGACATCAAATGTATAGGAACCAGCTGTAGGAATAGTGTATCTTGCAACAGATGCAAAATTTTGCCATGGCATCAAGGCGACATCATTATCTAATGAGAATCTGACATATCCACCTATATCAAGCATTACACCATTGACGAAGGGGGCAACTGATACAACTGCATAATCCGTGGTTGTCATTAAAGCATTACCGGATAACTGAATGATTACTCTATCACCCACAGCAAGATTGTTAATGGTGATGGTTTCGCCGGTTACTATTTGCCAGGAAGAGGTTAAAGTAATACCAGCAGTACTTTCCACACTATAAATATCAGAAGCTGTAATAGCGCCGCCCCATACGGGTGGCAAACCAGCCCCTGCCGATTTGAGCACCTGTCCGGCATTTCCTGATAGACCTGCAGGCATTAATGCTCCAGAAAGTTGAACATTTCCTGCAACATCCAGTTTTTGGGCAGGTATATTAGTGCCGATACCGACATTACCGCCCATAATGGCTGTTCTGTCATTACCATAGATAAGTAAATTATCATCAATATCTTCTTCGAGGTAAACATAAGCTCCATCTCCAAAATTAAATCTGGCTCCTGATCCAAAACTTCCGGTTCCAATCAATCTCAGAATATTATTATCTACACCAGTACCGTCAATAGTTAATTTGTGGCTATAGCCTGTATTATTAATACCAAGCCTGGTGCCGTTATCAGAAATCTGGCTGCAGGTAGCTGATACCCCATCAGACTTAATAATCGTATTGGCTGTTGCGCAACCAACCGGTCCTGCAGGCCCTGTTGCTCCTGTTGCACCGGCAGCTCCAGTAGCACCGGCAGCACCTGTGGCTCCTACTGGCCCTTGAATACCTTGAATACCCTGAGGGCCAACTGCTCCCGTTGCACCAACGGGTCCCTGAGCACCGGCAGCGCCAGTGGCTCCTGTAGCGCCCGTTGCTCCAGCAGTTCCCGGGACACCTTGTATACCTTGTGCGCCAGCAGCGCCAGTTGCCCCTACCGGTCCCTGAGGCCCAACGGGGCCTGTTGCACCAACAGCACCAACAGCACCGGCTGCACCTGTGGCACCTGTGGCACCTGTGGCACCCGTTGCTCCAACAGTTCCCGGAATACCTTGTATGCCTTGTGCACCAGCAACGCCAGTTGCCCCTACCGGACCCTGAGGCCCAACGGGGCCTGTTGCACCAACAGCACCGGCTGCACCTGTGGCACCTGTGGCGCCCGTTGCTCCAACAGTTCCCGGAATACCTTGTATGCCTTGTGCGCCAGCAGCGCCAGTTGCCCCTACCGGACCCTGAATACCTTGCAAACCTTGAGCGCCTGTGGCGCCAACAGGTCCTTGTATTCCTTGTAATCCTTGAGCGCCTGTGGCTCCTACCGGCCCCTGAGCACCAGCAGCGCCTGTAGCACCTGTAGCGCCTGTGACTCCAGCAGTTCCCGGAATACCTTGTATTCCCTGAGCGCCAGCAGCACCTGTAGCACCTGTTGGCCCTATTGGTCCTTGCGGGCCTATTGCCTGAACCCAAATTGTACCGTTAAAATACCAAAAACCAACAGCTCCTCCGGTCATTGCTGCATTGGTATTATATACCAACAATGAAGTAGCAGGACTTGTAATGGTGGTAACATCATTAATTGAGGTTAAAGCCACACGAGGTATTAAAAGCCCCTTTGAAGTACTGCTTATATCCAGCATAGCTGAAGGATCAGCCTGGGTGCCGGCCGTATTAATCGATACTCCTTGCTGAGAATAGCCATAAAAGCTCAAAGAAATGCAGAAAAGAACCAAAATAGGTCTTAGCAATTTTTGATAGATGCGAATGGTGCGTTTACATTTGTTCATAGAATCAATTTATTAATTATAAATTAAATGAAAAGGGTTGTGTATAATAAACAATTTTTAAATAAAAGCGCGCAAATATAATCATCTTTTGCAAAATATTAATAATAATCAATTTTTTGTTGAATGATTTAACATATCATGCAAATCGTAATTTCAGGCATATAAATGCAATAGAACGATTTAGAAAAAAGTATTTTATTTCCTAAATTATGAACATAAAAAAAAGTAATAAATCAGGGAAAATTAAGATAAAATTTTTATGGCTGAGTATTCCGCTCTACCTTTGCCAAATGAAAAAGACATCATGCGAGAGATCATCATAGAAAATGCACACGAAAACAATTTAAAAAATGTTTCGCTCCGCATACCTCATTATCAGCTTATTGCAGTGACAGGTGTTTCAGGAAGCGGCAAAACCAGCCTGATCTATGATGTCCTATGCGCTGAAGGCAAAAGGTTGTTCTTCGAGAATTTTATTGGCGGAAGGATGGCCTCTGCAAAACTATCACGACCCAAAGCTTCATTGGTCGACGGTATGTTTCCGGTAATGGTCATCGATCAGGGTAGTATAGTCCGCAGCCCGCGTTCAACGGTTGGTACGCTTACTGAATTATATGATTTTTTACGTCTGTTGTTTGCAAGACTTGGTAAATCAGGCTTACCGGATTTACATCCTTACCGAAGTTTATTTTCGTTCAATCTTCCTGATGGTTATTGTCCTGTTTGCAAGGGTTTGGGAGTGCAGGATCACATAGACCCGGCACTGCTGATAGCTGATCCTTCAAAAACCATTCGCGAAGGAGCATTTGTCTTGACTACGCCCAATAATTATATTGTCTATTCGCAAGTAACCATGGATGTGCTCGATCAGGTTTGCCGGTCCGAAGGTTTTAATGTTGACAATTCTTGGCAGGATCTGACCGATGAACAAAAAAATGTGGTACTTTATGGTTCAGAAAAAATCAAAGTACTGTTTGGCAAGCACCCTCTTGAATCGCGGCTTCGCTGGACAGGCATCACTGCCAAGCCACGCGAGGAAGATTATTATAAAGGGATACTTCCTGTGATGGAAGAAATTCTGCGCCGCGAACGTAATCCGAACATCATGCGTTTCGCCCGTTCCCATGTATGTAGCCAATGTAACGGAAAAAGGCTGAATGACCAAGCACTTTCCGTGAAACTCTGGGGACAAAATATTGCATTTTATTCAGAAATGAATATCAAACAATTGCATCAGTTTTTCAGCGAACTTAACATGAAAGACGCTGAATCTTTTATGGTGCGGCCTATACGTGAAGAAATACTAAAACGCACTGCCCTGTTGATGAAACTTGGTGCCGGACATCTTTCCCTGGATCGTGAATCCCTTACCTTGAGCAGTGGTGAAGCACAGCGCATTCGTCTTGCGAATCAGGCGTCTACCGGATTGCGGAATGTGTTATATATCCTTGATGAACCCAGTGCAGGGCTGCATCCATCGGAGCACAGAAACCTGCTCGACGTGATGCGTTCACTTGTGAGTGCAGGCAATACGGTAATACTTGTTGACCACGACGAGCAAAGTATACGCGAAGCAGATTGGATCATTGATATTGGCCCGGGGGCAGGTGAAAACGGAGGTAAAGTTCTTTTCAACGGCCCTGCTGAAACATTTTTCAAAATGCCTCAACCGGAAAGTATTACAAAAAAATACCTTGTTGAGAAAAAAGAGTTTTCAGCGAAACCTGCAAGAAATAAAGACAACGAATTTTTTTTAGCAGAACATGCTGATAAAAATAACCTCCGGAATATTTCACCAAACTTTTTAATCAATTCGTTGAATGTGATTACCGGTGTTTCAGGAAGCGGTAAAACCAGCCTTGTGAACTTCCTTATCGAAAACACGATCAAACAAAAAACAGGCAATACAGAAATCTTTCGCAAGATCATTTACATTGATTCATCGCCTATCGGGCGCACCCCTATGAGCAATCCGGCGACTTACACGGGATTGTCTGATCATGTCCGGGACTTACTGGCTTCATTGCCGGAGTCTCGGCAAAAAGGATATAAGAAAGGCCAGTTTTCTTTTGTCGTCAAAGGTGGACGTTGCGAAAGCTGCGGAGGAGCAGGTGTTCAACAAATCGGTATGCATTTTCTCGGAAATGTTGAAGTGGTTTGCGATGTATGCGAAGGCAAACGTTTTACGGATGAAACACTGGAGATAAAATACAAGGGGCTCAACATCTTCAATATACTGAACCTGACCGTTGATGAAGCTCACCGCTTTTTTGAAGGACAAAAAAAAATAACAGCGATAACCTCTATCCTGTCTGAGCTTGGACTTGGCTATCTTAAATTGGGCCAACCATCCACAACCTTGTCGGGAGGAGAAGCACAACGAGTCAAACTTGCCACTGAACTTTCGCGATCAGCAAACAACCAGACGCTTTATATCCTTGACGAACCGACAACAGGCCTGCACATGGCCGACATCGAAACACTTTTAAAAGCCTTGAAAAAGCTGGTTGCAAAAGGCCATACCCTGCTTTGCATTGAACATGATCCTGCTTTTATCCTTCAATCAGACTGGATGGTTGACCTGGGCCCGGGCAGCGCCGATAACGGCGGGAACATTGTTGCAGAAGGCTTGGTAAACGAAATGATAAACCATAAGGAATCCATTACTTCGGCAGAGTTAAGAAAATTTTTACTTCGGGATGCCACTGTAAAAAGAACGGAAAATCTTCCTTGCACCAAAGAAACTATTGAAGCGCCCATCACATTGAATGGGGTTGAAACCAACAACCTGAAAAATATTGACGTATCATTTCCTGTGGATTCAATTACGGCGGTGACCGGAGTTTCCGGCAGCGGAAAATCCTCCCTGGTTTATGGAACCCTTTATGCTGAAAGCCAGCGAAGGTTTCTGGAAGGAATGTCATCACACATCAGGCAGTACCAAATTAAAACCGGCACACCTGTTTTACAGGGAAGCCTTGGATTGGTCCCTGCAATCTCATTACAAAAAAAGAATCCCGTTAAAAACCCCCGTTCCATTGTTGCGACCTTTACCGGGCTTTATGATCTGTACCGTTTAATGTTCAGCAGGCTGGCAAAATCCGGTAGCCAAAATTCAATGCATTTATCAACTGCTTTTTCCTTTAACAGTGAAGAAGGTGCATGCCCCGTTTGCAAAGGTTTGGGCAGCCTTACTGTTAGTGATGAAGACAAACTGGTTACGCACCCTGAGAAACCTTTGATCGCAGGGGCCATGGATGGCAGCAAAACAGGGCGGTTCTATGGGGATCCTTATGGGCAATATATCGCAGCATTGCTGACTGTCGGAGAAAAATACAAGATAGATTTTTCGATTCCATACCAAAACCTGGATCACCATGCAAAGGAAATTGCCATGCATGGATGCGGGGATGAAAGTTTCGATGTGTCCTGGAAATACAAACGTGGTGCGCACGAAGGTGTTCACCGGCTTAAAACAAACTGGCCCGGATTTTTAAAACTTGTAGAAACGGAATATATTCGTAAACACGCTGATGCACGTGGTGATGCAATACTTAATTTAATGAAGAGCATGGAATGTGGCAATTGTCATGGCTTCCGGCTTAAGCCGGAAATGCTTCAATACACCATCAAAGAATTGCACATCGGACAGCTTACAGCATTCACCGCAGAAGATGCCGTGAAATGGTTTTCTGAGAATTTTATGCAGACATGGGGCTCTGATCTGGAGGAGCAAGCCGCAAGGGCATTTCAGGCAATCATACTGGAGCGGCTTGATGCTTTATTGAAAGCCGGTTTAGGGTATATTTCTACAGACAGGATCGTGGGAACGCTTTCCGGTGGCGAATTTCAACGGTTGCAGCTTGCAGGATTGGTAAAGGCCCCGCTTTCAGGTGTTGCCTATATCCTGGATGAGCCATCATTCGGGTTGCACCCCAAAGACACCAAGCGTATCAGTGATCTGATCGTCAATCTGTTCCAACATGGTAACAGTGTTATAATGGTAGATCATTCACCACTCCTGCTTGAAAAATCTCATCAAACCATCGAGCTGGGGCCCGGGGCAGGCAGCGATGGCGGACAAATAACCTATTCAGGAAGCACGGAGGGATATGCCCGAACAAGCATAAAAAAGCCACAACTGGCCAAGACAAAGATGAATCCGGGAAAAGGTCTGAACATAAAAAAAGCACATGCAAATAACTTAAAAAATATTGATTTGGAAATACCTTCCCGTATCATGACTGTGATTACAGGTGTGAGTGGAAGCGGGAAAACAAGCCTTCTGGACAAGGTTATTTTTGAAAGTTTTTCTTCAGGGAAGGCTGTATTATGTGAGCAGATTTCCGGTTTTGAAAACTTTAGTGGCCTTATTTATATCGAACAACCTACCCTTGGAAAAGGAACTAATATTACCACTGGTGATAAAATTGGAATTTCAGAAACTATTGCCAGAATTTTTGCAGGATCAGATGAGAGCAAAAAACGGAAATATAAGCCTTCTCATTTTATCAGCGGATCGCGAGAAGGTAGATGTATGACATGCGAAGGGACAGGTTGTACTATGGTGAGTATGGATTTTTTTAATGATGTTACCTCACCTTGCGAGCGATGCGGAGGTAGTGGCTTCAACGATAAAGTGCTCGAAATAATAATCGACGGTAAAACGATCTTTGATGCGCTACAAATCCCATTTAATGAATTATCAGCTTTTTTCGACAATCACCTTCAGGGAAAATATGATCCGCTGATAAAATCGACTCTTGGACTTATTGAAAAAACGGGCCTCGGACACCTGACAAGCGGCCGTTCATTAAAAACATTATCAACCGGTGAATTACAACGGTTAAAACTGGTTTCCGGGCTTGCAACCAAAAAAGGAAATGATACGCTCATCCTGCTTGATGAACCAACTGGCGGGTTGCATCCGAAAGATATTGATCAATTGATCATACTGTTTAACAAACTGATTGAACAAGGAAATACTATGGTTTGTGTTACCCACGAGCCGCTTTTAATAGCTGCCGCATCGAAAACCATAGAACTTGGACCTGGAGGCGGAACACAGGGCGGACGTATCATTGAACAGCATTATTCTTTTTAACTGCGAAGGAAATATACAGTCATCTGAACATTTTTTGATAATGAAATTAAAAAGCCCTTGCAAATTGCAAAGGCTTTATTTAAAATTTTCAGATTATCAATGAATCAACTTTAATATTAGGTTTTTTGATTGACCCAATCCCGTAAATTCAAGTTTAAATGTATACATACCGCTTGCAAGGTCCTTTTGTGAGAATACCACTGAATGTTTTCCGCTTTCCTGGTTTTCGTTCACAAGTTCTGTAACCAGCTCACCGATGGCATTATATACGTTTAGCGTAACCGTGCCTCTTTCAGGAATATTGTATGTCAATGTTGCTTCCCCGCTGAATGGGTTAGGGTAACCAGAAAATTCAAATCCAGCATCCTCGTTGTTTCCCTGCACGAAGATTCTCGGTTTTATCAGGTAGGTGTCATCATTTTCTTCACCGAACTGGTTGCCGATTACTCCGGTACCCGACAAAGCAAAATCAACTTCCCCCGGCTCCAATCCCTTCAGTGGTCGAAAACCAAGAACGAGTATCTCATTGTTGGGTGCCACATCAAAATGATTGGTAGTAGCATACACTACTCTGATGGTTCCATGTTCGTCGGTAACCAGCAAATCATTATTTTGAGTTATTATCTCTTCCAGAGAAGGATTGATCTTCACAGGGCTTTTATCTTTTGTCCCGGGCATGTATGCTGAAACCAGTTTATATTCTGAATTCGGATAGGATATTTCGAGACCGAGCGCTGAAAAATCCTTGACTTTAGTGTTGACTTTTAAAGGAACTTCAAAGTATGAGGGCTTCGAAATTATTATTGTTTCGTCTGAGGTAAATATAAATTCTTCGGGTAAGGACTTTGCCCCGCTCCATGTATTGAGTGAATCCCGGTATTTGCTGCTTGAGGCATTATAGTCCCCATAGCTTATGGTTTCAAGGTTTATGCTCACGTCAGCACCTGCAACAGCCAGCGGTTTATCCATTGCAACCCAGTTTCCTCTGGGGAAGTTTCTTATTGGGTCGTACGGAGCCCCTATTTTTGCTTTTATTCTGGCAATATCAACCGCATTTATGGATAAATTATTATCCACATTGGCGGCCTTCTTGTATTTTGATGAGAAGCATCGTGTAGGATCCTGCAACGTGTCGCTGCCTACTAAATATTTAATTAAGGCAACATCGATGGCATTTACATCGTTTGCCCAAATCATGGTGTCTGCTATATACTTATCGTAGGACAAAATGTAATTTCCATCCATGACGTTGGTGAATTGATAATAGCCGTTGGCATCACTGGTGTCTCTTGCCAATTCGTCGTTTGCAGGATAACTTTTCAGTATTACGATCTCATGATTGATGGAGTAAAGCACCGGATTATAGGTTGGAGTGTTAGGTACAGGATTCCCGGCATTGGCTTTTCCGGCATAAAGTGTTTTTCCGCTGATGGTGTGCCCGATCCCTCCAAAAGCGACGGTAACGGTATCAGTGGCGATGCAGCCATTGTTGTTCACAGTCAGGGTATAGGTGGTGGTAGCCATTGGTGAGGCCAATGGCTGAGAAATTGCAGGATCGTTTAATCCTGTCGCGGGTGACCAGCTATATGTTCCAGGACCGCTCGAAATGTTTCCAAGCTGGACCGGTATGCCGGTATAGGTTCCCTTGGCGCCGGCTTCCGCTGACGGGGCCTGGC
>DAOQAT010000070.1:0-15493 GCA_035354195.1 Bacteroidales bacterium | reverse complement strand
AGCAGACATGGGAAATGCATAATTTTTATAATACGATCATGGCTGCAGATATTGTTATTTTAAACAAACTGATTGCTGAAGTGAAAAACGCTGAATTTGATGTGGTTAACCAGCTGCTGGCTTCTGTATCACTGGAGGATTTCAAATTTGATAAGATCGGCGCAAAAGTAGTGGCAAAAAGCAATTATATTCTGACAGGTGAAACTTACGAAGCTGATATTTTTGTAGCTGCTTATGATACCAAACAATCACCGCAGATTGTAATTGGTGCTGCCGTTGATTCTAATACAAATACAGTAACCGGTATTATGGATGCAGACATCGAAGGTGTTGCGGGTGTGGGAAAATTAAAACTCCCCGCAGGTGGCCCTGGAGTAAAAAAATATGCAGGACTTATCAAAGTAAAAGGTGCTGATGGTGCTGAAAAAATGTATCCATTTGAAAGTGAGTATGTTGTTGGGACACCTTCCGCCACCATTTCACCTACCAAAATGAATGTGTTTTATATAGGACTTGATAACCCGGTATCTATTTCGGTACCTGGTGCCTCAAACGAACAGGTTACTGCAACAATTACCGGTGGGGGTGGTTCTATTTCAAAAACTGGAAATGGCTTATATAATGTAAAAGTTACTACTCAGGGCGACGCCACTGTTAATGTAAGCGCAAAAATGGGCAATACTTCACGTTCCATGGGTTCGATGAAATTCAGATGTAAACGTGTTCCAAACCCTGTTCCTTATGTCGGTAATGTAAGCGGCGGACTTATACCTAAAGGTACGCTTCTGGCTGCTGGTGGTGTTATTCCCAGAATGGATGGATTCGAATTTGAAGCTTATTTTAGTATTACCAGTTTTACATTTACCATGAGTCAGGCTGGTGACTTAATCTCGCTTACATCCAACAGCTCGAAATTCACCTCGCAGATGATCACTATGATTAATAAAGCCACTAAAGGCCAGAAAATATATATTGAAGATATTAAAGCTAAAGGCCCGGATGGTACAACCCGTTCATTAAGCTCGGTTGCTTTAAAAATTAGTTAAACTCTTCAAAAGGAGGTAATTATATGAAAAAACTATTGATTATCCTGTCATTAACTGCAATTCTGTTTCCACTGCAGTATAGTGCATATTCGCAGAATAATATGGGTAAGCCGCCACTTGACGGGGTTTATAATAAACTTAATACACCCAACCGCGAACCTATACCTTACACTTCACTGCGTGAGGCAGATGTAATGTGGTCAAAGCGAATATGGCGTGTGATTGATATGAGGCAAAAAATAAACCTCCCATTGTATTACCCTATTCGGGAGCAGACCGGGCGTAAAAGCCTTATGCAGCTTATTTACAATGGTATTATGAAAGAACAATCAATCACGGCCTATACTACGGATAATGAAGAGTTTTTGACCCCAATTACACCTGCCGAATTAACAAAAACGCTTGACCAGCAGGATACTATGACGATGACCAGGCTTGATCCACCTTATGATCAATACGATAGCGTGATATCCAACCCATTTGATGCTTCTTCAGTTTACCTGATGAGGGTAAAAGAAGACTGGTTCTTCGACAAACAACGATCGGTGATGGATGTCCGCATTATCGGATTATGCCCTTACATGGAAGAATACGATGAGTTTGGTGAACCTAAAGGGTTTAAACCTTTGTTTTGGGTGTATTTTCCACAGTGCCGTAAGATTTTTGCCAATAATGAAGTGTATAATAAATGGAACGATGCCGAACGCAGAACCTATGAAGATATTTTCTTCAAACGGTTGTTTGGCAGTTACATTTACAAAGAAAGCAATGTATACGACCGTAGGATATACCAATATGCAAAAGGTATGGACGGCTTGCTTGAAGCTGAACGTATTAAGCAGGAATTGTTTGAAAAAGAACATGACCTTTGGGAATATTAAAATATAAAAAACCCCGGCAAAACGCCGGGGTTTTTTTATATTTGTGAAAATCCATTTCAATGCTACACGATTTTTGGGATACTCCGGTTGAATATTGCAAGGGTGTTGGCCCGTCACGTTCAGAGGTCCTGAAAAAAGAGCTGAATATCTTTACAGTAGGCGATCTGTTATTGTTGTATCCTTTCCGTTATGTGGATAAAACAATTTTCCACAAGATAAATGATGTTTCAGAAAGTTTGCCCTATGTTCAGATAAAAGGCAGGGTTCGTAAGGTCAACGTTGCCGGGGCCGGAAGAACCGCGCGCCTTGTTGCGCAATTTGCCGATGAAACAGGAGAAATTGAGCTTGTGTGGTTCAATGGTGTAAAATGGATGACCGATAAAGTTTACCCGGGCCTGGATTTGATCGTTTTTGGAAAGGTAACCAACTTCAATGGGAAACTTAATATTACCCACCCTGAAATTGAGCCACTGACCAAGGATCAAAGAAATGAGGATAAACGAAGGTTTTATCCTGTATATTCGTCAACGGAAAAACTTAAATCGAAAGGCCTGGACAGCAGAGGTATCAGCAAGATCGTTTTTAAAGTTCTCGAAGATGCCAAAGGGAAAATACCCGAGAATTTGTCATCGGAAATCATTCATAGACTTAATTTAATTTCACGCGAAGATGCGATTATTAATATACATTTTCCCCAGGATCATTCTGTTCTGCAAAGAGCTACGGCCCGCCTGAAATTCGAGGAGTTGTTTTTTATTCAGCTGCGGCTGGTAAAATTAAAACTATACCGAAACAAAAGGGTGCGTGGATTATTGTTTGAAAAGGTAGGATTGCACCTGAACGATTTTTACCACCATGTGTTGCCCTACCAACTCACCGAAGCTCAAAAACGCGTCATCAAAGAGATCAGGAAGGACCTCGGTTCAGGCCGGCAAATGAACCGTTTGCTGCAGGGTGATGTTGGTAGCGGAAAAACTATTGTGGCGTTGATGTGCATGCTGATAGCGCTGGACAATGGGTTCCAGGCATGTATTATGGCCCCGACTGAAATCCTGGCAACCCAGCATTATAATACCCTGCATCGTTTTTTAAGCCAATTGGATATTAATGTTGCCTTGCTGACCGGCTCAACAAAAAAAGCCGGGCGAAAAAAAATTCTCGAAGACCTTATCAATGGTGAAACAAAGATTTTGCTGGGAACTCATGCTTTAATAGAAGAGGTGGTGAAGTTTAAAAATCTCGGACTCGCTGTTATCGATGAGCAACATAGGTTTGGCGTGGCGCAACGAGCAAAAATCTGGGAAAAAAGTGAGCTGCCACCTCACATCCTCGTGATGACGGCTACACCCATCCCAAGAACGCTGGCAATGACGTTATACGGCGATCTGGATGTTTCCGTGATCGATGAACTGCCACCGGGACGAAAGCCCGTTAAAACGCTTCATTTTATCGATTCAAACAGGTTGAAAGTATTTGGCTTTATTAAAGAACAAATAAAACAGGGACGCCAGATTTATATTGTTTATCCGTTGATCCACGAATCTGAGACCCTCGACCTGAAGCACCTGATGGAAGGATATGACGCCATCGTGCGCGATTTTCCATTGCCGGATTATGCGGTAAGTATGGTGCACGGCCAGATGAAAACCGATGAAAAAGATTATGAAATGGCTCGTTTTGTGAAAGGCGAAACCCAGATAATGGTTGCTACTACTGTTATTGAAGTCGGTGTTGATGTGCCTAATGCTTCCGTGATGATCATTGAAAATGCCGAACGTTTTGGATTGTCGCAGTTGCACCAATTGCGCGGCAGGGTCGGCAGAGGAGCGGACCAGTCTTATTGTATATTAATGACTTCCGACAAATTAGGCAGTGATGCCCGTTTGCGTATTGAAGCTATGCTCTCGACCAACGATGGTTTCAGGATAGCGGAAATGGACCTGAAACTCCGAGGGCCTGGTAATATTGAAGGCTTGCAACAAAGCGGAATTACCGAACTGCATATCGCCGACCTGGTGACCGATGAAAAAATCCTTAAATATGCACGTAATGCTGCTATCGAACTGCTTGAATCGGACCCCGAGCTTGAAACTACAGCGAACAAACCGGTTAAAGACTATATTTTGAAGGAAAACAAACGAAAAGGGTCCTGGGGGATGATCAGCTAGAATCCTGGTGCCATAATGCAACTATTTCAAATCATGTTTTTATTACTTTTACAAAAAATTGATCTATGCCCGTTTTATTTACCAAAAAACCCGACTGCAATACCATAATGGGCGTCTGGCAAATAACAGAAGCCGTTGATGAACTGGAACAAAAACTTGCTTTAACGGATGCAGAAAAACTTGTTCTGGATTCATACAAGCATGAAAATCGTAAAAAGCAATGGCTGAGTTACAGGGTACTCATTAATGAGCTTCAGGATGAATTATTGCAGGTGCATTATACAGACTTTGGCAAGCCATACCTGAAAAATGAAATGAAAAGAAAGCATATTTCAATCACACATTCGGGGGAGTATTCAGCAGTATTAATAAACCCCGTGGCGTCTGTTGGGATTGATATCGAAAAAATAAGCAAACGGATCGACCGTGTTTCATCCAAATTTTTATCAGAACCGGAAATTGAGTTTCTGGACAAGGATAATTTTCTGGAACACCTGACTATTTGCTGGACAGCCAAAGAAGCCATGTTTAAGATCTGTGGAAACGATTTTTATGATTTTAAGAAACAGATGAGGTTATTTCCGTTCCGGTTTTCTCAAGAGGGCCTCATCCGGTCAGAACTCATTGGAGAACAAAAATCTATAAGCCTGACGGTTCATTTTGAGAGAATTTCTGATTACTATCTTGCTTATGCTTTCTTAATGCCTGATTCCAAGTAAGCATTTGCAGGTTAAAAGGTTCTTGACGGCTATTAATTAGAAATAAGGCTCCACAATAAAATTTTCTAATGGTATTTTTGTTAATTTCGTTATCATGAAAATTTACCAACATATTATTGATAAGGTAGCTAAAGGCCAAAAGCAGCTTAGCATACTAATTGACCCTGATAAATCCACCCCGGGGCAGGTGGAAGAAATGGCAGCTTTTTCCAACGATGCAGGTATTGATAGTTTTTTTATTGGTGGCAGCCTGATCACCAATAACAATATGGATGTTTGTATTTCCGCGCTTAAGAAATCCACTTCCATTCCGGTAGTGATCTTTCCGGGCAGCACGATGCAAATAAACCCGAATGCCGATGCGATATTGTTTTTATCCCTCATATCAGGCAGAAATGCCGAGATGCTAATCGGCAAACATGTGATTGCCGCACCCTATATCCGTAATACTTCGCTGGAGGTTATTGCCACCGGCTATATGCTGATTGGAAGCGACAAGCCGACAGCCGTTTCCTATATAAGCAATTCTATACCGATTCCTTATGATAAAGATGATATTGCTTTGTGTACTGCGATGGCCGGAGAGATGCTGGGCCTGAAAATGATATACATGGATGCCGGAAGCGGTGCAGAAAAACATGTGAGTTTAACCATGATTGAAAAAGTAAAGAAAAATATTTCTGTGCCGCTGATTGTCGGCGGCGGGATTAATTCTGCGGAGAAGGCGTCAAACATATATCATGCGGGTGCCGATATGATTGTTGTGGGAAATGCCGTTGAAAAAAACCAATCATTAATCCGCAGGCTGGCTGATGCAAGACACTGAGGATCGTATTTGTACAAATTCTAGTTCCCGATTTAATTTAAGCAATACAATTTTGGTATAAATTTGCCTTTAAAACCAGAATAGAGCAGATGAAGAAATTGTTATCAAAAATTCTTAGTTACGTTTTGTTTTTTCTTTTGCTTCTGATATCGCTGCTGCCTTTCCGGGTATTGTATGCATTGTCTGATTTTCTTGCTTTTTTATTGTTTTATGTGATCAGGTACCGGCGGAAAGTGGTATTCAAAAACCTTGATGGAAGCCTTCCGGAATCTGTAGATGTGAAAAAAACTGCATGGAAGTTTTACCGTTTTCTGGGGGATGTATTTTTAGAATCCATAAAGTGTTTTACCATCAGGAAGAAAAACCTCTTGAAAAGGATTACCTGCGACAACCCTGAGGTCATGGAGCAGTTTGCCAGGGAAAACCGAAGCGTAATTTTTATGTCGGCACATTACTGCAATTGGGAGTACCTGATTTATTCAATGAATATTCTTTTTCCGCACTGGGCTATCGGGGTGGGGAAACCTTTGTCGAATGAGGTGATGAATAAGTTAACTAATGCGAGGCGCAGCAGGTATGGGATGAAAATCATCAATGCAAAGAATATAAAAGAAGAATTTAGTAAAGATAAAGATAAACTCACCGCCAGCCTGTTTCTTTCGGATCAATATCCCGGAGGATCAAAAAAAGGCATCCACTCGGTATTTCTGAATAAAGAAACCGACTTTTTATACGGTGCGGAAAAATATGCGGTTGAATATGATTATGCAGTTGTTTACGCCGATTTTAAGCGGGTCAGCAGAGGGCATTATAGCATACACCTTGTTAAAATCACAGATAAGCCTAAGGAATGTGAATACGGCTATATCATTAATACCTATATCAGTTTGTTGGAAAAAACCATCCTCCGCGATCCGGCGTATTGGCTATGGTCACACAAACGATGGAAACAAATTCAGGATTTCTATTGAGAGAAAATCAGTTTTGTTCAGGTTCCGGCTTCTTGATATCTTTGATATTCAACTGTAGCGAAACGTTCCCGTTCCATTCATTTTCTTCGATATGGTAGCAGATGTTAAATAAATTTCCGCTTTTAATATAATCGTAAAAATCGCCTAACTGAAAAGCTATAGCAGAAAAAGGAGGCAAAGAAATTTCGGGATATGTTATCGAAAGTTTCAGGTGGTTTTTTTCATTTTTCCCAACCAGCCGGGCGTTCCCGAAGTCAACAACACCGGTGGTTTTAAACACCGGCGACATATTGCCCGGGCCGAAAGGGGAGAATTGTTTAATGATTTTGTAGAAATTCGGGTTTATCTGGCGCAGGTCAATTTCCGCATCAATTTCAACTTCAGGTACCTGCATATCTTCTGTGATGGTGGAGCAAACAATTTCTTCAAAACGTTTGCGGAAGGCGTCGAGGTTTTCAGGTTTTATGGTAAGCCCGGCTGCATATTTGTGGCCGCCAAAATGCTCCAGAAGGTCGCTGCAGGCATCAATAGCATCGTAAATATCGAAGTCTTTTACGGAACGTGCCGAGCCGCAGATCAATCCGTTTGAATTGGTAAAAACAATGGTCGGGCGGTAATAAACTTCCGTAAGCCTCGAAGCAACGATACCAATAACGCCTTTGTGCCAGTCGGGATGATAAACGATGGTAGATTTACTACAGAGCAGGTTTTTGGAAGACTTGATCATCTCGATGGCGTCGATGGTCGTCTGTGTATCGAGGGTACGGCGTTCTGTATTATAATTGTCAATTTGTACACCAATTTCCAATGCGTCTTTCAAGTTGTCGGCAATGAGCAATTGAACAGAGTTACGCCCGCTTTCGATACGCCCGGCGGCATTGATACGCGGCCCGATAAGAAATACCAGGTCGTTGATGTTCAGCTGTCTTGAAAAAATAAGCGAATCGGCATCGGTATCGGATGCTTTTAAGCGTTTAATGCCGCTGCTTTGCAAAACAGCCTCAATTCCGGGACGAGGATTAGCATTGATCAGCTTAAGCCCGTAAAAAGCTAATACGCGGTTTTCGCCGGTAATGGGAACGATATCCGAAGCAATACTAACCGTGACAAGATCGAGGTATTTGTATAATTCCTTTTTGTCAATTTTTCTTTTTTTTGCAAACGCCTGTATCAATTTGTACCCGATGCCGCAACCGGAAAGCTCTTTGTAAGGATATGTGCAGTCAGGGCGTTTGGGGTCAAGTACCGCAGCAGCTTTGGGGATTTCAGTTCCGGGGCGGTGATGATCGCAAATAATAAAATCGATAGCCTTTTCATTGGCGTAATCAATTTTTTCGACGGCCTTAATTCCGCAGTCCAGGGCAATCACCAGCTTTATGTTGTTTTCATGCGCATAATCGATGCCCTTGAATGAAATACCGTAACCTTCGATATACCGGTCAGGGATATAAAAATCGATGTTGGGATAATAATTTTTCAGAAAAGAATATACCAATGCCACAGCTGATGTACCATCAACATCGTAATCGCCGTAGATCAGTATCTTTTCCTTATTTTCAAAAGCTTTTTCAATACGGTCAATGGCTTTGTCCATATCCTTCATCAGGAAGGGATCATGCAGGTGGCTCAATTCTGGCCGAAAAAATGCCCTGGCATCTTTAAAAGTGGTAATACCTCTTTGGTATAACAGGTTGGCAATCGGAAAAGAAACGTTTAACTCTTTTGCTAATTGTGCAATCAATTCATTATTACCAAGTTGCTTAAGTACCCAGCGTTTTTCCATCAAATAACTCCTTTACAAGGCAAATTTACACATTAATGTTTTTGAAAAATTATATTGAAAAGATTTTATTTTTTTGATGGATCAGGAAATATTTCTGCTGTTATTCAATAAAATTATTTAATTTGGTGTTTATTATTCCAAATCGTTTAAAACAAGAACTATGAAATCCAAAAAAATCACTAAAATTATTTTCAAGGTACTGGGGATTTTTATTGCCCTGATCATCGTGTTGGCCGTGATACTGCCGTTTGTATTTAAAAAGCAAATTGTTGAAGCGGTCAAAACCGAGATCAACAAAAGTGTAAATGCAACCGTGGATTTCAAAGACTACCACCTCACCCTGTTTAGAAATTTCCCGGATTTTACGCTGGGCCTCGACAAGCTGACCGTTGCCGGTGTTGGTGACTTTAAAGGTGATACCCTTGCCGACGTGGAGAAATTAAGGGTTTCTATCGGATTGTTCAGCGTCATCAGCGGCGATCAGTATAAAATAAATAAAATAACGCTTGATGAACCCAAGGTCCATCTGAAAGTGCTGAAAGGCGGCAAGGCCAACTGGGACATAGCCAAGCCTTCGGCAGATACCACTGCGAAAAAGCCTGCAGAACCTTCAAAATTCAAGCTTACGATAGACAAACTAAGCATCAATGATGCTTTCATTACCTATGATGATGAAGACGGCAATATGCATGTTAAAGCCATCAACCTCAATCACACCCTGAAGGGCAATCTGACAGCCGATTTCACTTCTATTTCGACCAAAACGAGTATCGATACCATCAGCGTATCATCCGGCGGTATTACGTACCTGAAAAAGGCCAGCCTTGAACTTAAAGCTGACATCGATGCCGACCTGAAAAACTCAAAATATACCTTCAAAGACAACGAATTCCGCCTCAACAACCTTTTTCTTGCCTTCGACGGTTGGGTTGCCATGCCTAAAGAAGACATTGACATGGATATTAAGTTTAAAACGTTGAAGACGGATTTCAGCAATATTTTATCACTGGTTCCGGCTGTTTACGCCAAAGACTTCGACAAGATAGAAACTAAAGGCAGCCTGGCGCTTGACGGTTTTGCAAAAGGCACCTATAACGAAAAATCCATCCCGTCATTTGCAGTTAACCTGCTGGTTGAAAATGCCATGTTCAAATACCCTTCGCTTCCGAAGTCCGTGACCAATATCAATCTTAAAGTGAATGTCAGCAATTCGAACGGGAAACCTGATAATACCGTCATTGATGTTAAAAAACTGCATTTCGAAATGGGCGCCAACAAAGCCGATATTGTGATGCATGTAACCACGCCGGTATCCGACCCCAATATCAATGGTACGGTGAAAGCAAATGTCAATCTGGGCGAAGTAAAGGATTTTTATCCGCTTGAAAAGGGCGATGAACTTAGTGGAAAGCTTTTGGCGGATGTCAGCCTGAAAGGAAAACTTTCATCCATCGAAAAGGAAAAATATGAGGATTTTCAGGCAAAAGGGCAGATTTCTGTTGCCGGTATGAAATACAAAAGTAAGAGCATCAAACAACCTGTCATGATCAATGACCTGAAACTTCTTTTCTCGCCACAATTTGTGGATATGCCGTCGTGTGACCTGGAGATCGGCCGTTCCGACCTCAGAGCTAAAGGCAGGCTTGACAATCTGTTATCGTACATTTTTAAAGATGAGTTGCTGAAAGGGCGTTTTGAAAGCACTTCCCGTTTGCTGGATATCAATGAATTTATGTCGGATGAAACCCAGGCGGTAGCGCCAACTTCCGAGGAAAGCAGCCCGATGTTGGTGATTGAAATTCCGGCCAACATTGATTTTTACCTGAATTCTTCATTTGGCAGGGTGCTTTACGATAAAATGGATATGACCAATGTTTCCGGAATAGTAACCATGGCAAACCGCAAGCTTACCCTTCAAAACCTTAAGATGAACGTGCTTGACGGTACCCTTGCGGTCAGCGGATCATATTCCACACAAAAACCCGAGCCCGAAATTGACCTGGATCTTGATGCCAGCCAGTTTAACATCCCGAAGACTTTTAAAACTTTTGTCACCGTGCAGAAACTGGCGCCCATTGCCGAAAAATGCAACGGGAAAGTCTCGGCAAAAGTTAAACTGACATCTGCCCTCGACAAAACTATGACACCAATTTATAGTACATTGAACGGAAACGGATCCCTCAAATTGAATAACGTGGAAGTTAAAGGTTTTGAGCCGATCAATAAAATTGCCGAGGCATTAAAAATTGATAAATTCAGGCAACTGAAGATTGACAACACCTCTATTGATATCACCATTTCCGGAGGTAAACTCTATTTTAAGCCTCATTCATTTACGTTTGAAAAGATAAAAATGACACTCAGCGGATGGAATTCCCTGGACCAGACCATTGGTTATGATGCTGTGCTTGAAATTCCGAGGGAGTTGTTTGGCGGGGCAGCCAACGGGGTGTTGAACAACCTCGTGAGTAAAGCCAACAGCAAAGGTTTAGATATTAAACCCGGAAATACGATCGTGGTGGCTGCAAAGATTGGCGGCACCTACCAGAAACCCACCATCACCACAGACATAAAGAAAAGCGTGGGTGATGCGGTTGACGACCTGAAGGATCAGGTGATAGAAACCGTTAAAGACAAAGTAAACGAAACCGTTGATAAAGCGAAAGAAGAGGTGAGTGCGCAGGCTCAGAAACTATTGGATGAAGCCCAGAAACAAGCGCAACTCTTGCGTGAGGAAGCCAAGCGTGCAGGCGACAAGCTGATTGCTGAAGCCGAAAAACAGGGGCAGGCATTGGTTGATAAAGCTTCCAATCCTATTGCAAAGGCGGCTGCCAAAGAAACTTCAAAACAATTAGTTAAAACCGCCAGGGAAAAGGCTGCAAAATTAAACCAGGAGGCAGAAGCCAAGGCGAACAAGATTTTAGCTGATGCGCAGAAACAGGCGGATAAGCTGAAGGGGCAGTGAGAGGAAAGTGCCTAAAGTGAACTTAAAGTACTTGGAGTTTAAAGTTTTTAGTTTTTAGATTCAAAATGTTTTGTTTGGATATAATTATTGTTTGTTTTTTAAATTATTAAATGGCTGAAACAATGAGATTGGAACAATTAATTATGGAATACCAAAAAAGGGCAGATTTTATTAATAACCCAATTATTAATAGTGATGAAACCCTTGTTAGATTGCAAAAAGAACTGTTTCAATTCTTGATTACAAAACTTGAAAATGAGTTGGAAGTAGAACAGGGAGAAATTTTACAAAACGAACGAAATGAATTGATAATTTCTGATTTTAGCAAAGAAACTGAATTGTTTAAAGAACAGTTTACAACATCAATTTATAAAAAGATTTGTGAAAATATGCTGATTCAAACGGACCTTTTATCTTCTTATTTTCGTGAATCAAATTCGAGAAATACAATATCAAATATACAAGATAAAATTTTTAATATTACTGCTATTATAGGCATCGATCCAAGTGGGAAAGTTATTAAGGGAAGTTATATTGACAAGCTGACTGATAGCGAAGCTTTAAAGTTTAAATTAGTAGATTATATCCGAATATCTATTGATAGCCAACAAGACTTTATGTCTTTTCGAAATGGCATGGCAGAAATTGTAGAAGAAAGTGAAAATGTAAATGAGGTTAATAGGGATATCTGGGAATTTGCACACGATGTTTTTTTTGTTCAGTCCCAACAACAAGATAATTTCTTCGCAGACTTTCTGGGCCTTGATTTTTTTATTTATGATGGGACAAAGTTAACAACAAGTAGACCTTTTTGTTGTGGTGGTTTTGATAAAGTCGCCAATCAAGAGTTGCCTAATAAAATTTCCAAAGTATTCAGTCGAAAAGATGCCGAAAAGTTTGACAAAATGGACTGGGAAGGGAAAATACCAGGTGTGAAATTTTTCGCACAAATAGGTGGTTACGGTTGCCGGCATCACTTGAGTTGGATTACAAAAGAAAAGGCACTAAAAATGGGCTATAAAATTGATTCATAAAATATGAAAGCACAGGGTGAATTGTATATATGCAATACAGGCGTACAATGAGGAACAAGAAAATATTGTGGACTAATTAGTTAATTAAAATTATATGCTCAAAAGATATGAGAATGGAAAAGTATGAAGAATTAAAAGAAAAATATCTTCAAGATGTACTAATTTATTTAATGCCAGAGAATTATGATAAATGGAATATAGGTGGTGGTTTATCATTTAAAAGATTAAGTATTACAATTTCTCCAAATTCTCTTCTTAAATACAAACCACTTAAAAAGCAAAATTCAGAATCATTTGTTCATTTTACAAGCTTACGGAATCTACATTCTATCTTAAATGAACAAAGCATAAGAATGTATAATTTGAATAATGTGAATGATCCGAATGAAGTCTTTTTTTCATTAAAAGATATAATAACTGAAGATGAAATACATAAAATTAGGAAGAAAAAGTATTCGCTTTCTTTGTGCAGTTCAAGGGTGATTTCTAGTAGTAATATTCTAAATCTATGGCGCTTATATGGTTATGATGGTTGGGGCGTAGCTATTGAATTTGAAATTTTTAATAATAATCCCCTGACATCCTTTCTCCTTGCAAAAATTGTGTATAATAAATTAAAGTTAAAAAAATTTAGAGAAGCTAATGATTTGTTTGAAAAAGCAAATAATATCAAAGTTGATTTGGCTGGATTATTAGATACATATGCTTGCCTTTATAAAAACAAATATTATAAAATTGAAAATGAATTTCGCCTATTATATAGCGGCGAGGAAATGCCTGCAATTTTAACGCATTCAAAACATGAAAAATACAAATTTGATTTCAATTATAAAAATGAGATTGTAAGTTATTATAGTTTGAAACTTTTTGAGGATAATTGTTATAATTCTTTACCGGAAATTAATATTAAGAAAATTCATATAGGTTTTCAATTTGATGAAAAACAGTTTGAAAAAATAAAAGAACATATTACGGAAATATCTGTAGCAATAGCAAATGCAAGGTCAAAACAAATCCATTTTGATATTGAATTATCACCTTTGAAAAATATTTATAAATGATAAAAATGAATTGTTCGGTTTTAGCATTGGTTTCAGTTTAGACTAGTTGTCTCAATAAATTTCTCCAAAATCTTCCTTTTCGTCTCACGAACCTTTCAGAGTCGGCAATCAAAAATAACCTCACGTCCTAAAGTTTTGTAATTTTGTACATAAAGTCAGAATGAATGATACCTTTTGATATAGCTTTACAAACGGTTTTAAATAATGTGCAGCCTAGTGGGACTGAAAAAGTGCCTTTAAACGCTGTTTTAGGCCGGGTGCTGGCCTCTGATGTGCACTCGGATATCGATATGCCGCCCTTCAATAAATCGGCTGTCGACGGTTATGCGTGCCGCAGGCAGGATATCGCAAACGAGCTTGATATTATAGAAATTGTGGCAGCCGGTATGGTTCCTCAAAAGGCTGTCACCGAAAATACGTGCACAAAAATTATGACCGGGGCTATGATCCCTGAAGGAGCCGACTGCGTGCTGATGGTGGAACACACGGAGCGGTCAGGCGAAAACAAAATAAAATTTTTAAAGTCCGACACATCACCCAATATCGCCTATGTAGCCGAAGATGTGAAAATGGGTAGCCTCGTTCTGGAAAAAGGTGTTTTGATCAAGCCAGAACATGTGGCGGTACTTGCTGCCGTGGGTTGTTTTGAGCCTGAAGTCAGCCTTCAGCCGAAGGTTTGCATCATTTCCACCGGGGATGAATTAGTGGAGCCCTACGAGGTTCCGGGGCCTTCACAGATACGCAACAGCAATTCATGGCAACTGCTGGCACAGGCCCAAAAGATGTTTGTAAAAGCGGAATACGCCGGTATTGCAAAGGATGACGAACAGTCGACATTCCGGATGATAAATAATGCCATAGAAACCAGTGATGTAGTGCTGCTCACCGGTGGTGTTTCCATGGGCGATTACGATTTTGTTCCCGATATGATGGTGAAATCCGGTTTTGAAATACTTTTCCGAACCATCGCCATACAACCCGGAAAACCTACTGTTTTTGGGAAAAAGGAAAATAAGTTTTGTTTCGGTTTGCCGGGCAACCCGGTGGCATCTTACGTGATATTTGAGATTCTGGTGAAACCATTGTTATACAAAATGATGGGCCATACATTTTCGCCGCTTGTATTTTCGTTGCCTTTTGCACAGGAATATAAACGGAGAAGTTCGGAACGACTTTCGGTAATCCCGGTATCGGTCAACAGTGATGGAACGGTATCACCTGTTGGTTATCACGGATCGGCACATATTCATGCGCTTGCCAATGCGCAGGGGCTTGCCTTTATTCCGATCGGCAAAACAATGATTGCTAAAGGAGAACTTGCAGATGTTAGACTCATTTAACCGTGAAATAAATTACCTGCGTGTCTCGGTTACAGACCGCTGCAACCTGCGCTGCCAGTATTGTATGCCTGCAGAAGGTGTTGCTCTGCTACGGCATGAAGACATTTTAACTTTTGAAGAAATCACGGACATAATCAGGATTGCCGTTTCCAAAGGGATTTCCAAAGTCCGCATTACAGGCGGTGAACCACTTGTCCGCAAAGGAATAGTATCTCTTATAGAACAGATTTCAAAAATTTCGGGAATTGATGATTTGTCGATGACGACCAACGGAATTTTTCTTGAGGAATTTGCCGCTCCTCTTGCTGCGGCGGGAATGCAACGAATTAATATCAGCCTTGATACGCTTGATCTGGACAAATATCGTGAAATAACACGTGGCGGCGACCTGGAAAAAGTTCTCCGGGGAATTGATGCTGCTAAGAAAGCAGGCTTGAATCCGATAAAGATCAATTGTGTGGTGGAAGATAATTCTGATGAACCGGATGCCATCAATATTCGTGATTTTTGCATAAAAAACGGCCTTGAGTTCCGTTTTATTCACCTGATGAGTCTTGAAAAAGGTCATTTTTCGGTAGTGGAAGGGGGAAGCGGAGGCGACTGTTCCCGTTGTAACAGGCTACGCCTGACGGCAAACGGCAAGATCAAACCGTGTTTGTTCGATGATATTGAATTTGATGTGAGGAAACTGGGAGCGGA
>DAOQAT010000069.1:5216-15537 GCA_035354195.1 Bacteroidales bacterium | reverse complement strand
ACTAACTAGTATTATTAATAAAAACATCCTTTTCATTCTATTTTTGTTTTTAATTATCGATAAAGATTATCAAAATTACGAAATATTCCCGGTTAATTCAATTAAAAAGCAAAATGATCTGGATATTTAAGATACTTTCAATTCAATTTATGCCCGGGAGGTAATTTTTTTCTTTAATTCTTCGGGTAACTCAAGCTTGGTGTTCTTGTCAAAATCGTAGAAAACGATAATATCGTGAGCTTCGGCAACAATTTCAGCATCATCGTTTAATACTTCATACTGTATCCGGAAACTGGTATTTTTAATAAGATCAACTTTTGAATAGACGGTAACGTTCCCCGGATAAAACAATGGTTTGCGAAACTGGCAGGTGGTGGACGCAATGATAGGCCCTGTATTGATTTCGGGTTTCAATGGCAGCAAACCAACCGATTCAAGGTAATTGACCCTGCCGGCCTGAATATATTTCAGGATCGCTAAATTGTTTATGTGCCCCAAAACATCAATCTCACTCCAGTCTATCCTGAGTTCAAGTTTTAATTTAGATCCGTTCATTTCATTAATGTATCAAATGGTCATTATCATTTATCCGAATTGAACTGTATCAACCCAATAAAGGCGTAAACAGATTTTCCAGTTGCGACAGCAGCGATTCGGAATCATCCTTGATAATCCTCCAGTCATCTGCAACGATCAGGTATACGCTGTTCTCGTATAGGATCCGAAAAATCGCAGAACCTCCCAATTCATTCATGGTAATGTATCGGGTCAGGTAGTTCGAGATATGTAACGGTTTAAAAACAGACTCAAAACGATATTTAATGATATCGATATCATCCACTGTTATCTTCTTCTCAGGGCTTGAAAACCTGACGGTGATTTCGTAGGTTTTGAGGTTTTCTTTGCCGAAATTCTGTCCTAGTGAAATGGTCTTTTCCATAGTTGCATTTTTTAAATTTGAGAATCATACTTCAAATTTACGCAAAAATAGGAATGATTAATAAAAATATAAATAAGGGTACTCATCCGGTAATAAGTTGGTAATAAATATCCCCGCTCATCAGAAGGTAGATTTTAGTAAAACATTATTTTTGTAAAAAAAAATTATATGTTCAAAAAGCTGGTATTAGTTGCCGCAGCCATTACTTTTGCTTTGCAGGGCTTTGCTCAGCAGGAAAACTCACTGTTGTGGGAAGTGTCGGGTAACGGCCTTGCTCAGAAATCATATATTTTCGGCACTATGCATATGATGAAAAAACAGGATTTTTTCATCACGGATATCATGAAGGAGAAGCTTACAAGTTGCCAAAGTTTTGTTACCGAGGTGGACATGAATATTCCGCTGGTGCAACAGCTCGAAATAGCAAAGAAAATGTATCTTCCGGAGGCCAAAACCATTAAGGACTATGTTACTGAGGAAGAATTCCGGGATTTCAAAACCATTGTGATAGATTCGATGCACCTGAAAGAATCAAAATTTGAAAAATATATCCGCCTGAAACCATTTTTTATGAGCGCCATACTTTCCCAACATGTTGCCGGCAAAGTAAAAGCTTATGAAAAAGAATTATATAAAATTGCAAAAAACAAAGGCATTCCTTCTGACGGCCTTGAATCGTTTGATTTTCAGTTTTCGCTGGTGGATGCCACACCCATTGAAGAACAGGCTAAATCACTGGTTTCAGAAGTACAGGATTATAAGAAAACACAGCAGCAGTTAATGGATATGGTGGCGGCCTACAAGCAACAAGACCTGGCAAAATTGTATGATTACGTTATGCAAAGCCCTGACACAAACAGTGAGTTCAGCGAAAATTTTATTTTTAAGCGCAACCAGAAATGGATCCCGCTGATTGATGAAAAATTAAAAAAACAAAGTTGTTTTATTGCGGTGGGCGCCGCTCATTTACCGGGAGAGCACGGCATTTTACAGTTGCTGGCACAACAGGGATATACGGTTAGTGCCGTGAAGTAATTCATTCGTAATTAAACACAGTAGGTTAATTAATATTTATATAGTATTTCAGGGCTGTTTGCAATTTTTAAGAATCAAGATATTATGCAAAAAGACACATTACAGCGAAAAAAAGTAAGGACCGCCAGCCTGTCCATTTTTTCGAATATCACCCTCATTATATTGAAAGTTACCGCCGGTATTTTCAGTGGATCCGTCAGTATTATTTCAGAAGCCATTCATTCCGGTATGGATCTGTTAGCATCTATTATCGCGTTTTTCTCGGTGAAAATTTCCGGTATGCCACCGGATAAAAATCATCAATATGGACATGGCAAATTCGAGAACGTTTCCGGCGTTATCGAAGCTTTATTAATTTTCATAGCTGCAGGCTGGATAATTTTTGAAGCTGTAAAAAAAATTCTCGAACCGGCTTTACCAGAATCTTTAGGTATAGGGACCATCGTTATGGGGGTTTCGGCCATTGTTAATTTTATTGTTTCACGCAGGTTGTATAATGTAGGCAAAGAAACCGATTCGGTTGCCCTGGAAGCTGATGGCCTGCACCTGAAAACTGACGTGTATACCTCGTTGGGTGTTGCTTTGGGCCTGTTACTGATCTGGGTATTTAAAATAGCCCTGCTTGATCCAATTGTTGCGATACTTGTGGCTATGCTCATATTAAGAGAATCGTTCGTCCTTCTCAAGAAAGCCTATTATCCTTTACTGGATACACCCTTACCGGAAAAGGAAATTTCCATCATTGAAAAAAACATCAACAAACACCTCAAACCAGGGATGAGCTACCATATGCTTCGTTCGCGTAAAGCCGGGCCGAAACGTTATGTGGACCTACACCTTGAAGTGCCCGGAGATATTACAGTCAATGAATCACATGAGTTATGCGACATCATTGAACATGAGATTGAACATGAACTTGAAAACACAGAAGTTTATATTCATATTGAGCCCTGTGAATGTGAGAAGCAGGTACAAAAAAACTAATCCTCAGAACGCTTGATAGTTCTCGTCACCGCCTTGTTTTTCCATTTTCCGGACAAATAATAAATTCCTGAGGCAATCATACCGAAAACCCATGCAATGGGTATGCTCCACCAGATTCCGTCGGAGCCAATGGAGCGTGAAAGAAAATAAGAAATCGGTATCCTGAGTATCCAGAGGGAAAACAATGTTATAAACATCGGAATCAGCGTATCTCCCGCCCCACGTATCAAGCCCTGTGTGGTGATCATCGTCGAAAAAACGATATAAAACGAACAAACGATCACGAGGTAAGAATGCCCGGTAGTTATCACCTCAGGTTTTTGTGAAAACAACGACATAATTTCAGACCCGAAAAATATCGCCACAATGGTTACCACAACTGAAAAAACTGAGGTCATAACCAATGTTGCTTTCAATCCTATCTTTACACGTTCAATTTTGTTAGCCCCTATGTTCTGCCCCACAAAAGTCGAAAGCGCCATGGAAAAATTCATGGCCGGTTGCATGGCAAACGAGTCGATACGGCCAGCAATGGTATATGCGGCAATGGTATCCGTTCCGAAACTATTCACAAACCTTAACAACGCCACCATACCAAAGGCCACAAAAGTCTGCTGCAATCCCGAAGGAATTCCGATTTTCAGGCTTTGGATGAATATCGAACTATGAAATTTAATATCTATCAGTGAAAACTTTATAATATCATGAAACCTGTTCAGATAGATGATGCTCAGGATGAATGAAACGCCCATGGATATCACCGTAGCAATGGCTGATCCTTCGATACCCCAGCCAAAAACCTTTACAAAAAGGATCACCAGGATGATGTTCAGTATGGTGGAGATGATCAGAAAATACAATGGGGTTTTTGAATCGCCCAGGCCTCTCAGAATAGAACTTACCGCGTTAAAGCCGAACATCAGAATGAGCCCGTAGAGCATAATATTAAAATAGCTCACAGCGCTGGGAATAATATCTTCCGGCAGGCTCATCGACCTGAAAATATGCTCGCTGAATAGCAGCCCGAAGGCAGTAATGACAATCGAGGCAAAAAACAGAAAAATCAGCAGGCTGTCAATGGCTTTTTTGACATTTCCAAAATCTTTTGCCCCGAAAAACTGTGCTATGATTATGGTCGATCCAATGGAAACACCAATGACCAGCGAGACAAGAACAAAAATAACAGGGAATGAAGCTCCGACAGCCGCTAATGCTTTTTCTCCCAGTATATTACCAACAATAATGCTGTCAACGATGTTGTATGATTGCTGAAAGACATTACCGAGCAGCATGGGCAATGCGAACTTAAAAATCACGTTGCTTTCTTTGCCTACAGTAAGGTCATTCATAAATTTCAAAAAAGTTTGCAAAGATAAGATTTTCAAATGGTTTGAAGAAGCATTAAAAAAGTTTGATAAATATCATTTGGTAATCAGTTATTGTTTTAAATTTGTGCAAACAACCCAAAACAATTTATTATGAAAAAGTTTTTACTCATTATTTGTCTTTTCTGCATTTCATATGGTTATGCACAGACTCCCATCGTTCTTGACATCAACGATCTGGCAACACCTATAAAATCCTTTAATGCCAGGTATGACACGGCTGTTGATGCTTCCATTACACCTGGTGCGCCCGGTACCAATCTTAACTGGAACTTCTCCGCACTTCACGCTACCTATGACACACTTTACATTAACGTGGTTCATCCAAACTCGGTGCCCAAACACAGTTTATTTCCCGATGCAAACCTTGCCACTGTTTATGACAGCGCTGTAAATGTTTATTTTTTCAATCGGTCTGCTGCCGGATTAGTACTAAATGGCATCGTGAATGATTTTCTTAAAAACGGAGACTCTATTGCAGTAGCCCTGAGTATTCCGGATACCGCTCTTGCTTTGCCCGGCGTATTTGGAGATTCCGCTTACAGGTACTGTTTCGGTGATACAAAGTCGCATTGTACCTATACCTATGATACTAATTTCAGCGGATTTCCGGTTTCAGTTCCTATTGACACTATCCGTATTAAACACACACAGCATAAGTCGGATAAGCTTGATGCATGGGGAAATCTAACCATGCCGAATACATACCAGTATCCTGCACTCAGGCAAAAAGTCATCACATACAGCAACGATTCCATTTGGGGGTATGCCATGGTTCCCGCCCCATATCAATCATATTCCGGCTGGTATTACATGGTTTCGCAAAACAGCACGATCGTAACCTATGCATGGTGGGTAAAAGGTTATGGCCTGCCCGCTGTTAAAATGACCATGTTAACTGATACTTCTGACGTGGTGCAGAATGTGGAATGGGCTTACGACTTGCCTCCAATAGGTAGCGTTGGAGAAAACGAACCATTAAATTCATCTGTTTATCCCAATCCTGCCAATGATTTTATAACCATTACCAATGCTTCCGGGTACAAGGTACTTGTGGTCTATGATGCCATTGGAAATGAAATTTCAAGACAGGCCATTAAAAGCAATGAACTCGTGAACGTTTCCGTTCAGGACCTTGCTAACGGATTGTATTTCTACAACCTGATCAATGATGGCTCAAAAGCAAGCGGAAAATTTATTGTAAAGCACTAAAAGAATTTTGAAATATTAAAAAACCGTTCCGAAATATCGGAACGGTTTTTTTTTTGCAAATCAGTCAGCTTATTCTTTCTTCCAGAAATCTGTTTTTACATCATACCTGAACTCACTAATCCCTTTGCTCTCCTGTTGCATCAGCATTCTTGAATCAGAGATATACAGCTGCATTTTATTGTAGGAGGCGCTGTCTAAGAACCCCGGAAACTTTGAAAATTTATCTGCCGGGACTATGTAAAACTTCCTTTTTCCGTTTTCGTCAGGGGTATAAACCCAACTTAAATAATAACCGCAGTCAGCTATTCGGACTTTATTATGTTTCTTTATAAGATCTATTTTCACCATCAGCCCGCCATCCCTATAACGGTCGCGTTGGTTCGAAACGTAGTTTCCCAGCGACCAGGCAACAAATACTTCGCGGCCATTACTGTCAGGATAGTACATCCGTTCAATTTTCTGGATCACATGAGGGTGCATACCGATGATGATATCAGCGCCATGGTCAAGACAGACCTTTTCGTAATACTCCTGATATTGGTTGGGGTACGATTTGTATTCATCGCCCCAATGAATAAAAACAATGATTTTATCGGGTAATGAATCCTTTGCCTGTTTGAGGTCACTTTTTATCTGCGCTTCATCAATCAGATTCACAATATTTGGATAACGGGCCGGTATCCCATTGGTTCCATATGTATAATTCAGTAAAGCCAGTTTAAATCCTTTTTTATGGATGATCATAGGAAACGATGTGGCCCTGCTGGCCGAATCCTTATATGTGCCCATATGTTTCAGCCCCATGCTGTCGAGAATGTGAATAGTACGTTCGATACCCTTGCTCCCCCGGTCGCACGAATGGTTATTGGCAGTGCCGACTATATCAAAACCTGCATACAACAAAGCGTTTACCGTCTGATCCGGTGCGCTGAACTGCGGATAACCCGAATACGGCGGGCCTCCAAGCGTAAATTCAAAATTAGCGATCGCCAGGTCGTTTTCCCTGATAAGCGGAGCCACATATTTAAAGCACGAATCGTAAGAATAGGCTTGCAGGGAATCATCCCAGGCAGCGTCAATCTGCATTTTATGCTGCATGATATCACCGGCAAAAATAATCGACAAGGTGGTATCAGATTCAATAACAGGCAATTTTACAGCATGATCGGCTGTAAGGTTAGAGAAAATGATAAAGCTGGAGAAAACAATTCCCGATACAATTACGTATTTAATAAACAATTTCATTGGAAAACGTTCCTGTCAGAAAATTAAAATCCTGGAGATGACATCGGAATCCGGAATTTCAGCAGCTTCATAGGGCTTGCCAAACTTTGGCTTTTTGTCGGTTGATTTGATCAAAAAAGCGATATCTCCGAAATCCTTAACATAGATCATGAAAAAATCGTCTTCACCACCGACGATGCTTCTCATGGAATAATTTTTTTTGATTTCTGCAAATGTGCTTCCCACACCAATGCCGGCAATGGTTTTATATTTCGGAGAAACGATATTGATGCGCGAAACAAGGCAAATATCTGCGCAAAGGGATTCCACCTCGAAAGCAAGTGTCTTGCCGTCGGGCTCAAGAATATTATAAATGGCGTATTCATCGTCTCCGGAAGATGATTTTTTCACTTGTAATCGTTGCTCGGAAAAAATATTTTTAAGTTTCGCTGCATCCATGTTTATCTCAAGCCTGCCCACCCTGCCATCGGTGATGAGGTATGTGGAATCTATGGTGGCAATCTCAGTATTTTGTCTGCCATCCATCATCTTGAATGACTGCAAAAACATTAAAACACCTATTACAACTACCGGGACAATAAGAATACGTTTCATTTTTTTGTATATTAAAAGGGCAAAATTACACAAAGTAATGGTATTAGGTTAAATTATCTTCCTTTTCCAACTGCCTTTTTTCAGGTAGAAATAAGACAAGATAAAGAGCACTATAAAATACTGAATCTCAGATACCCAGGCGACCTCCAACGGCATATTCAGGGTAAGTATCACCAAATAAACAAATATCAGGTATAAAACCGTCCCGATAAGTTCAATCAGCATCGCCACCCGCGTACTTCCCGTACCGATAACACCATTGAAAAAATTCATGGTAAGGGAAAAAATGATCAGGGCAACCATCACCACGTAGAACGACCCCATACTTTCTTCGATCAGCCGGGCATCAGGTGTATAAAGTGAAAGCATCGCATGGTGAAAAATAATGGCCGGAACAACCAGCAACAGGATCGACAGGAAGCACAAAAATGTGATTTTCTTTATCAAAGGGATGACGCCATCGGTATCACCTTTTCCGATAATATTGCTGACCATGGTGCTCGTGGCCGAGGCGAAAGCCCATCCGGGGATCATCAGAAAAAGGTAAATGCTGCGAATAATATTGGTAATGGCAAGCTGGTGCGGCCCCCGATGCTCTATCACCAGAAAAAACGCAAACCAGGAAGCCAGCGACAAAACATGCTGCAATATTATAAAACCCGACACATCGAGGATATTGCGGATAACTTTCAGGTCATACGTTTTGCGCTGAAATAAACGGTATTTTTTCAGGTCGATATACTTGAAGGTAACCACAACATAAAACAGGACAGAAGCGAATTCAGCAATCACTGTGGCCAGCGCTGCGCCTTCAATTCCCAGTTTAGGAAACCCCAAATTCCCGAATATCAGCAGCCAGGCAAAGATGATGTTCACCGCCGCCAGCACAAGGGAATTTGCCAGCAAAAACTTTGTTTTAAAAAGTCCGGTATAAAATGCCCTGAAAGCACAGCCCAGGTAGGTAAAGAATATGCCCCAGACACGGTACTTCACATACAGGTTGGTTTGTTCGTATATTGCTCCGGAGGAAAGTATCCGGCTGAAAAGCGGCGAAAAAAATAGTTGTACTACAGCAAAGACCACCAGAGCGGCCAGCATCAGGAATATCACGCTAATCTCGAACACGCTGCCCACTTCTTCATCCTTGTTTTCGCCCAGCCGGCGGGAGATGATAATTTGTGTACCGATGCTAAAGCCAAGCCCGATGATAAAAAGCAGCACATAAAAAGTACCTCCTATAGCCGATGCGCCCAATTCAGCTTCACCGATGCGGGCCAGAAAAATGGTATCTGTAACGTTGATAATATTCTCGGCAAAAAGGCTGAGGATTATCGGATACGTCAGTGACCAGATAGCTTTATTTGATGGCAGTTTCAATCAGAAATTTTCTGCAAAGTTAGCAATGTTTGGGATGAAAATGATCTGCGGCAGAACAGTCTCAGAATCTATTGAATGCGATCAATGGCATGAAAGCCGCATTTTTCGGCCAGTGGATAATCTTCCAGCACCCATTTGGCAATTTTAGCAGCCTTGTTAGCCCTGACAGATTCAAACGTATTGTTCTTGTCCATGATAAAATCGCCGCTGGAATCCCGCTTAATCCTTCCTTTTAATTTGTATTCCAAAAACAACATATCCGCAATGGTTCCTTCAAGCCAGGGCATTTCCTTATCGTATCCCGCCACCCAGCTGACCCGGGAGCCGCAGTTATTGATAAACTCTTCCAGATTTTTCCCAACTTCGCAGGCTCCAAGCAAAATGCCTTTATTATAATGCCCGCCAGGCCCGCGGCTTGAAGTGGACCGGGCTAATTTATTCATATTAATGCCATTGATATGGCCTCTTAACCTGCCGCCTTTACCATGTCCTGCAATATAACACACGTCAATTTCTTTGTGTTTTATAAACCGTTCCAGCCACATGGTTAAATCTTTGGCGCCATAGTACATTCTGTAAGAAAGTGAGATTTTATTCAGCTCAGCCCAACCCTGCATAAAAAAACGTACGCTCAGCTTATCCCCCAGATCATTTGACCAGGGGCATTCTAACACTAATAATTCTAATTTCTTTTTCATGTGGCAAACCAATATTCCATAAGTGGAAACATAACAAACAAAGTATATAGCAATTCAAAATTTGATTTGCTATTTTACAACAAATTTATCGTTTTTTAGAATTAACGGTGCTTGTTTAACTTTATTTGTGAAATAGAGAATTTGCCCGTGTCTTTCCAGATTAACAATCAGCCAATTAACTGTTAATGAAAACAGCCCAATCTTAATAAAACAAAAAATGATTTTTCATTCAGCTTGATTTTCAATTTTTAATATCTTTGCAGTCTCAAGTTCTTTAGAATTTTGTTTTTTTGTTTAATGCTATGCAAATTGTTAGGCAAATCAAAGATTGAAGTTCTAAAAGCCTTATTGCGGAAGTAGCTCAGTTGGTAGAGCATCAGCTTCCCAAGCTGAGGGTCGCGGGTTCGAATCCCGTTTTCCGCTCAAAAACAAATTGGAATACCAGAATAAATCGGTATTCCAATTTTCATTTAATAGTTATCCGTTTCATGTACTACGTTTATATTTTGTATTCTGAGTCATTTGATAAGTTCTATATCGGGCAAACGAACGATTTAGCTAATAGGGTTAAACGCCATAATGCAGGTTCGGAATTATATACTAAGCGGTATATCCCATGGATTCTTAAGTGGAGTACGCAAAAACCAACGAGGGCCGAGGCTATGGTGCTTGAGAAAAAACTTAAAAACCTGTCTAAAAAAAGGTTATTGATTTTTATGGAGAAGTATTCCGCGGGTCCCGACGAATCCTGACGGGATACGTCAGGATTGTCGGAATGCTGACTGAAACGTCAGCATTCGAATCCCGTTTTCCGCTCAAAAACAAATTGGAATACCAGAATAAATCGGTAT
>DAOQAT010000069.1:0-5116 GCA_035354195.1 Bacteroidales bacterium | reverse complement strand
TATCCGTTTCATGTACTACGTTTATATTTTGTATTCTGAGTCATTTGATAAGTTCAATATCGGGCAAACGAACGATATAGCTAATAAGGGTTAAACGCCATAATGATAGTTTAATAACGTTTCCAAATCCCAGATACGGGTATTGCCACCATGTTTTCATGCATCCGGTAATATATATCTTGTTTTCAACTTGAATTTCCTTATCAATTTGTTAAGGTTTTTCTAATGTATAATTTTGTTGCCTTTGCCTCTTTCATTTATGGGAACAAGCGAATTATCAGCTAAATTAAAATTTAGTAATTTTATATTTTTTTACATAACCTTTTCTATTTTAATTTAAACCTAATGTCGAAAAGAAAAATAAATTATTAAAAATAAGTCGATGAGTAAAAATGATCAAACCTATAAGAATAAGCGAGTATCGAGTCTTATTAAAGTTGTTTCCTTTTTGTTTTATATATTATCAGCGATCATCTTTATTTCCTTCTGTAATGATGAAGAAGGGCACAGTCTCTATCTTCTTGGAATAAATTCGTATTTGCTTGGCACTTATCTTTCTTTAAATAAATTAATCAGAGAGAACTATTTTAAAAGCTTTTTACATAATAAAGTACCACATTTAGCAATAGGTTGTATAGAACTTCGAATATTTATTCTTCTTCTTTTAATTATTGTTTTCGTAGCTTATTACTTTGCACCAGATGTTTCTTTATTTGATTTATCGCGATTTTTATACATTAAAAACTTTTATTACCACTATAAGAATGTTTTTGATATTTTCTTTGATACTTTAATCGTAACTATTATTTGTTTGATTCTACAATCAATTTATATAAAGATTAAAAGAAATAACTCATCAGAAATAAATATTTCCAAAAATTTATCAAAAAAAGTGAAGTCACGAATAATTGAACAAACAAATTGTATTCATCAAAAAACTCATGAAGAATTTGTTGATAAAAAAATGAGGACAGCAAGAACTGAGTATTTAATTATGTCTGCAACAATTGCTATTTCTTTTGTTGTTTTTGCAGTTAGATCATTTAACGGTAATCTTAATAATACATTTACACATTATTCCTTCATTATTATTTTTGGTATTATGGTCATAACATATTTATCAGGTGCATATTTAAGGAATTATAAATATATAAATGATAGACACTTAACTTTTATTTTGCATATAATTTTTATTACCCGTATGAGTATTTTTTACTTTTTTTCAATAACTTTATATACAATTTTATTTATTTTCAAAGATAACTTCCTAATGTTTTTAAATGGTAATGGGAATGATGCATCTCCCAACATTGATAACATATTGTCAATTGTTTTTTCTGTTGTTCTTAGTTTCATTGTACCAGCAATAGTTTATTTCGTTAGAAAAAATTTGTCATGGTTTGATAAACCAAACCAGTAGACACTTCCCATTTATGCGAAGTTTATTCACAGTAGTTTTTTCATTTTCCCGGTGTTCATGAACTCCCTACGGTCGTTTCCGAACTTCGCACTTAATAAGGCAATTTTGAGTCGTCACCACTCGTTATGGAAAATAGCGTTATCTTTGGCTCGCGTGGTCGTAATATTTCCAAACTGACTGTTGAATGAGACATTTTCTGATTACCATACTCTTCATCTTATTCTCCTTTTCTGCATTTGCACAATTACATGCATTCCGGAACAAAGTAGCAGGGGGTTATAATTTCATGCTCTACACTCCTGCAGTCAACCCCAGCCATCCCGACACCTCCATGCCCCTCATCATCTTCCTTCACGGGCATAGCCTGGCCGGAAGTGATTTGAACCTTGTACGACGTTATGGAGTGATCGATGCCATTGAGAAGGGTTGCTATGTGCCCGCCATGGTGCTGGCGCCACAGTGTCCGCAGGGAACCTCATGGTCACCGGAGAGGGTCCTGAAGGTCCTCGACTGGGTGCAGGCTCATTATGCAGTTGACAGTAACCGGGTTTACGTTGTGGGGATGAGTCTGGGCGGTTACGGCACTATGGATTTCGTGGGCACCTATCCGGAAAGGGTAACTGCTGCGGCCGCCATTTGCGGCGGAGGTAACAAGAAACTGGCCTGCAACCTGTCGCAAGTACCTCTTTGGGTGATGCATGGCACCGCCGACAGAGCTGTACCAATCTCTGAATCGATAAAAATGGTGGAGGCCATGGCTGCCTGTGGCGATACCTCCAGATTGATCTTTACCAAATACCCCGGCTTCGATCATGGCGATCTTGCAAGAGTTTTTTATACTGAGAACCTTTATTTATGGCTTCTTTCCCACGACAAATGTGACACTACACGCAAGGTGGTCAGAACGTTTCCCATCTCCTCTTCATCATTAAAGAATGTTTATAGCAACATACGCGGTGTGAATCTGACTGTCACACAGGATTACGGCAATGATACTCTGGCGGTTAACCCTGAAAAACCTAAGAACACCGTTAAGGAACCTCCTGCCACGAATACAACAAGCAGCTATCACACTATAAAAAAGGGCGACACCCTCTACGCCATTGCCCGAAAAAACCACACGACCGTTGAGAAGCTCTGTAAGCTCAACAAAATCGTAGAGACCAAGGTACTGCAGCCGGGGATGAAAATCAGGGTGAATTAATGTGTCAATATGCCAATGTGCTAATATAAAAATTTGTCAGGTATACGCCCCACCAACCCCAGTTGCGAAGTTTATTCACAGTATTTTTTCATTTTATCGGTGTTCATGAACTCCTTTCGGTCGTTTCCGAACTTCGTACTTAATAAAAGTTAGTCTTTGACTAATAAATGTCGCGCTCATTTACAAATATTGCGGGTCCCGACGAATCCTGACGGGATACGTCAGGATTCGTCGGAATGCTGACTGAAACGTCAGCATCCGAATCACGTTTTCTGATCTTAAAACCCGGACTTTTTGGTTCGGGTTTTTGTTTTTACATCACCGGGTTTAAATATGCTATAGATCATGTCTAAAACCACGGAAGAAAGAAGCCCATGGCAAAAAACAAGCGCACCATCTGGCAGGCAATTTCACGTATTACCTATTGAATTTTTAATGAAATTTTCGTAAATTTACTATAAGCCCGTAACCTAAATGGAGTGTTGACCTTTTACGTCGGCTTCATTGGCTACCAGCGGAAGATTAGTATTAACCCTAAAAGATATTTTATGAAAAAGTCATCTTTATTCGTAAATCTTCTCATGCTGGTTTTTTGTCTTATTTCGATAAGCTTATTTCCACAAGAGCGTGAGAAAGTTGCTGCATTTGGCACTGTTACAATTACTGAGTCAGGCCAGGTTATAGTCCAGCCCTTCACAGGACCGATAACCAAACCTGAAAATGGCGTTACTTCTAAAAGCAGATTACCTCAGAAATTCATTGATCAGAAGGCAGTTGTTAAACCAACCGTCAAGACTGAAATATCTTTGACCGATCCGGAGTCATCTGAAAAATTAATACCAAATAATAATTTGGGAACGCGTATTATTTCTTCTACTGGCAGGGATGTTCAAAGGGTAAAAGATTCGGGGCCTTCAGAACAACTTCCGGATGCCGTCTACTCAGCGTTATATGCTGCAGATGTCAAAGCACAAGCATTCAATCAGCAGAATCTTTATGAAAGGAATGTGAAAATGCCACTCACCACTGCGCCGTATGAGCTGCTTTCATTGAATAACATTACGTTAGTGCGTTGGTACGGGGAGAAGGAATATTTTATCCCTCCTACTACCAGCAACCCCCGGGAATACCAACAAAGAATCAATGCTTATAACAATCAGCAAAAAAAATACAATAACGAAACGTTTCATATTCTTGATGTAAACATCACTCCTGTCACCAAGGAATTGCTGAAGTCCATTGATATTATTGTACCGGAGTTCATGGCAGGCCAGGTGAAGATTTGTATCCCGGAAAGCGATTTCCAGTTTCTGGAAGGCCATCACATTGATTATACACTCAATGAATCGTATGGCGCTTCATTGGCATCATCAAATGCCATACTCTCCGGGATAAAGAGCGCCAATGAAAAAGCTTCCACCATCTGGAGCGAGGGATTTGAAGGAACTTTCCCGGGGACTTCATATAATACAGGCGATTCCCAATCACTAAACGGAGTCGACACCTGGGATGATGTTTCCTGCGACAAGTATTCGGGATCATGGAGTATTTGGTGTGCTGACAACGGAGATCAGCTGGATTGCGTTAATTACGATGACAATATGTCTTCCTGGGTTAAAAATGTCAACGCTGTTAATGTTTCTGGTTACACCGACAATCATTTCAATTTTTACACAAAGTATGTCACCGAAACTACTAATGATTTACTTAAGTATTGGGCTTCTTCCAACGGAACGAGTTGGTCGCTGATAGCATCCTATTCGGGAACTTCCGGGGGATGGGTATACAAGACGTTCTTACTAACCGGTTACACTACGTTCTATTGGGAATTCGATTTTATATCCAATACTTCTGTACATAATACCATAGGAGCTTATCTGGACGACCTGTCTGTTACAGGCACAGTCATTGCTCCTAACCTCACTTATCAATCCGGATCAGGGTCGTGCACCGTTTCGGGGACATCCATTAATCTTGGTTATACTGTTGTGAACAATGGTACTGCCTCCGCAGTAGCCAGTGAGGCCGGGTATTATCTTTCTCCCGATATTAATATTACTACTACTCCCAATTACCTGATAGGTACCGATGCGGTAAGCACTCTGGCCATTGGCGCCACTAGCGCTGAGACGTTCACGGCGGATGTAGCCGCTATGTCAATTCCTTGCGGTACGTACTATATATTTTTCTGTATAGACCACCTGGACCAGGTTGCAGAATCAAACGAAAATGATAATGACTGGTACTTCACGTCACCTACGGTGACTATTCCCTGTGTTCCCAACCTTGATCTTGCTTCAGGTACAGCCAGTTTATCGGTTACCGGAACCAGCATCGACCTGGCGGTTACTGTGATCAATAACGGTTCAGATAATGCCGGGGCCAGTGTTATGGGGTATTATCTTTCTCCGGATTATAGTATAACCACTACACCAAACTATTTAATAGGAACGGATGCGGTTCCCACCCTGGCTGTTGGCGCCACAAGCGCT
>DAOQAT010000068.1:0-15543 GCA_035354195.1 Bacteroidales bacterium | reverse complement strand
CATGACCAATCCCGGTATGTTCTACAGGCTGAAATTCAATCCATACCTGGCGTTGCATTCCAAACAGTGGTATCGCTTTTTTTCGTATGCCCTGGTGCATGCGGGATGGCTTCATCTGTTCATCAATATGTTCGTGCTTTATTCTTTCGGCGATGTGGTGATACAGGCATATACCATGTTATTCGGCATTAAGGGGTATTATTTTTATGGATTGTTATATGTTGGTGCGGTCATGATTTCGGTGTTGCCATCCTTTGGAAAGCATAAAAACGATCCTTTATATAACGCGGTGGGAGCGTCGGGCGCTGTTTCTGCAGTGGTCTTTGCCAGCATATTATTCGTACCGACGGGAAAGATCGCCATTTTCCCGATCCCGTTTGGAATTCCGGCTTTTATATTCGGAATATTGTATCTGCTTTATTCAGCTTATATGGGAAAAAGGGGAAAAGACAACATCGGGCACGATGCCCATTTCTGGGGCGCTGTTTTCGGAATCCTTTTCACCATCGCCATCAAACCAAGGATTGCACTTTATTTTGTTGATCAGATCAGGATGTTTTTTGGTTGGTAATAGTTGCTTATAACTTTTTTATTGTTTAAGAAATCAGCAAATCAAATTATAATCAACAAATAACAAATAAAACTTAATACTCAAATCCGCCGCCGCGGATTTGAGTATTGAATTTTGGAATTTAATACTGAATCCCCGATGAAATGTGTCAATGTTCAATATTCAATTACTGAACAAACTTCCAATTTGAAATGAAGTTACTTTCCTGTTTAATTCATCTTCACCCTCACGATATAAGTGCCGGTGTTGGAAGCGTTGTAAACAGTTTCATAAATGGACAAATACAGGTAGCCTGTTCCTGTGACCGTTCCTTTGAATGATGCACCTGCCCTCAGCATGGTACCGCTTTCGCCGATTTTATAAACCACGTTGCCGTAGGTAGGATAGGTGGTTGATGTGTAATCACCTTCATAATCGTAATCACTGCTTGTTGAACCGGAGTTTTTCCCATCGGGTTTATACTTGTATCCCGACAGACTGGCCAGTGTTACTTCACCGCTTGCTGTAATGCTGATCCTTTGGCCGCTCTTTACATAGATATTGGTTTTTAACCATCCGCCATTGGTGTTCCCGCTGATGTGCTTGTTGGCGAATAAGGTGAACGACGATTCAGTAGCATCCCCACCTTTATAGAACACGTCAATGCTTTTGATCTTATCCCTTGGAATTTCAAGGTTGCCGTAAGCGGTTTTCAGGGCAATGGTTTTTACCGTGTAGGTTCCGCCGATGCGGTAAGAGTTGTCGGTAACCACAATATCATCACCCACTGATGCATCGTCATAATTATAAATGGCTTTCAGTTCGCCAAGAGCCATTTCTGCCGTATAGTCCTCGCTTGTCGGAGGTATATAGCTTTCGGAATTTATCACATCTTCCAGTACGGGAATGCAATTTATGCTCAGTCCCACCAACGATTCATAGGCTTTTTTCCGGATGTCTTCGGTGGAGTTGTTCAGGTCGGTAACCAGGGCTTTTATTTTATCCTTTTGTGTATTATCAGGCGCAATACCAAAAAATATCTGGCTGATATTTTTCACAGGAATGTCGAGCTTGCCCCACAAGGTGCCAAGGCTAACATTCGTGATAGAAGTGGTTCCTGTAACGATGCTTCCGTCCCTGAGCGAAAGGGTGAATTCGGTACTTTCTTTTTGGCTGAAGGCCTGAAATGCAGACAGGCACATGAATACCATCAAAGCAATGATTGTTTTTTTCATAATGTGTGTTTTTATTTTTTGTTGAAGGGATAAAGATACAAAAATGCAACCTGCCTTTCCAAATCTAAACTAAAATTTTACTTTATTTATTAATAAATAATAATTATTTTTGAAAACTAAACAATGAATCCTTATGAGCATTTTAGTAAATAAATTTTCGAAGGTCGTTGTGCAGGGATTTACCGGCAGCGAAGGTACTTTCCATGCATCACAAATGATAGAATACGGTACCCATGTCGTTGGTGGGGTTACACCCGGCAAAGGCGGACAGCTTCATCTGGGGCTGCCGGTTTTTAATACGGTATCGGAGGCCGTTGAAAAAGCTGGCGCCAATGTCTCCATTATTTTTGTGCCACCGGCTTTTGCTGCCGATGCTATTATGGAAGCAGCCGATGCAGGGATCAAAGTGATCGTTTGCATTACCGAAGGCATCCCCGTTCAGGATATGGTAAAAGTGAAACACTACCTGAACTGCAAAGATTGCCGTTTGATAGGCCCCAACTGTCCGGGTATTATTACTCCGGGTGAAGCAAAAATAGGTATCATGCCGGCTTTTATTCACACACCGGGCGCTATTGGTATCGTTTCCCGTTCAGGAACCCTTACCTATGAGGCTGTTGACCAGATCACAAAATGCGGCCTTGGCCAGTCAACGGGTATTGGTATCGGTGGCGATCCTATCATTGGAACGACCACGCTGGATGCCATAAAACTTTTCATGGAAGATGAAGAGACGAAAGGTATCGTAATGATAGGAGAGATAGGTGGCAGCATGGAAGCCGAAGCCGCTGCCTGGATAAAAGACCACGGTACCAAACCTGTGGTAGGTTTTATCGCCGGGGCTACCGCACCCAAAGGCAGGACCATGGGCCACGCCGGAGCTATCATCGGCGGCAAGGAAGATACCGCAGAAGCTAAAAAAGCGGTGTTAAGGGATGCCGGTGTTCATGTGGTGGATTCCCCAGCAGATATCGGGGCAAAGATGATGGAAGTTCTAAATGATTAATTTGTAATCCTTTTTGATTCCTTAATTTTTTCTATAATTTTTATGGTATAGATTATCGCAAGCAGCGGTATTAACCAGATTATTCTTGACTGGTACCTGTCTTCTACCACAGATAAGGTTGATGTAATAAAGGCATTATACAGCAAACTCACCATAATTACCACGCTTGCAAACCTGAGTAAATAATTTTGTTTGATAAGAAATACACCAATAATAATTATTATCAAAGAAAGTATAAATGTTATGCTTACTAAAAATTCAAAGATGCCAAATTTAAGTTCGCCGGTATTTTGAAGGCTTTTGAAGAAAGAAGGTAATTCGTTTTCGAAATGATCTCTTATTGGATAATATGGGGCAGAATTAATGCCGAAAGGAATCTTGCCTGTTCCAATTTTGAATGAAACAAGTTGTAGCCCGGTATATTTTATTATATCCTTAAATATCTTCGGATAGTATTTGGGCGTAAGAATAATCCCTTTAACTACAGGAGCATATTTTTCATTAGCTTTCATCCATGGCTTGTTGACCTCCAGGGGTTCCTGATAGTCATATAAAGGACTTCTGTTACTCCATAGAAATTCGTCAGAAGAAGCAGGTAAGCTATCCTTGTATTTGCACAAAACGCATTCCTCATTCGACAAGCAGATATCGTCAAGATACATTTTCAGCAATCCGGTATTGTTGAATTTTGCAGTTAATAAAATGTTTGAGGATCCTAATGTTTTAAAACCTCTTCCATGGGAATAGTTGTATGTCATTATAAACAACACGGACATAACCGCCGTGATAAACAGAATCAGGCTTCTGATTTTAATTTTGATAAATACGGCTGGTTCAGGTTTTTTAATTACTATAACAATAAACATACTTATTAATAACATCAACAATAAAAAGACGTTGCTCATGTGGGTGATGAGGCATAGAAAAACCAAAAGGATATAAATTGCGAAATCAACATGATTTAATTTCTTCTGATTCAAAAAAACTATGAATAAAATTATCAGGACAGGTGTAAATATGTCCGGCATTATTTGACATGAAAACCAGCAAAGACTTGAAAAGAAAAGAAGAATCATCAGGGAGATAAAATGATAAATGTAAAGTTTTTTGTTGCTGAAGAAAAGGCCCAGAAATCTAAAAATCAGGTAGCTTATAATGAGGTTTTGAAACAACACTATGGTCCAGGTTGTTGCCTGCCAGGAGACGATCCTGATAAAGAAACTGTATCCAATCACTTTGTCAACAGAAGGTGTCAGACTTATTGAGTTGGTTAGATAATTCCCCGAATCGGGATATAATAATGGAAATCTATTATAAAAAGCAATGGAAGACAGTAATAATACGGATATGCCAAAATACAGACATTTAAGAATTATTCTTATATAGTTTTTTTCTAAAAACATTACTCTATATAATTTGTTGAAAATACTTATTTTATTATACGTCTGTAAACAAAAAGAAACACCATTTATTACGGCACGTAATCATATGCACCCAGATCAGGCGGGGGATTCAGCGTTCGGTTATTTCCTTTTATATCCACCGTCAGATCAAAGATCGCAGTATAAATAAGGTTGATGTTCCCCGCATCAATGGCTCCGGACCCCGGCATTAAGGTGTAATCATTATTGGAATAATTGGTAAACAGCGGATCTTCGTTGAAAACACAATTGACTATAGAACTGCCTGCGGAATAATTGGTGGTTTTTAATAAACAGTTTTCAAATTTATAATCAAAGGCCGCATCCGTAACACTGTCAATGATCAACTCTTCCGTGTTACTACCATAAACAATGCAATTGCCGAAATAGGCAGAATCCAGGTCGCCGGTATAAACCACAGCGTTGGCCAGATCCTCATAATAGTTGGTTATCAGCAACGACGGTGTTTGCCGTGATGCATACGAATAATAGTTGCCCAGCGTGCAATGCCTGAAATCATAGGAGCCGCCTGTGGTAAGGCATACCGAATATCCGCCACAATTTGCAAAGACGCTGTTACCGCTGATGACCTTATAATAACGCGTCAGCAGCCCTATACCGGTCATGTTTTTGATGACTGTATTCTTTAATATCAGGCGGTTGCCCATCGAAGCGCTCATGGTTTCAGCCTGTATGCCGATAAACCCGTTTTTGATGATGGCATAATTGATCACATTGTCTTCCGTACCTTCGTTGATCCATATCCGGTCCCACTGGCCGGGCAAATCTTTGTATTCGGCTTCAAGCCTGCTGCCCTGGAAGGTTACGGGTTCATCGATAGTGCCATTCACCTTTAAGGAACCGCCTTTATAAACCCACATGCCTGAATTATTATAAAAATGCAGCCGGCAGCCTTGCTCAATATTGAGGTTCCCGGTAGAATCAATGACTGCATAGCCGTATATAAGATACGGTTTGTCGTTGACCCAGGTGATGTTTTCGTGTTCGCCGGCAACGATTTTGTAATGAAGGGAGTTGCCAAGTGTTTTGTCAGCCACGATATAATGTGCGTCCTGGCCCCAGGCCGTCAGGTCAACATCCTGGACGTTGCCGTTAAGCTCGAAAATAATGGAGTCCCTCACCACCATGGGAGAGTTGCTGTTTTGCGGGTCAACGGTTACTTTGACGAAAATAAAAATGCTGTCATTTGGCGGTAGTTCGACATCCTGGATACTTTGTGTGGGAACTCCGTCAACATTCATGGTGTATTGCGAAGCGGTCCCGTTGGCAAGGTGTATCGAAGAAATAATCAGATTGTCGCTGGTTGGGTTTTTTATATAAAACATTTTTGTTGTAGAACCTACGGTAGAAAAAACAGTGTCGAATAAAATGGATTCTGTCGAGAGTATAAGTTTTACCGTCGGATCGGTGTTAATCTGATCGTCCTTTTTACACGCGTTGAAAAGACTGGCCAGCGTAATGAATACTGAAACCGAAGCTAATAAAAAGAATTTTTTCATCAGTTTTTTCTTAGAAACGTCTTATTGATGATTTTGTTTTGCAAATGTAACATTATTGCCTGATAATGCAGTAATAAATGAATATTGCCATTTATTTGATCAGGCAACAACCTTTTATCGCTGATCTAATCAAATGAAGTTGTCACAGGTATTATATATGATCAGGCATTATTAAGATTTATTGATTTCGGCTTTCATTTTTTTGTTGATGATGTAAAAAATGAACTATATATATTATCCAGACATAATTGAATTTTTTCCGAGGGGTAAATTGACGTTTTGATTTATTTTTATTCGTGTTTTTGGAATATTCTTGAGAATTCTTAAAATTATTTTTAATAATGTCCTGATATTTAATGATATAAGTGAAATGATAAAAATAAAATCTTAACATTTGACTTGTAATAAGTTATAAATAAATACCTTATCTTTGCAAAAAAATATTAAATTCAGTACGGTAAATTTTTTAATATTGCAATGAGTTACATACAATTTGATAAAGAACAGTTGGTAAACCTCGGTTTTGCTTTGAAAAGAGAATTCATTCGAAGCAACAGAGCCGGTTCTTTTGCCACCTCCACCATTATTGGATGCAATACACGTAAATATCATGGTCTGTTTATTACACCCCAGCCGGATATTGACGGAGGCAACCACGTATTGCTTTCCACTTTAGACGAAACTATAGTTCAGCGGAATGAAGAATTCAACCTTGGCATCCACCGTTATCCTCAGGGTGTGTATAACCCGAAAGGGCATAAGTATATTACGAAGCTTGAAATGGAGCCCATGCCGAAGTTCACTTACCGTGTCGGGGGCGTTGTCCTTACAAAGGAATTCTTATTTTGCCTGGAAAACGATCGCTTCTTAATTAAGTACACACTTGAGGATGCCCATTCCCCAACGCTTTTAAAATTCAAGCCTTTCTTGGCTTTCCGCAATATTCACCAATTGACCAGGGCAAATATCGCCGCCGACACCCATTTTACAAATGCCGATAACGGGATCAGCATTAAAATGTATCCCCGTTATTCATCTTTGTTCATGCAGTTTTCAAAAAAACCGGAATATACTCATGCGCCAACATGGTATTATAATATTGAGTATACCGAAGAAATGGAACGTGGATTTGATTACCAGGAAGATCTTTTTGTCCCGGGTTTTTTTGAGATTTCACTGAAAAAAGGGGAGAGCGTTATTTTTTCTGTAGGGCTTGAAGAAGCAGATACATCCACATTAATGAAGGCTTACACTTCCGAAACTGGCAAAAGGATTCCCCGCGACAGTTTCAGGAATTGCCTTATAAATTCAGGCTGGCAGTTTTTTGTTCATAAGAACAATAAAGTAGAGATCATCGCCGGTTACCCATGGTTTGGCCGTTGGGGCAGGGATACGTTTATTTCTTTACCCGGCCTTACACTTGCCATACACGATCCCAAAAATTGCAAGGCGGTTATTGACAGCCTCATTTCAGAACTAAAAGGACCATTATGTCCCAACATGGGCTGTGGCACCGACATAGCTTACAATTCCGTGGACGCGCCTTTGTGGTTCTTCTGGGCTTTGCAGCAATACGCCATTTATACCAAAAGCCAGCGTAAGATCTGGATAGAATACGGCGGTAAAATGACGCAGATCCTTGATGGTTTCCGCCAGGGCTGTGAGTTCAATATTAAAATGCAGGACAATGGGCTGATCTATGCCGGTGAAGCAGGAAAGGCGCTGACATGGATGGATGCCGTTGTAAATGGCAAGCCTGTTACACCGCGTTCCGGGCTGGATGTTGAGATCAACGCGCTCTGGTATAATGCGGTGATGTTTGCCCTTGAAGTGGCCGGATTAGCAGGCGACGCTGCCTTTGTTCAAAAATGGCAGGAAATTGCAGATAAGATCCCTGCAGCTTTTAAAGCTACTTTCTGGCATAAAGACAAAGGATACCTGTGTGATTATGTGGATGGAGATTATAAAGACTGGTCGGTGAGGCCAAACCAGATTTTTGCCGCATCACTGCCATACAACCCTGTCAGCGAACAGATAAGAAAACTGATACTTGATGTTACAGAACGTGACTTGTTGACACGGCGCGGTTTGCGGACACTTTCCCCTACATCCCCTGAATATATTGGTGTTTACAAAGGTGGTGTTGATGAACGCGATGCTGCCTATCACCAGGGAGTCGTGTGGCCTTGGCTGCTCGGACATTATGTAGAAGCCTATTTAAAAATTCATGGGAAAAGCGGCCTGGCGCATGTCAAGCAATTGTACGATGGATTTGAACCGGTGATGATGGAACACGGCATAGGCACTGTATCCGAATTATACGACGGCAATCCCCCATATTTGCCGGGTGGTGCGCCTTCGCAAGCATGGAGCGTGGCTGAACTGCTGAGGATCGGATATTTGATAGAAAAATATTACAATGAATAATGATTTTAGCGCGTGTTGAAGTGTATGAAAAACAATCCGCCGCGGCGGAATAAAAAAACAAAGGATAAATAAATGAAAGTATTGATGTTTGGATGGGAATTTCCGCCTCACATAACCGGAGGGCTTGGCACGGCATGTTTCGGGCTGACCAAAGGGTTGCTGAAACACGGCGTGGAAGTTCTTTTTGTAGTTCCAAAAGCATACGGAGACGAAAACCAGCAGGCGGTACGTCTGATTAATGCCAGCGATGTTTCCATTGATTTCAGGAAAAAAGCCTATCAGGAATATTGGAACCAGCTGACCTATATTGAAATTGGTTCGAACATTATTCCATACGTCGGCGAAGAAGAGTTTGCCCGTATCACCAAACATAAGAAAGCTGGTAAAAGGGAAGTTGGATCGGGTGTGTTTTCAGAGCAATATACGTTTTCCGGAAAATACGGTAAAAACCTCATGGAGGAAGTTACCCGTTATGCACTGGTGGCTTCATCCATCGCCGGAGGGAATCACTTTGACGTTATCCATGCCCACGACTGGCTTACATACCCCGCAGGTATTGCTGCCAGGAAGATCAGCGGAAAACCCTTGGTCGTGCATATGCATGCTACCGAGTTTGACCGTTCCGGTGAGAATATCAATCAGAATGTTTACGATATCGAACGCAAAGGAATGGAAGCCGCCGATGCTGTTATAACCGTTAGCAATTACACCCGCGATATTGTGATCAACAGATACGGTATAGATCCTGCAAAAGTCTTTACCGTGCATAATGCCGTTGAACATAATTACGAGGGCCCTGATTTATGTATCGAAAAAAATGTACGGGAAAAAGTTGTTACATTCCTTGGCCGGGTAACCTTTCAGAAAGGCCCTGATTATTTTGTGGAAGCGGCTAACAAGGTTCTCGAAAAAGATAAAAATGTACGTTTTGTCATGGCCGGCTCGGGAGATATGCTCAACCGGATGATTTTACGGGTAGCCCAGTTGGGCATTTCAACAAATTTTCATTTCACCGGTTTTTTACAAGGTGAAGAAGTGGATAAAATGTTTTTGTTGAGCGATGTTTATGTGATGCCTTCAGTGTCTGAACCCTTTGGTATTTCGCCGCTTGAAGCAATGCGTTCCAATGTGCCTGTGGTCATTTCAAAGCAATCCGGCGTGTCTGAAGTGCTGAAGTACGCACTGAAAATTGATTTCTGGGATATAGACGCCATGGCAGACGCCATTTACGGGTTACTTCATTATGATGCGCTTTCTGTCATGTTCCGCAAGTTCGGAAAAGAAGAAGTAGAAAACCTTAAATGGGATAATGCTGCAGGCAAAGTGAGTGATGTTTATAATAAAGTTGTGTTTAAAAATTAATCGGTAATGAGATCTATTTGCTTTTATTTTCAGGTTCACCAGCCTTTCAGGCTGAAAACATATCGTTTTTTCGATATTGGCAGCAATCATTTTTATTTCGATGATTACCGCAACCGATATATATTAAGACGAATAGCTGAAAAATGTTATTTGCCCATGAACAACCTGTTGCTTGAGCTGATCAAAGAATTCGGGCCGGCTTTCAAGGTTAGTTTTTCATTGTCCGGAACTGCCATTGACCAGTTTGAGCGCTTTGCACCCGATGTGCTGGAAAGTTATATCCGGCTTGCCGAAACCGGCTGTGTTGAGTTTCTGGCAGAAACCTATTCGCATTCACTGTCTTCTCTAAAAAGCGAAGATGAATTCAATCGGCAGGTGACAGCACAGACGGAAAAAGTAAAACGCTATTTCAAACAGGAACCGACAACGTTTCGTAACACCGAGTTGATCTATTCGGACCAGATCGGTGAAATGGTTGCAAAGATGGGATATAAAACCATGCTTACCGAAGGAGCTAAACATATTCTTGGATGGAAAAGCCCGAATTTTATGTATTGCAATTCCATCAACCCGAAGTTAAAGATCCTGCTGAAAAATTTCCGCCTGAGCGATGATATCGCTTTCAGGTTTTCGCAGCAAAGCTGGGACAGCTGGCCGCTGACAACCGAAAAATTTGTGGAATGGCTCAACGCTGTGGACCATGCGCAGGAAACAGTAAATCTTTTTATGGATTATGAAACTTTCGGCGAACACCAGTGGCCTGAAACAGGTATTTTTGACTTCATGAGAGCCCTGCCGGGCCAGGTGTTTTCAAAATCCGATTACGGTTTTTATACACCCTCTGAACTTTCTGAAAAATTGCAACCGGTAGCTGAAGTCCACGTTCCTTACCCTATCTCATGGGCCGATGAAGAGCGCGACCTTACCGCATGGCTGGGCAATGACCTTCAAAATGACGCTTTCAAAAAACTGTATGAACTGGAAGATAAAGTGAAAAATACTTCTGATGAGCAGCTTCAGCTGGATTGGAAGTACCTGCAGACCAGCGACCATTTTTATTATATGTGCACCAAATGGTTCTCCGACGGTGATGTCCACAAATATTTCAATCCGTACAACACGCCTTATGAAGCTTACATCAACTATATGAATATCCTGAGCGATTTTATCATCAGGATTGAAGACATGCATCCGATAAACCATATTGAAAAAGCGGAGCAGGCTGAACCAACAGAAAAGCCGCTTGTGAAAAAAGCGGTGAAGGCAAAAGCAACTGTTAAAGCTCCGGTTAAAAAAGCAAAACTTGTGAAAGCTGAAACAGCAAAGCCGGCCAAAGCTGGAAAAGGATCTATGAAAGATGTTTCAAAGATCAATAAAACCGGGCTGCAAAAGCTGCTTAAGGATATTGATATGAAAACGGTTTATTTTGCTTTGGCGGATGCCGATAAAAAAGTGAAAAAAACCATCATCACACACTTGGGAAAATTACAGCAGAAAGAATACAATAAACTGCTTGCTGAGGATATCCCTTACACAAGTACTGATATCTCAAAAGCGCAGAAAATTCTTCAGGCGCGAATCAAAAAACTTATTAAATAAGTTCGGAGCTTTTCATGGTACCTGCCAAGCCATATTTTTTTGAAGAAGGGCAGGAGTATGTATTTGTGGTTAGTAACCGGATACAGCTTCCTCCGGATGATGAAAATTTTTTCATACTGATAAGTGCGTTCAACACCAAACACCTGCTTCCTGAAAAAAACTATTTGAACTACAATATCGTGCCGGGGCAGCGGCTTAAGTGCCGCATCGATAAAATCAACTGCTCGGGTAAAATATTTCTCGAGCCTGAACACCCTGTTTACAAAGAAAAAGAAATCTATGAATTTCCAGTGAAAGGGATGGAAACTATTTTGAATTCAGAAGGAAAACAAGAGCTGATGATCCTTGTGGATGATTGCTGGCACAATGATATTTTTATTAATGCTTCAACGGTTGAAACAGGTAAACTAAAAACAATTAAATGCCAGGTAGACCGGATCAAAAAAGGAAAGCTGTATCTGCACCCTGTGACTAAAAAACAGTTTTCTTCAACTTATGATATTGGAAAGCAATATGAATTCACAGTGGACAGCATTGTAACTCTTGCCGAAGACGAAGAATATTATGTTTTGAAAGATGCGCCGGGCAACGTTCATTATTTGAGAAAAAAGTATTTTAAGGATTATAATTTTGATATCGGCGCTGTCATAAGTTGCCGTGTGACGGCCCAGCCAGCATTGTTCAGGCATTACCTGGAGCCGGTACATCCTCATTACAAAATTGGTGAGGTTTATGATTTTCTTTATTCAGGCACAGAATCATACATCAATGAGTCGGGTGAAGAAGTAAAAAAGATTTTGGTGAGTGATGGTTCCGAAAAAGATTTTTTTGTGACCTGCGATTATTTTTCTGATCTGCATACCGAGCCCGGAAGCACCGTCAGATGCCTGCTGAGAAATATTAAAATGGGCAGGTTGGTTCTTGAATGTGTTTAATTTAGGGCTGAAGTTCGTTGTTGCAAGCTACGAACAAGGGCCAAGCTTGAAGTTGAATTTGTTCTACTATTTTTATTGCATTATTAATCTTTTCAATATACATTTGTAAGGACTAAATTATTATTATACAATATGCCATTCTTCCAAAATTCAGTAATATCTAAATACCTGAAAAATACAGATAAGCAAGTTGTCACTGCTGCTTATGCTAAATTCGTGGAGCATTTTCATAATCCTATTCTTCAGGAAAATATCAGAAATAGTAAAGAAGAGCAATATCAAGAAGGGTTTCTAACTGATTTGTTTGTAGAGGTACTAGGTTATACAAAAAATCCAAGATCGAACTTTAACCTTACCACCGAATATAAAAATATAAAAGACGGCAAAAAAGCTGATGGAGCTATAATAATCAATGATGCTGTAAAAGCAGTAATAGAACTTAAAGGAACCGAAACAACGGATTTAAGTAAGGTGGAAAATCAGGCATTCGGATATAAAAACAACCAACCGGAATGTATTTATGTTATTACTTCCAATTTCGAAAAGTTGCGTTTTTATATTGATAATGCGATTGAGCATATAGAGTTTAATTTGTTCACGCTTACGGAAAAAGAATTTGAGTTGCTCTATTTGTTACTGGCTTTTGTAAATATCGAAAAAGGAATCCCAAAAAAAATTAAAGATGAGTCACTCAGCACAGAGGATTTAATTACCAAAAAACTTTATAACGATTATTCTTTGTTTAAAAGGGAACTTCATCAGAATTTGGTCGGGTTGAATCCTCAATACGACCCTTTAACACTATTTAAAAAATCGCAAAAGTTGTTAGACCGGTTTTTGTTTTTGTTTTTTGCCGAAGACAGGCAATTACTGCCTCCAAATTCGGTAAGATTGATTTTGAATGATTGGAAAGATTTAATTGATAGGGATGAGTATAAGCCGCTATATGGCAGATTTAAAAAGTATTTTGGATATCTGAACACCGGTTTTAAGGGGAAAAGATATGATGTGTTTGCCTATAATGGCGGATTGTTTAAACCCGACGAAATTTTAGATGCGTTATTAATTGATGATGATTTGCTTTATAAGCACACAGGAAAACTTGCTGTTTATGATTTCGATAGTGAAGTTGATGTGAATATATTGGGGCATATTTTTGAAAATTCCCTCAACGAATTGGATGAAATAAAAGCGCAATTAGAGGGAAAGGAAATTGACAAAAGCAAAACCAAGCGAAAAAAAGATGGGGTTTTTTATACGCCCAAATATATTACCAAATACATAGTTGATAATACTGTTGGCAAGCTTTGCACCGAAAAAAAAACCGACCTGCAAATAAACGAAGAAGAATATATAAGCAATAAAAAAATACAAAAACAAACAAAACAAGCATTAGCGGACAAGCTTACCGCTTATCGCAACTGGCTTTTGCAACTTAAAATTTGTGACCCTGCTTGCGGTTCGGGAGCTTTTTTAAATCAAGCTTTAGACTTTTTAATTAACGAACATCGTTATATAGACGAATTACAAGCCAAGCTCTTTGGTGCATCATTAGTATTAAGCGATTTTGATAACAGCATATTGGAAAACAATTTGTTTGGCGTAGATTTGAACGAAGAAAGCGTAGAAATAGCCAAGCTCTCGCTATGGTTGCGTACCGCTCGTCCAAACCGCAAACTGAACGATCTTAACAACAATATTAAATGCGGAAACTCCCTGATTGACGACCCTGCGGTTGCCGGAGAAAAAGCATTTAACTGGTTTTTAGAATTTCCGCAAGTATTTCCGCATTATCGCAAACCAAAATCGAAACCAATAGATTACGTTAAAATCAGAGAGAAAGTAATAGAATCAGAAGCTTTGAACTATCCTGACCAAGGTGATAATGATTATGATGATGATATAGAAGAACCAGCTTTTTCGTATAAACCCGGTAGCAAGGGATTTGTCAAACATGGTTTCGATGTGGTGATTGGGAATCCGCCGTATTTGGTAATTAAAGGTGGTAGATGGATAAATGGTTTTGAATATAATAATAATGTTATAGAGTTTATAAGAAATAAGTTTAAGACAGCAGAACAACAAATTAACACTTATGTTTTGTTTTTGGAATTAGCAAAATATTTAGTAAAACAGAATGGTATAATATCTCAAATTACCCCTAATACTTTTTTTGCTAATGAATATTCAAAAAGAATTAGGAACTTTTTAATTGAAAATGCTAATTTATTAGAAATTAAAAATACAGGTCTTGTTTTTGAGGATGCAAGTGTTGAGACAGCAATTACTGTTTACAAAAATAACAGATATGAGGGTAAAACTTTAATTATTAATAACGAGAATCAATTTGAAATAAATTTTATAGAATTAAAAGGATTAACATATGACGATAAATATTTAATAAATTTAAGCAAAGATTCATTGGGATTATTGAAAAGACTTAGCAATAATGATAAAATACAATCTATTGCGAAAGTTTGGAGAGGATTAACAACCGGAGATGATGAGAAATTTTTATCTGGCTCTAAACTTTCAGAAATATATAAACCTATATTAACAGGAAGTGAAATCCAAAGATATTATCATAATAATATCGTGAAGTATGTTTACTACGATCAAAAGTTATTGGATAGAGCAAGAGATGAAAGAATTTTTATTTTAAAGGAAAAATTAATTTCAAAATTTGTTGGTAATAGACTTTCATTTTGTTATGATAATGAACAAAATTATGTTATTAATACAGCTTGTTCGTTTGAACTTTTAGATAATGATTTTTCAATTAAATATTTATTGTGTTTGTTAAATTCAAGGTTGTTGGACTATTATTTTCAAATGATTTTTAGTGATTCAAGAACTACTTTTCCAATAATGAAATCTGGAAGCATTGAACAATTGCCAATAATAAAAATTGATATGGCAAACCAAAGCTCCTTCATCCAAAAAGCCGACCTCATGCTTTCGCTCAACAAAGATTTGCAACTCCTTGCCCAAAAATTCCAACGAAACCTGCAACGTGAATTTACCTTAGAAGATTTACCCGGTAAATTACAAAATTGGTATTTGCTAGGATACCCGGACTTTATCAAAGAATTAGAGAAAAAGAAAATAAAACTTACGCTATCGAAAAAAGCCGAATGGGAAGAATACTTTATGCAGGAAAGCAAAAAAGCCCTTGAACTAAAAACCCAGATAGAAACCACCGATAAGGAAATAGACCAAATGGTTTATGAACTGTACCAACTCACACCAGAGGAAATAAAAATTGTTGAATTAAAAAAATGATTAATATTATCAAATATGAAACACTTCAAAAGGAATTTAATTTGGATAATATTATTAATCTTGCCTTTAATAATAATACTTCCAAATTATAGTGGCATTGCAAATTGTTTGTTTCCCTCTAATTCAGATAGAAACGGAGAATTAATCAAATTACTTTTAAGTATTGAAGGTGGGATTGGTATTCTATTTGGGCTATTTGTTTCATA
>DAOQAT010000067.1:0-16146 GCA_035354195.1 Bacteroidales bacterium | reverse complement strand
CCAAAACAGTAACGATATCAGCGCCGACAGCCCAGACGATCACCGGAACCACACCAATATGTATTGGTTCTAATCAGACATGGACCAGCACTACCGGAGGCGGTACCTGGACGAGCGGCACACCGGCCGTGGCCACTGTGGGCTCAGGCACTGGCATTGTGACTGGTGTTACAGCCGGTTCTTCGGTGATAACCTATACCGTGACAACAGGTGTTTGTGTTAATACAGCAACAAAAACGGTAACTGTCAATAATAATACTATAGTACCGACATTTACTGCTTTAGGTCCTTATTGTGTTGATGCTACCCCTGGAATACTGCCGGCAACCTCTAATAATGGGATAACAGGTACCTGGAGCCCGGATATGATAAATACTGCCTCAACAGGAACCACCACATACACATTTACACCTACAACCGGACAGTGTGCTGTTCAGACAACCATGAATATTGAAGTCGATGAAAACATAACACCACTGTTTACCCAGTTGGGGCCATATTGTGTTGGAGCTACCCCCGGTACTTTACCAACAACATCTAATAACGGAATTAGCGGTACATGGGATCCTGCAACAATAAGTACTGCTTCAGCCGGAACAACTACGTATACGTTTACGCCTACCATCGGCCAATGCGCTACCAATACTGTTGACATGATTGTTACTGTAAATGCTAATGTGCTACCAACATTTGCAGTTTTAGGCCCATATTGTGTCGGAGCCATCCCCGATGCTTTACCTACAACATCTACCAACGGAATAACTGGTACATGGAGCCCTGCAGTTATCAGCACTTCTGCAGCAGGAACCACCCTTTATACCTTTACACCGACAGCGGGCCAGTGCGCAACAACCGCAACCATGAATGTAACGGTAAACCAAATGCCTTTTGCAGATGCAGGCGTTGATGCTACTTATACAGTAACGCCCATACAGATCGGTAATGCGGCCAACGGCCCGGGAACTATCAGCTGGTCACCATCAACAGGGTTAAGTAACCCGAATATTGCCCAGCCACTTGCATCACCTGCTGTAACCACTACTTATACATTAACGGTTGTCAATAATGGATGTATTGCCACCGATGCCGTTACCATCACCATTGGAGACCTGGGGCATACGATTAGCGGAAAAACGCTTTACTCAGCCAGGGCAAATGTTGGCATTCCCGCTCCAAATCCGGCGACTTATAATGCAGTGGCTTACAGTATTGATAATGTAATTGTAATTTTGAAAAATTATCCTTCAGGGACAGAAGTGGCAAGGGATACCAGTGATGCACTGGGGCATTATCAATTTAATGCGGTCATGAATGGAAACTATATCCTTTCGTACGTAAAATATGCAGCAGATACCATGCAATGGTGTAACGATGTGAATGCAGGCGATGTGGGTTTGCTTATGTATTTGATTACGAGCGACACCGTCCTCGATCCATCAAGATGTTTCTCTGCAAAATATCAGAAAGCAGCTGATGTCGACAATAACAATCTTGTTAATACTATTGATGTCGCCAGAATTAAGGCCAAAATCGGATCACCATACCTGGCAAGCAAGAACTTCCCGAAAGGAAACTGGGATGTCTTGAATAGTGTTGTCACTATGGCAGGTGCAGATTTAAATATTAACCTGCAAACAATTTGCAACGGCGACTATAACGCATCCAGCAGCAAATACCGTGATTCGCTGACAACATGGTCCGGTGCGAAATCACACGAGACCAACATCATTGTTGCTTCAAATGAATATATTTCAATAACAGATCCAGGCTATTTTGAAATACCATTGCGGATCAGCTCAAAAATGAATGAGTTTTCAGCACTGGGGCTGGAATTGACTTATCCTGAAGGATACAAGCTTACAAATGCATATATCCCCAAGGCACTCACAAAAACTGGTGCAGTAAAGATCAACCCGACATTGGATGAGATTATTACCGACAATAACGACCTGCTGGTAACTGATGAAGGAGGTGTGATCAGGGTTGTGTACGCAACAACAAAACATTTTGATGTTGCTGCCAATGACGAGATGATTGTTCTTGGTTTCCGAAAGCTGAACGACAAGCAACAGTTAGAACCTGAATTCAAATTGTCGGGCACGGGTATAATTGCTAACCAATACGGGGAAGAAGATGATGGCGCCTACCTGTTAATGCCCAAACTTTTAGTTCAGGGTGGATATTCTGGCGAAGGTTTCGAATTTACCGGATACCCCAACCCATTTAATGGAGAAGCAACCATAACCTATAATTTACCTGAAAATGGGACTGTAAAAATTAAAGCCTATAATGCTACGGGAGAACTTGTGTCTGAAATTATCAACGAAGAACAGATTGCTGGAAAGCACATGGTTGATTTTTCACCGAAATATCTACCGGCCGGTATGTATACCTTCAAACTTGAATTTGTAGGATTAAACAGGTCGGAATGCCTGATATTAAAGATGATCCATTGATTATGCTTTGATTGGAAATAGAATCCTGAAATAGTTATAAAAAAAAAGACAGAGCAATCTGTCTTTTTTTTATCCTTATTTTTTTAAATGACAAACTGGTATAAAAGATATTTCGGATTTGTTGTTTTATGAATTTTAGAAAAATAATTATTTTTTTAACAATTTTTTGGTTTTTATTGTTTTTTTTTATCTTTACTTGTTTTTTTTCATTTTCGTAAAATTCAAATTATAAATTAAAGCAGATTGTTATGAAAAAATTTTTACTTTTTCCAAGCCTGTTACTCTTATACTTTTGCAGCGTATCTATTGCACAGACTTCTTTTCAGAGACTTTATACATTCCCGGGGACATTGCCTATGGCTATTGCATGGAGTGTGCAGCAAACATCTGACGGTGGTTATATTCTATCAGGGTTTCAGAATAAACTTCCGCCTATCAGAGCCGAGTTGGTAAAAACAGATGCTACCGGAGCTGTACAATGGTCGAAAAGTTACGGTATGAAAATAAGCCAGTTCCTGTCAACTGAAAATCCTATTACCGTACAGTCACCTTTTTGTACCAGGCAAACTTCTGATGGTGGGTACATTGTATGCGGACAGCTCGATTCGAGATGTTACCTGATGAAATTAACTTCAACAGGAACCACGGTTTCATGGACAAAACAGTTTGCAAATAACAGTGGCGGAAACATGGTAAAACAAACTACTGACGGCGGATATATTGTTACAGGATATATTAACGATGGGTCAAAATCTGACTCTACCAGTATATATCTGGCAAAAGTCAGTTCAGCAGGAGCACTGACATGGGATAGGACGATAAAAGTCAGTCCGAATGATGACGATATGGGGAACTCTGTCCTGGAGATTGCTGGTGATGGTTATGTTGTTACCGGCTATACTACTCAGATTTTCGGCAATGACACAACCTACGACGTAGTCTTGGTTAAAACAGATTTGAACGGTAATCATTTGTGGACAAAAACATACGGGGATGATACCTATTCAGAAGAAGGCAATGATGTGAAAAGGCTTGGTGACGGTAGTTTTATCATTACCGGCTATACCGATGAATCAGTTTCAGGAATTGACGGGAGTGATGTATTTATTATAAAAACCAATTCAACAGGAGCGTTAACCGCTTCATATGCTTATTCTCTCGGCGATGCTGATATCGGTGAACGAATCACGGAAACCAGCTCAGGATATGCTGTGATGGGATCAACCATCAGCATTTTCAGCATGTCGTTCTTGGATATGCTTTTACTGAAGACCAACACTTCGGGAACTCCAACCCTTGGAATGATTTATAGCCAGAGCATCATGCATAATTATATGGCAGACGGCCAGCTTACCAGTGACGGCGGTTTTGTAATGAACGGATGGGGACAATTAACCACTATGGATTTTCTTCTGATTAAAACAGATGCCAATGGTGTTTCAGGATGTAATGAAAACCCGGTAACACCGGTTCAAAGATCCTATACACCTACAGAAGCATCGATAACTCCTACGTTCACAGCTGTCGGAACATTAGATACCCGGTATGGCCTTGTAATCGATCTGACGGTTACACCTACCGATCTGTGTAATACGGCAACGCCTCTGACGGTCGAAGCCGGTAACAATCAATCCGTTTGTGTCAATCAAACCATTACTCTTGGTGGCAGCCCAACCGTTAGCGGCGGCACCAGCCCGTATACCTATAGCTGGAGTCCTTCTACTTATTTGAACAACGCCGCTGCTTCCAACCCGACCTGCACACCGACTTCAGCAACGCCTGCCACAATTACATACACCGTCAATGTTTCTGATAACGGCGGGGGCACAGGTAGTGATGTTGTAACGGTTACCATCAATCCATTGCCTACCGTTACGCTTAGTCCTTTCACCAGCGTTTGTATTTCTGCAGCCCCTTTTGCGCTCAGCGGTGGCAGTCCGTCGGGCGGGACTTATTCAGGGCCGGGTGTGAGCAGCAATACATTTTCTCCAGCAACAGCCGGAGCAGGAACACATATAATTACATATACCTACACAGATGGAAACAGCTGTTCTAATACCGCTACTCAGAATCTTACTGTTTCAAGCGCCCTCAGCGCGCTCATCAGCGGAGGAACAACTCCTATATGTTATAATACAAGCCCGGGAACATTTACTGCAACGGCTTCCGGCGGTACAGCACCTTATAGTTATCAGTGGTACTCAATAACAGGAATTATCGCAGGTGCTACAAACAGCACTTACAGCCCCGGAAACCTGACAACAAATACCGGATATTATTGTGTCGTTGCCGGTGGCCCTTGCGCTCCGGCCAGCACTTCAACAACAAATATTGTGGTGAACCCGGCGTTTAATGCAACCATAAGTGGTGGAACTTCGCCAATTTGCGATAAAACAAGCCCGGGAACATTCACAGCCACTGCAACAGGCGGCACCGGTTCATATACCTACCAATGGTACAATGCTCAGGGTTCCATCAGCGGTGCGACTACCAGCACATATACCCCGGGCATCATGATTGCAAGTAACGCTTTTTATTGTTATGTAACAAGCAACCCATGTGGTTCCATGTATACTGACACTACCATTATCATAGTTATTCCACAAGTTGGCAATCCAACGCCCATCACCGTTTCGGCGGGTACAGAACCAGTATGCCAGCTTACCAACGGAACCACCACCACAACCTATTCAACAACCGCAACTAATAATTCCGGATTCACCTGGTCGCTAAGTAATTCACTTGCGGGAACAATAGATCCTTCAACAGGTGTGATGACGTGGGCAAATGGTTTTTATGGAACTGTGGATATACAGGTTATTGCATTAGGCTGCGGGGTGCCTTCACCAATGATAACGCGTCCTGTAACAGTAAGCCAGTCTCCGGTTGCAGAAGCAGGCCCATTCGCGACTTACACCGGTACTCCAATACAGATCGGCGATCTGTCGAGCGGTCCCGGAACATTCAGCTGGTTGCCAACAGCAGGATTAAACGATCCGGCTATTTCCCAGCCATTAGCCTCTCCAACGGTTACCACCACCTATACCTTAACCATAAACAATAATGGATGTATTGCAACCGACACCGTAACCATAACTTTTGGAGGATTACTGGGACATACCATCAGCGGTAAAACAGTTTATGCAGGTAAGGCCAATGCCGGGAATCCAGTACCCAATTTGCCAACGTATAATGGAGTAATATATACGATCAATAAGGTGATAGTTGTTCTCAAAAATTATCCTTCAAACACTGAAGTGGCAAGAGATACAAGTGACTCACAGGGCAACTACCTGTTCAATAATGTACCAGACGGATCTTATCTGTTGTCTTATGATAAATATACGGCCGATACGATGCAGTGGGGAAATGACGTAACCGCTATTGATGTTGCTTTGTTGAAGTATTTCGTTGGTAGTGATACCCTCACTGACCCGACCAGATGTTTTTCAGCAAAATACAAAAGGGCTGCAAATGTTGATAATAACACTGCCATCAATGCCGTTGATATTGCCCGAATTAAGGCAAAAGTTGGATCCCCGTTTGATGCTGCTCGAAATTTCCCGAAAGGAAACTGGCCTGAAATGGGGACATTGGTAACAATGGCCGGCGCCAACCTTAATGTGACATTAGAAAACGTTTGTTACGGAGATTATAATGCATCCAGCAGCAAATACCGCGATTCTGTAGCCAACTGGAACGGTGCAAAATCTCTTCCCACGGATATCATTGTTACTTCCGATGAGCAATTCACTACAAACGATCCCAATTATTTTGAAATACCATTGAAGATTAGTTCTAAAATTCCTGAGTTTTCCGCGATGGGACTTGAACTGAACTATCCTGATAATGAGTTTAAACTTGTAAGCGCTTCCATGCCTAAGGCTGTCGATAAAAACAGCACTGTTAAAATTAATCCTTCCTTTGAAGAGATCGTGACCAATGACAATGATTTGCTGGTTACCGATAATGCTGGTGTGATACGTGTGGTTTACGCAACAACAAATCATTTTGATGTAGCCCCGAATGACATAATGATCGTCCTGGGTTTTCGTTCCCTAAAAAACATGGATCATGGAGAACTTGGGTTTAAATTATCCGGGACAGGTGTGTTCGGCAACCAATTTGGTGAAGAACCTGAAGACACCTATCTTATGATGCCTAAAGTCCTGGTTCAGGGTGGCGAAACTGAAGCTGGGTTTGAACTTAGTGGTTATCCCAACCCATTCAATAGTGAAGCAACCATTACCTACAATATTCCGGAAGACGGAATAGTAAAAGTAAAAGTGTTTAATGCCATTGGAGAACTTGTATCTGAGCTTGTGAATGAAAATCAGGAAAGCGGCAAACATTCGGTGGTGTTTTCACAAAAGAAGTTGCCTGCAGGAATTTATACAATAAATTTTGAATTTTTTGGTACAGATAAAATAAAATGCTTATTTTTGAAAATGATTCATTGAAAAAATTTAATATAATAATTAATTAATAACTGAAATTTAAAATTATGAAAAGAAAAAATCTACTCGTGTTATTTTTTATGCTGATTGGAATGAGTTCCTTTTCGCAGACTGCCACCTTACAAACTGTAACCGGTGCCACTCCCGGCGCTGTATCAGTGGATTTAACCCTTACGGGATGTCCTTTAGAGGTTTCAGCATTTCAGATGACTATTGTATATGATACAAATGTTCTGGTTTATAACATCGCTTCCCCTTCTTCAGGTGTTACTGATTGGTTTTCCGGGGTATCTGGTGTTGGCATACAGTGTCCAGGGGGTAAAAAAGGGAGAATTACCTTCGTGTGGGGCGATTTACCACAACCTGTAAACGGAGTTCTTTGTAAGTTAAATTTTACTTATGTCGGACCGGGATGTTCTTATGTTAATTTCTCAAACAGCCCCACTCCCTTGTTGGTTGCTGATGGAACGCCTAACTACGATCCGTATACTGTAACATGGGTAAATGGCCAGGTTTGTGATGTGCTGACCGGAATTGATGATAACAAAGTTTCTGATGCGGTTGTTGAAATTTATCCTACTGTAACAAATGATAAAATAAACATTAAGTATAATGTACCCGAAAACGGTAATGTTACGTTCGGGCTTTACAATATGGTAGGAGATGAAATTCAATCCATCACTAAAGAATGCACCGGAAATACGGAAGCCATTCAGGAGATGAATGTGTCAAATTTAAACTCAGGTTTATATTTTATCAAATATCAAATTGAAACCGCAAGTAGTACTACTGTGAAAACGGAAAAAATTACAATTGCACGGTAGTAGCTAAATATAACAATAAAAAAAGAGGCTGTCCGATTGGACAGCCTCTTTTTTATAAAACACAATAAAAATTATTTGCATTCAGTCTTAACGGTTACTGTTTGTGCATTGTCATTGACATAAGAATAAGTTCCTAAGTTTTCAATATCAGTTTTTTCCTTAGCTGTCAGAGCATCATAAGTAGTTGTAACTGAATTTGAATATGTGCCAACAGTGGTAGTTTCGGTGCAGTCATATGCTTTTGAACATGATGAAAATGCAAAGGCACCTGCTGCAACAACCAATAATAAGAATAATTTTTTCATGAGTTTTAGGTTTTGATTAGTAATAGATTTTTGACAAAAATAACAATATAACTTTAATTAAACAAATAATTTCTTATAAATTATTAACAATAATCTAACAATTAATTAGTTGCCGAAACAATTCGGAGCAAAAATTATTTTTTTGACGAAAATAATTTCGGGATAAATTGGCTTAGATTATTTTGTTTCAATAAACGAATGATTTCTTGCCGGTTTTCTTTCAGGTACCAGAAAAATAATAGTTTTTGTTCGCGTTTTTCCGCGGTATTTTTTGCTACAAATATTTTTTTTCCAGAGTATGGATCCATTCCTGTATAATACACAACAGACGACAAGGTCATGGGAGTGGGCGTGAGGTCCTGAACCTGTTCCAGTTGTATACCTGCATTTTTGGTTTCCGTAGCACATTCGGCCATATCTGCGATTGTACAACCAGGATGGCTCGAAATAAAATAGGGTATCAGTTGTTGTTTTAAACCGGCTTTCTGCGAAATTTTATAAAATTGTTCCTGTAGTTGCTTGTAAACCGCATAGGGCGGTTTCCTCATCACGGATAAAACCTTATCAGAAGTGTGTTCAGGAGCCACTTTCAACCGGCCTGACACATGAAAATTCACAACCTCACGGAAATACTCAGAATAATGATTTCTCCTGTCATCCTCAGGCTTTTTGCCAATGAACATATCATAACGCAAGCCGCTGCCAATAAACACTTTCTTGATTCCTGAAAGCGCACTGATTTTTTTATAAAGATCGAGCAGTGGTTTATGATTGTCGTCCAGGTTAGCACATTTTTCGGGGTGTATACATGAATACCGGGAGCATTTTTCACAAACGGATTGTTTTATCCCTTTCATGTGATACATATTCGCTGAAGGTCCGCCAAGATCACTCAGATACCCTTTAAAATCCGGCATACAGACAATCTGTTCTGCTTCTTTCTGGATGGAACCTTCCGAACGGCTTGCAATGAATTTACCTTGGTGCATCGAGATGGAGCAGAAACTGCATCCGCCGAAACATCCGGTATGTGTGTTCACCGAGTGTCGTATCATCTCATAAGCCGGAATGATGCCACGTTTCTGATAACGCGGATGCGGCATGCGTGTATAGGGAAGGTTATACGCAACATCCATCTCTTCTGAGGTCATGGGAGAAAACGGCGGATTGACAACAACGTATTGTTCCCCGGATTCCTGGACCAGCCTTTTGGAAATTAATTTATTGGATTCCGTCTCTATAATCCTGAAACCCTCAGCAAATTTGTGTTTGTCTTTGAGGCAATCATCATGTGATGGCAACAGGATGGTATTTTCATCCTCAAACCCGCTTACTGTTTTTGAACAATATGCAATTTGTCGTATTTGTGCAGCACTTGAAATGCTGCCGCCTTCGCGAAGGTGTTCCATCAACGCTTTCAACGGCTGGATACCCTGCCCGTAAATGAGTAAATCGGCTTTTGAATCAACCAGGATTGACGGTTTGAGCATATCCGACCAGTAATCATAATGCGTGAATCGCCGCAGCGAAGCTTCGACGCCGCCCAGCACCACGGGTACATCCGGGTATAGTTGTTTCAAAATATTGCTGTATACCACCGATGCATAATCAGGCCGGAAACCGGCTTTATTTCCGGGTGTGTAAGCATCGGTGCTGCGAAGCCGTTTGAATGCGGTATAATGGTTTACCATGGAGTCCATGCATCCCGCTGTCACACCGAAAAATAAACGGGGTTTTCCTAATTTTTTAAAATCACGCAAATCATCACGCCAATTAGGTTGTGGTAAAATAGCCACCCGGTAGCCTTCGTGCTCAATCAGCCGTGCGATCATGGCATGCCCGAAGGAAGGGTGATCCACATAGGCATCACCGCTTACAATGATTACGTCAACATAATCCCATCCCCGTTTTTCGAGTTCTTCCTTACTTACAGGAAGCCAGTCGGTAGGCTTGAAAGCTTGCAATGTGTGGTTTTTTACAAAGGTACAGGAAATCCGGATAGTTTTTAAGTTTTTTGATTTTCAGGTTTAGTACGAATTAATTATTTCCATTTGTTTTAAATTAATGCATGAATCATTGGCATCAAATACATTTATGGGTTAACTTTGCATTTACGATGTTTTAAAAATACAGTCAAATAATAATACTATGGAAGAACAACAAACAGAATTCAGAAGAACAACACTCAGGCAGAAAATGATCCCGTATTCCGTTACGGCTATGGTATTCGGAATTGTTTCCATTGCAGTCATGTGTTATTTCGGTTGGGTGATGGCAATAGTGGCATTGGTTTTATATAAAAAAGGAATGAAGATATATAATGAAAACCCGCCCGATTACAAGCCATCGTCGCTCAGCATGATGCGCGCAGCAAAGATAACCGGAACCATAGGGCTGATAGTATCTATAGTCACAACGGTGTTGTATATACTGTATATTGTTTTTATAATAGGCCTGGCGAACAGCCCTTACAACAATGATTTTCATTTTTAAACCATGAAAATATTAACGGTCAGCCAGATTCGCGAAGCGGATGCATTTACAATTGCAAATGAGCCGGTATCTTCTGTAGACCTGATGGAACGGGCAGCCGCAAAATGTTTCAACTGGCTCGTTCAGCATTATGGCAGGAATAAAAACTTTAAGATTTTTTGCGGTACGGGAAACAATGGAGGCGATGGACTGGTGATCGCGCGCATGCTTTGTGAAAAAAATGTCAATGTTGAAACCTTTATTGTTCGTTTTAGCGAAAGCTGTTCTAACGATTTTTCAGAAAACCTGCAGCGTTTATCCAAGATCAGAAAGATCAAAATTGCAGATATTAACAAAGCGGTGGATCTACCCGCTATTGATAAAAATGATATTATCGTTGACGCTATTTTCGGCTCCGGGCTTTCAAAACCTGTAACCACAGGTATCGCCTGTGAAGTGATTGATGCGATAAACAAAAGCAAGGCTGAAGTGGTGGCTGTTGACATTCCTTCCGGGCTTTTCGGGGAAGATAATTCAGAAAATACCGGAAAAATTATTGAAGCCAGGCACACCCTCACCTTTCAGTTTCCGAAACTGTCCTTTTTTTATGCAGGCAACGAAAAATTTGTTGGCAACTGGCATGTCCTGCCAATAGGGCTTCACACGGATTTTATTGAACAGGTGGCTGTAACAAATTTTTTTGTCGAAGAAGCAGATTGCAGGTCTTTAATAAAACCCCGCAAAAAATTTTCGCATAAAGGAAATTTTGGGCATGCATTGCTGGTGTGTGGTTCGTACGGCAAGATGGGCGCTGCTGTCCTCGCAGCCAAAGCCTGTATTAAATCAGGCGCAGGGTTGGTTACTTCACATATTCCGCAATGCGGGTATGAAATCATGCAATGCAGCGTCCCAGAGGTTATGTGCAGCATTGATAGCGACGAACATGTGCTTGCTGATAATCTTGACCTGAAGCCTTATAACGCGGTTGGTGTGGGCTCCGGTATCGGAAGGGATGAAAAAACTCAGAAAGCCCTCAAGTTGCTCATTCCTAATTCAAGCGGCCCAGTAATTTTCGATGCCGATGCTATAAATATACTCGCTGAAAACAAAACATGGCTCGCATTTGTACCCCAAAAATCAATATTTACGCCGCATCCAAAAGAATTTGAACGTCTGGCCGGGAAAAGCGCCAATGAAAGTGAGAGGCAGCGCCTGCAAATGGATTTTTCGAAAAAGTACGGTGTGTACGTGATCCTGAAAGGCGCATACACCTGTATTAGCACGCCGGCCGGTGACTGCTATTTTAATTCAACCGGAAACCCGGGCATGGCAACAGCCGGCAGCGGCGATGTACTAACCGGAATTATTACCGGCTTGCTTGCTCAGGGATATACTTCCTTTGAAGCCAGCATACTTGGGGTTTATGTCCATGGCCTGGCCGGTGACCTTGCCGCCAAAAGATACGGTTACGAGGCTACTACGGCATCAGAAATTGTCAATATGCTGGGGAAAGCCTTCCTGAAGCTTCATGCAGTAAACTACCTGTAATTCCGTTTAACCGGAGAGCGCTTTTTTTCTTCTGCGGCTATTATCGCAATCGTGATGCAACATCATGAATGCATCATTTCCCCGAAACTATTAAGATGAAAACAGAACTCCTATTCAATGGCGTCAACAATACCCTGTTTGGTTTCCATCCATTCAATCATTTTTTTTCGGAATTTCCAACAGGTCATTTTACGGATGCATTCATCCTTGGCGATTTTGTATGCTGAAATATTCGGATTACAGCAGATGGAATACATAATTCTAAAAGCATCGGTGATTGGCAGCCGGCAATCATGAAAAACGGTATGCGCTGTTGCCGATTCATCATGTTTGCAACGGGTGCAACGCCTTGAAAAAGGCTTTTTCCCTTCGCAATAGTTGTTGTTCCCGCATTTACGGCACGTATAGCCGTTCTTCCATTTTTCATCAGCCAGAAACTTATAACATTGTTCTGCCGACGAAAATGCCTCATAAAACTTTTCAGGTTTTATACCTTTAAAAATTTTATTCATGGAATTTTTTTTCAAAAGTATAAAAAAAAAGTGATACTAATGCGATACTATTAAATAAATGTGTACTTTTGTAAAAAATTCAGATTATGAAAAAATATTTGTTCATTTTTATTTCAGCATTAGTATTTATTTCATGCGGCAGTGGTACAGCAGAAAAAGAAACGAAAAACGAAAACAACGATGTTGCCGCAGAAAAAGTGGTGACAGCAAAACCAACGGCACTTGATGAAGCAGCCTTTCGCCAGAAAGTGTTTGATTATGAAAATGAAACCACCTTTAAATTTCTTGGCGACAAGCCCTGTATGATCGACTTTTATGCAGACTGGTGTGCGCCGTGCCGCAGGCTTTCCCCGATACTGGAAGAAATCGCTAAAGAATATGATGGGAAGCTTAATGTTTATAAAATCAATACCGACTATAATCAGAATGTTTCGGCATATTTTAATGTTACCAGTATTCCGGCGGTATTGTTATGCCCTATGAAAGGCCAGCCGCAGATGATCATCGGATTGAATCCGAAGCAGGAATATGTGAACGCAATTCACAAGGTTTTGAGGGTGGAATAGTCCTGAAGTTGAACATAATTGAGCAGAACAAGGTGTAACGCTTAATCAACAATTCAAATCATTGAAAAGAAAAAATAAATAATTAAAAATAACAACCATGGAACACTTAACAAAAGAAACATTCAAAGAAAAGGTTTTTGATTTCGAAACCGAAAAAGAATGGAAATTCAAAGGTGCACTGCCCTGCATAATTGATTTTTATGCCGACTGGTGCGGCCCCTGCAAGATGGTAGCACCGGTATTGGAAGAACTTTCAAAAGAATATGCCGGCAAAATCAATATTTATAAAGTGGACACCGAAGCCGAACAGGACCTTGCGATGGCTTTTGGCATTCAGAGTATTCCCAGCATTTTGTTCTGCCCTAAAACAGGCCAGCCGCAGATGAGTATGGGCGCCATGCCAAAACAGAGCTTTGTGCAGGCCATAAACGACCTGTTGCTAAAATAAATTTCCTAAAAAAAATGAAACGGCAGTAAGAAATTCCTGCCGTTTTTTTTAACCCAGATTGCGCAATAGGAACGTAGTGAACTATTGTGTAGTGCGTGGGATCGTGCGTTGAATCTGGGTAACCCCGACTTAGAAAATGTTACCGCCTTGTTGGTATTACATTTTCTTAGTCGATTACGCATTAATAAATGAATTGTATTTTATTGAATATCTGATTGTAATGATTGATTTGTCCTATTACTACGCAATAGAAATTTTTAATGCGTTATTTGGGGTTATGCCTGTATCAATCCGTCCCTCATATGAATAGTCCGGTCTGACATGCCTGCAAATTCAGTGTTATGGGTAACAATCAAAAATGTTTGGTTGAACTTGTCCCTAAGATCAAAAAACAATTTGTGAAGTTCTTTGGCATTTTCCGAATCCAGGTTGCCCGATGGCTCATCAGCAAGGACAACATCGGGGTTGTTAATAAGTGCCCGTGCCACAGCCACACGCTGCTGTTCTCCTCCGGATAATTGCGATGGCTTGTGTGAGATCCGGTGACTCAAGCCTAGAAAATCAAGAACCTCAAGGGCTTTTTTTTCAGCTTCCTTTTTTGATACATGTGCTATATAAGCAGGGATGCAAACATTTTCCAATGCGGTAAATTCCGGCAGTAAATGATGAAACTGAAAAACAAAACCGATATGGCGGTTACGGAAGGCTGCAAGTTTCTTCTCATTCAGCGTGGCGGTATTGATTCCGTTAATTTCAACAAAACCGGAATCTGCCTTGTCTAAAGTGCCGATGATGTGCAGCAGGGTTGTCTTTCCGGCACCCGAAGCGCCTGATATTGTTACAATCTCACCTTTGGCAATTTCAATATCAATGCCTTTTAATACGTTCAGCGTTCCATACGTTTTTTGAATGTTTTCAGCTTTTATCATAATGAATTTTTTTCTGCTTGTTCTTGTTAGCCATGCTTTTTACCTGTTGGTAATCGAGGTAGTAAACAACTTTTATGGAAAGCGAATTTAATTGTTTTTCGTAAAAGATGTTCCCAAAATTTCTGAAATAGGAGGGAACGATTATTTGGCTGTCTTTAGAAATATTGTTCTTGTATGTAATGTTCAGGCTGCTTCCCGGGGCAAATTCCCAGAAAAACATCAGGTCCACATTAAAGGCGTTGAAATTAAAATTATAATCTTCATTCAGCACCAGCAGCGGATCTACGATCAAAATCCCGTCGTTATCAAGTTTGTAATGCTGGTCATATTTCCCTTTCGACCAGTAATGCCTTGCCAGAAGGCTCAGCGATAAATTGTTTTTAAACATGTAACGTGCTTCCAGCTGATTCTGAACGGTAATAATATCACGTTTGCCGATGATGATGTTCCCGATGTCATCTTTGTACACAAAGCCGATATCATTATAGCTTCCTTCGTATTTGCTGGCAATATTAAAGGTAAACTTACTTGAAGGTTTTACAATAGGATTTACGGTTATGCCATAATAAATTCCGTCACCTTTTATTTCCTGCCAGAAATCAACGCCCATGTCCAATGCGAATTTTTTTCGGTAGTCTGATGAAATTCCCAACGAAGCATAATACCAATTGTCGATGATAAAAAACCTTCCCGGGGTTCGGGTGTCCGCAAAAACATTCACCGGCAACGGGCTCACAGTAAGTTCCGCCCAAATGCTCAAATACTTTCTGGTTGTCACAACCCCGGTGTATTCAAACTGAAATTCCTCTACCCGTTTGGCAAGAAAGTTTTCCGTATGGTAGATATTCAGGGTGTTCGTCATGTCACGAAACTTCCAGAAAGGTTCGTAGATATTGTATTTGAAGGTGGCGCCGGTAGTGGTCCTGTTATTTTGAAGCACCAGACCCAGGTCGTTGGCGTCCCAGGTATCGTTCATCTCATTACGGTATACGCTGAACTGAAATTTTCCGCTGACTTTTCCGAACGACACCGAATATTTATAACCCAGCGTGTTTGTAATTTTCTTTTCCAGGGTATCATTTTTATGAAGTTTCATGCTTAGTGCGGCTGATCCTGCAAACTGGTACATATTTTTTTTGTCGTTCAACGTCAAACCGAGCAGCGTAACATTGGCATCATCGTATTTTTTATCCCGGATCACATTGGTGTTCACGAAGTAAATTTTCGAATTATTTTTTATTATCTGATCCAGGACAAGAATATTGTAATTCGTTAAAGGTTCGGTGAGTATTTTCCGGGTGTTTCCCGTTGAATCTTCAAGGGTTGCGTACATATTGTTGGTGATGGCGTTAAAAACCCCCACAGCGGTTCCTTTTTTATTCCGGCCGGAGAGTTTTATCGCGTTAATTAATTTTGCCTGGCCGGGATTTTTTTTGATGATTTCACCGGTTGCAATCGAATCATAAACACCGTAAAAGCCTAAGGGTTCGCGGCCGATCCTTCGTGAATAAAACAGGTCTCCTTCCTTGAAAAGGTCGATGGCTTCAGTGAAAAACGGTCGGTATTCTTCATACACCGTTTCAAAAGCGGTTATATTTTTAACCTGATAATCTGATTGAACCTGGCTGA
>DAOQAT010000066.1:0-16357 GCA_035354195.1 Bacteroidales bacterium | reverse complement strand
ATAGCGAAATAAGATATTTAACCCCTATTAACGTAGATGTTAAAAAGAAAAAATATTGCCGTTTCAAAAAACTCGGCATTAAATTCATTGATTATAAAGATGCAGATTTCCTGCTGAAATTTATCAACGAACAAGGTAAAATTTTACCACGCCGTCTTACCGGTACATCACTGAAATATCAGCGGAAATTGGCTAAAGCCATTAAAAGAGCACGGCATCTGGCTTTATTACCTTATGTTGCCGATTTATTAAAATAAGGAGGGATAACACATGAAAGTAATATTAAAACAAGATGTAACCAACTTAGGTTATCAAAACGAAATCGTAAAGGTAAAAAACGGCTATGCCCGCAATTATCTTATCCCACAAGGCATTGCAATTATGCTCACCCCTTCTTCCGAAAAGGAACACACGGAAATGATGAAACAGAAAGCTTTTAAAGAAGACAAAATCCGTAAAGAATCGGAAACTCTCGCAAAAGCCCTGGAAAATATTACCGTAAAAGTTGGCGCCAAAGCCGGTACTTCAGGTAAAATTTTCGGTTCGGTCAATGCTATTCAGATCGCCGATGCAATAAAAAGCCAGTTCAACTATGATATTGACCGCAAAAAAATAGTGGTTGATGGAGAAAGCGTAAAAGAACTGGGAACCTATTCTGCAAAGGTCAACATTTACAAAGACATCAAAGTCGACATCAAATTTGAAGTCGTCGCCGAATAAAGAACTTTTTATTTTTTAATTGGTTATTTTAATTATAATCCCGGCTTTATCGCCGGGATTTTTTATTTTTGTACATTAAGATGTTGACAAAAAACACCATAAAATATATTAAGTCCCTAACCGCAAAAAAATTCCGTGAAATCCATGGCCGTTTTATTGCCGAAGGGCCTAAAATTATTTCTGATATTGCCGGCAGTGCGTTGACAATCGAAAAATTATTTGCTACCCAACAATGGCTTGATGAAAACCTCCGGATGACCGAAAACATTGAAGAAGTCACCTGTGTCACCCCAAAAGAACTTGCTGCCATCAGCCAGCTTACCACACCCAATAATGTCGTCGCTGTTGTTAAAATCCCCAAAACAACCTTCAGCCAGGACATCGCAGCACATTCATTGGTGATCACACTTGATGATATTCGCGACCCCGGCAACCTCGGCACCATCATCAGAATTGCCGACTGGTTTGGTTATCAGCATATCCTTTGTTCCGAAACATCCGTCGATGCTTACAATCCCAAATGTGTGCAGGCAACCATGGGCTCCATCGCAAGGGTCCATATTTATTATGAAAACCTGCACCATATTCTCAGCCAGGGCGCTGCCACCACCAATATTTTCGGCACATTCCTGAGCGGCGCTCCTGTTTTTAATGAACCATTACAAAATAAAGGCTTTTTGATCATCGGCAATGAAGCTAACGGTATTACCCCCGAAATTGAAAAGCTGGTAAAAAAGCGGTTATTCATACCTTCAGGAAGTGAAACCGGCTCGCATGCCGAATCGCTGAACGCTTCAGTAGCTACAGCCATTATTTGTGCTGAATTTTTCAGGAGGTCCTATAAACCAACGAAATAAAAAAAATGAAATATTACATCATTGCCGGTGAAGCCTCTGGTGACCTGCACGCCTCAAACCTGATGAAAGAGATCAAAAAGAATGATCCCGACGCCAACTTTCGTTGCTGGGGCGGCGACCTGATGAAAGCCCAGGGAGCCTTTATTGTAAAACACATCAGCGAAATTTCTTTTATGGGGTTTGCTGAGGTCGTGCTAAACCTAAGGACCATATTACGGAACCTGAGTTTTTGCAAATCCGATATTGATGAGTTTCATCCCGATGCATTAATCCTGGTCGACTACCCGGGATTTAACCTGAAAATAGCGGGGTATGCCCGGCAAAAAGGATACAACGTTTTCTATTATGTCTCGCCTCAGATATGGGCCTGGAAACAATCCCGCGTTCATAAAATAAAAAAGACGATAGATAAAATGATGGTCATTCTGCCGTTTGAAAAGGATTTTTATAAACGTTTTGACTATGATGCGGAATTTGTCGGGCATCCCTTATTAGACGCAGTCGAAAGTTACAAGGCATCAAAAACTCAGTCAAATTTCAGGCTTGAAAACAAGCTTTCAGGAAAACCCATAGTGGCTTTGCTTCCAGGCAGCCGCAAGCAGGAAATTTCGCGCATGCTGAAAACCATGATCTCCATCCGTGAAGATTTTAGCGATACACAGTTTGTCATTGCCGGCGCACCTTCCATTAAACCTGAATATTATTCAAGTTTAATCCGGGGACATGATGTAAGCATCGTATACAACAAAACATACGACTTGTTTATGAACGCTGATGCGGCTCTGGTAACATCCGGCACCGCCACACTGGAAGCTGCATTATTTGACGTTCCTGAAATAGTCTGTTACAAAGGTTCATGGTTTTCTTACATCATTGCGCGTATGGTCATCAAGGTCAAATTCATTTCACTGGTGAACCTCATTATGGATAGAAAAATTGTCACCGAACTCATACAGACCAACCTGACCAAGGCAAACCTCAGGGCAGAACTGAAAACCATCCTATTCAATCCGGGACAGATCAGGCAATTGAAAAACGAATATTCGCTTTTAAAACAAAAACTGGGTAATAGCGGTGCATCAAAAAAGGCCGCCGATGTGATCAGAAATTATTTACCATCAGGCAAACAGCCTAAATAAAACTCTCCAGGTATTTATATTCCGGGGTAAATTCACCTTTATGCAGTATCATGCCTTTTTTGATGGCCCTCGGTAAATCAAGGTCTTCAAATGGCTGATCGTAATCTGCATTGGCAATAGGTTTGACAAAATTAATCAGCATATCACCAAAAGAATACGAGGAATCACGCGGAAGTTCACTGGGCAGAATAGAGACCGCCATATCAAGTATTCCTCGGCCTTCGTGCCCCATTTTGTATGTATCAGTAATGGGGTCGTAGACAAAAATCGGATCTTCGATGTGTGTACCATCGTGCGTACATTCGATGGAGCCATCCGGGTCACAGGTAATATCCCCGATGACGGTAAGTTTGGGCTGGCCTTTTGAAAAGAGTTTTTTCAGATATTCTTTGGTTACAATGCGGGGGCCTCTGGTATCCCAGTACATGCAATTCATCAGCACCGTTAAATGCGGAATGTATTGCTCGAATTTACTCACATAATCCTGTGGGTTTGCATAGAAATCAAGAAGGTCAAATTCTTTTCCGTCTTTGTGTTCATAAATATCTTGTTCCCTGAAAACAACTTTATAAATAATATTATTTGGCAGGTTATGCCTGTGTTTTAAGGCAAGCAGTTTTTCAGCCGAAATTTCCTTTACCGGCAACAAACCCAGGATTTCCTGGGCACCGTTGGAAACATTTCCATAACCGGTAAAACCAACCACCAATGGTTTCAATCCTTCCGTAAGGCCGTCTTCGGAAATTTTCTGGCCTATGTTTGAAATTATATCTTTTGCTTCTTGCAGCGAATTGTATTTATGGGCTTGTTTCACTTTAGTCAGCCGGTTTTCAATACCAAGCTCCTTTAGACGCAGGCCGAAGGCCCACATTGAATTGATCATGCCGGCCATACCCGCATACCTGCCGAAAAAAATCAAACGTTTGCCTTGTTCATCAACAATTTTTTCATAATCGATCAGGTTGCATTTCTTTTCGATCATCTTGCGCAGCATAGGCATATTATATGGTTGGCCTTTTATTACGTGTGAAAAAAACACATAAGTTTTCTCCAGTTCAAAAATTTCCTCAGGCATTTCCTTAATACCAAGAATGATATCGCACTTTTTTAAATCCCGGGCAATTTTTGCTCCTGCTTTAATATATTCTTCGTCAGAGAATACGCGTTTATCGGAGGTTTGTACAACAAAATCTAACTTGTGATGCTGAATTAATCGTTCGACATGCTTTGGTGTCAAAGGGGCACGGCGCTCCATCAAATACTTATCTTCGTGCCTTATTCCAATAAATTTACTCATAATTTTTTTTCTGCAAACTTACAAAAAAAAATTACTTCAAAACTCAAAACACTATCGTTTCATTGAAAGGAATAAACGGAAACAAAAAAAAACTGATAAGTCAATTATTTTTGTTAATTTTGCACACAAAATCAGAATATGTTAATGTTATTTTAATAAATGTTTTAAATAGGTTGCCATGAAAAAAAGCAAAATTAAACGCAGGCTTTTGATACGTGAAGGATACAAACTGATGCGCACAAAAGGTTATCAAGCAACAAGTATCGACGAAATTGTGAATAACCTTAAAATTCCCAAAGGCTCTTTCTATTATTATTTTAAAAACAAAGAAGATTATTCGTTGGAAGTTCTGGAATATTATATAAATATCGTACTCAGAAGAATCGAAAAAACACTAATCGATCCGATGATTTCTCCTAAACAAAGGATCATCAAATTGTATTCAGATTATATTGACAACTATACCAACCACGGTGGTTCTGTTTACGGGAATTTTGCATCAAACATGCAACATGACCTTGGTGAAAAGAACCAGCAGATTACTGATACGGTAGCAAATTATTTTCTGGAAATTAAAAAATTACACATCAATTGCCTGAACCAGGCACGAAGATCCGGTGAAATCGAACGTTCGCAGGACGTCGAAAAAATTGCGAAACTGATCATTTATTCATGGGAAGGCGCTGTTTTAAGAGCTAACATCACCAGAAACATCAAGCCCTTATTCATTTTCAGGGAACTTATAAGAGATTTCATTCTCAAATAAATTTTACAATCTCACGGCAAAATCTGATCTTGCTTGATTTTTTGGCATACAACTTGCAAATCGTGGAAACCTCTTTGAAATAATTCCAATATTAATAATTTAAAAAAGTAAACTTATGAAAAAGATGCTACTATTAAGCCTGTTTGTTGCGGCTTTTGCGTGCAACATCTCTGCACAATCAAACCTTACAGTTTTTAATCAGGAAGGCGAAAAATTCTGGGTAATTGTAAACGGTATCAAACAAAATGATGCAGCTCAGACCAATGTTCAGGTTACAGGCCTGACCGAACCTAACTATAAGCTAAAAGTGATTTTTGAAAACAACGCTTTACCGGCTATTGACAAAGCAGTGTATACCCGCGATGTTGATGGAAATTTTTTAAGCACTAGTTACGAAGTAAAAAAAGATAAAAAAGGCAGTTATGTATTAAGGCTTGCCAGTTACAGCGAGGTGCCTACCGCATCAGCAGCCACACAATACTCAGCGCCATTAGTACTTGTTGAAAAGCCAGCAACGCAGACTACTCAGACAACTACCACGGTTGTTTCAGGCAACACTCAGGCCAACGGAGGTTCAGTAAATATTAATGCCGTTGACCCGGTTACCGGTGAAGCTGTCAGTTTGAATATGTCTGTTAATGCCGGAGTTAACGGTATGACCGGTGGTGTAACTTCAACAACTACTACGACAACCACTACAACAACCACCTCTTCAAGCAGCGACATGGCTACCCAGAATAATCAGGTTTCAAATCATTATATCATGAATGGATACAACGGGCCAATGGGCTGCCCGTGGCCGATGTCGGAACCCGATTTTCAATCTGCTAAAAGCTCCATCGCTTCTAAAGATTTTGAAGACAGCAAACTTACTATTGCAAAACAAATTCTCAGTTCAAACTGCATGCTTTGTTCACAGGTCAGGGATTTTATGAATCTCTTTTCATTCGAAGCCACCAAGCTTGACTTTGCAAAATTTGCCTACAGCCGTGTTTTCGATCAGGGGAATTATTACAAGCTGAACGATGCATTTACATTTGAAAGTTCAATTGATGAACTGAATGAGTACATTAACAAAAGATAAGTTCAGGTTTTTCCTGAAAAAAGCCGGGCGAAATTGCCCGGCTTTTTTTTATTTATTATATTGTTATTAAAAAATTATTTGTTTTATCTTTGCGCGGAATCAAAAACTTACAATTTTAACTAATTACAATATAACAGGAGGAAATTAAAAAATGGCTACAAAAAGTAAAAAGTACGTCTACTATTTTGGAGGAAAGAAAGCTGAAGGCAAAGCTGATATGAAAAACCTGCTTGGTGGCAAAGGCGCCAATCTTGCAGAAATGGTTAATCTGGGATTACCTGTTCCGGCGGGATTTTCTATTACTACCGAATGCTGCACCGATTATTATGAAAACAAATGCCAATTACCGAAATCATTATATGATGAAGTATGGGCAGGAATGAAAAAAATTGAAAACGAAATGGGCATGAAATACGGCGATGCCAACAACCCATTATTGTTATCCTGCCGTTCAGGCGCCCGCAAATCCATGCCCGGTATGATGGACACCGTGCTGAACGTTGGTCTTTGCACAGCCACTATCCCCGGATTAATTAAAAAAACCAATAATCCCCGTTTCGTTTGGGATTCATACAGACGACTGGTGATGATGTATGCCGACGTTGTTATGGATAAAGCCGAAGGCCTTGACCTCGACATCCGTAAGAAACTCGATGACATGCTGAACGATTATAAAAAAGCTAAAAAAGTAAAACAAGATACAGAACTTACTGCTGAAGACCTCAAATTCCTTGCTGATGAGTTCAAGAAAAAAATTAAAAAAGAAATCGGAAAAGAATTTCCGGATGATGCAAAAGAACAATTGTTTGGAGGTATCAAAGCCGTGTTTAAAAGCTGGAACGGGAAAAAAGCTGTTTCGTACCGCCGCATAGAAGGTATTCCCGATGACTGGGGCACCGCTGTTAACGTACAGGCTATGGTATTCGGAAACATGGGCGATACTTCTGCTACAGGCGTTGCTTTTACACGTAACCCGGCTACAGGAGAAAATTTATTTTATGGCGAATGGCTCATCAATGCTCAGGGCGAAGACGTGGTTGCCGGTATCCGCACACCAAACCCTCTGAACGACGAAACCAAAAATGAACAGAACAAACATTTGCACAGCATGCAGGAGCAAATGCCAAAAACGTATGCTGAGTTGATGAAAATCCGTGCAATCTTAGAAAAGAATTTCAAAGATATGCTCGACATTGAATTCACCATTCAGGAGAAAAAATTGTACATGCTGCAGTGCCGCGTTGGTAAACGTACCGGTACCGCTGCCCTGAATATGGCCATGGAGATGTTAAAAGAAAAACTCATCGACGAAAAAACGGCTGTTTTACGCGTTGACCCTGCACAGCTTGATGAACTCTTACATCCAATCTGCGATCCTGCTGAAGAAAAGAAAGTTCCTGTTTTGGTAAAAGGATTGCCTGCAGGCCCCGGAGCTGCTGTCGGCCAATTGGTTTTCACCGCCGAAGACGCCGTTGCATGGGAACGTAAAGGGAAAAAAGTTATTCTTATCCGTGAAGAAACAAATCCGGAAGACGTTGAAGGTATGCGTGCTGCTGTCGGTATCCTTACCGCCCGCGGTGGTATGACCTCACATGCTGCTCTTGTTGCACGTGGCTGGGGTAAATGCTGCATCGTCGGCGCCGGGAAATTACACGTAGATGTTAAAGGCAAAACAGCAAAAATTGAAGGGACAAACATCGTTTTAAAAGAAGGCGATTTTGTAACCCTGAACGGAACTAAAGGACACGTGTACCAGAAAGCGCTAAAACTTATGGATGCTTCTGAAAACCCACTGTTCAAACATTTCATGAAAATGGTGGACACCTTCCGTTTGATGGGCGTTCGTACCAATGCTGAAACACCTGCCGATGCAAAAGCTGCACGCGATTTTGGCGCAGAAGGTATCGGGCTTTTCCGTACCGAACACATGTTCTACGGTACCGGTGCTGAAAAACCTTTATTAGCGCTGCGTAAGATGATCCTGAGCAACACCAAGGAAGAACGCGTTAAAGCACTGAAAGAATTATATCCTTTTATGAAAAAAGATATAAAAGCTACCTTGTTAGCTATGGATAAACTTCCTGTTACCTTCCGCCTCCTCGATCCTCCATTGCACGAATTTGTTCCCCAAGGCCAGGAAAAACAGGCAGAACTTGCTAAGGAATTAAATATTAAAGTTGCAGATATTGCAAAACGCGGAGAAGCCTTACACGAAAACAACCCGATGATGGGACACCGTGGAGTTCGCTTAAGCGTTACCTATCCGGAAATTTCCGAAATACAATTCCGCGCAATTTTCGAATCCACACAGGAATTACTGAATGAAGGTTACCATCCGAAACCGGAAATCATGGTGCCTGTTACCTGCGAAGTTGCCGAACTGGATGTTACCAAGAAAATTTGCGACCGGATTTATGAAGAAGTTTGCAATAAATTCAAAGTAAAATCTATCAGCTACCTGTATGGAACGATGATCGAAATACCACGTGCCTGCCTGCTTGGAGACAAAATGGCAAAAACAGCACAATTTTTCTCATTCGGAACCAACGACCTTACACAGATGACCTTTGGGTTCAGCCGCGATGATATCGGTGGTTTTATGAACGACTACCTGGATCAGAAAATTTTAGCTACCGACCCATTCCAGACCATCGACCAGGAAGGTACCGGCCAGCTTATCCAGATGGCTGTAGCAAAAGGCCGTGCCACACGCCCCGACCTCAAAGTTGGTATTTGCGGCGAACAGGGCGGCGATCCTGCATCAGTTGAATTCTGCTACAAAACAGGCTTGTCCTATGTTAGCTGCTCACCTTTCCGCGTTCCTATCGCACGGTTGGCTGCTGCACAGGCATCCATTAAATTTGGCGGCAGAACAGCAAAACCTGCAGCAAAAAAAGTAGTTAAAAAAGCAGCAAAGAAAAAGTAAAAACGTGTAATTCGTTTTAAAAAAAAAGCCCTGAAATTTCAGGGCTTTTTTTATGTTAAGTGTTAATCCAATTCCTCTTTCAGCTCAAGCAGAAAACCTTTGATCTTATTCAACGATGCCACCACCTCCACATTATTGATGGTGTCCACTTTGTTCTCTTTCATCTTGTCTTTTGCGCCCTGCAGGGTAAAGCCACGTTCCTTAACCAGATGGTAGATGATATAAAAATTATCCACATCGGCTTTGGTAAATAATCGGTTACCCTTTTTGTTGCGAAAGGGCTGGATGATATCAAATTCTTTTTCCCAGAAACGGATCAGCGAAGTATTAACATCAAACATGTTGGCAACTTCACCAATGGTGTAGTATAATTTTTCGGTTGGATTTTGTTTATAGGGCATACTATTTCAGATTGCTGTCCGCCATTGCGGATAAAAATTACTTATGCGAATTTTAGAAATTTCAGAACAAACTTACAGCAATTTTTCTATATTTCCTTGTCAGAAATTATTTTTTGCAAAAAATCTATATCTTTACTATCTGTATTTAAAATTTTGGTATGAAAAAATATTTATTCTGTCTTTTGACTTTGATGCTTATTTATCAAAGTTCCTACGCCCAGACTTATCATAAATTGCTTGATACAAATAAATTGTGGAATTATTATGATATTTATTCCGGCCCGAATCCTCATTACACACATCTTTACAGATTTACGACAGATACCACCATTAACGGGAAAAAATATTTCATACCTGAAATTACATTGGATTCAATCAATTGGTTTAAAGAAAATTATTTTTTTCGGGAAGAAGACAGCACAAAAAGAGTTTATCTGCTGTACAATAATAATGAAGGTTTGCTGTATGACTTTAGCTTAAACACCGGTGATTCTGTTACAATTTTAAATACGCTCACTTCAATCTATCAACCTGTTACAATACATGTTGTTTCTATAGATTCAATTCAAATTGACGGTTTTTACAGAAAAATAATTCATACTGATTTTTTTTCCTATACGTGGATTGAAGGGATTGGTGATATAATGGGATTAACACATCCCGGTGATATGTCTACAGGGGTTGCCCTAAACCTGGTTTGTTACTATGAAAATAATTTGTTAAAGTATGCAAACCCAGATTATGAAAGTTGTTTTTATGCCTTTTTAAATGTCGTAGAAAACGATAAGGAAAATCAACTTTTGATAAGGACCATTGATCAAAATTCTTTTATAATTTCTTCAGATGAAATGATAAATGACATTACATTAATAAATTTGTTTGGCGAGCAACTGGCTGATTTTTCAGTTAGATCCTGCCAATTTTCATTAGATTTATCAGCACATGCACCGGGGGTTTATTTTGTAAAATGCAACATAAAAAACAGGACAGCTGTTTTTAAAATTATTAAACCTTAGGTGAAAGTGATTTTAACGTTGAAAAGGCTTAACTAAACCTTATCGCCCTCACCGGAGAAATGCGGGTTACCACATAAGTTGGTATAACCAACACAAAAACACAGACCGCGATAGTTCCGAAATTGATCAGCAGCATATTCAAAACATCAAGGTTGATGGGTACTTCACGCACATAATACGATGCCGGATCTAATTTTATAATGCCGAAAAATTTCTGAACAAAACAAAATACCAGAGCAATGATGTTCCCCCAGATAAGCCCGCGGATGATCAGGTATGAAGCATTGTACAGAAAAATCTTCCGTATGCTCCAGTTTCGCATTCCAAGGGCTTTTAAAACCCCGATCAGGGTTGTTTTTTCTATGATCAGGATCAGCAGCGCCGAGATCATGTTGATGGCCGCTACTATCACCATCATCACAATGATGATCGTGACGTTTACATCCTGAAAGTCAAGCCAGTCGAAGATCTGCGGATACTGCTGCTTCACATTGGTACAGTTCAGGTTATAATCAATCTGATTGTAGACCGATTCCGTTATCTTGTCAAGGTCTTTAAAGTTTTTTATCATGACCTCAAACCCTCCCACCTGCGTGGAATCCCAGTTGTTGAGCCGCTGAATATGATGAATATCGCCGATCACGTAAATCTTGTCAAATTCTTCGAGCCCGGTATTATAAATTCCCGAAATGCGGAATTTGCGCACACTCGGCTGTACCTGCTCCTTGTTGATAAAATACATCAGCAGCGACTGTCCCGTATCGAGTTTTAACTGTGAAGCCACATATTCGGAAACCAGGATATCATTGGTTTTTCCCGTATCGCTGACGGTAAATGATTTTCCTTTTATGATTTTATCGTTGAAAAATGACCAGTCGAAATCACTGCCAACGCCTTTCAGTACCACGCCCTGGATCTCTTCATCAGTCTTGATGATGCCCGCTTTGGTCGCATAAACCTGAATATGGTCTATTCCTTCTTCCTGTGAAAGTGATGGGTAAAACTTCTGGTTGATACTCACAGGTGAGGATTCCATCGAAACGTTTTCATCATAATTTGAAATTACGATATGCCCGCCAAAACCAATGACTTTGTTGCGGATTTCTTTCTGAAAGCCGGTAACTATAGCCACCGAAACGATCATCACCGCCACGCCAAGAGCAATGCTCAACACGGCAATACGCACGATCGGGCGCGAAAAGTTTGCCTTGTTTTTTGCAATGATGCGTTTTGCTATAAAAAATTCGAGCTTCAAACTGAAAATTGTATTATTTTGCAAAAGTATTTAATTTATCCGAGACTATGAAGTTCACACGCCCGGCCGCCGTTTTATTTTTGTTGGCGCTTTATGCTTTTACCTGCCAAAGCCAGAATATGGTTACCAAAGTCGTCGGGAAAGATATTACCGCCTCGGATATCAAGGTTGGCGCAGAACAAACAGCCACCTATTTCCCCTGGATCAAAGGAAAAAGGATCGCCGTGGTGGCCAACGTTACGTCGATGATTAAAAACACCCATCTTGTCGATTCACTGCTGAACGCAGGTTTCGACATTAAAAAAGTTTTTTGCCCCGAGCACGGTTTTCGCGGTGAATCAGAAGCCGGAGAGGATATTGCCAGCACCGTTGATGCGAAAACAAAACTGCCCATCGTGTCCTTATACGGAAACAACAAAAAGCCTAAGCCTGAAGACCTCGCCGATGTTGACGTGGTTATTTTTGACATACAGGATGTCGGCGCCAGGTTTTACACCTACATTTCTACCATGCATTATGTGATGGAGGCCTGTGCCGAAAACAATAAACTTTTTATCGTGCTCGACAGGCCCAACCCGAACGGTTATTATGTCGACGGGCCGGTGCTTGAAAAAGAGTTCACCTCTTTTGTCGGCATGCACCCGGTTCCCATCGTTCATGGCATGACCACCGCCGAATATGCCTGCATGATCAACGGAGAAAAATGGCTCAGTAACGGAATTCAGTGTCCGTTGAAATTCGTTAAAGTCCAAAATTACAATCACACCGATTTATACCAGCTTCCGCAAAAGCCTTCACCCAATCTGCCGACTATGGAATCTGTTTATTTGTATCCCACATTCTGCCTGTTCGAAGGCACGTGCATAAGTGTTGGACGCGGCACCAACCGGCCCTTTGAAATGATCGGCCACCCACTGCTCGATAGCACGGGTTTTTCTTTCACACCGAAAAGCATTCCCGGAATGTCTAAAAAACCGCTTTATGAAGGATTGACTTGCAAAGGCTACGATTTCAAAAATTATGCGGCCGTCTTTATCAAAGGCTATGGCAGGCTGTATCTTTTTCCATTGCTTGAACTTTACAAGCAGCTAAATACCAAAACTGAATTTTTCAATGACTACTTTGATAAGCTGGCAGGCACCGCAAAACTGAAGCAGCAGATCATCAGCGGCGCCACAGAAGAAGCTATCCGCAAAAGCTGGGAGCCGGATTTGGAAAAATTCAAACAAATCCGTAAAAAGTATTTGCTTTACAACGATTTCGAATAAAACTGCAACCCGATGCAAGCTTCAAAAAAAACTGCAAAATATAAAAGCGGAATTAAAAAAAGCACCTCCCCGGTCGCCGGGAAAACAACAACGACAACAAGTTTCTTTACTGAATCCAGAATTCAGTACCTTGTTATTTTGGTCATCAGCCTGCTGATTTATTCCAACACGCTATTTTTTAATTTCGCCCTCGACGACGGGCTTATGATCACCGACAACAAAGTGACCAAAAAAGGATTTTCCGGGCTTGGTGAGATCTTTACAAAAAATTCGTTCTACGGTGTTTTTGGCGATAAAGCCAACCAATACCTGCCTGGCGGCCGTTACCGCCCATTATCGCAGGCTATGTTTGCTGTCGAATACCAGATTTTCGGAATGAGCCCGTTCGTCGGGCATTTTTTCAATATCCTTCTATTTAGCCTACTTTGCCTGCTGCTGTTGAAAGTATTAAAGATGATATTTGAAAAGTACGACACAAAACCCTGGTATTTGTCGCTTCCCTTTATCGCAACATTGTTATTCGCCTGTCACCCGTTGCACACCGAAGTTGTTGCAAATATTAAGGGCCGGGATGAACTGCTGTCATTTCTCGGCTCGCTTGCCACTTTGTATTTTTCATTTCAATATTTTAAAAACGGGAAGCTATTAAATCTGCTTTTGATATTCCTGTTTTTTTCACTTGCATTGTTATCTAAAGAAAATGCGGTTACCTTTCTGGCCATAGTGCCCCTATCCTTGTTTTTTGCTTTTAAGGGACCTGTCAAAAAGCACCTTTTTGTTTTACTGCCTATGATATTATCGGTGGCCGTTTACTTTGCACTTCGGGTCAATGCGCTTGGCTTTATCACCAATACCGTGGTCAACAAAGACCTGCTGAATGATCCGTTCCTGTTTGCCACGCCTGCCGGGAAATATGCCACCATTTTCCTGACCTGGGGAAAATACCTGTTGCTGGTATTGGTTCCTCATCCGCTGACACACGATTATTATCCGTATCAGGTAGCGTTGACTGAATTTTCGGATTTTCGCGTACTGCTTTCCATTGCAGTGTATCTTGCACTTATTGTTTTCAGCCTGATCCGTATCCGGAACAAAGATATTTTCGCATATGCCGTGTTGTTTTTTCTGATCACTTTTTCCATTTCGTCGAACATCGTTTTTAATATCGGCACGTTCATGAATGAACGTTTCATGTTCGCCCCGCTGCTCGGTTTTACTATTGCTGTAGCATACCTCATCAACAAATACCTGAACAAAAAACACCTGATGCTTAGTGCAAAGATCATTTTGATCGCTCTGATTTCAATGTATTCATTAAAAACATTCAGCCGCAATTTTGCATGGAAAGATTCATTTATCTTGTTCACTACTGATGTTAAAACCTCCGTGAATAGTGCAAAAGTCAATGTAGGCGCCGGTGAAGTGCTCCTTAAAAGTGTCAATGAAAAAACGCCCGAACCCGTCAGAACAGCAACAATCGAAAAAGCTATTGGCTATATTAAAAAAGGCGTTCAGATTTATCCCGGATTTACGTCCGGATGGGTTTATCTTGGCTGGGGACAGCGAATGATAAAAGATTATGAAGGCAGCCGGGCATCACTGGAACATGTGTTAATGCTTGACAGCACAAATAACGATGCCATTTCCTATCTGAACAGCGATGCGATTTCCTGTTACCAGGCAGGCAATTTCAAACAGGCTGAAGAAAATTTTAAAACGCTGATACGATATGTGCCCGAGCATACGGAATATGAATACCTGCTTGCCGAAGTTTATGCCAACACCAATAAAGTTGATTCGGCATTAGTGCTATTGAACGACATACTTCTCAAAAATCCGTCATACGACAAAGCTTATAACAAGCTTGGAGAAATTTACGGTCGTATATTCAACAACTTTGATAAATCGTTTGAATATTTGCACAAAGCTTACGATCTGAACCCCACAAATATTGAAACGCTTCGCAACCTCGGAACCGCTTATGGCCTGCAGCGCGATTTTCAGAAATCCTTGAAATACCTGCTTGAAGCCGAAAAGGTTAATCCAAGTGATAAAGACATACTGAATAAATTGTCGCTGACTTACCTGAATCTTGGGAATATAAAGCTGGCGGAGGAATATGCTGGGAAAGCGAAAGGAAATTAACGGTTCAGTGGCTGCTGTTCGCCCGCAAACTACTAATCTTTTCGGTCAAAAAAAATTATTATTTTCAAAATTCCACAACCAAGTCAAACAAGCACACTCCGCGGTATGAGGGCAGACAAGTGTTAGCGGCAGAACTAATCCTTAAATTCTTTTTCAATATAGTTAAGTAATTTCAGGAAAAGTATTACTTGTTGATATTCTGCCACACATTTGGGGTTTTCAAAAGAAATGAATTTATAATAATTATTCCATTTTATTTCTAAATGATAACCAATACCGTCAGTGCAGGGATGTTTGTCTCCGCTCAGCATTGTAAGACAATAATCTTCTGTTTTCAGCATTTTTCCAAAGAAGTTTTCATCATTAAACTTTTGCCAACCACTTATCGGGAACATTTCATTTTTCTGATAAATCTTGAATTTTAGCAAATCATCAAATATTGAATCATCAAGGGTATAGATGTCATGTTTGTCAATAGAATCTAGAATCTTTAAATAATTGGAATTGTATCTATACCTTATAAAATGCCAAGATTTATCAACATTTATTATTTCAAAAATGTTACCCCCAAGATATTCAAATGCAGGTTCAAGCCAAATTCTGAAAAATAAAGAATCCTTTATGTCGGGAATACTTTCTAATCCAAGTTTCTTTGTTTCATTATTAATTCTCTTATATTCTTTAAAGTCCTCAGTATCATTGGGCAAATCGAGATAACAATCACTTTGTTTTTGAATCATTCTGCAAGGTTGGTTGTATTCCAAAGGCTTTATTAATAAAATCAACAGGTTGGTATCATTTTTCAAATAAAGGTATTTTGATGATGCTGTATAAATAGAATTAACTTTTATCAAATAATATCCTTCTTCCTTGATATTAATATTGAAATGTCCCTTCATATCTGTTTGAAAACCGGAAATCAACAAATCGTTTTTATAGATTCCAGCGTTAGCATAGGGTTCTATATGGTTAGATGCCGAATCAATCAAAGTGCCTGAAAGACTTATTTGTCCATAACAACAATTTGAGAGTATCAATAATATGATGATTAATTTTCCCTTCATCTGCTTTACCGCTAACTAGTTGCTTGCTTCCTTTCCATAACCAACCTACAATAACAGTCTGTATGCATTTAAAACTACTTACTATTATTTCTTTTCCAAAAATACGAGAAAATTTCTTGCAAAAAGAAATAAATATAAAATGAAGCGTTATATACAAATGCATAAGAATCCAGGGATCATAATTTTTATGCTTAAATATTTCAGAATGATTCCGCTAATTCCTAATTTTGCACAAAACTAACCTAACTATGAAAAAAGATAAAATGAAGTTCAACTCTAAGCTCATCCACGGAGGAGAAATTAAAGATCAGTTTGGCAGCGCTGTAGTTCCGATCTACCAGACATCAACATTTGCATTTGAAGATGCCGAACAAGGCGCCAAATGCTTTTCAGGCGAAGCACAAGGATATATTTATACC
>DAOQAT010000065.1:0-16557 GCA_035354195.1 Bacteroidales bacterium | reverse complement strand
CGCTATCATTATCTTCTTCACTCCTACGCCGGAAATCATCAAACATTTTGAAAAAATAACCGGCAAAAGTATTGAACTTATCAAAGCCGATCCTGATGCCGTTTATCAGCAGACCTTTGATATTGACATCAGCAAATTTGTCCCGATGGTTGCCAAACCCGGCCATCCACACGATGATACCAGCGTGGAAGCTGTGAAAGGTACAAAAATCGATTCTGCGTTTATCGGAAGCTGCACCAACGGACGTATGGACGACCTGCGGATTGCAGCATCTATTTTAAAAGGTAAAAAAGTGGCCCCCGGTGTGGTTTTAAAAGTGGTCCCTGCCACTGATTCAGTCTGGAATCAGGCTATGGACGAAGGTTTGATAAAGATATTCAAAGATGCCGGAGCCATGGTTTCTAACGCCGGTTGTGCCGGATGCGCCGCAGGACAAGTCGGACAGAATGGACCTCAGGAAGTTACCATCAGTACCGGTAACCGGAACTTTGAAGGAAAACAGGGTAAAGGATTTGTTTACCTTGCTTCTCCAGCCGTGGTTGCTGCATCTGCTGTGGCCGGTTATATTACCACTCCGGACCAGATTCCATCTGAAGCCGCGACATTCGGCAAACTGGGGATCATGAAACCTTCTGCAAAAACCGGGACGGCAAAAGCTGAAAAACCTTCAGTTGTGCAGGGCAAGGTTTGGATCATTAAAAAAGACGACATCGACACCGATATGATCTATCACAACCGCTACCTGACCATTACTGATATTAAAGAAATGGGACAGTATGCTTTCGACAATCTGAAAGGCTATGAAGACTTTGCAAAAAAAGCCAATGCCGGGGATATCATCATCACGGCTAAGAATTTTGGTGCCGGAAGCTCACGTCAGCAGGCGGTGGATTGTTTCGTTTCATTAGGGATATCCTGCATTTTAGCAGAATCATATGGCGCTATTTACGAACGCAACGCCATCAACGCGGCTTTCCCGATCCTGACCTATAACCCGGAAGTTCTCGAACAGATTGAACTGAAGGACGGGGATACCGCAAAAATTGATTTTCTGAGCGGCGAAATCACTAATATGCGAAATAATAAATCAGGAAAGATCAACAAGTTTTATGATGCGCAAGCCAAGATATATAAGAATGGCGGACTGCTTTAGATGAAATTAGGGGGTTAGGTGTATAGGTAATTGGGTTAATTAAGTCAATTAAGTCAATTAAGTGAATTAAGTGAATTGAGTTGATTTATTTGAAAAATTGATCAATGTGCAATCTTCTTCCAATTTAACTTAATTAACTCAATTACTAAATCTTCAAATATGTATGATTTTTCAGCATTTCCGGAGCATCTGAAAAAAGACCTGGAACTTTTTTTTGCGAAAAGTCCCGCAACACCGGCCATTGTCACCAGCAAAAATCAAATTGCGCATAATCTTAATTATTTTCTTCAGCGCTTCCGGATGGAGCCGCAGCAAATTTATTTCCCTGTCAAAGTGAATCATGATACGGAGGTGCTGGTGTTTCTTAAAGATCAGCATATTTGCTTTGAAATAGCGTCACTGGGCGAACTGGAACTGCTAAAAAAAATACAGGTTAGCCCGGAAAAAATATTTTTCAGCAATCCCGTGAAGTTCCCGGATCATATCAAAAAAGCTTATGAATACGGGGTCAGGATCTTTGCTATGGACAGCATAAGTGAAATTACCAAACTTGCTTTGGATGCCCCCGGAGCCCGTGTGTTTTTGCGACTAAGTGTGTCAAACAAAGGCTCCGGTTGGAAGCTTGATAAAAAATTCGGGGCGGAAAAACAAGATGCCCTGAACCTTATCAGATTTGCCATTCAAAGCGGATTGCGGCCTTGCGGTATTTCTTTTCATGTGGGTTGGAACAACCAGGACATTGAAACATTTGTAAGGGCAACAGAGGATGTGGAAGATATTCTGGCTATCCTGCAAAAAGAAGGGATAAATCCGGAGGTTGTAAATTTAGGCGGAGGATTTCCGGCGCATGATGTGTCGCAATATGAATTGTTGGATAAAATTGCCAAAGCCCTTAGACCCTTGCTGGACAATATACAAAAGAGTTTCCACGTAAAAATCATCGCCGAGCCGGGTTCATTTATCATGGCAAATACCGGAGTGATGACTTGTTCAGTCCTGGATGTGGTCCAACGAAAAAAACAACATTGGATATTTCTTGACACCGGGATCTTTCAGGGTTTTCAATGGATCATGGGAAAATTATCGTACCGGGTTATATACCCTTATAAAACGGCCAAAGGTATAAAGTTCACCAAGTACCATGTGACCGGCCCAACGTGCGACAGCCACGATATTTTTACAAAAGCCGCCTCATTCCCCGACACAGTCAAAGCAGGTGACCAAATGCTGATCTATCCTGCCGGAGCTTATATTGGTTCGGCAAAAGAATACAATGGTTTTGGGTATCCGGAGACACAATTCCTTTAGCAATGCAGGGCTGAAGCCCTTGCTGGAGCTATTTAAAAAAAATCATCATGTGATGGCAGATATTGGTATTTCCATCTCGCCAAATTCAATCATCGCATTGAACAATCGTATTTTCTCAAAATTCTTTAGATCGGCAACCATTATTTGTTTTTCAAAAATCAATCCTTCATCAATCAATTGCTGACGCTTCGTTCCCTTTAATAACGGGTATTCCGGCGTGTACCAATGGTGGCCGTTAAAGAATGCCATATTACAAATTGACGTGTCGGTAACGAACCCATTTCTAATAATCACAACATCATCACAAGCCCCGCGTTGCGCAAAAAGATTTTCTATCTGTGAACGATCGGCAAACTTATGTTCATAGTCAATGCTACTGCCATCAACCAGTTTCAGCGATTGTATCTTCTTAATTATATAAGGTTTTATTTCAACCGACTCAATTTTTTCAGTACAAATGATCCTGCATTTATATAAGCCAACTCCTATGAAATCCGTGATATGAATATGCTGCAAAAGATCAATCTCATCGTCGCAGCAAAAAAAGATTTTCCTTGAGTTGTTCAAACGTTGATTATGGTAATCAATATTGAAAATCTTACCATTACTGATCTTTATGGTCTCAATTAACCGGCACATAAATCTTATCGATTAATTCATTGTATTCGGAAGTCAGCTCACTGTACACGGTAATTCCTCCTCCGCTCTTGTAATACAGCCTTCCGTTAATTTTTTGAATGAACCTTATAGCAACAGCGCTGTCCAGGTTTTCCCCGTCAAATACACCAAAAATCCCCGTATAATATCCTCTTTCGTAATGCTCACTTTCTTTGATTATCTCCAGTGTTTTGGCTTTGGGCGCACCGCTTACCGAGCCCGCCGGAAGCAGCTTTTCAAGCATACTCCCGATATGCTCCCGCCAGTCAGGCTGAAGCTTGCCTGATATTTCAGAACTGACCTGCAGCAGCGTTTTATTGTTCGTGCATATTTTATCAATATACCTGTATCTTGTGAGCCTCACCTCTTTTGCCACCATACTCAGGTCGTTTCTGATAAGGTCCACGATGGTGTTATGCTCTGCAATTTCTTTCGGATCATTCATCAACATTTGTTCTGCATCAGGAAGTGCGGCGTCGATAGTGCCTTTCATCGGGTATGAATACATAACATTCTGTTTTATCTTCACAAATGTTTCAGGCGAAAAACACACAAATTCATCCAGGTACTTTAATTTATATTTTGCATGGCTCAATAAATAAATGGTATTTAAATCAAGATCCGTTTCAATTAAGGTCGGGAAGGTGAGATTCAGCAGATACGAATTCCCGGCATGAAGGTGCGACTGGACAAATTCAAAGGCCGCTTTGTATTGTTCAAACCCCATTACATGCTCTTTGAATTCTATGTTACCGTGTTTCTTTTCTTTGGGGTTCCTCACTCCCATTTCAAAAATAAGTTGCGATGAATTAATTTCGCTAAACGGAATTACCAATGGCTTCCGCATTTCAAAATCAATAAGAAAAAAGAAAGGGATCCTCTTTTTTCCGAGCAAATTCATATTTTTGACAGCTGAAAGCATATTGACGGCAAATTTATAAAAAAACTGAAAGTGAGCATTTTAGTCATTGACAATAATGATTCCTTTACCTACAACCTGGTTCAGCTTATTGAAGAATGCGGGGTTAAAGATCTCAGCATTATAAAAAATACCGATCTTGATATTGGTTCTGTGGCGTCCTTTTCGAAAATCCTGATCTCTCCCGGCCCGGGCACACCGCAGGAAACTCCTAATATTTCAGAAGTGATAAACAAATACCATAAAAATAAAAGCATCCTGGGTATCTGTCTCGGCCATCAGGCTATTGCAGCGTATTTTGGAGCCGGGCTGATGAATGTGCCCAAACCTTTTCATGGTATAGCTTCCAAAATAAAAATTCATGACGAAAGTTGTAAACTATTTTCAGGATTGCCGGAATATTTCGAGGCAGGCAGGTATCATTCATGGGTGGTTTCCGAAAAGGATTTTCCTACATGTCTGAAAATAACGGCACGTTCGGAAGATGGATGTATCATGGCAATATCTCACAAAACCTATGATATCCATGGCATACAGTTTCATCCGGAATCCATTATGACGGAAACCGGTTCTATAATCGTCAGGAACTGGCTGAAAAATTAAAATTCCAGTTTTAGTATTTTCCGGATTCATCGCGGGATACACGCAAATCACCTGTTGATTTTTAGGTGAATCACTAATTGTATTTAGCATTATACTGATTCATGTAATATCAAGATTCTATTATATTTGAATAAAGGTGTAATAAAATAAAACTTATTGTGAAAACACTGATTTTCAACATATTAAAAAATAATCATCGAACGTCTTTTAAATGATACGGTTATGAAAAAAATTACCTTTTTATTATTGTTTTTATTTGGGACGTTGTATCTGTCAGCAGAAACATGCGTAGCCATAAAAACCGGAAATTGGGAAAGCAGCACCACATGGTCAATAGGGCGCACACCAACGTGTGGTGATTCTGTCGTGATACCAATCGGTTTAACTGTTACCATTACTACACAATTAAATTACGTGGCATGCGGCGGCCCAATGCAAATTGCAGTATACGGAACTCTTGCATTTCAAACAGGTAAAAAAATTGCTTTGGCTTGCACATCTGTGATTTATGTTCCGGGCAATGGAATCATTACTCCCGGTATCGGTGGAGGAAATTCGAACCTTATTGATATTTGCAGTATAACTTTATGGACTGTGGCGATGGGCACAATAACCGGCCCAACCATTATTAAAGTGGACAATCCCTTGCCGATCGAATTACTCTCCTTTAGCGCAACCTATGAAAACAAAAAAGTAACTTTAAACTGGTCAACGGCATCTGAAATAAATAATGATTATTTTTCCGTGGAACGCAGCGACGATATGAGAACCTGGCAAAATGCGGGTAACATTGAAGGCGCAGGTAACAGCAATACCATACAGAATTACTCATTTGTAGAAAATGTAACCCATTCCGGTACCTTTTACTATCGTTTAAAACAAACCGATTATAATGGGAGTTTTGCATATTTCCTTCCACCGTTTTCGGTAGTTTGTGAGTACAGTTCCACAAAACCAGAAATCAGATATTATCCAAATCCATTTACCACAGGTTTGTCTGTTGATATACAGAATATTTCAACCGAAGAAGCGACTTTTTCTATTTTTGATTTATTAGGCAACATGGTTATGGAGAAAGTTTTCACCAACGACCTGCCAGAAAATCATAGTTTTATGCTGAACCTGGGGAACCTGCCGGCAGGGATATATTTTGCAAAGTTTGCTTCCGGTTCTTATACCTGGACTACCCGTTTAGTGAAAGAGTGACATTACACTGAGTTTGAAGAATGCTTTAGTATTAATTTCCTAACGGGATTTGTCGTTATTTTGATGCAAATTCCTTTGAAATGGTAATATATCCCGGATACTGAACCGCATAGCTACCAACCATTACAGTAGGTTTTGCTTTGAGGGTGATGCGTGTAGGCCGGTTACCGGCATCCACAAGGTTCAGCCCGAAATTTACAATGTTCTTACCTGATTGCCCCGACAGTAATTTTACCAGATCGGTACTGATCTGAAGCGGGAAAATGCCGGTGCCGTTGTTGGGGGCTATTTCAACCCGTTTGGTGGTGGTACCGGTTGCAATCTGGGTATTATCAATATATGCGATCCAGTCTAGTTTGCTCAGGGCGGCTTTTTCTTTGTTGGGGTTGCGCGCCTGAACGTTCAGTGTAAAATTAAGCGGCAAAGAGCCGGAAGAAACTGTTGCCAGTAGTTTAGCCCCGTCGATCATGGTCAGATCACTGAAGGATTTTAATTTCTGAACATTCACGCCCCCCAGTGTGATATTTTCAGCCGAAGCCAGGCGAAAATCACATGTCAGCAGATTGGTCAGTTCCTTGATCTGACTGCATGAGGCGATAAAAACTATAATGATAAGGAATAAGATCTTCTGTTTCATTTTTTAACAATTTGGTTGGTCAATAAATTGGCAAGCTGTTTCTGATAACGGGGAAGGCGCTTGTACTATTATGTTATTCCTTTACTATTTTTTTTATAACCTCCCGGTCAGAACTTGCAATTTTGATAATATATATCCCTTTTGAAAAATTACTAATATCTATTTCATCTTTTGTATTGGATAATTTCTTAGTCAGGATAAGTGCACCAAAAACATTGTAAACGGACAGACTTAAGTTTTGTTTGTGTTGGCACGTAATAGAAATCTTATCTGTTGCAGGATTCGGAAAAATGTTTATTTCAGATGATTCTGGTTGATCAAATTCTTCACCACCGAGGCCTCCACTCGATGTATTGAAAATCATACGAGTCGGACCTGAATTTGGATGACCACGATAAAATCCCAAGGCCCAGCCATTCAGAGGGTCAGCGAAAGAAAACTGTTTGACCGGCATATCCAAAGCACACTGGTAAGACCATGAAGATCCATTATAACCGTATACTAAGTAATCAGTGGCAGTACTGAAAGAAACCCAACCCAGATTATTATCAAACATGTAAATATGGCCAAAACCGTCAGGACTAGCTCCAAGAATAGTGTCAAGCGCCCAACTACTGCCATTAAATTTATATATTACATTCAACCAGCCGCCGCCTACATCCCAGCCACAGGCCTAGCCGTGGTTTTCATCGGTAAAACAAATTGAATATAAATATACATTTATCAGCGTCGTATCAATAATCCATTGCCCGGATGAAAATTTCAAAATGTATGATGTGTCATTATTTGGATAACCGTAATTAACACCACCTGTCATCCATGCAGTATTTGTATCACTGGCAGAAATTGGTGAAAATGACCACAAATAAATTGGGATTGATGAAAATAATGGAAACTTTGACCATACTCCATTTTGATAATAATAAGTAGTATCAGGCCCTAATGCCCAGCCATGATTGCTATCGAAGAAATCGCAGTATCGTATACCAGCCATTCCCGAATATTGTTTTGTCCATATTGAACCATTATACCGATATAAACTATCCTGCCACCAACCAAAAACCCAGCCCTCGTCAGGGGATGTAAAAGCACAGGCTTCAGCTCCAAAGGCGGTGTCTTGTATTACCGTTGTCCAATTGGTACCATCCCAATGCCTGAAATCTTTTCCGAACGACCATCCGTCATTAGGTTGCACCAGCCAGATAGCGTTTACACTATTAGAATCAATTACTGTCCATTGCGCAACAGCAACCTTAAATGTGGTTAAACATAATAACAGGATAATTGCTTTTCTCATGGCTGTTTTTTCAGTATTAATTGAAGACGTTGCACAACTTTAATGTATGCTTTCAAAGTTAATACTTTTATTTTATTACTGACAGATTAAATGTTTGTCGAAAAAATAAAATAATTGATTTCATTACGTCCCTATGGGACTTGAAAAATCTTGGAGGTTCCTTTTGTCTACCAATATTCAGTCCCTACGGGACTGTCCAGTAGGGACAATACATTGGTAGTAAATTAATTACGAATTGAATCTAAGTCCCATAGGGACGAAATGGATTTTTTTGCAAAGCCATCTGATTTCCACAGCTTGCAATGATTTTCTACACATACAAATTATGAAGGCTCACATCAACAACATGACGAAGAAATCGTCATCAGCAGCTAAAACAAAAATTCAGCACCTCAACCTATTAAACCTATGAATACCAATTAAAGCCTAACAGCCTCCCGATAGCCATCGGAACAGCCTAAACCTTCTAACTTTCTAACTTTCTAACTTTCTAACCTGCTAACCTGCGAACCTGCGAACTAAACCTAGTCAATCTTCACTTTAACATTATCCAGCCCGTGTTCTTCAAACTCCTTGATATATTTTTCCGTGACAGGATCTATCAATTCCATCTTTTCTTCCATGGACATTTTTTCGGTTTTTTTACCAAGTTTTTTGTCTACATCCCTGTCGGAAAGCCTGTAAATCAAATGGTCCCAGAAGCATTCTTCTTCATAATCGTCCACAATCCCAATCACCTCTTCATCAAATTCAACCGACGGCAGAAAGAGTTCCAGTTCCTTGTCAAATTCCACCATTTTTTTCAGGCCGGCGTCGTTTGCTTTTGAAAAAATTGTCTGAACCAGGTCGTTAAGAACGATGTTTTCCGGTTCATCAATCACCCAATCGCCCACGTAAACGAGCTTCAGAAGTTCTTTATACTGATCGGCGGATAATTCAAGATTTACTTTTTTCATGATATCTGGTTTTAGAGTTTAATTTTTTCATTTACTGATTTCAGGACTTCCTCTTCCAGCGCTTTAGCCTGTTGCTCGATGGCTTCAGCCTTACTGATTATTTCAGCTGAAAAATTCTTGTCTTTAAGCCCGGAAGCATTTATTTTGACATTCAGGAAAGCGCCCATCACCGCGGAGCGGGCACATAGAGCGCCGACTCCCGCATCAGTCACTGAATTCGGGTTTCCTGTTTCGGCCATGGCTTTGATCACTTCAAAGGATGACAAGGCTTTCTCCATGGTTTTAAAAGGGACTTCGGTAGCATAGCGTGTGGCATCCTGTATCGCCTGGTCGCGTATGGCTTTTTCCTGATCACTGTTTTTAGGAAGGCCAAAAGCATTCATGATCTTGTTAAAAGCTGCGGTATCTTCATCTACCAGCGCCATCAGCTCATCTTTGATTTTCTGGCCTTTTTCGGCCCAGTCGGAGAATTCTTCCCAACGTTCATCCCAGCCGGGTTTGTGCGACGAAAGGTTCGCCACCATGGTAGCCAGCGATGCGCCTAAAGCGCCCATGTATGCAGCGATAGAGCCGCCGCCGGGCGCCGGGGATTCGGATGCCGTTTCGTTGGCAAACCCAACACAGGTCATATCCACCAGTTTTTTCGGCTTGTTTGTTTCTTTGTCTTCAAGGACAAACTCAATGATCTTTTCTCTTGGATTAAATGGTTTCAAATCGTCGAGGCCAAGGGATTTTACAGCAATTTTTATCAGTTCATCTTCCGAAACGCCTACGGAGCGTTGTTGTTTTTTCAGGAAATATTTTCCGGCATCGATCATGGCTTTCAGCGGCAGCAGCCCCACAATCTCAGAACCGGTAGCCCGGAGCCCGCGTTCCTGAGCTTTTTTGCTGGCTTCTTCAAAAGCTACGTGGACAGGCGTGATGCTGATGTTTGTAAGATTTATTGAAATCTGGGCGATCCCGTATTCTTCGATGTACCAGCCAATAGCTTTGCAGGCTTTGAGTGATCCGGGGATCATGACCTTGTGGCCGCTGGCGTTTTTTACGATTTTACCGGTAATGGGGTTTCCTTCACGTTTTGGGCGGCCTTTTTCACGGATATCGAAAGCAACGGCGTTGGCCCTGCGTGTGGATGTTGTATTCAGGTTTACATTATAGGCAACCAGAAAATCGCGTGCACCAACTGCCGTAGCGCCTGCACGCGCATTAAATTTTGCCGGGCCGAAATCCGGTTTCCAGTGCGGGTCTTCTAATTTCTTTTGCAGGCCTTCGTACTCGCCGGCACGGCAAACCGCCAGGTTTCTTCTTTCTTCGGTAAAAGCTGCATTCTCATAACAATAAACAGGAATGCCCAGCTCGTTACCCACGCGTTCGGCGAGTTTGCGGGCATATTCCACAGTTTCTTCCATGGTAATTCCGGCAATGGGCACAAAGGGACAAACGTCGGTAGCGCCAAAACGGGGGTGCTCGCCTTTATGTTTGCGCATATCAATGATTTCAGAAGCTTTCTTTATACCCCTGAAAGCTGCTTCAACAACGGCTTCAGGTGTTCCGGCAATAGTAACTACCGTTCGGTTGGTAGCTTTACCGGGATCAACATCGAGCAGTTTAACACCGGAAACGGCTTCCATCACATCAGTTATGTGTTTGATAATAGTCATATCGTTCCCCTCGCTGAAATTGGGGACACATTCGATAAGTTGTTTCATAGTTCTTTTTGGTTTTTCTTTTTGCGAAATTAGTATTTTATTTCAACCTGATTTTTGTTTATTTTGGTTCTTTTCAATGACAAGCTCGTAAACTTCCTTTTTCATTGAAGTTTCCATAATTTTATATTATTTACCAAGTGCAAAATCAACGGCGGCGCATGAGTGAATAAAAGTACTGTCAAATAAGGGTATGGCGGTGTGTTCCTGTTTTACCAGCAGTGGAATTTCGGTACACCCCAGGATGATTCCCTGAGCCCCTTGTTTCGTAAGTGACTCCATAATTTCAATCATTTTGCTACGGGATGTTTCTTTAAAAACACCATCAAAAAGTTCATTAAAAATAGTATCCTGAATGAAAGTACGTTCTCCGGCTTCGGGAATAAGGATATCAACCCCATTCTTTTTGAAAACATCTTTATAAAAATCCATCTCCATCGTTTGCCTGGTGGCGAGCAGCCCGACCTTGGTAAAATTCTTTTTCCGAACCTCAGCAAGCGTGGCTTCTACAATATGGATCAAGGGAATTTTAATGCCCGACATAATTTTATCAGCAACCATATGCATGGTATTGGCACAAATGAGCAAACAATCGGCGCCGGCATTTTCAATGGCCGCAGCAGCTTTGTTCATCAGCGCTCCCACCTCATCATACTTACGCTCATTCACCAGAACTTCCACATCATGAAAATTCACCGAATACATCACAATTTTTGCGGTGTTCCTGTTGCCTGCATTTTTCAGCATTTGCTGATTGATGAGCCGATAGTAATCGAGGGTTGATTCCCAGGTGGTACCTCCTAATAATCCGATGGTTTTCATTTTTGAACCTTTCCGTTTATAATGACAGTTTCGACTTTGTTACTTCCGTAGGAGTATGGCATGTATGCCAATGTAGGTATAGGGTTGGTGATAAAAACATTTGCTTTTTTCCCGATGGCAATACTTCCCAGTTCTTCCGAAACGCCCATGGCATAGGCTCCATTCAGCGTTACCGCGTTGATGGCTTCTTCAGGAAGCATTTTATATTTTATGCAGCCTAGGGAAAGTATCAGTTGCATGTTGCCCGACGGGGAAGAACCCGGGTTGAAATCGCTGGCCATAGCGAGTGGAAGACCTGCATTTATCATGTTGCGTGCCGGGGCATAAGGCATTCCGAGAAAAAAAGCGGCGCCCGGAAGTAAAGTCGGCATGGTTTCACTGTTCAACAACGACTTGATTTCAGCTTCGCCTGTATATTCCAGGTGGTCGACTGAAAGCGCATTGTATTTCACACCGGTTTGTATACCGCCGGAATAATCAAGCTCGTTGGCATGTATTTTTGGGCGAAGGCCGTATTTGATGCCGGCCATCAGCATTTGTTCGGTTTCTTCAACCGTAAAAAATCCGCGGTCGCAAAACACGTCGATATAATCTGCCAGCTCTTCACTGGCTACCATCGGTATCATTTCGTTGATGATAAGCGCCACATATTGGCTTTGTTTTCCTTTAAATTCGGCTGGTACCGCATGGGCGCCCAAAAACGTGGCTTTTATGGTCAACGGGGAATGCTTTTTCAGTTTTTTGATCACCCGGAGCATTTTGAGCTCGTCTTTGGTAGTCAAACCATAACCGCTTTTTATTTCAACCGCCCCGGTACCCAGCATTTTTATTTCTTCAAGCCTCGACAGGGCCTGTTCGCAAAGGTCATCTTCAGAAGCTTTCTGAAGCCGTTTGGCAGAATTCAGGATACCGCCGCCTCTTTTGGCAATTTCTTCATAGGAGAGCCCTTTGATCTTATCGATATATTCAATTTCGCGGCTTCCGGCATACACCAGATGGGTGTGGGAATCGCAAAAACACGGGAACACCATACGGCCGGTGGCGTCAATAATTTTATTTTGATTTCGGTCCGCATATTTATAATCTTTCATGAACCCAAAATCTTCAATTTTCCCATTTCCGATAACCAAAAATGCATCTTTAACGGTTTTCAGTTCCGACATTTTCTTTCCCGACACCTTACTTCTAAACGTACCGGTTTTAGGCTCCACCTGTATCAGTTCTTTAATATTTTTAATAATAATTTTCATTTATGTAAAATTAAAGTTGAATAATTAAATAGGAACGACAACCAAAAAGAAACTCCTTATAAATGAGCAATATAGCGGTTTATTATTTGTTAAAGCTACTATTATTGAAAATTTGGTTTATGTCATTACAAAATTATTATTATTTTTGTTTAAAAAACATAAATTATGAAACATCTTTTTATTGGTTTATTTGCCGTTCTCTTTTCGTTATCAGTAAGTGCAAAGCATGTCGATGTACAAATTGCACAAAGAGTCGGGCTGGCTTATTTTTATGAGCATGCGGGGCAATTTGTCCCTGTAAATTTCAAGAGCCTTGAAGTGACAAGCATTTTTACGGAATTTAACGGCAGTACCGCTGTTTATTATATTTTCAATATCAATCCCAAAGGTTATGTTATTGTTTCTGCTGATGATATAGCTATACCGGTTATCGGGTATTCCTACGAATCCGGCCTTGAGCCATCAAAAATGCCAGACGGTTTGAAATACTGGCTTTCAGTAGCGAAAAAAGAGATTGTCCGCGCCCTGGAAATAAATGCTTCTGCCAATACCAGTATAAAAAGCCAGTGGGATTATTACTCGGTGCAAATGCCTGAAAACCTCAGCATAAAAAAATCAAAAGTAATAGCGCCATTACTTACCAGTACCTGGAACCAGGATATCTATTACAACCAGTATTGCCCGGCTGCTGCCGGAGGCCCCGATGATAAAGCTTATGCGGGTTGTGTGGCCACAGCGATGGGCCAGATCATGTATTATTACAGATATCCCACCACCGGAAACGGAACTCATGGAGGAATTAATTTTGGCACGACCACTTACCAGTGGGATAATATGCTGGATGACCTTGGCAATTACAATGAAGCAGTGGCCACCCTGTTATACCATTGCGGCAAGGCAGTAGACATGTGGTACGCAGCTGACGGTTCAGGAGCTAATTCTTTTGACGTACCGGATGCGGTTGAGTCCTATTTCAGATATAATAGCACCTGTACCTATAAAACAAAATATACGTACACGACCACAAACTGGAACAACCTCCTTAAAGCTAATCTTGACGCCAAACACCCCATGATGTATTCCGGTTCAGATAATGACGGATCCGGTGGACATGCGTGGAATTGCGATGGTTATGATGCAAGCACAAACTTTCATATGAACTGGGGCTGGAGCGGATATGCCAATGGTTATTATTCGTTATCCGACCTTACTGCTGCCGGCAGTTACTTTGGGGCGTCCCAGGGCGTCGTTTGTGAATTTTATCCTCCTACAGCAAGCTACCCGAATAATTGCAGCGGAACCAGATCTGTTACGGGAATTACCGGCACCATTGAAGACGGAAGCGGGCCAAGTGATTATACCAACAACAATGATTGCATGTGGCTGATTGATCCCAACGAACCTGTCTCAAAGATCACCCTCAGTTTTATCAATTTTGCCACCGAAGCCACCAACGATGTGGTCACTGTTTACGATGGCAGTACCACTGCTGCGCCTGTATTAGGAACATTTTCAGGGAGTAATTTGCCAGCCGATATTACCTCAACAGGAGCGACCATGCTGGTACGTTTTGTCACAAATGGCAGCACCACCAATACGGGATGGAAGGCAACATACAGAAGCACCTTCCCGGTCTATTGCTCCGGAATAACTACATTAACAACCCCTACAGGTACTATTACCGATGGCAGCGGTGCAGAAAACTACACGTACAATCATCTTTGCAGATGGATCATTTCCCCGGCAAACGCAACTTCCATTACACTTACCTATACGGATTTCAATTTAGCAACCAACGACCTGGTAAAAGTATATGATCAGGTAACCAATACTCCAATGGATACCTTAACCGGAACTTCTTTGCCGGCAAGCAAAACATACACTACCAGCAAAGTCCTGGTACTGTTCAAATCCGACGGTTATTTGAATTCTCAGGGATTCAGCCTTAACTACACATCAACAGCTTCGCCTTCCGGTTTTGAAGACTATGAAAACCTAAGCGGGATGAATATTTTCCCTAACCCGGCAAACAGTGAGTTAAATATCCAATTCACGGTTAATGAACCGGAGCATATGATCGTTGAACTTTGCTCGGTAACAGGCGTTGTTGTTTACAAAGAAGAACTCGCCAATTTTAATGGCAGTTACACCAAAACCATCAATACTTCCGGCTTGTCGCAAGGTGTTTATATGCTTCGGATCGCAGGGGACAAACAATCGTTGTGTAAAAAAGTTATTATTGAATAATAATCTTTTATGATAAAAAAAATTTCCGTCCTGTTTCTGTTAATCGTGCTGCATTATGGTGCCTTCGCAAAAAAAATAACAGAACAGCAAGCCATTTTAGCAGGTAAAAATTTTTACTTCGAACGGTTGAATCAATATAAACCGGTTGATTATAAAGATATCACCATCGAAAAGGTCATTGAAAAGAATGTGGAAGGCCAGACACTTTACTACATAGTGGCTTTTACCAACAAAGGATTTGTTGTTGTTTCGGGTGATGATGCCGTTTGCCCCATACTTTGTTATGTGTTCGACAGCAGGTATGATGAGTTGAACCAGCCGCCGGCATTTATCAAATGGATGCAGGATTATGAAAAGCAGATTGTTTATATCCTTAAGAATAATATTATGCCTGCCTTTGCAACTACCCTGGAATGGAACCGCCTGCTCACGGCTGCTCCGGAGGAGTTGAAGCAACATAAAGATCTTAAAACCGTTTCTCCTTTGATAAAAACAACCTGGGATCAGGGAAAATATTACAATAATTTTTGCCCTTTGTCCAGCACCGGCCCTGACGGGCATACATGGGCAGGGTGTGTCCCGACAGCTGTCGGACAGATCATGAATTATTACCGGCATCCGTTACATGGAACAGGATCTTACACGTATAACGACACCATCGCTCCCGGCCTTTATGACTCGTTATCAGCGGATTTTGGCAACACCACCTATCAATGGGACCTGATGCCGCTGGAAGTTACCGAACGACAGAATGATTCGGCTGTTGCAAAACTGCTGTATCACTTTGGCGTCTCTGTTGATCTGAACTACAGCCCTGACGGTTCAGGCATGTACAATCACAAGGCGGCCTATTCATTACGCACCTATTTTCATTATTCTCCCGATTGCCAGTACGTTTTCAGGGATACCGCCACACACACCAACTGGAAACAGCTTATCCTGTCACATCTTGACGAGAAAAAACCGCTGTATTACGCCGGGTGGGCGGATACCATTAATGTTTCAGGGCACGCTTTTGTTTGCGATGGTTATCAGGACACCAGTTATTTTCACTTTAACTGGGGCTGGGGTGGTTCTTACGACGGGTATTTCCTGCTTGATAATCTAAGGCCAGGCGGTTCGGATTTTACTTTGGATCACGAACTCATCATCAATTTCTATCCGGATTCAACATCAGCCTATCCAAATCCCTGCAGCGGAGTAACCACATTTACCAAAACCAAAGGGACCTTTAGTGATGGAAGCGGCCCATTACATACTTACGCGAACAATTCCGATTGCATCTGGATCATTCAACCTGCTGATTCTGCTTCGAATATCAAACTGAATTTCCTTGAATTTAGCACCGAACAGGATTCTGACGTGGTTATTGTATATAATGGAAATAATACCTCTGCCCCGGTTCTTGGGACGTATTCCGGTACATCATTACCACCACAGATCACCACAACAGGAAAAGCACTTTGCATACATTTTATTTCAAACGACAGCATTTCATCCGGTGGGTTTTTGGCTTCTTACACTACAACCACCCCGATCTTTTGTTCAGGAATGAAAGACCTTACCGCCAGTTCAGGAACGTTTAACGATGGCAGCGGGACATTCAATTACCATCCGAACCAGCTGTGTCGTTGGCGTGTCATTCCCACCGGTGCACAAGCTGTTACCCTGCATTTCAACTCTTTTGACCTTACTCCGGGAGATTATGTAAAAGTTACCGATATCGTAACCAATGAGGTTCTTGCTGAGGTTTCGGGCAGTTTGTTCCAAGAGGATATTATCTGTAATTCGGGCCA
>DAOQAT010000064.1:0-17114 GCA_035354195.1 Bacteroidales bacterium | reverse complement strand
TTGTTGATCCAGAAATATTCCCGGCTTTTCATAAAATCGCTCAGTTCTGCGGTAAATAACGAATCGCGCAAGCTGACAAATTTATGCAGGTAATCGGCAGCAGCTTCCTTATCTCCTGATTGCATAAAAGCATTAGATAACAGATACAGGGCGTCAGCCTCCCCGTTTTTATCACCTTTCATTTTGGCTTCTTCAAGGGCCTTCGTCAATTCCTGAATACAAGATGCAAATTGTTTTAAGGAATAATACGCCCGGGCAACTTTAATACGTCCTGAAATATCACGACATGTGTCTCCGTGCATGCGCTCCAGGTTGAACGCCTCTGAGAAATCAGTGAGAGCCAGCCTTGGATCCTGCATGGCTGAAAAAACTTCACCACGGTCATAAAGTGTCAATACCAGCGATGAAGAATCTGTCAGCAGGGAACATTCATTTTTTGCCCGGTCAAATTCTTTCAATGCTGAACCGTAATTTTTCAGGTAATAATAAGTACACCCTTTGAACAACGAAAGCTTAAGAAGATAAGGGTGGTCACCTGCTAAAATAAAATAAAGCCCGGCTTGTTCAAACAGGCGCATAGCTTCCCGGAAACTATCCTGATCATAGAATGCCAGAGCGTTCCAAAATCTAACCATACCCGCCTCTCTGAACATCCTCATTCCTTTATAGGTTTCGAAAGCCTCCCTGTACCAGTCAACAGTTCCGCCATGGCGTTGTTTTCGTGCCTGATAAAGCAAACGGAGCGTATCGCGGCAAACAGCATCCGGATAAGTGTGAACCGCTATCTTTGGCAAACCTTCTGTTTGCCGGAAACATTTTTTTAATATGGTGGTAAATTCCCTGATACCTTTGGTGTAACCAATTTTTTTGCTCAATTGAAACCCATAAGTACATACATAAGGCTCTTTTTCTGAATCCCAGGCACCTTCTTTTTCTGAACATAATATAGCATATTCATAGTATTTCCAAACAGTTGACGTATCATCTTTCAGCTTATCCTGATGTGCGAACAGCTCATCATAAAGTTGATCTGCCCTTGATTTTGATTGGCTGCAGGAATAATTGGAGATGCCAAACAACACGATGAAGCAGGTAATTGAAAATATTAATGCACGCATACGTTCAAACATAAGGCAAATATAACTATTTTTGAACCAGAATGTAATTTCAGTATATATTTTAACATTTAAATTTATACAAATATTTATTAAAGGTTTAACTTTATGCATGTTGCGAAGAGCCGAAAAAAAGTTTATCTCATACTGATCGCGTCTATAGTTTTATTATCAATCTCAGTATCGTTGTACTTTGTCTTTTTTGGACCCGGTGATTCCACAAAGATTGAAATTAATAGTCCTGATGGTGATATTGCTAAGAACGACGGCACGTATAAATATCCATGCCCGATGGAATCAGACCCGGGTTGGGGCGAAGCTGTTTTTCCCTGGCATATGGTGGACGGCATCAGGGTACGTGGTAGTTATTGGGCTTATGGGTTGGCATTTACCGGTGGACGTGAGTGCTATGCGGATTCATGCGGTTGGAGGCAAGCCACTATTGATTTTGGAGAACCCAGGCAATTCAACCGGGTGGTTATTTGGCATGCCGGTGATAATGCTGATATCCCGTTATATTACCTTCGAAGTTGGAATGAGAAACGTAAGGATTGGGATACGCTACTTTGCAAAACAGATATGAGGTTAAGGACTGCCGGATATACTGCCATCCACTGTTTGAGCGCCCCTGTTGAAGATACTTTTACAACAGTGGTTTCGCGCAAGATCCAGTATTTATTTAATAATTGCAACGCCAGCCACGGTTGGATCAATGAGTTTGAGGTTTACAATGATGCAAAAGGCGACAGGCCCGAATGCCTGGAAGTACCAAATGGCCTCATGAAAAAATAAAAACAAGTAAAAGTTTAATTATCCTTCCTGTATCATCTTATAATGGCAGCGCAGCACATCATGGTTTTTTACATCACGCAGGTGGGTCCCGTTTCCGCGGCACCATTTGAATTCCTTGCAGTCGGCACATAAACCTTCCTTGGCCCAACTGCGGTTGCGCATGGGCTGAAATTTATGGTTCCACACATCGATGAAATCGTCTTTGTAAATGTTGCCTTGTGTAAAAGTTTCGCGGTTGATGTTCGGACAGGCGCAGATAGAACCGTCGGCAAGCACCGAAGCTATGTTGACCCCCGCACGGCAGAAGAAAAAGCTGTCGCGGACCTCTGCTTCATAATCACCCAGAAAACCTTCGCAGCCAAAGCTGGTTTGTATGATGCCTTCTTCACGGTTAGCTTTTATAAAATCCAGCATAAAGCGAAATTGTTCATTGCTGAGGTTGAGCAGGGGATTCTCTTTTGCCCGCCCGATGGGGCAAATGCTGAATAACCGCCAACGCTTCACGCCCATACCGATCAGGAACTTTTTCAAGGCTGGCAGTTCCTCAATGTTTTTCTGGTTCACACACGTTACCACATCATAAACAATCTTATCTCCGGCTTGTACGGCCAGTTTTATCGCATTCACGGCTTTTTCGAAACTGTGTTTATTGCCGCGCATCCAGTTGTGGCTTTCTTCAAAACCATCCAGGCTGACCGTCATGGAGCGAAGCCCGCTTTGCAGGAGCCGTTCAAACCGTTCTGGTGTCATCGCATAACCATTGGTTACAAATCCCCAGGGATAGCCCTGTTTGTATAGTTCCATGCCGCATTCCTCGAGGTCTTTGCGCATGAGCGGCTCCCCGCCGGTAATGACGATCATCACTTTGTGCGGGTCATAAACTTCTCTGACACGGGCAGTAACCTTTAGAAAATCCTGGTACGGCATGTCTTTAACACCCGCTTCGCTGCGACAGTCGCTGCCGCAATGGATGCAGCTGATGTTGCACCTCAGGGTGCATTCCCAGAAAAAGTAGGAAAGCTCATGCAGTTGCGACTGCACCTTGACGTACTTGCTGAACACATTCAGCGCAACGCGTTTTCGAAATCCGGGACGGTGATTTTTCAAGTTAGTTGTTTTTTTCCATTTGTTTGTAACCGGCAGGAGGTCCGCCGTATTTAACAACAGGACGGGTCCGGCATGAAGTATAACCCAGTAAAATTATTCCTGAAATAAGGAGAATAATTGTTGCCGGGTTTAAAAATCGTATGCGGAAATGGCTATGATGCAGCTTTTCTATCATAAGGTCAGTCGTTATAGGAATTATGCGGTACCCCGTATTCAGCAATAGGGTGAGGGTTCATCGGAATGCCATATTTTGTCATAGGTGTGGTGGGCTGATATGGGTTTTTTGGTTTTTTGGCTTTTTTGGCCTTGGCGATAGAATCTGCTTTGGCAATGGAATCCAGCCGTGCCTGTTCGAGTTGCGCTTTGGTGATGGAATCCGCTGTTGCAATGGAATCCTGCAGCGCCTGAACCTTTGCCAGGGAATCGTTGATCCGGGCCGCCTTTTCTTCTTCGGAAGGGCCATTGTTACAGCGTGAGAAGAACAACAAACTCATGGTTCCGAAAACTACAAGCGTGTAATAGTAGAACTTTGATTTGATTTTTAAAATTTTCCGGTTGGTCCTCATGGCTATGGTTTGCGCACTAAATTAATATTCGTAATATGTTCCAGGTTGTTGATATCTGCATTGGTGACTTCAAATGTAATACTTTTTTGATAAAAACTGCCGTTTTGTGTTCCATCGGTATCCGTGAATATCAGGGCGCCTTGCTGAGTTTCGTGTGCAGGTTTATTGATGCTGTATGTGCCTTGTGCGCTGGTATTTGAAGTTAGCGTGTCGTCCGGTGTTAAAGAAAGTTTGATGTTGATATTTTTGATCGGTTTCAATGAATCTTCAGACAAAACGGTACCGTGAAAATTGAGATTGTAATCCGCAATTACCCCGTATTCGGCAACAGGGGCGCCGTATTTGGTGCAGGACAGGAGCATGCTGAAACCGGCAAGCCCCATAAACTTTAATAAATATTTCAGGTAAACAGCACGCGTTCTTAGCAAAAATACTTTTATTGTTTTCAGCATAACCAGCGGCTAATCTTTGGGCGTTAGCTTTACGTTTTCCTTACGTTCCGAATTGTTGATATCCCTGAAGTTCAGCACGACGTCAACGGCTTTTGTCTCATAAGCTCCATTTTGTGCGCTGTCGATATCAGTAAAAATGAGTTTGACATTTTGATTTTCATAAGTGTCGTAACGGTAAGCATAATAGGCGCCTGACAGGTTGGTGGCTATGAACGTGGTGTCATAAGGCCCGCTTGTAATTTTGACCTGTATGCCGGGGATCGGATGTTGATCAATTTCGTCGGTTACCACACCTCTGAATTCAAAATCCGAAGAAATAACTCCATACATGGCCATGGGATCGTTTTGCTTCACGCAGGAAACCAGAAAGCCAAACCCGGCAATGCTTAAAATCCGCAGGCAATTTTTGATGAAGGAAGCACGGATTTTCAGGATCAGAAATTTGCTATTTTTCATGATGCGAATGGTTAAAGTTCATAAAAATGATGCGGGTATTATGGGGAAAATTAATTGAGAGGATCCGCATAATTTATATTTTAGGGGCGAAAACCATACAAAAATTATACCTAAAATTCATTCGCAGGGTTGATCTTTTTTTAATTTTAATCCGAAATAATAAGTCGTTTTGTTTTCATAGTACTGGTCCCAGTTTTCATAGGCCGTTTTAGCAAAATCTTTTTCATTCAGGGTTATCAGCTGGCGTGAAGACTGAAAATCACCTTTGTTTGCCTGGCCGTCGGTATCTTGGGCAATGAGAAAATAATCCTGATCAGATCGAAAATACATATTGTCGATGCTGAAATTGCCTTTTTCATCCGTGTAAACTTCCAGGTCTTCCTTCTCACTTTTAGCGTTTGTCGCTCTAAGGGTAATTTTGATTTTTGGAATGGCATTGTTGCATTTTTCAGACATGACATTTCCTTTTATCAGGTAATGATTTTCAACAACGCCATACTGAGCGGCAACGGTTCCGGAAAAACCAAAAATGATGGCGATCACCGAAAACAGCCATTTATTGAATTTGAGTTTCATAGTTTATCTTTTCAGTTTTAAACACCAAATTTACTGATTTTATTATTGATTCCCAAACCGAATAACGAAAAATCATATTTTACCGGATCGTTGGGATCGAATTTTTTTAGCTTGCCGGTTAGTTCTTCAACAGCTTTCCAGTTATTCTGCTTTAACCCGAGCAGTCCGAGTTCACGGGAAGTATTGCCTGTATGAACATCAAGCGGGCAATACAGTTTTGAGGCGGGAATTCCTTTCCAAAGGCCAAAGTCAACGCCCCGGCCGTCATTACGGACCATCCACCTCAGAAAAAGATTGATGCGCTTGCAGGCTGAGTTTTTTAACGGGCTGGAAATATGCTTTTCACTTCGGGGGAAATGAGTTATTTCGTAAAATGCTTTTCTGAAGGTTGTAATAGCGGGGCCGATGTCGTTATGTTGTTTGTATGCGGCAGTAAAAACCTGTTCCAGGCCCTGATGTTTAAGGTAAATATTTCTCAGCGACCTGATAAAGAATCTGCAATCCTCTCCATCGAAGGTGCGGTGGACAAATTTTCCAAACTGATCCAGGTCATTTCTAGTGGCTGCCGTAATAAAATTATAGGGCTCGTTATCCATCATCAGCATCAGTTTTGTGGCGCTGCGGATGATCTGCGGCCGTTGCCCCCAGGCAAACATGGCCGCAAAGAACCCTGCTATTTCTATGTCTTCTTTTTTAGAAAAAAGGTGTGGGACACTTATGGGATCGTTGTCAATAAAAGCCGGTGTATTGTATTCTTCAAGTTTTTCGTCGAGTAGCTCTTTGAGTTCGTTATCAGTCATATCATTTTTATTGTGATTCATATTTTTGTTTTTTGAGTCTTTTATTCCCTGACAGACATTAGCCGGAGAGGTTTGTTAGAAAGTTAATATATATCGGCTGCAGAGAAAAAACCATAATTTATTTTGAGTCTTTTTCGCCGAAAACGATTGCGGTATAAATGTAAATGTCGGCATCTTTCCATCCGGTCCACCCGATGCCTGCTTTATCCTGGGCACAATGCCCCAGAAATTCCTCTTTCGTCCAGCCTGTTTCAGTTGCGACCTGAGGCAGAAAAGTACCGCCTCTTCCGTCTTTCATAATATAAATCCCATGTTTGCCCAGTTCAATTTCATCAGTTGATTTAATAAGTTTAAGCGGAGAAAGAACTGATATTTCAATATCAATGGATGCCAGCTCATCGGCAGTTACTTTGTCGAAACGGTAATCTTCCGTTGATGATGATTTTGTCATATCCTGAATGATAAGATACAGCGGTTTCTTTGCCGTGAATTGTCCGATACAGCCCCGCAGTTGGCCATTTTTATGTAGTGTTACAAAAGCGCCGCAATTTTGTTTTATGGTACTTGAAAATCCTGACGTTTCAATTTCCGGGGTTTTACCATATTTGATGTATTCGGTCAGCGTGTTGCGGGCAACTTCAAGCAGGTTTTTTTTATCTGCTGCTGTCAGTGAAAATTCGCTTGCATTTTCAATTTTTCCGCTGACAGCCATGGCGTGGTAGCCAACCACCCGTGTTGTGTCGCCGTAAACTGCCACATCACCGGAATTTTTATAAAGCAGGTCGGTGATTTTCACATTTTTATGATTTTCGGTAAGATACAACAGTGTTAGCACCGACGACCAACCGCACAGGCTGGTGGCTAAATCCGGAATGTTTAATTTTTCATTGGATTTTAATGTTTCCAGCAGTGTTTTTGAAGAGTTGCTTTCAATAGCTTCAGCGGTACGTTTATCTACTGTTGCAGCGCTCTTATAATCCGGATAATGCGAAAAGTCCGTGCTGATGACAAACAGGTTGTCGCTGTTGAAATATGGGGCCAGGGCTTTGGCAATTTTTTCACAAACCGCTGTATTATCAGTTCCGATAATAATGGGAACGATACGGAAGGGCCTTTTCATTTTGTACTGAAGAAACGGTAGCTGAACCTCAAGGCTGTGTTCAAACCAGTGTGCGTCTTTATAGTTTTTTATTATCGGATTTTCCTGGATCAGTTTATTGGCGAGCGCGGTATCCACCTGCACTGTACCCAGGGGTGTGATAAAATCTCCTTCGCTGTATACCGAGGCCGCATCGAAATAGGAACTGTGGCTGGATCCGATGACAAAGATGTCGGTATAATCTTTATTTTCATCGATCTGGTTGAATGCTGTTGCAGCAATTACTCCGGAAAACACATAGCCGGCATGGGGCGAAATAATAGCAAGTACATCCTGTTGTTGTTTTGGTAATGCATTGCTAAAAAGTGTTTTCAGGTCTTTTGTGAGCGTAACCGAGTCACCTGCATAAAACTTTCCGGCTACAGCCGGCTTACGGTCGTTTTTGGGTAACCCATTATTTTGTGAATTACAACTATTTGCCATAACGATAAAACTTATGAAGGTTATTACTAATAAACGGTTCATGACCAAATGCTTTAATACAAAGTTACGAAATTTTCAGTGTTAATATGTAATATATCTGTGGCAATGATTCAATAAAAAAAATCCTTATTTTTGGAAATTCAAATTAAATTATGGAGCCACATACCGAAGTAAGCAGCAACACGATCATTCAACTTGAAAAAGTTTCTGTGTTTCAGAATAATGTTCTCATCCTCGCTAATGTCAACATGGCGATAGAACGCGGCGAGTTTGTTTACCTTATTGGGCCGACAGGAAGCGGCAAAAGCAGCCTGCTGAAGCTGATTTATGCTGATCTGCCCGCCAGGGACGGCATCGCAAAAGTTGCCTCTTTTGATTTGCGTACCATTAAAACCAGGCAAATACCTTTTTTAAGAAGGAAGCTCGGCATTGTGTTTCAGGATTTTCAGCTGCTGACAGACAGAACGGTGAATGAGAACCTTCTTTTTGTACTACGCGCTACCGGATGGCATGATAAAAAAGATATGCAGGACCGTATCACGGAAGTTTTGGATAAAGTTGCCCTGACAGGTAAGGGCCCCAAAATGCCCAACCAGTTGTCTGGCGGTGAACAACAACGAGTTGGAATAGCGCGGGCATTGCTCAACCACCCGGAAATAATCCTGGCCGATGAACCCACCGGCAACCTTGATCCGGCTACTTCGGAAGACATACTGGAATTGCTGATGAATATTAGCAAAACAGGAACAGCGGTATTAATGGCCACCCACGATTATTCGTTGTTCAGAAGGTTCCCGTCGCGCACACTGCGTATCGAAGACGGGCGTTTGCTTGAGAAGCAGGCTGATTAATGAAAAAGGAGGTGTATAAGCGCTACCGCATTATGGTCGTTGGAAAAGCCATTATGCAGCAATATCTCTTCGCGCCTGGCATTTTCTGCGAGGACATAATCTTTTGCAAAGAGGCTTTTTAACTCAGATTTAAATTCCGAAGCGGTTTCACGACAAATGCACAGGCTTTCGAGGCCGGTTTTTTCTATCATTGGTGTGTTGACAAGGCAATACCTGCCGCGGAAAAGAGCTGCCAGTAATTTTAGTTTGATCCCGGTCGATTGAAAAGTCGGCAGTATGTTCACATGTGCCTCACTGACCAGCTTATAAATGTCTTCACTGTCGAGGCCGGTTTTAAGCGTGATATTCTTTTTGCCTGCAACAGCCGATTTTAATTCACGCGTGGGTTTGTTCCCGGCAATGATAAGCTTTATTTTCAGGTCGTTGAAAACTTCCCTGACAAGAAATAAGGCCGCTTCGTTATTTTCACCGACCTCCAGGCTCCCATGATAAAGGGCAAATGCGCCTTTTCCGGGTTTGGATGTGATACTTTCGTTAGGGTGAAAAGCCGAAACAGTTTTTACATTTTTGAATTTTTTTGAAAAATAGCCTGCATCATTCTTTGAAATAGCAGCAATGCCGTCGGCATGTTCCAGGATTTTTTCAAAGCGGGCAAGTTTGCTTGCTTCGTTTTGGTAATAATAGCGTTTGAACATGTTTTTTTCTACGCGGGCAAGGTTTTCGTAATAAACATGCTCGATGTTGTGTGTCCTGACAATTTTTTTTCTGTTCTTCAGTTTCTTGTTATTCAAAAAATTACAGGAATGCAGGCCTTCAAAAAGTATGGGGTAATTATCGTGAAGCAGGTTCTTTAAAAGCTCTTCCGAATACCGTGTGGCAACGATATAGGGCAGGCTGCTTAATAGCTTGGTTTTTGAATTGTCGCGTTTGTAGTAACGAACTTCCGTGCAAAGTTCATTTAGCAGGGCCGATGGCTTACGATCGTATTCGAAACAATGCAGATGGATCTTTACCCCTGCTTTTTTGAGGCTCTTCAGCTTGTAAAAAATGTCAATAGCGCCGCCATAATTCACGGGGACAGGAATGTCGAAAGCGATGATATGGACGTGTTTGTCAGGCATATTTCTGTAATACGGAAATAAGTTTTTTTTGTTCTTCCCCCCAGTTAAGTTTTTCGGCTGCAAGTTTAAGGTTTTTTTTCCAGATTTCGCGCGATTCTCTGTCTGACAGCATGAACCGGATCTTTTCGGCAATATGCTCCGGCGTATGATTTTCAATGCAGCAGCCAATCCCGAATTCGTCGATAATAGTTTTTACTTCAACCAATGGTGACGCAAGGACCGGTATTTGGGCGTGGATATAGTCGAAAAGCTTGTTCGGCAGGCTAAAGCGATAGTTGATGTTGGTGTCTTTATCAAGTGTAAGCCCTAAATCTGAGTTTGCCGTGTAATGTAACAGGTTCCCGGGCGATTGTTTCGGAATAAAAAGCACCTTATCTGTAAGGCCATTTTTTTCCACGGATTGTTTTAATAAGGGGATGACATCTCCGTCGCCGACTATGAGCAGGCAGGCATTTTCGATAAATTTCATGGCATCCACAGCTTCTTCGGCGCCGCGATGTATGTTGATGCCCGAACCCTGGAGGATGATAAGCTGTTTGTTTTCCGGAAGCCCTAATTCTGCTCTTGTTTTAACGCCTGATACAGAGCGGGTTTCCGGAATATTCCGGACTATGGTGAGTTCTTTAGCGTATTCTGTTTTGTAAAGATCCGCAATGGATTTGTTGACGGTTATAATATCATTTAATTTGGGGAAAACGAATCGTTCAATTTTTTTCCATGTTTTTTGCACAAACGGCCTGCCCACGAGTTCCGGGACTCCGATAAAATATTCATGACTGTCGTAAACCAAAGGTACCCTTTTGATTTTTGATACCAGGTAATTGGGTAAAAGCGTATCCAGATCATTGGCAAAAAGCAGGTCGGCTTTTTTAAAAAGCAAATAAAAGAACAACCTGAGATTGAAAAAGGCATAAAAAAGTGGCCCTTTCTCAAACAACATGTTGAACCGAAACATATGGTATTTGCGTTTCGGCAACGGATAACTGTTTTTTTTCCGCCTTCCGGCAAGGTGCACATCAAAGCCAAGCCCCACCAGCGTATTGCAGCTGCGGTCGACCCGTTGGTCGGTTACAAGATCATTGATAACGGATACGATGGCTTTTTTCAAAATGATTTTTTTGCAAAGTTATACCAAATGCGTTAGTTATTCCGAAAACTTCTTTTGCTCACTTCAGTTTTAATAATTTCCATTTATTTTTTTGTTTTAAGAATCCTGGTAAGGGTATCCCTGTTACTTATGGCTTCGGTAAGGTGCGGGTTCAGCTCTATGGCCCTGTTCCAGTCGTCAATGGCTCCCTGATAATCATTGACCATATATTTTGCGGCACCTCTGTTGTTATAGGCATTGTAATACCCATTATCAATTTTTATGGCGCTGTCAAGGTCTTTTATAGCGCCGGTATAATCACCCAGGTCTTTTTTTGCCGTGCCCAGGTTGAAATAGGCTTTTACTTTGTTATCTTTACTCAGATCACATTTCAGGGCGCTTTCAAAATCGTGTGCCGCTTTTTCGATATGGGTTTTTCTTTTGAAAAAATCATTGACAAACAGCGTGTTTGCATAATAACTATAATAGTAATTTCCCCGGTTAAGGTAAGCGATGCCGACGCCCGGATGCCTGGCAATTACCTCCGAAAAAAGGATTTCTTCATTTTCCCATTTCTTAACCCGTTCATTTGTTATAGCGGAAAATGTGATAAAACCAAGTGCCAGGACTATTAGCAACCCATTTTTCAGTTTTTTTCCGGCTTTAACAGTTCCCGATGAGGTTTCAAAAAGTTTTCCGACTATAAAAAACAGCCCGATGTAAGGGATGTAGGTATATCTTTCGGCCATGGAGGCGGCGCCGATCGGGATGATCTGAAGCACCAGGATAATGGTGATAACAAAGAACAGGAATCCGAACACTATGTCTTTTCCCCATTTCCGTGAATACCAAACAAAAAACGCCAGCAATGCCAGGATCAAAATTGAAAGATAATAAATAAACGGTAGGGCAGATCCTAACCCGGCAGGGTAGGGATAATATGCTGAAAGGCCGACAGGGATAAAAGCTTTGAATAAATATGTGATAAATGAATAGGAAATGGTTGCGAGATGTTCCATAAATGTCATGGCGGGAGCCATATTTTGGATGGCGCCGCTGCTCTTTTGCGAATAAATGGCAACAATTCCGAAAATCAAAGAAATAATGAAGAATGGAATTTTTTCAAGGAACATTTTTCTGCTGATTTTCCTGCCTGCATAATAATCGAGAAGTAACAGAATCCAAGGAAGTACTACAGCAGCCGACTTACTAAAGCATGAAAAAACGAACAGGAAAAAGGCAAGTAACAGATGTTTTATTTTTTGTGATTTGAGGTAATCCGAATAAAAAATGAGAGAGAGTAAAAAGAAAAAGGTGTATAACACATCTTTTCTTTCGGAGACCCATGCTACCGATTCCACATGCATCGGGTGAACAGCGAAAAAAGCAGCGGTGATCAGCGCAACGGCCTGATTTGACGGAGAAATTTTTCTGATAAACACAAAAACCAGAACGGTATTAATAAGATGAAGCAGGATATTGTTGAAATGAAAAACAGAAAAATCCCCATGGCCGGTTTTATATTCTATGGCATAGAATAACGTGGTGAATGGGTGGTAATTACCAAAATAAAACGTTGAAAAAATTGATTTGATATTCTCCCAGTGCAAGGCTTTAATAAAGCTGTTTTCGCGGATATAAACATTATCATCCCAACAATAAAATATCTCAAAATGTATGGCTTTCAGGTAGATGGCAAATGTGGTAATGATAACCACAGCCAGCGCAAGCCAAACCCACCGGTTGATTTTTTTATCATTTTTTGATCTGCCGCCGATTGATTTCTTTTTAGGCTCCTTGTATTTTATTGTTTTTTTGTTTGTGGTTTTTTTATGGTTCATTGGCAGGAATAAAGCAAATTTGTATACAAATGAAACAAATCATTTTCAAACAAAAAAATAAAAACTGCAAAACGTCGGGACAGGCTTCTCGTCCTGTTCGAATTTTTCTTGGCACTAACTGGCAGTTTATGACAGTTATGGCATTTAGGTTTTTTGAATATGGTCAGACCAATTTTTCCTCAACCAACGACTTCCAAATAATGAATCCTTTTTTCTCGTCAGAATAATCGTGGAGAATTCTATTGAAGTTTTTTGGTGGCTTTTCTAAAAATGACTGCCTTCCGTCAATCCTTATTGAATTCAAATCTGCATCAATTTCTTTTAAACGGCTTTTAAGTTGGGATAGTGACTTTTCTGTATGCCAAATATAAGTAGCTTCTTCTGTGTCCATCGTTTCCATAACTACATGAAATTGTTCTTCTCCAGCAAGCAGAAAAACAAATGAAAACGGACTTAGAACAAAACGAATTTTCATTATCGATGCTTCATGCTTTTCAGCGAGAAATTGTAACTGTTTGTAATGCCTTATCTGCTTATGTTTAAGAATATCTTCAAGAAATTCTGATTCAGAATCGTATAACCCAGCTCCATCTTTATTTATATTCTGAAGCTCCGATAAATCAAGCAAACCTTTATCTTTTCCTGGAATCTTACCAAAGAATTTCTTCTCAACAAACCTGAACCTCACGGTGTCAATAATTTCATTGTTAATTTTATCAAGTTCTTTAGACCTGGCGATCTGACTAATTAATTTCCCTTCATTAAATTCTGCATTTATTTCTATTTCCACAGTTTTTGTCCGAAGTACTTTAGCAAAATAAGGTTTCAATACTTCAAATTCGGGGCGTATTTCGTAATTCTCTATTTCAAACTCAAGTGTTGTGCCCATCTTATCAACAAGAAAGCTGAATGCAATAGAACCGTATCTGAATTCAAGGTCATCGATGGATACTTTGATTCGCTCATCAATATTAATAGTTGTCCTGTTTGTCGTAATTTCGATTCCGGTATCATCAAATAGTGAGGCCTGGTGTTCAAGTTTTCTGTAATAAGCATTTCTTTTAAGAAAAAGCCTATTCAGATATTCAACCTTAGCATCACGATAATCATAAATCCAGGGAGCTATCTCACCTCGCTGAACCCTTCCAATGTATTGAATCAACTTTCCTTCAAATGAAAAAGGATAAACCAGGAAAAGACATTCAGCATTTTTTAGGTCTGTTCCTTCTCCGAAATACTGTCCAGTTGTTACAAGTACCTGATAGTTTCCTTCTTTCAGGTTTTTCCATTTACCTGTACGGCTTTTTTCACTGTCCTCACCTGATAGTGCGGTTACTTCATATCTCTGTTTCAGGAACTGACACAATGATTCAATATGTTCTTTTCGCTCTGTTATAATTACTGCCCTTTTACCAGTATTAATTTCTGAGATCACATCATCAAGAATAAGTTTATTCCTTGCGCTGTCGTGGATAAGAATATTTGACAAAGTTTCAAACCTATCCGTTCTCGAATTGAAAGGAACATTAAGATCAGTGTTCCGGATAATAATTGTCGCCTTCTTTTGATTTGCTATTTCCTGTGTCTTCAGCTCCGAGATTATATCGCCAAGATAAACGAAAATAAGTTTGCCATCATTATACTTGCGAAAAGGTGTCGCGGTAAGTCCGTAAATATAACAGCAATGAAGCTTTGATATAACAGTGTTATAAGTCTCTGCCGGAACATGATGGCATTCGTCAACGATAATAGTACCAAAGGAATTAAGTAAGTCAGAATTTTCATTATTTTCAATTTCTTTTCCAAGACTTTGAATCATACTTACTGTAATTTCCTTGCTTGGTCTGACTTTGCCTTGAGCAATCAGGCCGATTTTATGTTTAGGAATTCCAAGAAACGTTTGTATTCGCTCAATCCATTGATCTGCGAGTTGTTTCCTGTGAACAAGAATTAAAGCCGGTTGGCGTTTTTCTACAATAATTTTTAAGCCAATTATTGTTTTACCTGTTCCCGGTGGAGCCACAATCACTCCAAAATCCTTTTTATTTGATGCTTCCAGTGCATTCTGCTGATATTCATACAGGCTGATAGTGCTTAAATACCCAACCTCTCCAAGTCTTTTACGTTCGTCTTTAAAATCAAATTCAATTTTATTCTCTTTACAAAACCTGATAATTCTGCCAATAAATCCCCTCGGAATAATCAGGTTGTTTCCATTTTCCTGTATTAGTTTGAAATATCTTTTTGTTTCATGCGTACTTTTACCCAGGTTTTTCCGAATGAAGAACTCTGTATTTGCAAAGTTCAGCTCATCCTTCAGAAAATTCACAAGTGATAAGGGAAGAGAATTTCTGTTTAAATAAACATTTTCTCTTAACCTGATAGTCGTCTTTCCATAATTAGCAAGCGTTTTCTCAACCTTTTGAGAAACATTAATTTTTGAAATGTCATCATACAGACTTTCCAAATCTAAAATTGGTAGCCGTTTAATAAGGTTTACAAACGACTGTTGATCAGGATAAGGAATCAGGATTTCCGGGTCAATAAAACAACAATTCCCTTTTTCCAGCGCAATTTTATTAAAAGGAAGAGCAATTAGGTTTCCAAATCCTTTTCCTGACAAATAATCCTGATTAGGAAATAGCCTGTCGAAGCTGGAAGCCTTGTCAAAAATGGAAAATACACTCGCCTGCTGAAGCAGGGTGATTACAATTTTCCTGCTTTTTACAGCAGGGTAAGGTTTTTCAAAGAAAATCCAAACATGACCGCCATTCCCGGAACGTGATCTTTCGAGATATGCAGGAATTCCATTTTCTGAACAAATTCGCATAAAACTTCTGCATTGCTCAACCCAATTTGTTTCATCAAAATCAGCCGCAATAAACCAGGAGGTGTTATCTTTCAGCAACGGGTATATTCCGATAAATTGCTCACCTTTCAAATGTTTTTCAATCTCAGTTTCTGTAAGCGGCCTGTATTCCTTTTCAGCAAAATCTTTGAACGGCCCTCCTTTAATCTGATGCTGTTTCAGGCGGTACGGATCAACTTTAACAGCGGGCATGTAACCACTCTTCCCATTTTTCTCCCAGCGAAGAGCGAATATGTCTGGGCGGGAAGCGAAGAATTGTATAACCTGTGATGCTTGCAATCCTATTCTTTTTTATTCCTTTTCCCTAAACCCGATTTATATATAATTTTTTTCACTTCCTTGTCAAAATCGCTTTCATAAAGCTGGTCCTGAACAATGCGGTATTTTTCATATTCTGTTTCGGCAAGTTTAATGGCAATTTCGTGCGAAACCTTCCCCTGATGCTCCAGGATTGCTTCTTCGTTGAATTGCAGAAAAGCATCAAGCTTTTTTACCCAGTCTTCCATATACATCACTACTCCTTTTATCGCCTGAGACTCTGCGTAATCTAGGTACATACTCACAATCCGGTTTAAACCATCCAATTCCTTTTCATTCAGGTAATTCTTTGCAACACTAATATCTGTTTTCCTGATCCTACCAGCCGGAGCGTTTTTCCATGTCGTTAATCCCATGTTGTCTTTCTTACTGTCAGCTCTTGATGCAATTATCTCGGCAGCGGTCAGGCCCGTAATTGCCCAATGTAATTTATTCTGAACCGTTGAGAAAAAATCTTTGGTCACCTGAGAATCTACCTTATAATCAGCACTACATTGGGAGTATATATCTGTAATTTTCTGATAAAACCTTCGTTCGCTGGATCTGATATCTCTGATCCGTGCAAGCTGCTCCTCAAAATAATCCTTTCCGAAAATGTTGTTCGGGTTTTTCAGGCGCTCATCATCCATTGTAAAACCCTTGATAATATACTCCCTCAACCGCTCTGTTGCCCATATACGAAATGCCGTAGCTCTGGAACTATTCACTCTGTACCCCACAGAGATAATAACATCCAGATTATAGAATTGTGTATTGTATTTTTTTCCATCGCTGGCAGTATGTGCAAAATTTGCACATACTGAATCTTCCTTCAACTCACTTTCGGCAAAAATATTCTTTATATGCTTTGTTACCACTGTTCTGTCAACCCCAAACAACTCAGCAATTCTCTGCTGCGTAAGCCAGACGGTCTCATCTTTAATGTATATTTCAACTTTTACCTTACCATTTGGAGTTGTATAAAGAAGAATTTCATTAAATCCTTCCGCAGGGGCAAGTGCTTTTTTCTTCGGCATATTATTTAGTCTCTAATGTTGAAATGTTTTTTATTATACGATTCAGCGCTGCATGGAAATCTTTCATGGGTGGCGGATTTCCAAAAAATATATCATCTAAATCAAACTCATCAAATTCGAGCATCTCTGCAATATATTCCTTTGACAGTTTAATGTATTCATCTTCATCCATGCAATGATAGGAAAGCAGGCCAAATTGCAGCGTCAGGTCATGATTGAATTTTTCGGCTTCAATAATTATGGCCCTGTATGTTTTTTCGGATAAATCGTCGGTATCGATAGGCATAATTTTTTATTTGTCTGCCGTGGCGGGTTGCTTTTTATTATGGTTGTTTTCTCTCATTTATTTATTCTTCATAATAGAACAATCAGGATTGGCCTGATTGCAATTATACAAATAATAAATAAGTTGTAAAAAAATGTGGAAAAATAATTGCGAATTGTAGTTAATCCGGACAGGCTTCTCGTCCTGTTCCGATAAAAATTAAAAAAGCAGACTTTCGTCTGCTTTGATTTGGTGCCCGGAACAGGACTCGAACCTGCACATCCTTGCGAATACTAGTCC
>DAOQAT010000063.1:0-17639 GCA_035354195.1 Bacteroidales bacterium | reverse complement strand
GTGCCACGCACAGCTTACCCGGGAAGATGCCGATGATCTTAAATATCAGGAAGGCAGACGGGGATATCATGCAAACTTTGAGAAGAGATTAGAAATATTTGAGAGGAAAAGGAATGCCAATAGCCAATAGCCAATAGCCATGAGCCAATAGTCAATAGCCAATAGCCAATAGCCATGAGCCAATAGCCATGAGCCAATAGCGGATGTCTCATGGCATGTGGCTCAACAAAAGTTTGAAGGTTTGAAGGTTGTCCCGATAGCTATCGGGAGGTTGGAAGGTTAAAAGGTTGGACGATAATAGTGACTAGTGGCTAGTGGCTTATGGCAAATATTAATACTTGATGAATAAACATACGCTGATCCTTGGCCTTGGAAATGACATCCTGATGGATGATGGAATAGGTATCCGGCTCTGCAGGGAAATGCAGCATTATTTTACTGATGAGGCTATATCGTTCGAAACGGCCAGCCTTGGCGGGCTTGAAATACTTGAACTTATACAAGGGTACAACAACGTAATTTTTATCGATGCCATCAAAACCAAAGACGGAATACCCGGAACAGTATATTACTTCCAGCCTTCAGATTTTAAGGAAACTTCTAATTTGTCGAACCTTCATGATGTTTCATTTTTGACCGCGCTTGAGATCGGGAAAAAACTGAATATGAAAATTCCCGAAAGCATGCATATCATTGCGGTGGAGATTATCGAAGACCTGACCTTCGGTGAGGATTTTACGCCGGAAATACAGGATAAATTTCCTGAAATTATTGTGCAGGTGCGGGATATAATTGATAAAATTTTAAAGCAACCCATAAATTTGGCAGGTTTATGCCATTTATAATTATAAGCAAATTTATATGCCATGGATAATTAACGGGGGACTTTAATGTAAAATAAAACAGGTTTTGAAAAATATATTTCGCATTTCGCGAAATGCGAAATAAGTATTATCTTTGCCACATGAGAAAACATAATGGAATGCGGCCACAAGATATTGCTATTCTTATAAAAATTATAGCAATGGGTGATTTGGATTGGCGTTTGAGCGATCTTTCCAGTTCACTGTTTATTAGTTTGTCAGAGATTTCAGAGTCTCTTAATCGAAGCCGGATTGCCGGACTGATCGATTATAACAAAGACAAGGTTAACCGGCAAAATTTGATCGAGTTTCTTGAGCATGGATTAAAATATGTTTTTCCTGCAGAGCCTGGAGCAATGGTAAAAGGGATACCAACTGCTCATTCGCATCCTTTCATGAAGGACCACTTTAAAAGTGAACTCAATTATGTATGGCGTGACCCTGTGGGCAATTATATGGGATTGGTGATTGAGCCTTTTTATCTAAAACAAGTGGATGCCATAAAACATGATCCAAAGTTTTATAAATTATTAGCATTAATTGATGTTATTCGTGTCGGGCGCGTGAGAGAACAAAAAATTGCGATTCCGGAGTTGGTGCAAATGATAAGTTATGAGCAATAGATTAAATTTATTAAGAATCAAAACTGTTTATGAAGGGCTGGGTGAAATACAGAACCAGGTGGTTTTTGTTGGTGGAGCAACTGCATCACTTTACGCTAGCCGCGAATATACTGAAATAAGACCAACAGAGGATGTCGATGTTATCATTGAGTTACTTAATTACACCGAAATGGCGAAATTTGAAGAACAATTGCTCAAAATGAAATTTTCACCAGATATTGAATCCAAAATTATTTGCAGGTATAAAATTCATGGAGTTACTGTTGATATTATGCCAACAACTAAGAATAATGCTTTTGGATTTTTTAATAGATGGTATCCTGAAGGATATAAGAATGCGGTAGCATATAAAATTGATGATGATCATATAGTAAAAATTCTGAGTTCCCCATATTTTTTGGCTACAAAATTTGAGGCATTCAAAGGCCGTGGTAATGGAGATGGCAGAACAAGCCAGGATTTTGAAGACATCGTTTACGTGTTGGAAAATAGAATAGAGGTATGGCAGGAAATTAAAAATATTTCAGGCGAGATTAAAGATTATTAATAAACGAATTTACTCAAATGATAAATAATCCTTATCATTTTGAATGGATTGATTGCCATGTTGAAAGAGGCGATCCTCCAGCCACATACCATATTATTGATGAAATAAAGAAGATTATTCAGTGAAAATTTGATTGGTTATACCTTCTCTCACAGGTTGTGCCTGCAGCTCAACGAATTTTAAAGTAATACGAAATTAATTATAGATACTCCTAAGGTGTACCATAATTTTATATTTTCCTTAAGGGATCAAGGCAGGCAGGACTATGCCGATAGAAAATTTCCACCTATGCGGAAGCACTAACAATTGATATATTCCCGATAATTATCAGGAGGATTATCCGTCACGTATATTTTTCCAATCGGTATGATTTCAGTATTATTTGTATTGTTATTTTCATAAAATTAGCTTAAATTTGATATAAGGTATTGTTATAGAAAAAATTATGTGAAAGATTTATGTGTTATTTTAAAATGCCATCAAACAGTAAACATAATTATTATGAAAAATATAACAGGCACTCATTTCAGGCGATATAGGTTTATCGGGCTGTTCTTTCTTTTTTTATCGTTTTTATTTTTTGTATCCTGTAAAAGTGAATTATCGGACCAGGAAAAACAACTAAAAAAATATTTTGACCTGGCCGGTAAAAATGAACTCCGTGATCCGGAAAAGTCATTTCTTTATTATGACAGTGTCGAACAAATACTGAGGATTGACCCTGAACTGGATAAAAAATACCGGGATCAATTGAATATCTGTCTTGGCAGCCTGAATTCTTTTAGGTGCGATACGGTGTCGGAAGCATATTATAAAAAAGTTAAAAAAGATTCCAAATTATACCCATTGGCTTTGATTGGGTTGGTATATATCTACCAGGGCAATGCAAAATATGCCGAAGCACTGGAATTGTTTTACAAAATAGATTCAATTGAAAGTGATGACCGTGTTTTCAATTTCAACCGGCATTATTCTAAAGGAACCTACTTATATTACTATGAAAAAGATTATGTTTCCGGAATAAAAGAATATAAGAAAGGCCTTAAGTATGCCCGGAATTTTATTGATTCGTCAAACACTATATACGCCATTGGTGAGCTTTTTCGCATGCAGGCTTTTAATTCGAAGTTCAGCGATACGAGCCAAATGTACCGGGATAGTTCAAAATTATATTTTGTGGATGCCCTGCGATTGAGCAGGGATGATATATATACCAAAGCCAACGCCTTTGAAGGAATGGCTGATTTATTGAGTAATGATACTTCAAACTTTTTAAATTTAAAGGACACCATTTTTAATTTATACACAAATAGTGGCCGTCTGTTTAAACAAACCGGCAGTAAATATCAGGTAGCCGGAATTTATTTAAGGCTTGCAGATTTCTATTTGTCAGACCATAAAAAGGATATTGCAGGTTTATATGCAGATAGTGCATGGGCCTTTGCATCTTCTATCAATGCAAGAGAAGAGATGTTTGAGGCTGCCGACCGTTTGTATAAAACCGCTGCAAATGACTCATTGAAAATTATTTATTTAAATCAGTATATCAGTTTATATAAGGAGATTGTCGATCAAAACAATAAAAGAGTTAGTATCATTAAGAAACACTATTATGACAAAGACCTGATGCTGGAACAGAGGGCTAACAACCGTTACACGGTTTTTGTGATCCTGTTGGCCGTTATCCTTGGTGTCATCCTGTTGCTGCTGATAAGGATCAACAGGCAGAAAATAAAAAATGAAAAATTTTCCATTGCTGCAAAAGAAACCAAATGTGCCGTAACCATTATGGATTCGTTGGGGAATTTTATCTGGGCCAATAAAGGCTTTGAAAAAATGTACGGTTATACGCTTGATGAGTTTGTTTCGGCACGCGGAAGCCGCAACCTCGCCGGGGTATCCTCTGATCCCGCTATCGCTGAAAAAGTGAAAGAAAGTATTTCAAAAAACATCTCTGTAGAGTATGAGTCGGAAATCATGACATCCGATGGCAAGGCCAAAACCCTGAAAACCACGCTTACGCCGGCGTCCACGAAGAAAGGCATCAGGCTGGTAGCCATTGATACCGACATTACAGAACTAAAACAAATACAGTCCCAATTGTTCGAAAACAAGAAACTTGAACAGCTTGGCTATGTTGTCCGCGGCATATCTCATGAGATCAGTACGCCTATCGCGAATTGTGTCAGTGATATCGAATTAATAAAGCTTGAAATCAGCGATTTTTTAGAAAAAAACCATGATCCCGCGTGTGATGAATTTTACGTTAAGCTGGAAATTCCAATACAGCGGATTTTCAAAAACCTTGAATCAATGGGAGAATTATTGAATAGCTATAACAATATTGCCAGGGATGACCTGAAAGGCGAGAAGCGTTTTTTTAATATTGTTGAAAAAATCAATGATTTGCTTTTTAGTTTAAAACACAGGATTGATAGTAAAAATGTCGAGGTTATTACAAGTTTTTCAGGAAGTGAGGATGTTATGGGTTATCCCGGTGCGCTGACTCAGATCATGATAAACCTTATTCTGAACAGCCTGAAACATGGTTTTGAACATAAACCCGATGGGCAAATAAAAATCAATATCAGCGTTGACAAATCATCCGTAACCATTGATTATTCGGATAATGGCAACGGTATTTCCCGCGATAACCTGCCGCATATCTTTGATATGTTTTTTACTACCATGCCAAGCGAATCTTCCGGACTGGGACTTAGCATCGTGAAAAGAATTACTGAAAATATCGGTGGCACGATAAGCTGTACAAGCAAACTCAATGAAGGTGTGAATTTTATAATTAAGTTACCTATGGATTAATTAAATGAACGGGACCATGGTACATAAAATATTAATGATTGAGGATAAGACGGACTTCATAAATTCTACAAAAGAATTATTGTCTCATTTTGTTCACCGGGGAAACACGGTAACGCTTCTGAGCGGCACCAACGAAAACGCCGCGAAACAACTGCTGGATGAAAATCCGGATATTGCCGTTGCCATTATTGATTTATCCCTTGAGCACAGAGATTCCGGAGTGAAGATCATCAATTATATCAGGCAAAGCCCAAAATTGTCCGAGTTGAGGGTGGTGGTGTTGACCAGCGGCCAGGCCGGGGATGATCTCACCGAAAGAAAACTGGTTGAAAGTAATTTCATTAACGATTATATTTTAAAAACAACAAGCGGGTATAAAGACAGGCTTTTTACAGCTATATCCACACAGATAGATGATTATTTATTCATCACAAAAAAAAACCATGAATTACATACGGTAAAAAAAGACCTTGAAGATGCAAGGAATACCCTTGAAAATTACCATAAAAAGCTCCGGGAAGACATTTTCTACAAAATGGGTTATAGTAAATCCATCCAGGATCTGATAAAAAAAGTTGAAAACGCCGCCATGTACGACGTCACTGTTTTGCTTCAGGGAGAGACCGGTGTGGGAAAAGATCTGATAGCGAACTACATCCATAAATACAGCAACAGGTCCGGGAAACCGTTTTTAAGGATCCCGTGCAGTTGCATTTCGGAAGCCACCGCCGAAAGCGAGCTTTTCGGCCATAAAAAAGGCTCTTTCACCGATGCAAAAGAAGATAAGATCGGATATTTTGAATACCTCAACGGCGGCACCTTGTTTTTAGATGAAATCCAGACGTTAAGGCCCGAAATACAGGCCAAGTTGCTGATTGTGATGGAACAAAAAGTGATCATCCGGAAAGGTACCAATGTTGAAATACCGGTCGACACAAGGTTGATCATTGCCGGTAGTGAAAAAATCAACGACCTGGTGCAGTCGGCGGGATTTCTTAACGCCTTTAAAGGAAGGATCGATGAAATTATTTCTGTACCGCCATTAAGGGAACGGAGGGAAGACATTCATCATCTTGCAACCCGCATAGTGAATGAGGCGAACCTGGAATACAACAGGAATGTGTCTCTTTCGGATAAAGCTATGGACAAGTTAATGTGTTATTCCTGGCCGCTCAATGTGAGGCAATTGATCAAAACATTGAAAAGCGCCGTCAGGAATTCGGAAACCGGGGTGATTGTGCCTGATAACTTGTTTTTTGATGAATCCGACACACCGACTTTTCCGGGAAATGACGATTACAGCATCAGATCTGCCGAAAACCTCTGTCACAAAAATGCCATCCTGCATGCTTTGGAAAAAACCAATTACAACAATGAAGAAGCTATCAAGCTGCTTGATATCAATAGGATGACCTATTACAAATACAAGCGGATGCTGGGCATCTCCTGACTGGTTTGTTCCGCCTGTCGCGGATTTGGTTATTGGTTTTTTTGGTTTTAAAATTCCAAATCAGAATCTGCCGCCGATATCTATTAAAAAAAAACGCAAGGACATGCTATTTTATAAAGTTTTTCCTGGCATAATCTGATTTCATTAGCCTGTTTAATCCAATTCTTTGTATTAAAAAATGATACGGCCTTGTAATATTTTTTAATACTAAGCCCATTCAGCAAAAGTTGAGCAGATTGATCACTTAATTTTTATGATATTGATAATCAGTGATTTGAAATTGTATTTATCGTCCTGTTTTTTGTAAAAATTTTAGGGAATGTTATTTGGTTTTTCTCCGGCAGTTACAAAAAAAGTTCCTTGAGTACCAATTAAAGAATAGGAGATAAAAACAATGAACTACGAAAATTTTGAATTAATCGACAGGGTTGAACAAGGATGCAAATTATGGGCAGCAAACAACCCCAACTGGCTGAAAGATTACAAAGCACGTATCCAGATGGAATCCGAAAAATATGGAAACCCTGGCAGTTGCGAACCCGATGAAAATGGAATAGTAAAGAATGAAAAACAGGAAAACGAATAAACTGGAGGGCGAGAGCTATGAATACCATCTTCAATATTCAGTGGATAGCAGCATTACATTACCGTTTAACGGTAGCCAACTTTTTAACCATCTTAAAGGTGATGCTGAATATCTCAGTTTTGTACCAACTGTTGCCCAATCCGGTTTGTTTTGTTTGGTTAAATATGCTGGATATTTATCACCTGTTTATTCCTTAAATGCATTTCTAAAAATTCACGTTCTTTGTATAAAGCGATTCCCGATAGCCGTCACTTCCTTTCCTTCCAAGGCTTGGCTTCTCCATTTTATGAACGCTCGCCTCGATGGCAAAAATCTCAACTCAGGAAAGAACATGTTTGAGCGGCTTTGAATAGAAGATTTTCCGGATATTAAAATCCTCTCAGAAACTTGGTCTTATTTGTCTATTACTTTTATATTTGTAAAAGTTAATGAGAGGATTTTTAAGTTTTAAGGACAATGAAATTTTAAATTTTTAATGTAAATTGTACCGAAAAAATCATAATGTTGAAAAAACAGTAAACATGACAGAAAAAAAACTACAAATACGCAATAGCACCGCCGAGTTTTTAATTTTCACTTCACAGGCAGGTAAAAATGGGATAGAAGTGCTGTTTCAAAATGAAACAATCTGGTTATCGCAAAAAATGATGGCTGCATTATTCAATTGCAGTGCCGATAATATTTCTCTGCACTTAAAAAATATATTCAAAACAAAAGAACTGGATGAAAATTCAGTTGCCGAGGATTTCTCGGTAACTGCATCCGATGGTAAAACCTATAAAACAAAACACTACAATTTAGATGCAATCATTTCGGTTGGCTACCGTGTCAATTCACATAGAGCTACACAATTCAGGCAGTGGGCTACCTCTGTGTTAAAAGATTTTGCAATTCGGGGTTATGTGCTGGACAAAGAACGCTTGAAGAACGGCGCATTTTTAAGCAAAACATATTTTGATAATTTACTTGCCGAAATCCGCGAGATAAGGGCAAGTGAAAGGAACTTTTACCAAAAGATCACCGACATATATGCCACGGCAATGGACTATAATATGGACGATGAAGTAACACACACTTTTTTTGCCTCCGTTCAGAATAAATTACACTTTGCTATTCACGGGCACACAGCGGCCGAACTGATAATGAGCCGTGCCAATAGTAAGAAAGAGCAAATGGGATTAACCACATGGAAAAATGCACCTTCAGGGAAAATAATAAAAACCGATGTGGTGATAGCAAAAAATTATCTCACCGAAAAAGAAATAAAAAACCTTGACCGTTTTGTAACCATGTACCTCGATTACGCCGAAACACAGGCAGAACGTAACATACCCATGACCATGAAAGATTGGGCTGAAAAGTTGAATGCTTTTTTACAGTTTAACGAAAAGGATATTTTGAGTAATTCAGGTAAAGTAACACAAACCATTGCCAAATCATTTGCCGAAAGTGAATTTGAAAAATACCGCATTGTCCAGGACAAACTTTTCGAAAGCGATTTTGACAAAGCCATAAAAAAACTGACTGTTCCAAAAAAGAAAAAAGAGGAATAACAGCGAAATCGCAAGGCAATAACGAATATTGGTTCTCCATTGGCCGCGCCTTCTCCAATTCATGGAAACAGGCATAGACTGCAGGAATATTTGCCACTGATTCAGGTTCATTCGTTCCTTATGGACATTCAAAAGAAATGAACGCAAAAAATTCGTAATTTTGCATCCCCATCAAACCAGCATGAACTACCTCAGCGTCGAAAACCTGACCAAAACCTACGGAGAAAAAATCCTTTTTGAGGATATTACTTTTGGTGTCGACAAAGGCCAGAAGGTGGCGCTGATAGCCCGCAACGGCACAGGCAAAACAACCTTGCTGAATATCCTGGCGGGCAAAGAAATACCCGACGGTGGAAAAGTGATCGTGCGCAATGATATAAGGATCACTTATTTAGAACAAAACCCGGACCTGGATTCGAAACTTTCCGTGATAGATTCATTACTCAATTCCGAAAATGAATTTATCCTGGCCATCAAGAATTATGAAAGCATTCTCGAAGAAATCAACATTCATAATAGCAGCCTTTCAAAAAATTATGAACTACTGACCAAACAGCTTGAGCAGGCCATACAAAAAATGGATGGGCTGAATGCCTGGGATTTTGAGACCAGGATCAAAGAGGTGCTTTCACGTTTGAAAATCTCGAATATCAAACAAAATGTCGGCGAATTATCGGGTGGGCAACGTAAAAGGCTGGCTCTGGCCAAAGCGCTTATCGAAGATACAGACCTGATGATACTTGATGAGCCCACCAACCACCTTGACATTGAAATGATAGAATGGCTGGAAGAGTTCCTGTCAAAGCAAAACCTCAGTATTATTCTGGTCACGCACGACCGTTATTTTCTGGATAATGTCTGTGATGAGATCATGGAGCTGGATTCCACCAGTCTTTATCGGTATAAGGGAAAATATTCGTATTACCTCGAGAAGAAGGCCGAACGGGTCGAGATCGAAAAAACCGAACTGGAACGGGCTCGGAATCTTTACCGCAAGGAACTGGAATGGATGAGGAGGATGCCGCAGGCGAGAACCACCAAATCCAAAGCCCGTATTGAAGCTTTTTCAGGTTTGCAGCAAAAAGCCTCCAAACGTATAGAAACAGAAAATCTGGACCTCCGCATAACTGAAACCCGGATAGGTGGCAAAATTCTGGAGATGAATAACGTTACCAAATCCTTCGGTGATTTTGTGGCGGTGAATGATTTTACCTATACCTTTAAAAAAGGGGAACGTATAGGTGTTTGCGGAAAGAACGGCGTTGGCAAAACCACGTTTATCAACATGATCACCGGAAACCTCCGGCAGGATAAAGGTAAAATATCCTTAGGACAGACGGTGGTTTTTGGATATTTTTCGCAAGAGCCTATACAACTGAAAGAAGACAGAAGGGTGCTCGATGCCGTGAAAGACGTGGCCGAATATGTAAAAATGGGCAAAAACGAAATGTCTGCTTCACAATTTTTAAATTATTTTGGCTTTACACACAGCGTTCAGTATGGTTATGTTTCCACACTAAGCGGCGGCGAACGGAGAAGGTTGCAGTTGCTGATGGTCCTTATAAAAAATCCCAATTTCCTCATCCTTGACGAACCGACCAACGACCTGGATATTCAGACATTAAATGCGCTTGAGGATTTCCTTACTGATTTTAAAGGGTGCCTTATGATCATATCGCACGACCGCTATTTCCTTGATAACCTGACAGATCACCTGTTTGTCTTTGAAGGAAACGGAAAAATCAAAGATTTCCCTGGAAATTATACGGAGTACGCCTTACAGAAAAAGAAAGAAGCATCGAAACTAAAAAAGGCCGAAAAACCTAAACCTCAGCCGGTAAAACCTGTTATCTCGGATAATGCGAGCCGAAAACTTTCCTATAAAGAAGCCCGCGAACTTGAAATGCTCGATAAAGAAATCAGTATGTTAGAGGTGGAAAAAAAGATGTTGCTTGACAAGCTGAACGGGGGAGAAGGTACGGCTGAAGATTTTGCCCGCTACGGCAAGCGCTATAATGAAATTGAAAACCTTCTCGAGGAAAAAACCGACCGCTGGCTTGAGCTGTCAGAGATATCCCAGGCCTGATTACGACTGCGGAAACTATACATCTTTTTATACAATTTATAAGCCCTTTATGCCAACGTTGTAAAAAAGGTTAATATACTCACCACATAGAAACATAGGCACATAGGAACACATAGAAGCAATGATGAAAAATCTACTGTGCTCTTCGTGGTAAAAATAGAATAAAGAAAAAAAAGCAACGTGCCTGTTTTAAAGCACTCTTGCGTTAAACGTATCGCCTTTGTTGATGTCGCCGGTAGTAAATCCAAGTTTAAACCATTTCACCCGTTGTGCGGAAGTGCCGTGCGTGAAAGAGTCTGGTACAACATAACCCTGGTTTTCCATTTGTATTTTATCATCACCAACGGCTGCTGCAGCATTCATGGCTTCGCCAACATCACCGGCTTCCAGTATGTTTTTCATTTTTTGAGCATGGTGTGCCCACACCCCGGCCAGAAAATCGGCCTGCAACTCGCATCTGACCGACAGGTCGTTGTACTCTTCTTCACTGAGACGGTCGCGTTGCCCGTGAACTTTTTCCAGCGTGCCTAAAAGGTTCTGCACATGATGCCCTACTTCATGAGCAATAATATAGGCCTGGGCAAAATCGCCCTGAGCGCCAAGTTTTGCCTGAAGCTCTTCAAGAAAACCCAGATCGAGATAGACTTTGGCATCCCCCGAACAATAAAACGGGCCAACAGAAGCCTGGGCATTACCGCACGCAGATTCTACTGAACCGGTAAATAACACCAGTTTAGGCATTTCATAGGTTTTCCCCATAGATTTAAAGAGTGTACTCCAAACATCTTCCGTGTCGGCAAGTACCACACCAATGAATTTTGCAAGGGTATCCTGCCTGGCCTGGGCTGCCGGGTCAAGTTGTTCTGTCTGGTTCGTGGCGGTTTGCTGAATGGTATTTATCAGTTGCGACGGATCCTTGGTTACAAAAAATGCAATAATAGCAATAATAATAGCGCCAATGCCGCCAATCCCTGCAATCCCCTTACCGCTAATGCCTCTTCTGTCTTCAACATTATCGCTTTGTCTTCTGCCTGACCATTTCATAAAATGATATTTTTTAGGTTTGAATCAAAATTACGATTTTTATTAATAAAACAGAAAATAATTGAGGAATGTTCAATGTATTATGCAGCAGCATTGTTTTTATTTGTTGTAATTGTTTGTAATATCCTGATAATTAAAACCTTTGATAATAATGCTACTATATACAAAATGTTACACCCATTTTTTTTATTTTTTACTCTTGCCATTTGAAATTATAATTTAAATTTGTTGCTGAATTTCTTAGGTTTGTTGCTGAAATTCTTAATAAAATCCATAAATAAATATAATAAAAATCTATGAAAGAAAAAATTATCAGTATTATTGAAGCTTATGGTAAGGATGCAACCCGGCTGATGGACATTTTAGCAGGTGTCCAGTCGGAATTAGGTTGTGTTTCGGACGAAGCTGTGGCGGTGATTGCGGAACAACTTCATATTTCTGAAGTTGATGTGATACAAACCCGCTCGTTTTACCATTTTTTTACAAGCCAACCGGTTGGAAAATATGCTGTTTATTTGAACAACAGCGTGGTTTCCTGCATGATGGGCATGGCTGATGTAGCCGATGAATTCGAAAAACAGCTTGGTATTGGTTTCGGTCAATTAACAGCCGATAAACTTGCCAGCCTTCACTTTACCGCTTGTATCGGCATGAGTGACCAGGAACCGGCTGCCATCATCAATGATGTTGTCTTTACCAGCCTTACCCGCGATAAAGTGAAGAAAATTGTTGCCGATATGCGCGCCGGAAAAGCTGTTGGAGAAATGTTTTCCGAATTAGGTGATGGCAATAATGCCAGTCCTCTTATCAGGTCGATGGTAAAAAATAACATCAGAAAAACCGGCCCGGTGGTTCTTGATGCATACCAGACAGGTACAGGTTTGGCAAAAGCCTTAGGAATGGATTCCAAATCTGTGATCATTGAGGTTAAAGAATCGAATTTACGCGGACGCGGTGGCGCCGGATTCCCGACAGGTATGAAATGGGATTTTTGTGCACGCGAAGCCGGTGACAAATATGTATTGTGTAACGCCGATGAAGGAGAACCCGGAACATTTAAAGACCGTGTGCTGCTCACCGAACGCGCTGAAATGATATTTGAAGGTATGGCCATTGGCGGCTATGCTATCGGAGCCAAAGAAGGAATATTATACCTCAGAAAAGAATATACGTACCTGAAAAAACACCTTGACAATACGCTGAATGAAATGCGGGCCAAAAATTTCCTTGGAAAAAATATTCTTGGAAAAGGCTTCGATTTTGATATCAGGGTGCAACTCGGCGCCGGCGCTTATGTGTGCGGCGAAGAATCAGGCCTGATCGAATCATGCGAAGGCAAACGCGGCGAACCCAGAAACCGCCCGCCATTCCCGGCACAGAAAGGTTATCAGAACAAACCAACCATCGTGAATAATGTCGAAACCTTTTGCAGCGTTTCCAGAATCCTCGATAAAGGCGGTGCCTGGCACAAAGCCATCGGAACAAGCGACTCGTCAGGGACAAAGGTTATCAGCGTTTCCGGCGACTGCAAAACTCCGGGTATCTACGAAATAACCTGGGGCATGAGCATAAAAGAAATGCTCGACATGGTCGGTGCAGAAGATGTACAGGCTGTTCAGGTGGCAGGGCCGTCAGGTATTTGTTTGCCCCCGAGCCAGTTCGACCGCAAAATAGCGCTGGAAGACCTTCCTACCGGTGGTTCTATGATCGTGATCGGAAAGAAACGTGACCTGTTAAAGGATGTAGTGCTGAATTTCATGGAGTTTTTTGCCGACGAATCATGCGGCTCATGCGTTACCTGCCGTTCATTCAACATGATCCTGAAAAATGCTATCGAAAAAGTCGTCGAAGGCCACGGTATCAGAAAAGATGTCGAAGATATGGCTGCCTGGAGCGAGATCATCCGCAAGACGACCCGCTGTGGTTTAGGCCAGACATCTGCAAACCCGATAGCCACTACCATTAAAAATTTCAGGGAACTGTATGATGCAAAAGTTAAGAACGTGGATTACCAAAGTGATTTTGATATGCAGAAAGCTGTTCTTACATCATGCCAGGCTGTTGGACGTGAAGCTAAAGTTCACGAATAATTCAAATAAGATATTAACAAAAAATAAGGAAATATAAATATGAGTGAAACTGTAAAATTCACAATCGACGGCAAGCAATGTCAGGGCGTCAAAGGTCAGTGTATCGTTGATGCGGCTACTGATAACGGCGTTTATATACCGGTGCTTTGCCATATGAGAGATATTGTCCCGGCCGGCTCCTGCAGGATTTGCACGGTAAATGTAAACGGCCGTAAAATGGCTGCCTGTACCACACCTATTGAAGAAGGCATGGCTGTGGAAAGTAATACTCCCGAACTGACGGATATCCGCAAAGCCATCGTAGAAATGCTTTTTGTGGAAGGCAATCATTTTTGCCCTGCCTGTGAAAAAAGCGGAAACTGCGACCTCCAGGGATTAGGCTATAAATATCAGATGATGGTTCCCCGTTTCCCTTATGCTTTCGAGCGCAGGGAAATAGATGCCACAGCTCCCAAGATCTTCCTCGAACGCAACCGTTGCATATTCTGCAAACGTTGTATCCGTATGATAAAAGACAGTGAAGGAAGAAGCATCTTTGCATTTAAAGGCAGAGGTAAAACCCTTGAGATCAATATGGATAAAAAACTTGCCGCAACCATGTCCGACGAATTAGCTCAGAAAGCTATGGATATCTGCCCGGTCGGCTGTATCCTGAAAAAGGAAATCGGTTTTGCAACTCCAATTGGAAAACGCAAGTACGACAAAGAGGTAATTGGATCAGAAATAGAACATTCACATCAATAAATCTGGAGGATTGAAAAATGAGTAAACCAATTGTTGCAACTACATCACTGGCCGGCTGTTTTGGCTGCCATATGTCATTACTTGATATTGATGACCGTATTTTAAAACTGATCGAACTTGTCGAATTCAACAAATCCCCCATTGATGATATAAAGACTTTTACCAAAGAATGCGATATCGGGATCATAGAAGGTGGTTGCTGTAACAGCGACAACATTGAAGTGCTGAAAGAATTCCGCAAGCATTGTAAAATTCTTATTTCACTGGGCGAATGTGCCATTATGGGCGGCCTGCCTGCCATGCGCAACGGAATCTGTGTGAAGGAATGCCTTGATGAAGCATATCTGGGAGGACCAACAGTAGGCCTGAACAAAGAAAAGATCATGCCTAACGACGAAGAACTTCCCATGATACTCGATAAAGTGTACCCATGCCACGAAATCGTAAAGATCGATTATTATCTGCCTGGTTGTGCCCCAAGAGCCGACCTGATCTGGGCTGCTGTTGTAGCGCTGGTTACCGGTGATACACTGAACATACCTTATGAATTAGTAAAATTTGATTAATTTTTTTTTAGTTATTCATTGTCATTAATAGTCATTAGGAAAAATAACTTTTTGAAAATAAAAAAAAATGAATCTGGAAGAATTGCAAGTTTATCAACTATCTATGGAAATGGGTGAAAAGGTCTGGGAAATAGTTATTAAATGGGACATTTTTTCTAAAGATACGATTGGTAAACAGTTGGTCAGATCGGCGGATTCGATAGCCGCAAATTTAAGTGAGGGCTTTGGAAGGTATCATTATAATGAATCAAAACATTTTTATTATTATTCAAGGGGTTCATTATACGAAACAAAAACCTGGCTAACTAAAGCAAATAATCGTAAGTTGATAACAGAGAATGATTTCAATACATTTATGAATAACATCAACGTTATTGGAGTAAAATTAAATAACTATATCAACTCTATCGGTAAAAAATCAAATCAACATTAATCAATTGAGACAGCGAAGCAAGTGACAATATATGACAGCGAAGCGAATGACAATTGATAACAGCGAAGCAAGTGACAATTAATGAAAGCAAAGCGAATAACAAAATTATAAACATAAAAAATAAAGAACATAATGAAAAAAGTAACTATAGAACCTGTAACCAGGGTTGAAGGCCACGGCAAAGTGACCATTCACCTCGACGATAATATGAATGTGGCTCAAACCCGCCTTCATATTGTTGAATTCCGCGGATTTGAACGTTTTGTGCAGGGCCGTCCTTACTGGGAAGCACCTGTCTTAGTACAACGTTTATGCGGTATTTGTCCTGTTAGTCACCATCTGGCTGCTGCAAAAGCGCTGGACGTAATTGTTGGCGCCGGAACCGGCCACGGCCTTACTCCGACAGGCGAAAAAATGAGAAGGCTGATGCACTACGGACAAATGTTCCAGTCACATGCACTTCATTTTTTCCATCTTGCTTCTCCCGATTTCTTATTAGGCTATGATGCCGATCCTGCCATCCGCAACGTTATCGGTGTGGCTATCAACTTCCCGGAATTGGCTGTCCAGGGCGTTATGATGCGTAAATTCGGACAGGAGATCATTGAACATACAGCCGGTAAAAAAGTTCATGGTACCGGAGCAATTCCCGGTGGCATCAACAAAAACCTCAGCATCGAAGAACGCGACCTGTTCCTGAAAGGCGCTGACCCCTTAAACATTGACAAAATGATCGAATGGGCAAATTCTGCTGTTCAGTTTTTCAAAGATTATTATATGAAAAACCGCGAATTTGTTGATAATTTCGCTTATTTCCCGTCAAACCACCTGAGCCTTGTCAGAAAAGACGGCGCTATGGATCTGTATCACGGCGTTCTGAGAGCTGTCGATGCCGACGGAAAAAAGATCCTCAACGATGTTGATTATCAGGATTATTACAACTACATCGAAGAAGAAGTCCGTACCTGGAGCTATATGAAATTCCCGTACCTGAAACACCTCGGCAAAGAAAAAGGCTGGTATCGCGTAGGCCCGCTGGCACGTCTGAATACCTGTGACTTTATCCCGACTCCGCTGGCTCAGAAGGAATTTGAAATTTATAAAGCTCATACTAACGGCAAACCAAACAATTATTGCCTGCACACACATTGGGCACGCCTGATCGAATTGCTGCACGCCGGAGAAATGATAAAAGAACTGTTGAATGATCCCGACCTGCAGAAAAACGACCTGGTAACTAAAGGCACCAAACAAAAAGAAGGCGTTGGATTAATTGAAGCGCCCCGCGGTACATTGTTCCATCATTACAGAATCAATGACGACGACCAGATCGTGATGGCAAACCTCATTGTTTCTACTACCAACAATAACGAGCCGATGAACCAGTCGGTGAATTTTGTTGCTAAAAAAATGATGGGCGGACAAGCCACCATTACCGAACCGATGAAAAATGCCGTGGAAATTGCCATCAGGGCTTATGACCCTTGCCTGAGCTGTGCAACACACGCATTAGGTAAGATGCCACTCGATATTAAAATGTACGATTCGAAAGGCAATGAAGTTGATCATTACAGGTCATAAACAATAGGGATAAGGTTAACCCCCTTATTCTTTGTGAATCAATTTAATAGCCCCGGCCTTAAGGCTGGGGCTATTAAATTATAATCGATAAAGCCAGGGCTTCAGCCCTTTTAATAAATGAATGAACTAATGAAAAAAACTCTTATTTACGGCTACGGCAACGCCGGCAGGCAGGACGACGGCCTGGGCGAACGGTTCATTACATTGATGGATGAGTGGATTGCCCGCGAAAAAATTCAACACCTGTTTACCGATTGCAATTACCAGTTAAACATCGAAGATTCAGCAACCATAGCCGATTATGATACGGTGATCTTTGTGGATGCGTCGGTTGCGGACATTGAAAATTATAAGCTGGAAAAAGTAATCCCGAATGACGCCACTATTGAGTTTACCATGCATGCAGTAAGTGTTTCATACGTGCTTGATTTATGCAAAAAAATCTACAACAAGCAACCCGAAACCTTTGTGCTGCATATCAAGGCTTATGAGTTTGAATTTGTCGAAGAACTGACGCCGCAGGCAGAGAAGAATCTTCATGCTGCTTTTGAGTTCCTGAAAAAATTTATACAACAGGCCTAATGCCCTTTATGGCCTTATTCATGCTTATGAAAGACATAATGTGAATGAAAGTGGCCGTGAACTTCATTGCC
>DAOQAT010000062.1:16484-18294 GCA_035354195.1 Bacteroidales bacterium | reverse complement strand
CCTGCTGAAATAAAAAATGCCCTTTGGGTAATTCTTCCCGCTTAAAGGCAGTAATAACAGATTTTTCAGACTCAGCAGAAAGGCTGGCGATATTTTTAAAATATTCCGGGATTTTCATCTTGGTATGTACACAGCTATGTTGCTAAATTCGCAGTAAAAGTATAAATTTAAAATTACTTTTTTACTGATTTTGTGGGAATACGGGCCTGTCATTAACCAGGTATTAACCTTTGATCACAGCAAGCGGCGATAATTCGTGTTTGATGGTAACCAGATCTTTCTGAAAATTCATTACCTCTTCAATGTTTTTATAGGCAGAAGCGGCTTCTTCAAGGTCACGCCTGGTCTTTATGGCGTGCAGGATGCCTTGTTTGTTCAGTTTGTTTATTTCTTCTTCCAGGTTCAGGTTTTTTATGGCCTGGTTGCGGCTCATAATTCTGCCGGCGCCATGCGAACAGCTCATAAAACTTTCAGGATTTCCAAGCCCTTCGACGATATAGGATTTGGTTCCCTGGCTGCCGGGAATAATACCGGTTTCGCCCAGCTGCGCTGAGGTTGCGCCTTTACGATGCACCACCACTTTTTTACCGAAATGTTCTTCCCAGGCCGCATAATTGTGTGCAATATTTATTAGCGGTTCAAAGCGTATATTCCTGACTAAATCTGCGAAAACACTTTGTATTCTTGTCATCATCAGTTTGCGGTTTGCAAAAGCAAAAGCGACACAATAGTTCATTTCGTTGTAGTATCGCTGTGCTTCGTCTGATTCGAAGGGTAAATAGGCAAGGTCGGCTTTAGGATTGACCGTCGTATGCCATAATGCGTTCAGTTGCTTTGCACTATTGTTATAATATTCGGCGACTTTCAAGCCGATGTTCCTGCTGCCCGAGTGAACCATGATCCAGATATGATTTTCGGAGTCTTTTTGTATTTCGATGAAATGATTTCCGCCCCCGAGAGTTCCTAACTGTGTTAAAGCAGAAGAATACTCCTCTTTCACTATCGTCATTTCATCCATATTAAAATTTTCAGGCATCAGGTCTTCGCTTTGCCGTTCCTTGTGATGATCAAATCCCAGGGGTATAAGCTTTTTGATGTCGTCAAGCAAATTACGGAGTTTGGCTTGAGGCAACTCGTTTGCCTGCAGGTTGGTTTTTACGGCACACATGCCGCATCCGATATCAACACCTACGGCGTTTGGTACGATAACATTTTCGGCGGCAAGCACGCCGCCTATGGGCATGCCGTAACCCATGTGGGCATCGGGCATCAGGCAGACATGACTGAAAGCAAAAGGCAGGTTGGCAAGATTTTTCACCTGGTTCAACGAATTTTCGTCGGGATCGTCAAGCCAGAGTTTTATCGGAACTTTTTCAGTAAAAATTACCTTTTTCATAGTACAAAGGTACGAAGCAATTGAATGAATACGGTGCAACGACTTTCCGTAATTGGATGATTTTCGGAATTTGGGAAAAAATACAGTTTTACTCCTTTTTATTATTTTTCGGCTGCTGCACTCATAAAATAACAAAGCCGTCGAAAGACGGCTTTGTTTTGTGGGAGCAACAGGATTCGAACCTGTGACCCCCTGCTTGTAAGGCAGGTGCTCTGAACCAGCTGAGCTATGCTCCCAAAATATTCGCTCACCCGTGACCCTCCCGACGTGTCGTCGGGATGCTCTGAACCAGCTGAGCTAAACTCCCTTATCCCGTTTTTGGGAGTGCAAATATACAAGATTTTTTATTACCAAAAACTTTTTTCTACTTTTTATCCCCGACAAAGAAAATATTTGAAGCGGAATATCATTGCC
>DAOQAT010000062.1:0-16384 GCA_035354195.1 Bacteroidales bacterium | reverse complement strand
GGGTTACCTTTTTTCTTTTGTCGGCCCGAAGGGTGAAAAATTCTTATGAATTTTTTAGGTTATCCTGGCCTATTCACAAATGAAAGAAGTGAAATTTGTGAATGTGGGGAGCTGGCGTGGGCTGCAGGCCAGGTAAATCCCGACAAAGAAAATATTTGAAGCGGAATATCATTGCCGGGTTACCTTTTTTCTTTTGTCGGCCCGAAGGGTGAAAAATTCTTATGAATTTTTCAGGTTATGTTCTAGGGCATCCTCAATCAGCATATCCAGAAAAGCCGGCAGCTTATAACCAAACGCCTTCGCCTGTTGCGGAACAATGCTCATCTCCGACATGCCCGGCACCGTATTTACCTCCAGGAAAAACATTTTACGGCCCTTGGTCAGGATATAATCCATGCGGACCACTCCCTTGCAGTTGAGCTTGTTATATAAATACGACGAGGTGGCGGAACACAAACTTGTTTCCTCGGGTGAAATGCGTGCCGGGGTTATTTCCTGCGACATCCCCTTGGTGTATTTGGCTTCATAATCGAAAAACTCTGTCTTGGGCACGATCTCGGTGATGGGAAAAACGATCATCTGGTTTTTATACCTGAAAAGCCCGCAGGTGATCTCCGTGCCGTTGATAAACTCCTCGATAAGTATCTCATCATCAACAGTGAATGCTAGCGCCATCGCTTTTTTCATCTCCTGGGCTGATTTTACCTTGGAAGTGCCGAAACTGGAACCCCCGTTGCAAGGTTTGATGATGGCGGGAAGCTTGATCTTTTCAACGATCTTCGGAATGTCGTATTTGTCTTTTTTGAAAATGTGCACTGCCTTGGGGACACTTACGCCCAGTGTTTGAACCACGTAATTGCAATACGCCTTATTAAAAGTCAGCGCCGACACATAATGATTGCACGATGTATGAGGTATCCCCAACATATCAAAATAGCCCTGAATTTTTCCGTCTTCACCGGGAGTGCCATGAATGATGTTGAATACGCAGTCGAACGTTATTTTTTTCTTTCCGGCCATGATAGAAAAATCATTTTTATCAACCGGTGTTTCTTTGTTTTTTTCATCGATATAAACCCATTTATCAGGTGTGATGCAGACGAGGAAAGAATTATACTTTTCCTTGTCCAGATTCTGCATGAGCGTGCGTGAACTTTTAATGGAAATTTCATATTCACCAGAAAAGCCACCAGCCAGAACTGCTATATTTTTCTTCATAAAAATATTTTGCGCAAATGTAAACAGTTTTTATGATTTATAAATACCTGCTTTTTGCTATATTTGCAGGTTAAAACAATAAAAACAGTTCAAAACAGTTAATTTTTCACGGCTGTTTGCTGTTTTCATGCAAAAGCATTTCATCTTATGAGCTTATTGGGTTTTGTAAAAAGCAGGATTTTTTGGAGGCATACATTAATTGCTATAGTGCTGACCATAGTTTTGCTTTGGGTTTCACTGAGGCTGCTGAATGCTTACACGCGGCACGGCTCCTACATAACCGTTCCGGACTTTAAGGGTGTGAGCATCGGGATGCTGGAAGATTTTGCCGATGACCATGATCTGGAATATATCATCAACGATTCGCTGTATGATTACTCGATGACCAAAGGGACTGTTGCCCTGCAGGATCCTATGCCCGGAACCAGGGTTAAAAAAGACCGGAAAGTATACTTAACTGTTGTCGCTTTAAAGCCCGAACAGGTAGCCATGCCAAATCTTGTCGATTTAACCTTGCGGCAGGCTACTTCGATGCTTGAAACCTTCGGCCTGAGAACCGGTTCGCTTACGTATGTCCCTGACATTGCCCATAATGCCGTGTTGAGGCAAAAATATAAAGGCGCCGACATAAAAACAGGTACGATGATCGAAAAAGGGTCAAGAATTGACCTGGTGCTCGGCAAGGGGGCAGACAATACCTCCACCGGCGTTCCCAATCTTTTTGGCAAAAGCCAGAGCGAGGCTATGGAGCTTTTACAGCAAGCCTCCCTGAATATCGGTAATGAAATTTTCCTCGACGGTAACGACATCTCCACTGCCCGTGTTTACAAACAAAAACCCGGAGAAAACGCTTCCATCCAATACGGAGGCACCGTTGACCTGTGGTACCGTTCTAAAGACAAATACGATTTCACTAAAAAAAATACAGACCCTGATGAATAAAAAAATTATCATCGTTTCTTTGTTCTCCTTATTGTTTTGCTTTGCACTTCCGGCACAGGAATACCTGACAGGGCTTTCCTCCAACCCGGCATTGAGCCCGAAGAAAAACAGCCACATACACTCCTATAAGGAAGTTACAGAAGTCAGGCTTCCGTTTCTCGACGATTTTTCTTACCCGAATTCTATTTATCCGGCAGACTCTTTATGGCAGGACCGCGATGTGTTTGTGAACAGCGGTTACGCTATGAACCCGCCCAGTATTGGTGTCGCCACACTGGATGCACTCAACGATACCGGCGCTGTTTATCCAACAGCAACTGTTACACCCTTTATTGCCGACTACCTCACATCACTGCCCATACGCCTGGATTCCATCTTTTCAGGAACCCCCGAACCTATAACCGTCGCAGACTCTGTCTATTTCAGTTTTTATTACCAGCCACAAGGCATTGCCGATAAACCTGAAGCCGGCGATTCGTTGCTGCTGGAATTTTATTCTCCGCATCTCAATGAATGGATAAATGTCTGGGGTTCTCCCGGCATGAGGCTCGACACTTTTCTGGCGAAATACAATACATATTTCCGCCAGATTATGATTCCCGTTACCGACACCACTTTTCTCCAGAAAGGTTTTCAGTTTCGTTTTAAAAATTACGCCAGTATCGCAAGCATGAGCCTGCCCAGCTGGCAAAGCAACTGTGACCAGTGGAACATCGACTACGTGTACCTGAACATCGACCGTAACAAATTCGACACGGTTTCGATGGATGTAACATTTGTCGATCAGGCCACCACCTTTTTGAAAAATTACACCCAAATGCCTGCCCGGCAATTTGTAAACACCGATCTTACTGATTCGCTGCATTTGAAAATCAGCAACCTGAACAGCGTGCTGGATAACATCTCCTACCAATATTGTGTAACCCAGGAAAATGGTCCTTTTTCATATTGTAAATCAGGGGGTGTATGGGACATCTATCCTTTTATTACCAATGGCCACCTGAATTATCCGCCTATATCGAGCCCGGTGGTGGATTTTACCCTGCCATCATTTTCCGGTTACGACAGCATCAGTTTTACCGTTTCTCATATGATCGCCAGTAATGGCTGGACGGATAAGATCATAAGCAACGATACGATAAAATTCCGCCAGGACTTTTATAATTGTTTTGCGTACGATGACGGAACCGCCGAAAACGGCTACGGGCTGGCCGGTGAAAATGCAAAACTGGCCTATAAATTTTCCCTGAACAGTCCCGATACGATTGGTGGCGTTCAATTTTATTTTAATCAGACGTACACCTCCCCTTATACAAAATATTTTTATATCATGATCTGGTCTTCACTGGATCCGGAAACCCTGATCTATAAATCGGAGCGCAAAAGGCCTGAATTTCTTGACAGTATCAATGTCTACTATACTTATTTCATTGACGACACAACCCTGCTTGTTGACGGAACATTTTACATCGGCTGGCAACAACAGACCGACGACAATCTGAATGTTGGATACGACCGGAATACCAACGCAAAGAGTAATATTTTCTATAACACGGATGGCACCTGGGCAACATCTTCTTTTGACGGCTCCCTGATGATACGGCCTCTTATCGGAACAGCCTGGCAACAAAGCTTTGCAGGTATTAACGAACCCGCAGGTCATGATTTCAACTGTGTTGTGTATCCGAATCCTGCTGCTGGAAATAATATCCATGTAAGCCTGCCATCCGAATTTATGAGCTCCGGAAAGCCGGATCAGATCATGGTTGAAATTTTCAACCAACTCGGGCAGCAGGTTATTACAGTGCCTTATGCTGAAAACATTGATATTTCTTCGTTAAACAACGGCGTGTATTTTGTCAGGCTTTCAGGTTTTGACAGCAAAGCAGCGTATTCCGGCAAGCTGGTTATAACCCGATAGTATTTCACGATGACAGAAATTGCAAATCTGCCCGAAGAGGAAAAAGAATTTTACGAGCACTATCATTTTACGGTTGATCACGGGCAACAGCCCGTACGTATGGACAAGTTCCTTACCGACAGGATTTCCAATGTTTCACGGAGTAAAATTCAGAGCGCGGTGGATGCCGGCGCCATCCTCGTCAACGGGAAGCCTGCAAAATCAAGTTATAAGGTAAAACCCCGCGATGAGATTTCGGTGGTATTGCCTTATCCTCCTCACGAATTTGAGCTTATCGCAGAAAACATCCCCCTCAATATTGTCTTTGAAGATCATGACATCATCATCATCAACAAGGAAGCCGGCATGGTGGTTCATCCCGGTTTTGGAAATTTCACCGGCACCATGCTGAATGCCCTGCTGTATCACTTAAAAGAAGATACCGACAGCCAGGCGCTGCTGGTCCACCGTATCGACAAAGACACCTCAGGGATACTGGTGGTTGCTAAAAATGACGCCAGCCAGGCCAAACTGGCAAAATATTTTTTTGATCATATCATCGACCGAAAATACCAGGCGCTGGTCTGGGGTGATTTTGAAACTGATGAAGGCACGGTAACCGGATATATCGGCCGGAACGTCCGCAACCGCAAGATGATGGATGTGTATCAGGATGAGGCGGAGGGAAGGTATGCGGTAACGCATTATAAAGTCCTGGAACGTTTCCGCTATGTGACATTGATCGAATGTACCCTTGAGACCGGCCGCACACATCAGATCCGGGCACACCTGAAACATATCGGCCACCCATTGTTTAACGACGCCCTTTACGGGGGCGACAAAATTCTCAAAGGCACCACTTTTACGAAATACAAACAATTTGTGGAAAACTGTTTTCAATTGATGCCCCGCCAGGCCCTGCACGCCAAATCGCTGGGGTTTGTACATCCGGTAACAGGCAAGTATGTTTTTTTCGATTCCGACATTCCGTCAGACATGGAGGCTGTATTGGAAAAATGGCGGAATTATACTCAGAATGTGTAGAAAATGTTTTGATTATTAATTGGATTTACTCAAAAAAAAACACTATTTTTGAGTAAACTCTTATACGTATGGAAAATAAAAAATCTCTGGAAATAATTAAAAGCGCCATCGTGATGGAAGCTCGCGGACAAGCTTTTTATTTGCATGTTGCTGAACAAACCAAAAGCGAGGATATTAAAAACATCTTCACGATCATGGCCGGCGAAGAAAAACTGCATGCAGAATTCCTGACAAAGCAGTATGCCAGCCTGAAAAAATCCGGCAAGCCCGACAAGCAAATATTGCCGGGTACCGCTGAGGAAAAAGTGGTAAAACTCATTTTATCGCCGGAAATAAAAAAACAGATTTCAGGAGCCGGATACGAAGCGGCAGCCATATCCGCATCCATTGATATGGAAAATAAAGCGGTGGAAATATATACTGATTTTGCAGAAAAAGCTGAGGATCCGGAAATAAAAGAGTTGTTTCTGTGGTTGGCCAACTGGGAAAAAGGCCATGTGAAATTACTCAGTGATATGGATAAAGAGTTGCTTGAAAAAATTTGGTACGATAATAATTTCTGGCCCTTCTAGCGCATCACTTCCGAATAATCCGAATACCGTTCCACCGGAAGGAACCCGGCCTGCCTGATCATTTGTTCAAGCGCAACGACGCTCAGGGCGTTGTCCGTTTCTCCCACACCGGCAGCGACATAAATGTCCGTTGAATTATCAATGGTGCCGTCTATATCGTCAACGCCGAATGCCAGCGCTAACTGCGACTGTTTTTTCCCGAGCATGGGCCAGTATGCTTTCAAATGGACGATGTTATCGAGAAATATCCGGGCAACCGCATAGTTTCTCAGATCCTCCAAAAACGTGGTTTCGGGTATGCCCGACATCGCATTATTCCGGTTTTTAAACTTGAGCGGGATAAAGGCATTAAACCCGTGTGTTTCATCCTGCAATTCACGCAAACGGCTCATATGGCCAATCCTGTGGCGGTATTGTTCCACATGTCCGTAAAGCATCGTGGCATTGGAAAATATTCCTTCACGATGGGCTGCCTTATGAATTTTAAGCCATTCGGCTGAAGGCACTTTTTCCGGGCAGATTTTTCCCCGGACCTCATCATCAAAAATCTCAGCACCTCCGCCGGGGATAGAATTCAATCCGGCGTCAATTAAGGTTCTCAGGCCTTCAGCATCACTAATTTGTTCCTTTGTAAAAACATAATAAAGTTCTGCCGCCGAAAATGCTTTTATATGAATACCGGGTTTCTTATTCCTGACAAGCCTTATAATTTTCCCGTATTCCGATAGGCTGGCATCGGGATGCGTGCCGGCTGTGATATGAATTTCATTAATGGTATCGTCAATAGCATCAACCATTTTTTCGATCTCGCCGGTTGTGTATTTCCAGGATCCCTGTTCAGCTTTTTTCTTTGAAAATGAACAGAACCGGCAATTATAAACACAGATGTTTGTCGGCTCAAGGTGGATATTTTTGATGTAATAAACCTTCGAATCATTTAATTTGTAGCGGACATGGTTTGCCAGCACCGCCAGTAATCCGGTTTCAGTTTTTTCGTATAAATGCAGCCCTTCCGTATCGCTGATCCTTTTTCCCTGCAACATTTTTTCGGCAATGGATTGGTCAGCGCTATTCTTGATCAGGCCTTGATTCAGATAATATTCAATTGAATGGTCCATACAAAAAAAAGGCTGTCGTCAAACAGGTGTTTTCGGACAGCCGTATTAATTTTTAGTGTTTTTATTTCAGCAAACTGACTTTTTTTATGACGGTATTTTTCCCGTTGTTGATATGCAACATATAAATTCCGCCGGTAAGATCTGAAAGGTCAAGCTGTATCAGGTTTGTTGGAGATCCTTTATAATTATAGCTTTTCACTTCTTTCCCGATTAAATCAAATGCTTTTATTTCGATATTATCATACATATACGTTTTGAAATCAATGTTAAGGTGCCCGCTTGCCGGGTTCGGATAAACCTGGACATCATCTGAAGCGTTTTCTATGACGGAATAGGTGGCCGGGTTGCAAAGTATGGGAAAAATGGCGTGAGAAAGGTTATACGACCAGGAGGCAATATCGGAATACGGATACCAGATATCGTTTCTCCAGAGTTCCCATGCAGTTCCCGGCATGGTCTGCCCGGATTTATTCGTCATCAGGACAATGGTGTCGCCCGGTTTATTGGGAAGCATTACCCCAAGGTAAAATGAACTTGAAATATCCAATGGCGTTTCAAACGGGACATACGTATAGGCATTCAACTGTATGTTGCTTCTGATCTGAGAGTAGGCAATTGAGTCTGTGTACAAAATGTTGCCCGGAGCTCCGCCGGGGCCTGAATTATCCCAAACATGCAAAGCGATTTTATAATCTGCACTTACTGAATTTCTTGCTTTGCCGAATTTGAAATACGCACCGGTCATTTTAGTAAAGGGAGACATGGGTGTGAAAAAATCGGCCTTAGCTTTATCTGAATAACCGTTATTGCCGGAAACATATCCATAAACACCACTGATATAATGAACGGAATACATGACCATATCACCGGAAAACGGAAAATGAAGGGTGTCACAGTCTTTGTCTGAAGGGTTTGACCCGACAAAAATATAGGCATTTTTTGTTTCCGTGTCGGAGCCTGTTGTGTTGGTTGCTGTTAAGGAAACGGCATAGGTTCCGGCGGTATTATATTGAATGCCTGTCGGGTTTTGTATGGTTGAACTGGCAGGGGTCCCTCCGGTAAATGTCCACGACCACGATGTTGGGGCGCCGGCCGACAGATCTGTAAAATTAACAGTTCCTCCGACAGGAATAGAGGTTACATCCGCAATGAAATCAGCAACCGGAGGCGTGTCGCCAACGGTGATGTAATTGGTTTTAGTTTCCGTATCGCTGCCCGAACCATTGGTGGCCGTCAGTGACACCGCATAAATGCCCGCTGTGTTATATTGGATACCTGTAGGGTTTTGTGTCGTTGAAGTGGCAGGCGTCCCTCCGGAAAATGTCCACGACCAGCTGGTCGGGCTGCCGGTGGAAAGATCCGTGAAGTCAACGGTGCCTCCAACAGGAATGGTGGTTGGTGTTCCAACAAAATCTGCATTTACGGTGGTTCCTCCACCACAATAAGACCCATTCAAGGTGGTGATGCCGGTATTATCGGGGTCAAGCCAGTCTTTCAGGCGGGTATCGGCGGTAGAGCCATTCTGATCCCAGGAGTAGGAAAATTTCCCATATTGGTCCGGTGATGTCAGTGCCGTACAATACGAACCGCCTCCCGTAAGGTCTCCGACAACCTGACCGGCGCTGTTAAAGATGGGCGAGCCGGAAGAACCGCCTTCTGTCACCCCGTGCCCGTTGGTAGTGCCTGCCCAAACCACCTGCCAATGCGTATTTGGAGTAGTTCCGCCCCAACTTGTTGAAGTAAGGGCAGACGTATATGTAGAGATCTTTTTGATGTCCCCGGCAGGATGATGAATGGAAACACCGCTTGAAGCAGGCGTGTTGTTCCGGTCCCAACCGTTATAATACGGGTTAAATGAAGGCGACTGGCTTAGCTGAACAAGAAAAAAATCTGAGCCGCTGTTTCCCTGATTTCCGCCATGAGCCTTCAATGTACAGCCGGTCATTGTTACGGAAGTCGGCTCTGACGTGGGATCAGCACAGGCAGTGGCTTCATAGTTGAAATAAAAAACCCATTGTGTAAGGTCGGCAGTGCTGGCTCCGTTTCCGCAATGATCGGCGGTAAGGAAGTAGGGAGTACAGTCAGCGCGCTGGTTATTTAACAAAGTCCCGGAGCACCAGCCATAAGAGGTTCCTACTTTCAGAAAAAGCCGTGCAACGCCTTTTTTTTCATCCTGCCAATCGTTACCTTCCGGAGTACAATTAATATTTACTTCGCAACTTTCCGAATCGCCAAAGTCTTTGGAGCCGTTTCTGTATTTGTAGTCCCGGTATACATAAGCTATTTCAGAGACCCTGATTTTTGAAAAACCCTTGGTCCTGGAAGGTTCAAAATATTCAATGGTAAAAGAGTCTCCTGCAATCAGCTCAGTGGCAAACAATCCGGATTCGTTATTATTTTCCTGTGTATAAGCGCCCAATACCTGAGTATGATCCTCGTTGTACAAATACAACCGCGCACCGGCCGGAAGCTGAAACTGACTATAATAAACCCCTAAAGCCAGGGCGCCTTCAGATTTAATCTTTAAACGCCAGATGCGGTCTCCTCCCGGAAGAATATCCCAGGTTCCGGAATTTTCCAGGTTTATATCCACGAGAATGGAACGGGCCACTTTTCTCAATACTCCGTTTTTTTCATCAGAGGCGTCTTCCTCCCGGATCAGTTTCATGTCGGGCTTTTCCAAATCCCTGACCACATAATCCTGCGATAAGCCTGCCATAGAGAAACTTTTCGGCGTGCCACCCTTGTTTAATTGTGCATAATTAACTGCTGAAAATAGAAAAAAGAAACCGGCAATCAGGAACAGTTTTTTCATTTTATGTTATTTTATTTTTACAAATTCTCCTTTGAAAATTGTTTTACCATTTTGCGCTGTCAGGTAATAAACCCCTTCTGCCAAATCCGAAATGTCAATGGTTGCCTCATTGGTTTCTAAATTTAACAAGGGAATATTTTTTACCACGATACCCATGATATTATAAATGGCAACATTTTCAATGTGGTTTTCCGGTAAAGAAACGCCGATAACTATTTCGGTATTGGCCGGTGAGGGATAAATATTTATTTTTTCTTCGTTGGATTTTATTTCTGTAACACCTGCAGAACAAGCGCCTCTTCCTGACAAAGAAGTAACGCCGGTATTTGTCGGATCCAGCCAGTCTTTCAATCTCTTTGCGCTGGTAGTGCCGTTAAGATCCCAATGATAGTAAATTTTTCCATAATAATCGGCTTCGGTGGGGCCGGTACCTGTGCCGCATCCATTAACCGTACAGCAGGAAGCCCCGCTGGTAAGGGTGCCTAAAATATTTCCAGCGGCATTAAACAACGGAGAGCCCGAAGAACCTTGTTCTGTAACACCATGATTGGTAACCGTCGTTGCCCAGTAAACCCTCCAGTGCGAACCCGAAGCGCCGACATAAACGGAGGACAGGGCGGTGTTATACGTTGAAATCTTCATGATGTCGGCGGAAGGATGGTGAATGCCAACGCCGCTTGAGCTGGTAACATTGCTGCGGTCCCAGCCATTATAGTATACGTCCTGAGTTATGGCTGAGTTGATCTGCACCAGGCAAAAGTCGGAACCGGTATTGTTTGACCCATAGGTATCGTGGGCTTTGAGGGTACAGCCCGATTTGACAAAAGTCCCTGATGGCGTGGTGCCTGTACATAAAGCTGCTTCATAATGAAAATAAAATTTCCAGGAAGTATAATCAGAGGCACTCGGATAAGCACCATCATAATGACAATGGTCGGCCAATAACACATAAGGGGTACAATCCTGGCTGGTGTTGTTGACAAGCGATCCGGTGCAGTTGAACCAGGATGAGCCAACCTTGATATCAATTTTGCAGACGCCTTTTTTCTCGTCCTGCCAGTTGGCACCTTCGGGACAATTGATGTTTACTTCACAGGCGTCGGAACTTTTATAGCTGTAATCTTCAGTAGGGCGGTAAAAATAATCAAGCTCTGTGATATGCAATAATACGGCGCCTTTTTTATCATTTGGCACTAAGAGTTCAAGGGTAATTTCGTCACCACTGACTTTTTCATTTGAGAAGTAATAATTATCTGCATTGTTCAGCGAGGTGTACGCTCCGATAATTTTCGATTTATCTTTGTTGTATAAAAAAAGCCGGGCGCCTTCAGGCATAAAAAAGGAAGCATATCCAAACCCGATGGCTTTTGCTCCCTCTGATTTTATGGTTAATCTCCAAATGCTTGCATTTTCTTCGGGAAGCTCGGTCCATGTACCCGAATTACCCAGGCTGAAATCAACAGGCAGTGTGATCCCTATGCGGTATGGCTCGCTTTTCTGGGAACGGTCCATATCTTCAACCGCAAGCTGCGCCAGGTCGGGAGGCTGAACACTTACAAAATCAATATCAGTTTGTAAATTACCATAAATGAAACTCGGAGGCGTTCCGCCCATATTGTCCTGAGCTAAAACAAAAGAAATGTTTAGACATAAAAATAATAAAATGAGTAGGTTTTTTTTCATAATACCGGGGATTAATTGTTTCTAGCTGATTTGATTATTGCAAATTTATGAAAATTTGAACGTTCTTTATTTTTTTGGGAATTAATTTAACAATAATTGGCATTTTTTAATTTGGCCTGAAATCAGGTTTTTAACAAATAGCCTTTCGCTGCATAAAAATATATGACTTTAGGTATCGTAATAAAGTGGGTGTCTCAAAAGGTATTCTCGTAAGAATTTTGCTTTGCGATCTGCCTGGACGGACTTTGTGTGTGTTTTTAATTAACCTCCAAGGGCACAAAGTTCGACACGACGGGGACACAAAGTATTCTGAGACATACACTACCCATAAAACGACATAATACCCCGCTCCAGAGGAGCGGAACGTTTATTGGGCTATTGCTATTTGCGAAATATAAAATGTTATGCCCGCTCCGGGGCAAAAGGTTCCGGAGGGTCAGCCTTTGTAAAAATGCCTGGCTCCTCCGGAGCCGCGAATAAACATTTAGATTTTGGTGTTTTTAGAGAACCTTCAAAATCATAAAAAAAGGGGCTCCCGCCCCTTTTCATCTTAAGAATTTCTTTTTTAGTAAATCACCATTTCAAACGGCAGGCGGGCCTGAACACCTTTTTGTTGTTGCATGTTCTGCAGGTATTCGTAATACATATAGTTTTCGCCCAGTGCGGTTTTGATTTTGGCTTCGGAGGATTCATCCATCAATTCTTCAATAAATTCGGAAAATGAATCTTTGAATTTGGGATATTTCTCAATCTTATAATCGGTAAGCCCGGCAAGCTTGGCTGCCGATTCAATGGCGTTCTGTAATCCGCCGATCTCGTCAACCAGCCCGATGCGTTTGGCATCCACGCCGCTCCAAACCCTTCCCTGGCCGATGGAATCCACATCTTCGGGTTTCATGTTACGCCCTTCGGCAACATGGCCGACAAAGACCTTGTATATATTCTCGATCTGATTGGTCAGCACCTGTGTTTCGTATGGCTGCAACCCTCTTGTGGTGGTGATATAGTCAGAATACTTATTGGTTTTGACCACGTCAAACGTAATCCCAAGTTTGTTCTTAAAGAAATTTTCCATGTTGGGCACTACGCCAAAAACGCCGATAGATCCGGTTAAGGTGTTGGGCTGTGCATAGATTTTTCCGGCCCCGCAGGCAATATAATAACCGCCGGAAGCAGCCACATCGCCCATAGAAACCACCACGGGTTTTACTTTCTGTGTAAGCACCACTTCGCGCCAGATCACTTCTGATGCCAGCGCGCTTCCTCCGGGTGAGTTGATTCTCAACACCACCGCCCTTACCGAGCTGTCGTTGCGCGCGTCGCGGATGGCTTCGGACAAACGGTCGGAACCGATGGTCTTTTCATCACCTTCGCCTGCACCGATCTGGCCGATCGCATAAACCACGGCGATCTTCTTTTTACCGAACGTAACTTTGTCTTTCACTTTTGCCCTGAAATATTTGGCTCCTGTGATAAAGTTGATATCATCCTTTTCTTTTATCCCAAGTTCTGATTTGATATCTGCAAGCACTTCGTCGCGATATACGAGCTTGTCGACGAGTTTGTATTTTAAGGCATCGGCGCCCATCTGGATTTTCAGGCTGTCGGCCATCAGGTTCAACTCTTCCAGAGAAATTTTCCGTTGTGCCGAAATGCCGTCCAGCATTTGTTTCCACAACACATTCAGCATTTGCTGGTATTGTTCGCGGTTGGCTTCACTCATTTTATCCAGTATAAATGGTTCTACCGCGCTCTTAAATTTTCCATGGCGAATGATCTGCGCCTGTACATCGAGTTTTTCGAGGGTGCCTTTAAAAAACATCAGCTCCGATGCCAGCCCTTTGAACATAACATTCCCTTCGGGGTTAAGGAAAATTTTGTCTGCTACCGTAGCGAGGTAATACGCCCGTTGTGAATAATCGTCGCTGTAACTGATAATCCATTTTCCCGATTTTTTGAAGTTCAGCAGGGCATTACGCACTTCCTCAATGGTGGCCATTCCCGAGGGAATATCCGTGAGGTCAAGAAAGATACCTTTTATTTTGTCGTCTTTGGCGGCACGGTCAAGCACCTGAAGGATGTTATCCAGGCCTTGTTGTTTGGTGCTTTTCATGGAGAAAAAATCGAAGTCCCCGAACGGGTTCTTCGAGGTACGGTCGGGTATCGGCTGGTCGAGCTTCAACACCATCACCGAATTTTGTTTTACCTCCACGGTGGTCTTTTTGGTGAACGAAGCCAGCGACACCATCATGGAAATAAAAATGAGAAACATGATCAACGACAGCAATACTGAGCCTGCCATCGAAGCAAACATAAATTTAAAAAACTGTTTCATAACATGTAATTTTTAGTTTTGAATTTTTATACTTTGTGTAAAATTAACACATAAAAACTTTCTTTTAGACATTTTGATCAAATAAAAGTTACAGTTTTTGATTTTTATTTTTTTATGGCATTAATAAATTCTTCTTACTTTTTTGCTTGTCCAAAAAAGTAAGCAAAAAAAGACCTCCTGGCGAATGCTTCAGCCCGCTCTCAGAAAACATTGAAAATCTATTCAAAGTGGTCCCGACGCCGCTAAGCGGGTCGGGAAACGCCTGCGGCGCTTTGAAGATTTTCTAATGTTTTCTGATTCACCCCTGCGCCGGCCCGCCCGCCTGACCCGTCGGGCAGGCACGCCAGGAATTGCCTGCGCGCAAAATATCAGCCAACCTTTCCTGAAAAAATTTCCCAAACAAACGTCTTTTATTTTACGAATTTCCTACTTTTGGTTTTCTTATGAGGGGGCCGTTATGGTATGTTTTTCTTTAGGAAGCAATATGGGCGAAAGGGCTGAAAACCTCCGCCAGGCGCTGGTGCTGCTTGACGGCAGCCTGGGTAACCCCACGGCCGTTTCTTCCGTTTATGAAACCGAACCCTGGGGCGTGGAACATCATGAAAACTACCTGAACATGGCCGTCAGTTATGAAACAACCTGGCCACCCGAAAAAATCTTTACCCTCATCTCTTCCATCGAAAAAAAACTCGGCCGCATACGTTCCGGAAAAACCATAGAGCCCCGGACGATCGATATCGACATCCTCTTTTACGACGGCCTGGTAATAAAAACGGAAACCCTTGCCATTCCTCACCCGCGGATACGATACCGCAGGTTTGTCCTCGAGCCTCTTGCGGAGATCATGGAAAATTTTCACGATCCCGAAACCGGGTTAACCATTAAAGAATTACTTTTACAATGTCCGGATACGTGCACCGTTTTAAAAACTGACATAAAATTATTTTCACACGATGTATGATTTCATTGCTATAGAAGGAAATATCGGCGCCGGTAAAACATCGCTGTCCACCAAAATCGCCCAACAATTCAATGCCCGCCTCATCCTCGAACAGTTTGAGGACAACGCCTTTCTCCCGAAATTTTACCAGGACCCGCAGAAGTATGCCTTCCCTCTGGAGCTGAGTTTCCTGGCTTCGCGTTATCAGCAGCTGAAAGAACAACTGTCGAACAAAGACCTGTTTCAGACCTTTACCATTTCTGATTATTATATTTATAAATCCCTGATCTTCGCCAAAAAAACCCTGCAGGAAGACGAGCTGGCGCTGTACACGAAGCTTTTCAACATCATCAATACCACGCTGCCCAAGCCCGACCTGCTGGTTTATTTGTATGTGGAGGTGCCCCGCCTGAAGCGGAACATCATCACGCGCGGGCGCGAGTACGAGCAGGACATCGAACACGACTACCTGGAGCGCATACAGAGCGGGTATTTTGATTTCTTAAAACAGCAGAACGACCAGCGCATCCTGATCCTGGATGTGAATGCGGTGGACTTTGTCCACAACCCGTCTGACTACGAAAACATCCTTGAGATCATCATGCAGGAGTACCCGGTGGGGGTGCAGAGGATTGAGGTGAAATAATTTTTTCGGTACAGACCTTTTTCTGTTTTTTTGTTGCATATCAAATTGAATGTATTTTAATTAATAGTTGTTAAATTTATTATTTTTGATGGTGCATATACAGATGGGTATTGTGATATAAAACTTGGAGGAAAAAAGTGCACAAAGATAGCTGGGGCGTTTGTAATTGGGTAATTTATTGGGGGGATAAGCTAGTTAGCGGCAAGTGCAGAAAAAAGACAGAGACAACGTAAATGACAGAGAAAGTGTTTTGAGAATGAAAAACGAAATGACAATAAAAGAAAAAAGATTTAGTTTTTTTGCCAACCAGCAAGAACAAGAAATAAAAGCAGAAAGCTGATTTTACAATGCACACATTTGCAAATCACACAGGCATACTCGCAAAACAATATTTGCAAAAGAGTGCAATTTCCCTTACACGCAACTTTATATAAGTTAACACATGGAAAATAATTACTTCATTTTTACCGCAAAAAATATTGAAATTGATTTAGAACGATTTCATTTATGTACTTGGGAATTCAAAAATAACACAGCATTAATTGAATTTGGGGGTGAAATTAAAGATGCCTTTGACATAAAATTGGAAGAAGTTGCATTAAAGTTTTACATTCCGTGGATTTCAAGCAAACATGTCATTAATGACCTTTATGAAAAACTTAAGGAATCTGAAAATAGTAGATTTATTTTCAATGATTCAGTTTCAGGGCATGAGTTTTTAGATGGAGGGCAGAAAAAACATGGCGTAATTCAAAAATTTGAAAATCGTAATCCGCTTTGCATAATTCCTTTTAACTCTTCAATAGATGAATCAAAAAAAATAGTTACAATTACAATTAGCTTGAAAAATCTCAAAAAGATTACAAAAATTAATGACACAAGTTTATATTTTCGCTTTTACATAGAGCCCAAATTGAATTTACTTTCGACAAGAAAAACAGGCATTAGCAAGTCGACAATTATTTATGATTTAAAGTTGAATGAAAGGAGAAATTTACCTGAAGAATCTGGAATTGATTTTAATGAATTAAAACTCTGCAAAGTGAAGTCTTGCTTTGCTTTTAATATACTACCCAATTCATATGATTTAACATTTTTTGATTCAAGTACTTTAAAAAATATGGCTCTATTCTAAAATGTAGTTGATAAATTTATTCCTTAATTACTATTG
>DAOQAT010000061.1:0-18367 GCA_035354195.1 Bacteroidales bacterium | reverse complement strand
GAAGAATTATCAAGCTTTTCAAAGAACGAAGTTCAAAGTTAACGCAACACTAGTGTTATTAGGATAATTATAGTAAAAGCAGCTTATAGCAAATATCACAATAATAATACCTATGGATGATCTAAAAGAAATCATCCTGGACGTGATCAAGGAAGACGATAGAAATACACTTTTATGCGCCGCGTCAGAATGATGTATTTTTAATTCTGATGTAAGCGATGGATTTTAGCTGTTCAATCATCACTTTGATAAATGGCAGGGTTAAATGGATATAAGCATATAGTATCGCTGGTGCAGGTTACTTAAAAAGGAAGTTATATTGGATACATTGGCTAATGTATACCGAGACAGAGAAATGTTAATATTGCAGATTTTAATTGTTTTAATTGTAATAATCAAGAAGCATCCAAGTTCTCATTAGGTGTTTTTTCATCTGGCTTATTCTTAGTACTTGTGCTTTTATATTTAGCTATTATTATTACTGAAACAGCAATAAAAACAATACCACCAATAACATATACGGCTGTTTTTTTTTGTTCCCATTTACCTTTCAGTGTCTGGGGCGCTGGAGACCCAAATAAACTATCCAGCATTTCCTTATGCTCCATACGCTATTTTTGTTTGATTTTAATAAATACTTTGTTTTCTGTTTCGCGGCTGAGAATGTATGGCCCATATTCCAGATAGAATTTTGTCCCCATGGAATAGGGCAGTCTTGAATGATAAACTTCGAAATTAAAGCCCGCCTCGATCAACTCATTGGTAAAAACAACCATCCCATCCTTTCCTATCAGATACCTTCCTTTAAGTATCTCAATATTCTTTCGCAGAAATTTTTCACGATCTGTGTCTAAGGGGACAGTAGTTGGTATTTCTTGTTTTGAAGGAGGAAGCACAAGTTTTTTTATGCGCTTCTTTCTGTCACGAAAGCGTTGACCGCATTCGTCAGAACAATATTTTTCCCGGTAATCTTTTGCCATGAATTCATTTTCACATTCTTTACAAATCCGGAAATAGGCCGAGTTTTTATCAATAATTTCTATGCTCATCTTTTATTTAGTTTAAAGTTAAAAACGAAACCCTTTTCTATATTTTGATGTAATGATCTTTTCTGCAGAAGCCAATACCTCTTCTTTTTTGTATCGCACACGGGATTTGTAGCGGTAACCCGTAATGACGCCCTCCAGTGTCCATTGCCTCAGGGTTTTTAAAGAAATGCCGAGTATTATAGCTGTTTCTTTACGCGTAAGAAATACATTGTCATTAACTACAGGTTTTACTAATTGCACAGAATTATATAATTCTTTTTTTAGAATGTCAATAACTGCATCACGAAGGGGTTCTATGGGTATTGTAATGGTGATACTATTCATATTTTTTAAATTTATAATGATTTTACAAAATTAAACAAGAATTTATGAAAAAAAATCACAAATTAGTATGTAATTAGTATGTAATTAGTTCGTATTTATTTTGCCGAACAAAAAAATTAATACTGATCAATTTAATGTAATTGACTTAAAAAAAGGTCTTAATGGCTATATTATGCAATAGAATTCTTTAAAAGAATAGAAAATTTAGAGGTGATTATAACAAAAAAAATGGATGGTTAGCCAAAATAGCCGCATTCTCTTCCTTATCTACTTTGATGTACCTTAAAAACGCCTTTTCGGTCTTATGCCCCGTGATTTTCATGATGGAAAGCGTTGGAATTCCTGCCTTGTAAGCATTTGTTGCAAAAGTTCTTCGGGCTGTATGTACGGTAATAAGTTCATGCTTCATGAACTTTTTCTCTGTTCGTATTCCACCCTGGGTTTTTTTTATCAGCAATACGTCTTTGATTTTAGCCATACGTCCGATGGTTTTCAGATCTTCGTTCATCTGAGCGTTGCTGAACACTTTGGGCAGGCAGTTATTATATTTTGTGAGTGTTTCTTTGATTCTCCAGTGCGTGGGAATGATGACGTTCTCACCGGTCTTTTGTGTTTCAATCTGGATGAAGGTGTTGTCCTTTATATTATCTATCGAAAGCTTTCTCAGGTCGGCGTATCTGAGGCCGGTATAGCAGTCTATGACGAATATATCCCGGACAGCTTCGAGATCCTTGTCATCCGAAAGATCGAGTTCGTAAATTTTTGAGATATCTTTTTCGGTAAGATAGATTGTCTGAACTTCTTCAGAAATCTTCTTAAAATCTTCATCCTTATACTCAAAGTTGTCGTTCAATTTCCTTTTGGTGGCCAGGTTCATGAAAACCTTGATGTTCTTTATATGTTTGCCGATATTATTCGGAGAAAAGCCCTTATTATTCATAAATTGAATAAAATCATGATAAAAGCTCATAGTGATATCTGAGAACTTCAATGTTTTATTGAGCTCGTTTTGGTATTTAATAATGTTGTTCAAAGTGTTATTGTAACAAATTAGGGTGCAGGATTTCAACAACCTTCCGTCTTTGGTCGTTCGCTTGCCGGTTTTGCTGTCCTCTATGATCGTTTTAATAAAAGAAACGAAGCCTGTAGGGTGATCAACCGATTTAACCAGTTTATTATTCCTTCCCAGATAGGTGTTCAGTTTGTTTTTTAAAGTGGTGATATCAACGACTTCACTGTCATTGAGCATTTTTCGGTATACATTCATGATAGCTGTTTCAAAATCCTTCAGGCGCTGGTTGAGCTCCGGGTACTGCGGGTATTTATTTGTCTGCATGGCTCGTTGTTTTTCCTGATCCCAGAATTTCGGATCGATTTTTTCCCCGGTGGAGAACCTCAGGCTTTTATAAACCTTATTGTTATTATCATCTTTTTCATAATAATTCATGGAAAACCTGGCCATGATGAGCGATGGATTTTTATCCCCGTGCTTTAAAAAAAAACTTAAAATTGCCATATCTCGTAAAAAATTAATCTATATTTGAAATGCAAAGATATAAAAAAAAATTAAAAGAGGTGTCAAATCAGGTGTCAAATAAATGTGCTTTGTTAACAATATAAGTTCATGTAAATACATTATTTAATAATTGTAAATTAGATAATTAAAAAACTTTTAGAAACTTTAAGAGAAGATAAATAACCTAAAAAAGTGGTCCAGGTGGGACCACAAATAAGCCTGCCTTTCGCAGGCTTTTTTATTTGGCAATACAACTAATAGATCTGAATTTTATTTACCGTGGCAGTTCCGCCGGCAAAAACACGAACGAAGTAAACACCCGAAGCAAAACCGGAAAGATCAATGGTTTTCCGTTGCATTTCCGTCAGGGACGATATCTTTTCGCTATAAAGTTTCTGCCCCTGCAAGCCATATATTTCAATGACACCCTGCTCACCGGAATGTCCGGCAAAATCAATATTGATATAGGTGTCTGTCGGATTCGGCGAGACGGAAATTCCCGGATCATTATTGATGCTTTCGATACCGGTGCAATTATTTACGGTGGCGGTAACCACCACTCTCGGGCTTACACAATCCGCTTCTTTCACTACCCAATCATAAAAATAATAATACCGCACTGTGGGGTCAGCGCTGCTCCCGGTGATCGAAAATTTTCCGGCTGTGGTAATCGGGTAAGTCAACCCGGACGTGTTTCTGTACCATCCTGGTGATGCCGGTCCAACCAGTCTTAACCCGGTGGCCACAGGCAGGTCAAAATTCAAGGTTACCGTATTGATTCCTGCAACAAGGTTAACTGTGGCCGTTGTGATGGTTGTCCCAGAGGAATTTTGGAGCGTTATCACCTTCCCGGTCTGCGCCGCATTGGCATATATTTTTACGGTTTGTAAAACGAGCGGAATATAACAGTCAAAAATTTCATAGTGAACATAAGCGCTGGTAAACATGCTTCCGCCGCCGACAGAATCGGTCTTTGCACCATGCGTTATGGCCCCGGAAACACTGTCTTTTACATAATAATCGGTGGTTGATGTGAGTAAAGGTGTGGTATATGTGTTGCCGGTTAGCAGCACCGTGTTGCTGGTAAGTGAACTGTACCATTTTAGTATGCCGCTACCTGAGGCTGTCAGTGTGGCCGTGGAAGGGTTGCAGACGGTAGCGCCCGTTACTGATGGGCCGGCTGGCATGTTGATCGTGATGTAACTTGTACGTATCAGCGAATCCGTGCCATATGCGTTGGTGGCTCGCAGCCTGACGGTGTAGGTGCCATTGGCATTGTATGTGTGTACCGGATTTTGCAGGGTTGACGTCTGTCCATCGCCGAATTTCCATAACCAGGAAGTGGGGGAGTTTGATGACTGATCGGTAAAATTGATGGTACCGGTACAACTTGTCGTAGTCCCGGCAACAAAATTTACCACTGGTGGCACTTCTATTCCTGTACACGTCCAGTCGAGTGAAAATCCTGATGCCACCACGCCTGCGTCGCTTGTCTGCCGTAATGTGATGGAACTGCCGGTGGAAGTTATTGGCCCGGCCAGTGTGGTGCCTGAAAATGGTGAACCCGCCACCTGAGGCGATGCGGTGGATGGCCCGTTGTAAATATACAGATAATCATAACCGGATTCAAAACTGAAAGAGTTGAATGTCAGGGTGACGGATGTAGCGCTGGTAGGAGAAATCGTGATCGTACCGGCCGTGTTATTGGCATAGTCGCCGCAAAGGCCGCTGTCGAATAATGAGCCGCTACAGCTTGTTTGTGTGGTGCCTGTTCCGCTCGACGGCATGGAAACCGGGCATGGATAGGAAGGGCCAACAGTTATGTAACCAGATTTTGTAATAGAATCGCTGCCGCAGGTTCCGCCATAAGCTACCAGTTTTACATCATAGATGCCGTTGCTTGAATAGGCGTGGGAGGGGCTGGCAACGGTGCTTGTACTGCCATCGCCGAAATACCATTTGTAGGTATTGCCATTGGTACTCATGTTGGTAAATTGTGCGGTAAAAGGTGCCGCTGTGCATTGCGTACGGGGACAGGCAGAAAAATCTGCTTCTGTGGCGGAGGCTGAATAAGCCGCTCCAACGCCAACAGCATACCAGGCATTTGTGGTGGATTGTGCTTCCTGTGAACAACCGCCATAGAGATCAGCGGCAGCCTGTATCGAAGCTGTTCTTGCATCAGCGTAAGTAGAGGAGGCAGTTAAATAAACTGTCAATGTCCTGAAGGCAATGAGCTCGGCTTTTGCCATGGTGATGCCGGTAACATTGAAAGCATTTCCAATATCGTTGGTACCAGAACCACCCTGGCACAACAGGTAGTACCAATAATTCAGTACCCCGGAGTTGGTATGCACACCGCCGTTGTCTGAGGTGCCGGTGTACCAATTCGTTCCGTCATAAGTATCAGGCTGATCATATAAATTCGGGTTTGACATGCTGCGAAAAGCGCTGCCGATTTGTTCGCCTATGGTCCAGTTACCGGAACTGAGGGGTGGTTTGGCATAGAATTCTATGCTGGAGCCAAAAATATCACTGAACCCTTCATTCAAAGCGCCGGATTCATCCTGATAAGTGAGGTTGGCGGTATTTTCCGTAAGACCGTGAGAGATCTCATGGCCGCATATATCAAGGGTGGTCAATGGGGTATAACCGCTGCCTCCATCACCATAAGTCATGCGCGAACCATCCCAGAAAGCATTTATATTATCGGGATACCCCATGCCTTCCAGGCTGGCATGCACATAGCTCAACAGCTTGAAACCTGCATTATCAATGCTGTTCCTTCCGTGTTTGATGTAAAAATAATCATAGGTCATTTCTGTACCCCAGTGCGCATCACGCGCAACTTCGTCCTGATATGAGTTAGTTCCCGTCCAGTTGTTGTCGGCATCTGTGAAGTCCACTGCAGAAGTATAACTGGTGCCAACATTCATATCGTATGTTTCAATACCCAGGCCCCTTCCTGTTTCCCGTAACCGGTAGGTAGAACCTGTATAATCGGTGGTGATTGTTCTTGTACCGCTGTACTTTGTGTCGGCCGAACCGGTAGCGTTGCTTTGAGTTTCCTGTTTTTCAGTTTGAATTCTTTGCAAGGCTAGAATGACCTGGCCTGTGGCAGCATCAACAAAAATCCATTGCCGGCTTAGGGGCATTTGTGCATAAATATCAAAACGGTAGGCAAGACGGAAGTTGGATCCTCTGAAATTTTTATCCGCAGGGATGAGCATAAGTTCTCCTTTGGGATAATACGTGGCATTTTCATCATTTAACGTGTATTTGTAAAGGTTTTCTTCCGACACATCCTGCCACATATAGGAGGCTGCATTTACATACGATAATGATTTTTCCAGGGCTTCCTGTTCAGAAAGCGTAATGGAGACAGGCACATTCATATTGTCGAACAACTGCCCGTTCATGCTGACAACAAGATCGTTTTTTGCATGAATGATAAAAATATTTGAATAAATTGGAAAACCTTTGTATGTCTGCTGATAACGGTAATGGGTAAACCCGAGCTTATCGTTTTCGGTGCGCAAAAGCTGTAGCCCAAAATCCGGACTGATTTTGAAATGGTTTTTGAACCAGGTTTCCCATTCACTAAAACTGATTTCCGAACCTTCTGAAAATGTAAAAAAGGTAGGTATGCTAAACTGTTGGTCTTTCACAACCATCGCTGCACCCGGAAGAACTGACCGGGCTTCTTTTCCGGTATATGTCTGTGAAAATACTGATAATGATACCAGGATAAAACAAATTAAGAGTATTATTTTTTTCATAATCCGTATATTTTTTGAGTATAAATATAGACAAAAAATTAAGAAAAGAAATTTTTATTAACTCAATAAATTGTAAAAAGTTAAAAAAACAAAAAAATTTGCTTATATCTTAAAATTTTCGTATGTTTGTCATAGAATAATACTCGTTCGTATTGTTTTGGCTGAGCACCCTTGATGAGTGAGGTGTTAATTCCTGCAACACTCACTACTGAAACCGGCTTAAAAGTAACATGATATTTAGTTTAAAAATTATGATATTTTTCAGCCTATGAGTATGCAGACGTCAAACCAACAGGGCCACCTCACTTCTGAAAAGGAAATCCCTGACTCAAAAAGCAAAAAAAACATCCTGAAGCATTCTTTGGTATTTCCAAAGCGAATCACCCTGTTTCTTATATTCCTGTTATGGCTGATAAACCTTTCTGCACAAATTCCGGCAGGGTATTATAACGCAGCTACCGGATTAACAGGTGATAATCTCAGATCAGCGCTTGGTACCATCATAACCAACGGTCATGTGAAACTTTCATATACTCCCGGTGTATGGAATGCTTATGCATACACGGATGTGCTGCATGCCGGAAGCGATACTATCTGGGATATGTATTCAGATATACCAGGTGGAACGCCCGCCTATTATTACATTCTCTTCGATGGCCAGTGCGGTACATCGGGAGCTGAAGGCGATTGCTACTCGCGCGAACACTGCGTGGCGAATTCATATTGGGGCGGTGTTACCTCTGCTTACCAATATTCGGATCTGCACCATCTAAACCCTTGTGACCAGTATGTCAATAATATTAAAAGCAATTATCCGCTGGGTGAAACGACAACACCTACGTTCACTTCGACCAATGGTAGCAAGGTTGGAAATTGTACCTATCCAGGTTACACAGCAAAAGTTTTTGAACCTATTGACTCTTTCAAAGGTGATTTTGCGCGTGAATGGTTTTACATGGCTACCCGGTACATGGCTGATATGCCTTCATGGACACCCTCTTCAGGTTCCGCCACCATTTGGCCCGCCATATACAACAACGCAACCAACAATTGGCAACCATGGGTCATCAATTTGTTGCTTGAGTGGAACGCTCTCGATCCCGTGAGCACAAAAGAAATTGACCGGAACAATGCAATTTATTACCAATCGGGCCAGGGTAACCGGAATCCGTATATTGACCATCCTGAATATGTCTGTCTTGTGTGGGGAACCTCCTGTGCCTCTGCTCCTGTCATTACAAATGTTGCCACCTCGCCGGCGATTCCAACTTCTGTTACTCCGGTGAATGTTTCAGCAAGCATTACCGATGATGGTTCTGTTTCTGGGGCCATCCTCTACTGGGGAACCTCACCAACAACACTCACCAATTCAATAACAATGGCTGTAGGGACTCCACCGACCTATACCACTGTTTCGACGATTCCTGCGCAACCTGTTGGAACCACCATTTATTATAAAATTGTTGCAACCGATAACCAATCGAATTCAACCACATCAGATGTTTTCAGTTACAACATCCCGCAGGGAGAACCTAGCAACCATCCGACAAATTTTACCTGCGGGTCAACAACAGCGGTTTCCATTCCGCTGGCATGGACCGATGCGACGGGGGCCGTCATTCCAACCGGGTACCTGATCAAAATGAGTTCGGTCAGCTTTGCAGCGATCACCAATCCTGTTGATGGCACACCTGTCTCGGACGGGCCCAATGCAATAAATGTGCTTCCGGGCGTGCAATCCGCTGCATTTACCGGGCTATCGTCCAATACCGCATATTATTTTAAAATTTTCAGTTATTCAAATACGGGTGCAAATATTAATTACCTGACCTCGGGGACCATTCAAAGCACCACATGTATGACTACGGCAGAAAGTGGCTGTGCGTCAACAGTGTTTTTTGATGATTTCAACAGGACAACACTCAGCCCGGGTGGAACGCCAACAATGACCTATACCAGCACCATGGTCGGCAGTTCAACAGCTTCAATTGTTTCAAGTTCCTATCTCAAAATTGCGAACGGGACTACCAGTGGAATTTCATTTGTTTCCGGAAACGCAGCATCCTTTGCAAGCCCTTATAACACAACATTATCAAACAATTCCGGTGTTGTTACCTGGACCTTTAATTTCAAATACGACAGAACAACCAATCCGGCTGGTATTGTATCCGGATCCTATGGATCGACTATTGTGCTTGCCGGCTCAAATTCAACCCTGACAAGCGGAACAGGCTACGCATTGGTGTACGGAAATTCCGTCACCCCGGACCCCATCAGGCTGGTAAAATATTCAGCAGGGGTCGGAACTTCCACTAATATTATTTCTTCAGGTGCAAATGACCTGGTTAATATAACCAACTATGCCAGTATAAAAGTTACTTACAATCCATCCGGAAACAACTGGTCCCTCTTTATAAGGGATGACGGAACAAGCGCCTGGGCGGATCCCTCCAACGGAATATCGACTCAGATCGGGTCAACAACTTCAGATGCAACATATACCGGAACAGCTCTGCCCGCCTTTGGATTTGTATGGTCACATGGCGCAACTGCAAATTCTACAAATGATGAGATCTTTGATAATTTTAAAGTTTCAGTCAACACGTCTCCGCCTGCAGTCTTTGACGTTACTGGGGGCGGGTCGTACTGCAGCGGTGGTTCCGGCGTTGTTGTCGGGTTAAGCGGTTCAGAAACCGGAGTCACTTATCAATTGCAGATCGATGACGTAAATACCGGATCACCGGTTGCCGGAACCGGATCAGCGATCAACTTTGGCAATCAGACTGCAGAAGGTGTTTACACGGTCGTTGCCAGCAGAGGTTCAAACTGCACAACGGTCATGAATGGCTCTGCAACGGTAATCATAAGTACTTCACTGCCGGTCAGTGTCAGCATTGATGCTTCACCAGCCGGATCCATCTGTGTCGGCACAAGTGTTACTTTCACAGCGACACCAACTAACGGTGGTTCAACGCCAACCTACCAATGGAAAGTAAATGGTTCCATTGTCGGATCAAATAGCGCCACATACACCACCTCAACATTAACAAACGGAGCCATTGTGACCTGTCAGCTTACGTCCAGCCTTCCTTGTGTAACAGGGAACCCTGCGACTTCCAATCAGATTACCATGGTCGTCGGGCCGCCGCTAACAGTGAGTGTCAGCATTGCCGCTTCTGCAACAACCATCTGTTCAGGAACCGGTATTACGTTCACGGCAACACCTACCAATGGAGGAATTCCCACATATCAATGGAAAGTAAACGGCATCGATGTCGGGTCAAACAGCGCAACATATGCCACTTCCACCTTAGCCAACGGCAATAACGTAACCTGTGTGATGACCAGCAGCCTTACCTGCGCCACAGGTTCGCCTGCGACATCCAACACCATAACAATGACGGTGAACCCCATTCTTCCTGTCAGTGTGAATATTGAGGCTAATCCCGGAACTTCAGTCTGCACGGGTGCATCGGTAACATTTACCGCAACTCCTGTAAATGGCGGAACAAGCCCTGCCTACCAATGGAAGAAAAACGGGTCTGTTCTTTCTGGCGAAACAAATTCAACGTATGTTACCTCCGCTTTGGTTAATGGCGATATAATTACTTGTGTCCTTACTTCAAATGTCCCTTGTCCTTCGGGTAGCCCTGCGACATCGAATTCAATTACAATGACGGTGAACCCTATGCTTCCGGCCAGTGTCAGCATTGCTGCTGTGCCTGCAGGATCTATCTGCACAGGAACAAGTGTTACCTTTACTGCAACCCCTGTTAACGGTGGTTCTTCGCCAACTTATCAATGGAAGAAAAACGGAGCTATTGTCGGCTCCAATAGCCCAACTTATGTTGACGCAGGGTTAAGCAACAATGATCAGATTATTTGCATACTGACCTCAAATGCAACGCCCTGTCTGACCGGGAGCCCCGCAACCTCCAATACCATCACCATGCTTGTCGGGCCGCCACTTTCTGTGAGTGTGAGCATTGCTGCAACCCCAGGCTCCACCATTTGCAATGGAACAAGTGTAACGTATACTGCAACACCGGTCAACGGCGGAGCATCACCTGTTTACCAATGGTATCTCAACGGCACAACTATAGGGTCCAACAGTCCGACGTATACCAATAGTTCTCCGGCTGACGGCGATGCCATTTCTTGTGTTCTGACCAGCAGCCTCTCTTGCGCGACAGGATCACCGGCCACATCGAACACGATAGCAATGACGGTAAATCCGGTTTTACCTGTTAGCATAAATATCGATGCTTCTGCAACAACCATATGTTCAGGGACAAACGTCACATTTACTGCAACACCTGCAAACGGTGGCTCTGCACCTGCATATCAGTGGAAGAAAAATGGAACGGTACTGACTGGTGAAACCAACGCAACATACACCACAAACGCTCTTGTCAATGGAGATGTCATTACCTGCATACTGACCTCAAATGCCATATGTACGTCAGGGAATCCGGCCACATCAAACATCGTTACCATGACAGTGAATCCCTATCCGGGAGCTGCCGGACTTATTTCGGGTACAGCTACCGTTTGTCAGAGCCAGTACAATGTTGCCTATTCTGTGGGAGCCATTGCCAATGCTTCAGGTTACATCTGGAATTATTCAGGTACGGGAGCCACCATAAGTGGATCCACAAACAGCATTACTATTGACTTTTCGGCCGGCGCCACCAGTGGTGTTCTTACTGTTAAAGGGGTAAATTCATGCGGCGAAGGAACAATCTCTGCCAATTATAACATCACTGTAAATCCTCATCCTGATGCAGCTGGCTCGATTTCAGGATCGGCAACTGTGTGCCAGGGCCAGAGCGGTGTGGCATATTCCGTTGGAGCTATTGCCAATGCTACTTTCTATTCCTGGACATATAACGGATCAGGGGCCACTATCAGCGGATCTTCAGAAAACATCACCATTACCTTTGATGTTGGAGCCACCAGTGGAACACTTACCGTAAAGGGAAGCAATGCCTGTGGTTATGGAACTGTCTCATCGGACTTTCCGATAACAGTAACCCCCTTACCTGATGCAGCCGGGATGATTTCCGGATCTCCGGAGGTTTGTCAGAACCAAAGCGCCGTGGCCTATTCAGTTGCTGCGATCACAAATGCCAATAATTATACATGGACATATTCCGGAACGGGTGCTACTATTAACGGATCTTCAAATAGCATCACTATTGATTTTACTTCAGGTGCCACCAGTGGAACACTTGCTGTTGCCGGCACCAATGCCTGTGGAGACGGAGTTTTTTCAACCGGTTACCCGATTACCGTTAACCCGATCCTTCCGGCAAGTGTCAGCATTGCTGCTGTTCCGGCAGGATCTATTTGTACCGGGACCAGCGTGACATTCACGGCGACACCAGCCAATGGAGGGACAGCTCCGACATACCAATGGCAAAAAAACGGGTCAACTATCACAGGAGAAACCGGAATATCATACACTTCTGCAACGCTCAATAACGGCGATGTCATCACCTGCCTGATGACTTCAAATGCCGCTCCATGCCTGACAGGAAGCCCTGCTACTTCAAATGCGGTAACCATGGTTGTCGGGCCACCGCTTGAGGTGAGCGTAAGTATTGCTGCTGATCCGGGTTCTAACGTTTGTTCCGGCACCAGTGTTACATTCTCTGCAACCCCTGTAAACGGAGGAATTCCCACCTATCAATGGAAAAAAAATGGTGCGAATATTCCCGGTGAAACGAATGCAACCTATACGACGTCCACCCTGGTCACTGGTGATGTCATTACCTGTACAATCACCAGCAGCCTGACATGTGCCACAGGTTCTCCTGCAACATCCGGTGCTATTATGATGACAGTGAATACAAGTATGGATCCGACGTTCACACAAGCCGGGCCCTATTGCTCTGGAGCCGTCCCAGGGATGATACCGTCCATCTCAAACAACGGCATTACCGGGACATGGAGCCCGGATGTAATAAATACTTCAGCAGCGGGTACCTCTGTTTATACATTCACCCCGAATTCCGGACAGTGTGCTACCGGCACCACCATGAGTATTGTCGTGAATCCGTCGCCCAGCGCGGTCACTGCCTCTGCTTCTGTTAACGATGTTTGTTCCGGCGAATCCGTTAACCTGTTCTCTTCTGCAAATTCCGGCATTTACACGAACACTTCATTGATCTCTCCCTCCGGTGTTGGCGGTTTTGAAAACGGAAATACATTCCCTCTTAATGGCTGGACCCCGGTGAACGGGTCGTTCAACACCTGGGTGGTCGGGACCGCCGCTGGAATTCAGAGCGGGACCTATGCCGCGTATATTGGAACTGCCAGCAATTATACAGGCACCAGTAACATCAGTGCAAATCATTTTTACCGAGATATATCCATACCTGCAGGGTCATCAAATATAATCCTGAATTTCTATTGTAAAATGCCGCTGACAGATCCAACAACGGACTATCTAAAGGTATATTTAACAACTCCTTCCTATACACCTGTTGCAGGCACCACTCCGGGAACCGGGTACAATGAAGTATATTCGAATTCTGCAGCAATCAGTTCATATACTTTACAAACGATCAACCTGTCGGATGCACTTGCCGGATCAACATTAAGGCTTGTCATTACTTATATTTGTGATAACACCAACCCACGTGCAGTACCCGCGGTTGACAATATTTCACTTTCTGCCGATGTGCCTGATGCTCCGGCTTTTTCCTGGACGTCCATACCTGGCGGTTTTTCATCTGCTGAACAAAATCCGGCCGGTGTGACTCCTGCTACATCTACACAGTATCATGTCACCGCGTCAAATGTTTATGGTTGTTCATCAACGGCAAATACAACAGTGACGGTTACAACACCGGCAACCCCGGCGTTTTCGCAACAGGGTCCTTATTGCATTGGTGATACGCCTGAAATTTTGTCATTAACATCACTGAACGGGATAACAGGAACATGGAGCCCCGATGTTATCAGCACTTCTGTGGCAGGGACAACCACGTACACTTTTACACCAACTGCCGGGCTTTGTGCAACCAATACCATCATGGATGTGACGGTAAACCAGATTCCTGTTGCTGAAGCCGGCATTGATGCCACGTTTCTGAGTACACCCGTTCTGATAGGCGATCCTGCCAACGGTCCCGGCATGATTACCTGGTCACCGGCAACAGGCTTGAATAATCCTGATATTGCCCAACCATTAGCATCACCGGCTGTAACAACAATATATACATTAACTATTGACAACAATGGTTGCATTAGTACCGATGCTGTTACCATCACCCCGGGAGATCCCGGGCATACCATAAGCGGAAAAACACGTTACGCAGCCAGGGCATATGCCGGGATTCCTGCTCCAAATCTGCCAACCTATAATTCAGTGAATTACAGCATTGATAATGTAATCGTTATCTTGAAAAATTATCCGGCAGGAACAGAAGTGGCAAGAGATACAAGTGATGCCTTGGGGCAGTATCAGTTTAGCAATATCATGAATGGGGAATATTTGCTGTCTTATGTTAAATATGCAGCAGATACCATGCAATGGTGTAACGATGTAAATGCCGCTGATGTGGCCATACTTCTGTATTTTATAGCAAGCGATACCCTTGCCGATCCGTCACGATGTTTCGCTGCAAAATACAAAAAAGCGGCCGATGTTGATAATAACAGTATTATCAATGCCGTCGATGTCGCCAGATTAAAATCCAAGATTGGGTCACCATACAATGTCAGCAAAAACTTCCCACACGGGAACTGGGATGAATTGAACACACTTGTTACGGTTGCAGGTTCGGATGTAAACATAAACCTGGAAACCATCTGCAACGGCGACTATAATGCATCCAGCACAAAGTACCGTGATTCGCTGACAACGTGGTCGGGGGCAAAAACACTACCGGGAGATATTACAGATATTATTGCTACTTCAGAAGAATATGTTTCCATAACAGATCCTGCTTATTTTGAAATCCATTTGCGGATCAATTCAAAGATGAATGAGTTTTCTGCGTTGGGATTAGAGTTGCATTATCCTGAGGGATATAAACTTACCAATGCTTATTTGCCAAAGGCCACCAATAAAAACTTTGGCGTAAAGATAAACCCGGCTTTGGAGGAGGTAATGGCTGAAAACAACGACCTGCTTGTCACTGATGAAGAAGGCGTGATCAGAATAGTGTATGCGACAACAAATCATTTTGATATAGCCGCAAATGATGAAGTCATCGTTCTTGGCTTCCGGGCGTTAAATAAACTGCCTCATGGAGAGGTTGCATTTAAATTATCCGGTACAGGTGTTATTGCGAATCAGTTTGGGGAAGAAAACACAGCTGCACATTTGCTAATGCCCAAAATCTTTATATCTGGAAATTATAATGATGCTGAATTTGAGTTAACCGGTTATCCGAACCCATTCAAAGAGGAATCCATGATAACATACAACCTGCCGGAAAATGGAACAGTAAAACTGAAAGTCTATAATGCTATTGGAGAAATGGTCACAGAACTGGTGAATGAAACTCAGGATAGCGGCAAACATTCCGTGGTGTTTTCGTCAAAGAACCTGCCCGCGGGTATGTATACTTTTACATTGGATTTTACCGGAATCAGCCATTCAAAATTTACGGTTCTGAGGTTGTTACACTGATTATGTTAGGTAATTCAAAAGTCCCTGATCAAATTTATTTCCATCGTATTTTGATAAGGTCGCAACAACCTTTTCGATTGAAGCAACACACTTACTGGATCAGCGTAATGATCCCTTTATAATGGTATTTTTTTCCTTTCAGGTCACTGACCTGGATGAGATAGACGTAAACACCCTGCACCCCTTTTGAATAATCATACTTATTACAGTAAGTTCCATCCCAGCCTTCGTTGACGTCTTTGGTGTAAAATAATTCGCGGCCCCACCGGTCATAAATAGCCATGAAATAATTTTTTGTATCCCAGCCTACACCAATAGGCTTGAAAAACTCATTCCGGGCATCGTCGTTGGGAGTAAAGGTGTTGGGAATCCAGACTGTAAAGAGCGGATTCACATAAATATTTCCCTGAGCCGTATCAACGCACCCATCAGCATCTGTAACAATTAATGTTATCAGGTAGGTACCCGTATCAGCATATTGATGGTTGGTCGGATTTCCGGTTGCTGTGGTGCTGTCACCAAAGGTCCAGTCCCAGTCTGTGATATTTCCTATTGACTCGTCAAAGAACAATACCGGCCCTTCGTCCAGAAAAATGGTTTCAGGTAGTGTATAAAAGGCGGCTTCCGGCCCTGATTCTTTGAATACCGTAACCGTTGCTTCCCCCGAACACCCATTATACCCGACAGTTACAGTATAAGTGCCGGCGGCAAGGCCTGTTGCGGTTTGCGTATATTGTGGAGGAACCGTGTTCCAGACAAAGGTATATCCGGGGCCGGTAACATCGGCTGTTGCAGTTCCGTCGTTGTGGGCACAGCCCGCATCGGTGGAGGTGGCTGATACGCTGAGAGAAGCATCGATAGTCACCGTTACGGAGGCTGTAGCCGAACAGCCGTTGTAAGTGGCTGTTACCACATAGGTCGTGGTTGTTGTCGGATGAACCACAAAAACAGAATCATAGCTTGGCGGCGTAGTATTCCATAAGTAACTCTGACCTCCCGTTGCGGTGAGCGTTACAGGGTTGCCCGGGCATATGGTTTGGGGGTTTGCACTGGCAGTTACCGGTGGCGTTGATAGTACAGTTACGGTTGCAGAAGTAGTTCCTGTGCAATTATTGGCATCGGAAACCGTAACGGAATAGACCCCTCCGGCAGTTACCGTAATGGTTTGTGATGATCCACCGTTTGACCAAAGGTAAGAAGCATATCCTGCTCCGGCATCCAGAACCGTGGTAGCACCTGGGCAGATGGTGGTTTGCCCTGTAATGGAAGGCGTAATACTGCTTGCCTGAGTGACGGTAATGGAAGCGCTTCCCGAACAACTTCCGTTAGAAACAGTCACAGAATAGGTGCCGCTTGCAGCCACTGAAATCGTTTGCGTTGTCGCGTTTGTTGACCATAAATATGAAATGTACCCGCTCCCGGCATCCAGTATTGCTGAACTGCCTGCGCAGATAGTGGTGGGGCCGGAGATCACAGGTGTGAGGTTAGCAACAGAAATGATAGTTACGGTTATGGTTCCGGGGCAATTGTTGGCGTCGAGCACATTTACCGTATATGTTGCTGCACCCAGGCCTGTGAAGTTCTGTGCACCGGCTACATCGGTGAAGGTTGCAACAGTGTTACTTCCGAGTAATAAGGTATAATCATAAGGCCCGGTACCGCCGCTGGTAGAAACTGAGAAGCTTCCGTTGGTGGCGCTGCCGCAAACATTTACTATGTTTGAAGATGTGACCGTAAGTGTTGGGCACGCGCTGCAAGCAGGTAAGGAAGCCAGGCTTGTAATGATGGCTGAATCACCGTTTGCGTCAATAACTCTTATGGGCCAGGTCCCGGGAGGTGTTGCTGTAGTACCGGTTGAAAAAGTTGACCATCCGGCTGGCATCGTACAATCCGTTACCGGCATCATGCCGTTCAGGCACATGCCCATAAGCGCGTTCCAGGTATAACCACAGGACTGGCATTCTGCCTGGTTCGTTATCGGGAACGTGGAACCTGAGGTATATTGCTGCCAGTTGTAAGGCCCTGTACCGCCTGAGACGGTCATCGTGCCATTTAACTCCTGACAAACAGTGAGCGGGACACATGCATTAACGGTGATAGTTATGGAACTGGAACCACAGGGAAGCGTATACGTAATCGTATGAGTTCCGGGCCCGGCGGTAGCAGGATTGAAAACACCGGTCGACGGGTTCACACCCGGACCGCTCCAGGTACCTCCCGGTGTTTCACAAATGAGTTGGAATGCCGGGTCGGTAGGGCAGAAGGGGCCGGCCGGACAAATAGTAGTGTTGCAGCAGATCAGGGCAAAAGGAGCACATGCCGACATATTAATGGATTGCAGATAACCGGTCCGGTTGGTGCTCGAAGAATTTCCGGTCGCACCGCAAACAACCACATTACCACCCGGAGCGACAACCACATCGAACACTGCAAACGGGAGGTTGGTCTGCGACAAAAGTGTAAGGTTGGCGTCGTATTTAATAACCCTGTCACCGGAGCCTACATAAACGTTACCGCAGTCATCAACGGCAATTCCCGAATTACCGGGTTGAAAAAAACTGGTCATGGACACACTCGTGGAAATTCCTCCGGGAATAGTGGCTGAGGTAATGACGGATCCGTCGTTCAATGAACGTTTTTGAATGGTACTCCCATTCTGGGTATACACAAAATTGTTATTGGCCCTGATGGAACGAATCCCGGCGTTACCGTTGTTAGGACGGTAATTCTCGCATTTGTATGAGAAGTTGTAATCTGTAATATGCTTAAAAACGGGGCCATTGGTTGAACACAAAGTCATATTCTGGTTAATAGCGCCAACAGAATCCAGTGTAAGGAAATAATATTTTGCATCCCGTGAAGAAGACAACGCCCTTACTTCGTTAGGTTCTGTTACAGGAAGGCCTATCATTGTATAGGTTCTGGATTTTGCAACATTAACCAAAGACATTACGCTGCCATTATTGGTATTGATATCGAAAATAACGCCATGGCTATTTGACATGTTAAGAGGGTCAAGGCGGGTACCACCGACAATAAGTTTAGTCTGATCGCAGTT